>CAKVLD010000041.1 GCA_934755305.1 uncultured Clostridium sp. | reverse complement strand
TAGAAAGCATCACCATTCCAACGCCAGGAACACCAGCTGTACCTATAGATGCTAAAGTAGCTGTTAGTATTATAGTAAGTATTCCTGATATACCTAAGTCTATACCATATATTTGTGAAATAAATATAGCAGCAGTACCTTGCATGATTGCTGTACCATCCATATTTATTGTACAACCAAGTGGTAATGTAAAAGAAGTAATAGTATTACTTACTCCAGCTTCTTGCATAGTTTCAGATGAAACTGGTAATGAAGCATTACTTGAAGAAGTAGAGAATGTTACAGCAGCTATTCTAGTAAATCTTTTGTAGAAAGGTTTTAGTGGTAATTTAGTGAATAGTTTTAATAATCCACTATAAACTACAAATCCTTGAATAGCTAATGATATTAATATACAACTCATATATTTTAATAAAGGTATCATAGCATCAAAACCAGTAGTTGCAAATGTTGTTGCTATAAGAGCAAAAACTCCAAATGGTGCAAGTTGCATTATTAAATCTAACATTTTCATAAATAAATCGTTGAAACTTTCAAATATTTTTTTACTGGTTCAGCTTTGTTTCCGATTAAATTCATAGCTATTCCTAAAAGTAATGAAAATACTATAACTTGTAACATATTACCTTCAACCATAGATTTAAAAGGATTTGTAGGTATCATATCTAAAACTTAATAAAGCCGCTAGGTAATATCTTTAAAAGCAAACCTATTATAATTCCTAATAATAAACCTAAAAAAAATTTTTCCTGTTAATGATAGACTTGCAAAAAAAAGAAGGATTTAAATAACTTGCAAAATATTAAAGCATTAAAAAAAGTAATAAAAGAATGAATTATAAGAGATTATCTAGAATTATGAAGAATTTATGATTTGCACATTCAAAATAATAAAACAAAAACTATGATAAAGTGTTAAAAATATTAGTATAATATTGACACAGAATGAATAATATAGTAATATAAATGAAAAGTTAATATTTGAATGCTGTGATTAAGAGTAGTAGAAAGAAGGGGACTTTTTAGAGAGTGGGTGTTTGCTGGAAACCTATAAGTTATGTCTTTTGAACTTGCTTATGAGTTATGAAGTTATAAATTTAACTTTGTCGTTTAAAAAGCGTTATTTGAATTAAGAAAAATAATTGGATGGTACCGCGTAATTGCTCCAAAGGAGTGGTTACGCTTTATTTATTTTTAAAATGATAAGAGGTGAATAAAATGGGGTTAGAGCAATAGATAAAAAAATAGTTTTTATAGTAAAGCTTTATGGTGTTATAGAAAATCTCATGATATTAAAAAATAATTAATTAGTAAAAAGCAAAACTATAAAATATTTTTGGGGGGCAAAAAATATGTTAAATTTTAAAAAGTATAAAAGATTTCAAACTATAAGTTTTAAGGAAAGAACATGGCCAAATAAGATAATAACAAAAGCACCAATATGGTGTTCAGTAGATTTAAGGGATGGAAATCAAGCATTGATTAATCCTATGACTGTGGAAGAAAAGCTAGAGATGTTTAACCTTTTATTAGAACTTGGTTTTAAAGAAATAGAGATAGGATTCCCATCAGCGTCTCAAATTGAATTTGATTTTTTAAGAACTTTAGTAGAAAATAATTTAATACCAGATGATGTGTCAGTACAAGTGTTAACTCAAGCAAGACCACATTTAATAAAGAGAACTTTTGAAGCAGTAGAAGGAGTAAAAAATGTAATACTTCATATATATAACTCCACTTCAATATTGCAAAGAGATGTAGTTTTTAATATGAGTAAAGAAGAAATAAAGCAAATTGCAATAGAAGGTACTAAATTAGTAAAAGAATATGCAAGAGAATTTAATGGAAATCTTACTTTAGAGTATTCACCAGAAAGTTTTACAGGAACAGAGGTGGATTATGCTTTGGAAATTTGTGAAGCTGTATTAGATACATGGGGAGCTTCTAAAAAAGAAAAAGTGATTATTAATCTTCCTTCTACTGTGGAAATGGATACCCCAAATGTTTTTGCAGATCAAATTGAATGGATGAGTACTAATTTTACTGATAGGGAAAGAGTAATTTTAAGTGTACATCCTCATAATGATAGAGGTACTGGTGTTGCAACAGCAGAACTTGCCTTACTAGCTGGAGCAGATAGAATAGAAGGAACTTTATTTGGTAATGGAGAAAGAACAGGTAATGTTGATGTATTAAATATTGCTTATAACATGTTTGTTCAAGGAGTAGATCCAGAACTTAATTTAGAGGATATAGAAAGGATAATAGATATTTATGAAAAATGTTGCAAGATACCAGTTCATGTTAGACATCCTTATGCAGGAGATTTAGTATTTACTGCTTTTTCAGGATCTCATCAAGATGCTATTAATAAAGGAATGGCAAAGTATAAAGAGAGAAATTCTACTTATTGGGAAGTGCCTTATTTACCAGTAGACCCAAGAGATTTAGGTAGAGAATATGAAGCTTTGGTTAGAATAAATAGTCAATCTGGAAAAGGTGGTATTGCCTTTGTAATGGATAGATATTACGGATATAAGATGCCTAAAGCTATGCACAAAGAATTTGCAGATGTTATTCAAAAGATTTCTGAAAAAGAAGGAGAAGTATCTCCAAAACTTATAATGGAAAAATTTGAAGAAGAGTATTTGAATAATGAGAATATTTTTAAATTACTTAAATTCAAGGTTGAAGATTTACATGATGAAGATAAAAGTGATACTAAAGTAACAGTTAGATTTTTATATAATGATAAGGAAAATGTTATTGAAGGTATAGGTAATGGGCCAATAGATTCACTTAGAAAAGCTTTAGATACTTCTGGTTTTGTGAATGTTCATATTTTAGATTATACTGAACATGCTTTGGGAAAAGGTTCAGAAGCAAAAGCTGCTGCTTATGTATGTTTAGAAAGAAACGATAATAAGAAGAAAACTTTTGGAGTTGGTGTTAATAGCAATATAACTTTAGCATCAGTTAAAGCTATTTTTAGTGCTTTAAACAGATTATATAAATAATTTTCAACTGCTAGTATTAAAATAAATTTCTTATACTAGTCTAAATAGAAAGGAGAATTCAAATATGAATTCTCCTTTTTGCATCAAATATTCTTTTACATTATATATTTTTTTGCATCAAATATTCTTTGGAGCATAAGAGATATTTGATTAAATTATAAGATGATTTTACCAGCTTCCAGAAGAACCTCCTCCACCAGAAGAACCTCCACCAAAGCCACCTCCACTAGAAGAGCCTCCGTTTCCACCAAAGCCACCTCCACCTGTTCCTCCTCTATGATTAGAAGAAAGAAATATAAGATTAAGTAGAAGTTTTATAATTCTGCCTCTATTCAGTGTTGAATCTAGTAAAATTAAGAAAAGTAATACTCCAATACCTATAAAACCACTTGTATCATCATTAGATTCTTTAGGTACATCAACTTTTAGGGAATTATCTAAAGTTACATTATATTCTTCTGCTATATAGTTGCAAAGAGCACTATAGCTATTAATAATGCCTTCACCATATTTGTTTTCTATAAACTTTGGTTTGGCTATTGAATTCATTATTCTGCTTGTTAAAACATCAGGAATAGGACCTTCAAGTCCGCGTCCTACTTCAACTCTCCATTTTTTATCTTTTAAAGCTACTAAAATTAAAAAACCATTATCCTTACCTTTTTTACCAATTCCCCAAGTTCTAAATAAGCCATTTGCGTAACTTTCTATATCTTGCCCACCTAGAGTATTTATTATGGCTACAGTAGCTTCAGCAGTAGTTTTACCTTCAAGCTCCTTCCCGATAGATATTATTTGGGATTTTTCATTTTCTGTAAGTATATTAGTGTAATCATTAATATATTTATAATTAGTTGGAGAGGGATAATTAACAGAAGCTACTACATTAAAGTTTATTAAAAATGTTAGTAATAAAGAAAAATATATTAATATAAGTTTTAATTTATTTTTCATAAATTATACCTAACTTGAGAAATCTACAGATGGTACTTCGGAAGCTCCATCACTTGCTTTATAAAGTGGTTTTTCTTGAAAATTGAATATAGAAGCTATAATAGTAGTAGGGAATTTTTTACGTTTAGTATTGTATTTTGTAGCAGCAGTATTATAATCTTGTCTTGCTATTGCAATTCTATTTTCAGTCCCCTCAAGCTCTACAGTTAAATCTCTAAAATTTGTATTTGATTTTAATTCTGGATAATTTTCAACAACTACTAATAGTCTAGAAAGTGCTGATGATAGTTCAGCATCTGCATTTGCTTCATCTCTTACATTAGTAGCTCCTGCAAGTTTACTTCTAGCATTGGCTATATCAGTGAATATATCTTTTTCTTGACTTGCATATCCCTTTACTGTGTTTACTAAATTAGGAATTAAATCAGATCTACGTTGAAGTTGAGTATCTATGTTAGATTCTGCAACATTTACTTGTTGTTCTAAGTTTACTAAGCCATTGTAACTGGTGATAATAGGTATAAATATTATTGCTAATACAATAACTATTGTTAAAACAGTTTTTAATGTTTTATTCATTTTATTAACTCCTTTCAATAATTCATTCTATAGTATATACAAAAAATTAAAAAAATATATGTAAAATTTATAAAAAAGAACATTAATAATGAAAATAATGAAAAAATAACATATTAAAACATATAAATTATTGCAAATTGTTAATAAGGTGTATATAATATACTATATTAAAAAAATAAATAGCGTCTGGTTGAAGATAATGGGAGAGAGACATTAAGTTGTTCACCGAAGAAGTAACTCTTTCAGGTAAAAGAACCGTTGTTGGACAGGCCCTTGGAGAGACTCTGATTTAATAGAGCACCGAAGGAGCACAACTTATTTATAAGTTTAAACTCTCAGGTAAAAGGACAAGGGATATTAAAGTAAGCTTTTAGTTATACTTTTTATTATCTCTTCCTAAAGTAATTTTAAGGAGGATTTTTTTGTGCAAATACAACAAATTTTGGAGAAAATTAGTGAATTAATATGGGGAGCACCTTTATTGATTTTACTGGTGGGAACAGGAATATATTTAAGTATTAGGTTGAAATTATTACAAATATTTAGATTACCTTTAGCGCTTAAATATGTATTTGGAAAAGATGAAGAAGCTACAAATGATGAGGCTGAAGGAGATGTATCAAGCTTTGGAGCTTTATGTACAGCTTTATCAGCAACTATAGGAACAGGAAATATAGTAGGTGTTGCTACAGCTATTAAAGCTGGTGGGCCAGGAGCATTACTTTGGATGTGGCTTGCAGCCTTTTTTGGAATGGCTACAAAGTATGCAGAAGGAGTGCTTGCTATAAAATATAGAGAAGTAGATGAAAATGGGCAAATGGCAGGTGGCCCAATGTATTACATACAAAATGGCTTAGGTTTAAAATGGCTTGCAAAAATATTTGCATTACTTGGAGTAGGGGTTGCCTTTTTTGGAATAGGTACTTTTGGTCAAGTAAAATCTATAGCAGATGCAACAAACATAGCTTTTAATGTACCTTTAGCAGTAACTGCAGTAGTGGTAACTATATTAGTAGCATTAGTCACTCTTGGAGGAATTAAAAGAATATCTAATGTATCAGAGAAAATAGTACCTTTTATGGCTGGATTTTATATTATAGGAGCAGTATTAGTACTTATATGCAATGCTAAAGCTATTCCAGATGCAATATCACTTATATTTAGAAGTGCAATTAATCCAGAAGCAGCTTTAGGTGGAGCAGCAGGAATTACTGTACAAATGGCAATATCAAAAGGAGTAGGTAGAGGGGTATTTTCAAATGAAGCAGGTCTTGGAAGTGCACCTATAGCAGCAGCTGCAGCCAAAACTAAGTCACCAGTAAGACAAGGTCTTATATCAATGACAGGAACATTTTTTGATACAATAATAATTTGTACAATGACAGGTCTTGCAATAATATTAACTGGTTCATTAGATACAGGATTAGAAGGATCAGCTTTAACAACTGCGGCATTTGAATCAGGTCTTCCTATAGCTATATTAGGAAAGTACATAGTAAATTTAGGTCTTATATTTTTTGCTTTTACTACTATACTTGGTTGGAATTATTATGGAGAAAGATGTATAGAGTATTTAGGTGGTGTTAAATCTATAAAAACATATAGAATAATATTTATTGCTTTAGTTGCAATAGGACCATTCTTATCTTTAGACTTAATATTTACAGTAGCTGATATAGTTAATGGGCTTATGGCATTCCCTAACCTTATTGGACTTATTGGCCTTAGTGGAGTAGTAATTAAAGAAACAGAAGAATATTTTAAAGAACTTAAGAAAAAAGAGAAAAAGAAAATAGCTTAGATACTTTAGTATATTAAAAGGAGTTGTGGATATAAGCTTTAATGCCACAACTCCTTTTATTAATATTTAACCTTGAATTTAGTTTCGTTTTCTACAATAGATATATTTTCTTTAATTATATTATCAACTCTTATAAACATATTTCCTTTACTTAAGGTTTGTAAAAAGTTATGTAAATCTATATCCTGGCCTTGAGCTTCCATAGAAACAGTGCCGTCATATTCATTTTTTACAAATCCAGTTATAGAATATTTTAAAGCATTACTTTGAGCGAAATATCTAAATCCAACTCCTTGAACTCTTCCATGAAAAATTAAAAAATATCTAGTCATAAGAACACCTCTAAAATAAGTATTATCTTAAGTATAACATATAAAAAATATTAATTTAAATATTCTGAAAATTTCAATCATATAATGTTATTAATAGAAATATTAGGGGAGATACTTATGGAAAGAAGTTTAGTGTTAATAAAACCTGATGCAGTGGAGAATAATGTAATAGGAAAAATAATAAGTTGCTATGAAAATGCAGGTATTAAAATTAAAGCTTTAAAGTTATTAACGGCTACAGAAGAATTAGCTTCTAGACATTATGAGGAGCATAAAGGAAAAAGTTTTTATGACACTTTAATTAAATATATAACTAGAGGACCTTTATGTGCTTTAATAGTAGAAGGTGATGGAGTTATAGATAAGGTAAGGAAGATAAATGGATCTACAAACCCTAAAACTGCTGAAATAGGAACTATAAGAAAAATGTATGCAAAGAGTATAACAGAAAATTGTGTTCATGCATCAGATGGAGAAGAAAGTGCTAAAAGAGAAATTGCTATTTGGTTTCCTGATGAAATAAATAAAGAATAATAAGTTATGGGAATAAAAAAATCTTAATGTATTTGGTAGAGATTAGTCTCTATCAAATATATTAAGATTAATTTTTTTAACGTATAGGAAATTTTAAAACTTTTTTGAGAGGGATCACTGATTATTACTAGCTTTCTGATATGTAAGTTGTTAAATACGTTAAAAAATAATTATAGTGCCGCAAAAGAACCAAAAAGAAAAATAATTAAATGGTATTTTTATAAGGAATTATTTTTCTTTTAGAACCTTTTGACAGGCTAAAAAAAGTGACTTCAGTTAAGATTAAATATACTAAAAATGCTTTTAAAATTTTACTTACAATTCAGTTTCCCGAAGGGAGCGTGGCGAAGCCACTTTTTTATGATAAGTTTTAGCTTGCACCAATTCTAACCCATTCATCATTATAAATTTCTAAAATGCTCTTATCTAAGTTTCTAAATACTTCACATTTATCTAGAACTTCAGTTGAAGGATATTTTTCTTTTGTTTCTTCATCTAACATTTCAAAAGTAACTGTATTAGGAGTGTAGTATCCTATGTAATCAACATTTTGTTTTGCATTTTCTGGATCAGTTAAGAAATTTATAAAAGCTTCAGCACCTTCTTTATTTTTTGCGCCTTTTGGTATAACCATAGCATCAAACCACTTATTAGAACCTTCTTCAGGAACTGCATATTCTAAACTGGGATTTTCATCCATTATATAATTTGCATCTCCAGACCAAACAGTAGCAAGAGAAGCTTCACCACTTATCATCATATCCTTAACTTCATCAACAACCCAAGCTTTAACTATTTTTTTCTTTTTTAAATCAATTAAGGAATCAGTAGCTTCACTTATTTCTGCTATATTAGTAGAATTCATAGAGTAGCCAAGTCTCTTTAAGGCAATACCCATAGTATCTTTTACAGAGTTAAATAAAACTATTTCATCTTTATATTTATCATCCCATAATATATCCCAGCTAGTAACAGGTTCAGTTACTACTGTAGGATCATAAATAATTCCTATAGTTCCCCACATGTAAGGAACTGAGAATTTATTTTCTGGATCATAATCAAGGTTTTTATAATCTTCACCTATATATTTATAATTTGGAATATTATCAAAGTTAATTTCTTCGGCTAAGTTTTCACTTATCATTTTTTCGATCATATAATCTGAAGGGAAAACTAAATCGTAATTACTGCTACCAGAAGTTAACTTTGAATACATATTTTCGTTGGTGTCATAAGTGGAATACTTAACAGTATAACCTGTTTCTTCTTCAAATTTCTTTATTAAATCTTCATCTATGTAGTCTGCACAGTTAAATACATTAATTATATTTGCAGAAGTATCATTAGAACTAGAGCAACCTGAAAGTATAGTAGTGCATAAAAGTGCAGAGAACAATATACATGCTAAATTCTTAAGCTTCAAATTTGTCACCTCCAGAAGATTGTTTTTTGTTTACTATTAGAAGTAAAACTAAAACTGTAACAAATATTATTGTAGATAAAGCATTTATTTCAGGCTTTATACCTCTTCTTGCCATAGAATAAATTTGTATAGAAAGATTAGATACACCATTACCAGTAGTAAAGAATGAAATAACAAAATCATCAATAGACATAGTAAATGCCATTAAAAATCCTGCAACTATACCTGGTTTTATTTGAGGTATAATTATCTTTCTTAAGCAATAAAAAGGTGTAGCACCTAAATCTAAGGCTGCCTCTGTAGTGTTACTTGGTAGTTGCTTTAATTTTGGTAATACAGAAAGTATTACGTAAGGAATACTAAAAGTTATATGGGCTAGCAACATAGTTACAAAACCAAAGTTAAATTTAAAGAATATAAATAGTGACATTAAAGCTATACCAGTAACTATATCTGGATTAAGAACAGGTAAGTAATTTACATTAAGTAAAAGTTTTTTACCTGTTGAATTTTTCATATTACTTATTCCAATAGCTGTTATAGTTCCTATGATAGTAGAAATTATTGAAGATATAATAGCAACTAGTAAAGTATAGTAAAGAGCATTCATTAAAGATTCGTTTTGAAATAATTCACCATACCACTTTAAAGAAAATCCTCCCCAATTAGCCATACTTTTTGATTCATTAAATGAAAATATCATTAAAGTAAGTATTGGAGCATATAGGAATATAAAAATAATAATTAAATAAAATCTTTTTATAAAGTTGTCAAATCTTTTTACCAAAGTCCTGTGCTCCCTTCTTTATCATTGCCATCAAATCTATTCATAATAGCCATTGAAATTAAAATTACTAACATCATAAGTATTGAAATAGCAGATCCTAAATGCCAATTACTCATGGTAGTGTATTGCTGTTCAATTAAATTACCTAATAACATATATTGTCCTCCACCAAGTAGGCTAGATATAACAAAGGTAGATACAGCAGGCATAAATACCATAGTAATACCAGACATTACTCCAGGTAAACTTAGAGGAAATATTATTTTTTTAAATATATATTGTTTATTTGCACCTAAATCGTAGGCAGCATCTATTAAACTAGTATCCATTTTATTTAAAACTGTGTATATTGGTAGAACCATAAATGGAAGAAAGTTATATATCATACCTAATAAAACTGCACCATCATTATATAAAAATCCTATTGGTTCTATACCAAAGTTAGAAAGAAAATTATTTATTATACCATTTTTACCTAGTATAGGCATCCAAGCGTAAGTTCTTAATAAGAAGTTCATCCACATTGGAAGTATAAATAACATAATTAATAGATTTCTTTTTGATTCTTTCATATTAGAAATTATATATGCAACTGGATAACCAAGTAATAAACAAGCTATAGTTGATAATAAAGCTAATTTTATAGAACGATAAAATATTTTCCCATAAGCTGGGCTTAAAAGTTTTGTGTAGTTAGCAAATGTAAAACTGTAACCATCAGTAGTAGACTCAGTTAAACTGAAAAATAAAACTATTAGTAAAGGAATAACTATAAATAAAGTACTCCAAAAAATATAAGGATAAGTTACTATAGATCTTTTATTTTTATTCATTATTCTTTAACCTTTTTCATAATATGAATATCTTCTGGATTTATAGTTAAGCTAACTTTACTTTCTGGTTCAAAGTACTTTGTATTATGAATTTTCCAAGAGAAATCTTCAGCTTCTACTACCATTTCATAATGAACACCTTTAAATATTACAGATTTAACTGTACCTTTTAGCATACCTTCTTCTTTAGATGATATACCGATATCTTCTGGTCTAACTACTACATCAATATTTTCATTAGGTTCAAAACCTTTATCTACACAAACAAATTCTTTATTGCTAAATATAACTTTATAATCTTCTACCATAATCCCATCTAAAATATTACTTTCACCTATAAAGTTTGCAACAAAAGCATTGCTAGGTTCATTATAGATGTCTTCAGGAGTACCTTTTTGTTGTATAACACCATTATTCATAACTACTATAGTATCAGACATTGTTAAAGCTTCTTCTTGATCATGAGTTACAAATATAAAAGTTATACCAAGTCTTTGTTGAATATTTTTAAGCTCGATTTGCATTTCTTTTCTAAGTTTTAAGTCTAGTGCACCTAAAGGTTCATCAAGTAAAAGAACTTTAGGTTCATTAACAAGAGCACGAGCTATAGCAACTCTTTGTTGTTGACCACCACTTAAAGAATCTATACTTCTTTTTTCAAAACCAGATAAAGAAACCATTTTAAGCATAGATTTTACTTTTTCATCTATTACATCTTTTGGCAGCTTTTTAATTTTTAGTCCAAAAGCTATGTTTTCATATACATTCATATGAGGGAATAGAGCATACTTTTGGAATACGGTGTTTACCTGCCTTTTATTTGGGGGGAGATTTACAATATTATCTCCTTCAAACATAACTTCACCAGAGTCAGCGGTTTCAAAACCAGCTATTATTTTTAAGGTTGTAGTTTTACCACATCCAGAAGGTCCAAGTAAAGTTAAAAATTCATTACTCTTAATGTTTAAAGATAGATTATCTAGTACTGTATTGTCTCCATAGCACTTGCTAATCTGTTTTAATTCAATTATGTTTTTTTCCATCATAAACACCTCTTTCTACAAAATCTAAAAGGATGGAGGAGTACTAATCCAAATTACTTTTGCCATGCTTTTGCTAGCATTAGATATAAAATGGTTTTCTTTAGGTTTAAAATAAAAACTTTCACCTTTTTTTACTTTATATTTTTTATTACCTAAGTGTAGAAAAATAGTACCAGATAAAACATATCCAAATTCTTCACCTTCGTGAGGTTCTTCTTCTACATATCTTCCACCAGCATCTAAAGTAATCATTATTGGCTCCATACTATTTTTTTGAGCATTTGGCACAAGCCACATAAGTTTATACTTTAAATCTTCATCCTCTGTTTCAAACATATCGTCATATTTAAAAGTAACTCGTTCATCTTGAGTTTCACTAAAAAACTCTTGTAGGTTAGTTCCAAGTATTTCTAATATATCCATTAAAGTTGCGATAGAAGGCGAAGTTAAATCATTTTCAACTTGAGATATAAAACCTTTAGAAAGTTCACATCTATTTGCAAGTTCTTCTTGAGTTAACTGTTTAGCTATTCTAAGCCTTCTAATTTTCTCGCCGATTTGCATAATTTTCACCTGCATTTCTTATAAAAAATAACTTTTACTAAACTTTATGTTTAAGATTACTAAACAACAAAAAATATTATATAAACAATAATCAATAAAATCAATATAAAATCAACATTTTTTTAGGTGTAAATTATAAAAAATTAATATAAAAAACAATTATTATACAATATATTCTATTAAATACAAAAATAAGGCTATAAGTTTCTGAAAAACTATACCTATAAGGATATACAAAGATAAAAATTCCATTAGATAAAGAAAAAGTTTTTCATTAATAATAGTATGTAGCTTATTTCTCAAAACTATTGATAATATTAAGTAAATATGAGATATTTAATATATATAAATAAAATAAATAGGTGATTAGATTATGACAAATATAAAAGGAAGCTATAGGAGAAATGGGAAGTATATCTATATAAAGCAACCGGAATATGATGATCTAGCATTTGTTTCTAAATTATGGTCAGATAAAGAAACTATGAAGGATATAGGGGGCGTATTTGATTTTCCAGAAAGTAAGTGGGAGATGTTTTATAAAAAGATGGTTTATCCTACAGACGGAAAAAACTTTTATTGTCTAGTTTACACTATTAATGATGAAGCAATAGGTGAAGTTAGTTTTCATGGATACGATTTAGTAACTAAGATTGCTAGATTTAACATTAAGATACATCATAAATATAGAAATAAAGGTTATGGAAAAGAAGCTCTAAGGCTTTTACTTGAATATTTCTTTTTAGATTTTGGCGGAGAAATGATAATTGATAGTGTTCCTACAGAAAGTGCAATGAGAATTGCTAAAGATTTGGGGTTTAAAGAAATTGGACAATATAAAGATGGAGTTAAAGTAAAAATAACAAGTGATGATTTTTTTAAAAAAGAAGAGAATGTTACTAAAAATATTGGGATATTAATGTATGATGGAATGAGTATGCTAGATTATGCTACTGCTTTTGATACATTAAAGATGGTTAATTTAATTGAAGAGAAAGAATTATTTAAAATAAATAGTATTTCTTTTAAAAATAAAGTTAAGCTAAATAATGGACTAGTTATAGATACAGAAGTTATAGACATTGAGAATTTTAAACCAGATATTTTAATAATTCCTGATGGAATGATAGGAATGAATAAAGAGATTAAAAATATGATTTTAGAGAATTTTAATTCTTATGATTATATATGTACAAAAGGTGAGGGAATTAAATTTCTAAATGATTGCAGAGTTTTAGATGGAATAAAAGTACCTAAATTTCCATATGAAATTTATGATTTTTGTGAAAAAGATAGAATAGAAGAAAAAAACTTAATAGATGGTGGAAAGATAATATTAAGTGGAAATATACTTGGAAGTTTTGAAATGATAATATCCCTTGTTCAAAAGGTAGCTGGTAGAGAAGTTTCAAATAAGTTAGAAAAATATCTAGGACATAATAAATGAAAATTGTAATTATTAATCTATTTAATGTAAATAATGGATTACATAAGAAGGGAGGAAATTTGTCAAAATCCTTGGAAATATTTGTGAATTTGCTTTGTATAAAAAATTGTATATAAGAGACTTTGACAGAGTTAATAATGAAAGTAAAGAAAAGAATAATATCTTTTATTCTAGTGATACTCGTGATTATAACAGGTGTAGTGATATATGGACATATTGGGCCTGGTGCAAGGGAGAAGAAGGCTGCGAAAAATTTTGTTACAAATCTTGTGGAGAATAAAATAATTGATTTAGACGAAGAAAGTAACAAAAAATATACATCTATTAAAAAAAGTGATCCTTTAAAAAAAGAGGAATATTATAATGTTACTGTAAATGATTATGCTATAGATGTAGATGCTAAATATAATGTTATTGGGTTTACTAATCAAGGTGCCAGGGCTTTAAATGTAAAAATATCTAAAGAAGAAGCTGTACAAATTGGTGAAGGTTATTTGAAGAAAATTTATACTGGAGATTATGAATTTAAGGAAGTTTTAAAAGAAGAGGAAGCGCAAGTAGTTCCTTATTATACTTTGATTTTTACTAAGTATAAAGATGGCTATCCATATTATAATTGTAATTTATCTTTAAAGATAAATAAGGAAACAGGAAAGTTAGATGGTTATTCTAATTCTTCTATAGGAAAGGATGCAGAATCAGTTGTAATAAATATAGATGAAGAAAAAGCTAAGGTAATAGCAAAGAATTCTTTTACTTTAATGTATATCTTTAATAGTATTGAAGAGGATATAGTAAAAGCTTATGTGGAAGATCAGGAAAATAAGAAGATTGAGTTATGTTATATAATAAATGTTAAGGGAACAGATGAGGATAATAAAGAAGTAAAAATGCAATATTGCATAGCTACTGATAATGGTGAAATAATATATTCTGAAAAGAGTAATATTACCAATACTATAAGTTAGCTAAATTGTTTTTAAAAGATAGAGAGGCTGTCACGCTAAATAGTGTGACGCCTTTTTATTCTTTAGGAAATTATATTGTACGTGAAGATGTTAATAAGTATTTAAAAGTATTGAAATTAAGTATGTTAAAGAAACACCTAAAGAATAAAAAATATAATGTTTTTTTGATGCATATATTTTTTTACATTATAGTATGTTACTTAATGGAGCATAATCAGTAATAGATAATTCTGTTTTTGATACAATACCATTTTCGTTTTTTAATAGATAGGCTTTTCCTTTATTATCAGAATTAATTATTTTATACATATTATCTTTAATAACTATGGCACAATTATTTTCTATAGCTATACCTGGTAGAGATTCTGTTATCATCATCTTATCAAAGCTTTCCCTTCCTGGTTCATTATAATGTGGACAATGGATAGCGTGAATAAAGCCAGTTCCAATAGCCTGAGTATAGTCCCAAGTTCCATTAGGATTACTAAAGGAATTACTATCACTATGACCTTTTTCAAACCAACAGATAGATCCAGCACTTAATCCAGAAAGAACAATATTTTTATTATAGGCTTCTTTTAGATATTTAATAACATTCTTTTCTCTCCATATTTTCATCATTGTAACTGTATCTCCACCACCAACATAAATTATGTCTGAAGAAAGTATTTTTGTTTTTATTTCTTCTTTATTAATGTTATCTTTTGTAAGAAGTAAAGTATCTACAGTACAATCTAAAGTATTTCCATATATATATTCTATTGTTTTAATGTAACCTTCAGAATCATTGCTTGCAGTAGGAATGAATAATAATTTAGGATTTTTAGATTCTGAAAATTCTACTATAAATTTATCTATAGATAAAGTTTCTTCTAAATGAATTTCTCCACCACCTATAGCAACTATTTTTCCCATAATAACACCTCTTTAATATTTGTTTTGTATATAATAACAAAAATACAATATATATTCAATTAGTTGTTAATCAAATTTTTTTAATGATTAAACAAAATATTTTTTGCAAAATAAGATAGAAAAGGAAAAAAGTATAAAAATAAAAAATTAATACGATAAATTTATTGTTGATGCAAAAAATAAACTGTAAGCATAAAAAATCATTAATTGTAAATAAGGGGGAAAGTTTAATGAAAAGAAAAAAATAATTTCATTTATTTTAGCAGGGGAACTATTAAGTGGAATGGTTTTTAATGTAGCACCTAAAGCTATTGAATCAAACTATAGTGTTAATGAAGAAGAGGCATCTATTGAGGAAAGCACAGAAGAAGATGATGATGATGAGGTCTTAATTCAAGATACTAATTTAAGATATATTCTAGGAAAAGCTGCAAATTTAAATTGGAATGAAGTATTAACAAAAGGAAAACTGAAAAAAATTAAAGAGATTCATTATACGGGGTCTTATGCAGGGAATATGAAAATATCTAGTTTTGATTGGTTAGAGCAGTGCGTAAATTTAGAAAGAATTGAGCTTGAAAATATTGATATTTCAGTATTAGTTAATTGTCCAAACTTAGAAGAATTAGAAATAGCAAATGATAATGTAAAAGATATATCTGTTGTGTCTAATTTTCCTAACATGAAGAGATTGAATTTATAAGGAAATAAAATAGATGATTTTTCTTATATAGAGAATTGTAAAAAAATTAAATACTTAAACTTATCGAATACAGGATCAGGAGCTATTAGTATATCTAATAATGTATCAAAGACTGAGTCACTAGGTGTGAATAGTAATCAGATAAGTGATGCTTCCAAGCCATCAAAATTCAGTAAATTAAGTCAGTTAAGATTAGATGGTGATAGTATAGAAAATATAGAACCATTATCTAATTTAGTTGAATTAGAAGTTTTGACTCTAAATAATAATAAAATTAAAGATATATCTTGCTTAGGTAATCTAAAAAAATTAGAAGAATTAGAAGCAGGAAATAATGAAATAGAGGATATAAATGTTATAAGAAATTTTGAGAAACTAGAAAGATTGATTATGCCTGGAAATAAGATAATAGATGTTTCACCAATGGATGGGTCTAAGGTAGAGGATTTTAATTTCGATAATAATAGAATATTTGATTTTTCAAAATATAAATTTAATTACGTAATGAACTCGGGCTGTAATAACTTTGGTTATTATAAGTTATTTGCAAGGAATCAAGATGTTACTTTAAATATCGTAGTTTGTAATAATGTAGCTAAAATAAAACTACCAACATTAAATCATCCAGATGAATCAAGGTATTGGAATATTGAAAAAGATTATGACAAGCCAGAGGTATATAATATAAGTGATGGTGGTGTATATGATAGAAAAACCGGTACTATTACTTGGGATAATATTACTGAGGATAAAAAGGTGAATTTTGAAGTAAAACATAATTTTCCATTAGAAAATCCGTGGGAACCTCAGTGGAAACCGCAAACTTATGTATTTAGAAGTTTTGAATATTCTGGAAAGGTTGATGCTAATATTAGAGTATTAAGCTTAATGGAAGATAATAATATGATGGAAGCTGTATTATCAGCCTTAGGAAAACCACAAGGTTATATGATTACTAAAGAAGATTTAGAAGGAATTACTGAATTAGATCTTTCATCTAAAAATATTACTTCTTTTAAGGGGTTGGAGTATTGTACTAACTTAAAATCTTTAAGTTTGTCAGGAAATAACATTAAAGACATAAAAGATGTAGAGGGTATAGAAAATTTAAAAGGTTTAGAACATCTTAACTTATCTAATAATAATATAGAGAATATAGATAATGTAGGGAATTTAGAAACTTTCTCAAATTTAACAGAATTGAATCTTTCAAATAATAACATAAAAGATATAAGTTCTTTAAAGATACCAGATAGTTTAAAAACAATTAATCTAGAAGATCAAAGTATAACTTTAGATAGGGCTGAAACTGATAAGGATTTTGCTCTAAACAACCCAATAAAAGGGGTGACTGAAACTAATGTTATTGATATATATAATATTAATGAAGAAGGAGTGTATAATAAAGAAGAAGATTCAATAGAATGGAAAAATGTTAAGCAAGGTACAACTTTAAAATTTGATTTTAAAAGTGATATAAATTACAAAAATACTAATATTAATTTTTCAGGAAAAGTAAGTAAAGATTTATCTGTATCTGCTATAGATTTAGGAAATTCTAAATTAGAGAAAGCAATTCTTGAAACATTAGGATATAAGTATTTGACTAAAGGAATTTTAGAATCTACTACTTCTTTGTCATTAAGTAATTTTGATATTTTGGAGAAATTAACTAACCTGGAAGTATTAAACTTGGAGAGAGCAAGTATTAGAGATATAACACCTTTGAGCAAAATAAATAAGTTGAGAAATTTAGATTTTTTGAGTAATTTAAAGAATTTAAAAGTTTTACTTTTAAAAGATGATAGGCATTTAAGTGATATTTCACCAATAAAAAATTTGACTAATTTGAAATATTTATCACTAGAAGGAAGTTTGCCTGACATTTCTTCACTAAGTTCTCTTAAGAACTTAGAATATTTAAATTTAGGTTTAGAAGATTATTGGGGGGATAGCTTGGATTGGAAATGGAAGCTAGACATAGATTGTTTAAAAGGCTTAGATAATCTAAAAGAATTGCATTTAAACCGCACTGAAATACATGATTACTCATCTCTAAAAGGACTTACTAACTTAAAGTTATTAAGTCTTAACAGAAGCTGTATAGGTAGTAACCTTAATGAAAGTATTAAGGAATTAAAGAACTTAGACACATTAGAATTAAAAAGTTGTAATTTAAATGATATTGAATGTTTAAAGGATTTAACTAATGTCAAAAAGTTGGGAATAGCATATAACATTGTAACTGATATTTCTCCTATAAGTACAATGATAGGTTTGGAGGAGTTAGATATTTCCGGTAATAAAGGCCAAAATAGAAGTCTTAAGGATATTAAAGCTTTAGAGTTATGTAATAACTTGAAAGTCCTTAGATGTACAACAACTGAAGATATTCCTAAAGAACAGTTTGATAGTCTTCAAAAAGTTAATCCTAATCTTAAGATAGACAAGCATGCTTTACAAAAGTGGTAAATATAAAAAAATAAAAAAGCTCACTATTAATTTAGGGGGCTTTTTTGGTGCGTTTATAGGTTATTTCATCATAACTTTAATTGTACTTTTAAAACTTTCTACAATAAATGTTGGTGGTTTTCTATAAATAATAATTTTAGTAATAAGGATATAAAGGTTTATGGAAATGGAAAAATAAAATAACAACATTTATCTTGAAAAGCACATTAAGATGGAAAGTTATAAGGCTAAAAAAGTATGATACATAAACTTTACATGAACTTTACATTTATCTGGTTACAGATTTTACACTCCAAATATAAACTAAAAATTGTAAAAGGAATTAATTAAGATTTTTAAATCTGGAGGAGAAATTAATGAAAAAATTTTTTATAACAGTATTAACTACTACAATAACAGGTCTTATGTTAACAGGTTGTGGAGGGGCAAGCTCTAGTAAAGATATTACAGTAGTATCAAGAGAAGATGGATCAGGAACTAGAGGCGCTTTCGTGGAGTTATTTGGTATTGAAGAGAAAGATTCAAATGGTAAGAAAATAGACAAAACAACACAAGAAGCAAGTATAACCAATAGTACATCAGTTATGATAAGTACAGTTCAAGGAGATGAAAATGCTATAGGATATATTTCACTTGGAGTTTTAGATAATAGAGTAAAAGGATTAGAAATTGATGGTGTCAAGGCAACAGCAGACAATGTTAAAAATGGAAGTTACAAAATTTCAAGACCATTTAATATAGCAACTAAAGGGGAGGTAAGCGAAGTAGCTAAAGATTTTATTAACTATATATTAAGTAAAGATGGACAAAAGATAGTAGAAGATAATGGCTACATATCAGAAAATGGAGGTACTGATTATACTAGTACAAAGCCATCAGGAAAAATAGTAGTAGCAGGTTCTTCTTCAGTATCACCTGTAATGGAGAAATTAAAAGAAGCTTATTTAAAAGTAAATACAAATGCAACAATTGAAATTCAAACATCAGATTCTACTACAGGAATGTCAGCAACAGCAGATGGTTTATGTGATATAGGTATGGCATCAAGAGAATTAAAAGATAGCGAAAAAAATTCAGGACTTAAAGAAGTAGCAATAGCTTTAGATGGAATTGCTGTAATAGTAAACACTGATAATGATGTAAATGAGCTTTCAAGTGATGATGTAAAGAATATTTACACAGGTGAAACTAAAACTTGGGAAGAAGTAAATAAGAAGTAATTATTATAAATTATACAGGATGTATCAAGAACTTAGGGAGAGCCTTGATACATTCTAATCCTTAAGGAGAATGACTATGAAGAAATATAAAGAAAAGATTATGGAAGGTGTATTTTTATTAGCTGCATGTGCATCAATACTAGCTGTTGTTATTATATGTGTTTTCCTTTTTGCAAATGGAATTCCTGCTATGAAGAAAATAGGAGTATTTAATTTTTTAACAGGAGTAAATTGGGCACCAAGTAATGAGGTTTTTGGAATAATGCCAATGATACTTGGAAGTATATATGTAACAGCAGGTGCTTGTATTTTTGGGGTTCCTATAGGAATATTTACAGCAGTATTTATGGCAAAGTTTTGTCCTAAAAAATTATATAAATTCTTAAAGCCAATGATTGAACTTATGGCTGGTATTCCGTCAGTTATTTATGGTTTTTTTGGACTAGTAGTTATAGTGCCATTAATAAGTGATATATTTGGGGGAAATGGAAGCAGTATATTAACAGCTTCTATATTATTAGGAATAATGATTTTACCTACAATAATAACAGTTTCAGAATCCGCAATAAGAGCAGTACCAGAAACTTATTATGAAGGAGCATTAGCACTTGGTGCAAATCATGAAAGAAGTATTTTTTTAGCAATGCTTCCAGCAGCAAAGTCAGGGATACTTGCAGGAGTAATTTTAGGCCTTGGTAGAGCTATAGGTGAAACAATGGCAGTAATAATGGTTGCTGGAAATCAAGCAAGAATACCAACGAATCTATTAAAAGGGGTTAGAACTCTTACAGCTAATATTGTAATAGAAATGGGGTATGCTGCAGATTTGCATAGAGAAGCATTAATAGCTACAGCAGTAGTATTATTTGTATTTATTCTTATTATTAACCTTACATTTTCACTTATTAAAAGGAGGGAAAAATAGTGGATGGAATAAATAAACAAAGTATTAAGCAAAGACTAAAAGCTTATAAAGATACACCTATGTCTTTTATATTATTTCTTTTAGTAATTCTATCAGCAGCATTGACTGTTGGGGTTTTAGGATTTCTTATAGGATATATTTTAATAAAAGGGATTCCACATTTATCAATAGACTTATTTTCTTGGACCTATACTTCAGAAAACGTATCTATGATGCCAGCAATATTTAATACATTTATTGTAACTGGACTTGCTTTATTAATATCAGTTCCTCTTGGAATATTTTCAGCTATATATTTAGTTGAGTATGCAAAGAAGGGAAATAAACTAGTTGGAATAATAAGAGTTACAGCAGAAACTTTATCAGGGATACCATCTATTGTATATGGATTATTTGGGATGTTATTCTTTGTAACTAGCCTTGGGTTTGGATATTCTATTTTGGCAGGAGCCTTTACTCTTTCTATTATGGTATTACCAGTAATTATGAGAACAACAGAAGAAGCCTTACTAGCAGTTCCAGATTCCTATAGAGAAGGGAGTTTTGGACTTGGAGCAGGAAGACTTAGAACGGTATTTAGAATAGTACTTCCAGCAGCAGTACCTGGAATTTTGTCAGGGGTTATATTAGCTATAGGAAGAATAGTAGGGGAAACGGCAGCTCTTATTTATACATCAGGAACTGTAGCAACTTTACCTGAAGATCTATTTTCATCAGGAAGAACTTTATCAGTTCATATGTACAACCTTGCTAGTGAAGGGTTACACATGAATGAAGCTTATGCTACAGCAGTAGTATTATTAGTGATAGTAATGATTATTAATTGGATTTCAGCATGTATTGCTAGAAAAGTTACGAAAGGACAATAAAGGTTATGGATAAGTTTATAATTGAAAATCTTGATTTATACTATAAGGAATTTAAAGCATTAAAAAATATTAATATAGTTATACCAGAAAATAAAATTACAGCATTTATAGGGCCATCAGGTTGTGGTAAATCAACATTCTTAAAGTCATTAAATCGTATGAATGATTTAGTTGAAGGATGTAAGATTACAGGAAAAGTAACTTTAGATGGAGAAGATATATATGGTGATATGAATATAAATCACTTAAGAAAAAGGGTGGGAATGGTATTTCAAAAACCAAATCCATTTCCAATGAGCATTTATGACAATATAGCCTTTGGACCAAGAACACATGGAATACGTTCAAAAGAAAAATTAGATCAAATAGTTGAAAAATCATTAAAGGATGCAGCTATATGGGATGAGGTTAAAGATAGATTAAAGAAAAGTGCATTAGGATTATCAGGTGGACAACAACAAAGACTTTGTATTGCTAGAGCACTAGCAGTAGAACCAGAAGTAATATTAATGGATGAACCTACATCAGCACTAGATCCTATTTCTACTTCTAAGATTGAGGATTTAGTAGTAGAACTTAAGAAAAAATATACTATTATAATGGTTACTCATAATATGCAACAAGCTACTAGAGTATCTGATAAAACAGCATTTTTCTTACATGGTGAAATAGTGGAATATGATGATACTGAAAAAATATTCTCTATGCCAAAGGATAAAAGGACTGAGGATTATATAACAGGGAGGTTTGGTTGATAATGAGAACTGTGTTTGAAAAGCAATTAAAGGAAATTAATAATGAACTTATTAAAATGGGTGAACTTATTAAGGAATCTGTAAGGATAGCCATAAAAGGAGTAGTAAATAAAGATAAAGAAGTTTTAGAATCTGTAATAACATCTGATTTTAAAGTAAATGAAAAAGAGAAAAAGATTGAGAGGTTATGTTTACAAGTTTTACTTAAACAACAGCCTGTAGCAAAGGATTTGAGAAATGTACTAGCTACTTTAAAGATGATAACTGATATGGAGAGAATAGGTGATCAAGCAGCTGATATATGTGAAGTAACTTTAAGATTAATTAAGAAGAATAGTGCAGAAAAATTAGATGAGTTACAAGAAGTAGCAAAGGAAAGTATGTTAATGGTTATGCAAAGTCTAGAAGCTTTTGTTAAGGAAGATTTAGATTTAGCTAGAGAAGTAATTAAGCATGATGATGTGGTGGACTCACTTTTCTTATCTATTAAGAAAGAATTAATTGAATTAATGAGTGAAAAAGTTGAAACTGGTGAAGAGGCTGCAAATCTTTTGATGATTGCTAAGTATTTTGAGAGAATTGGAGATCATTCAACTAATATTGCAGAGTGGGTTATATTTTCTGTAACAGGAAAACATGAATAAGGATCAAATGTTATGTAAAATGAATAATAAATAGATTTATATAAAACATGAATATAAAAATATTGTTAGGGAAACATAATAGGGTATGAAATCAAAAGAGGAGGGTTTGCTTGTGGAAAATAACATGGATTTAGAATACCCAATGTTTTGTTACCAATGTGAACAAACTGCTGGAGGAAAAGGATGTACTAAAATAGGGGTATGTGGTAAGACTCCAGAAATTGCAGCGCTCCAAGATTTGTTAATATATCAAATCAAAGGAATCAGTTGTTATGCTATGAAAATACTAGAGAAGGATGAAAATGTAGATAAAAAAATAGTCGGTTTTATTGAAAATTCTCTTTTTACAACTTTAACAAATGTAAATTTTGATGGGGATGCCCATGTAAAAATGCTAAAAGAATCTCAAAAGATTAAAGAAGCATTAAGAAAATCTGTTGGTAAAATTGATACAGATACAGATCATGCAAAATATGATTTAAGTAGTAATTTATCAGAAATGCTTGAAGATGCTAAAAAAGCAGGAATAATGTATGATAAAGATCTTGACCCAGATATTCGTTCTTTAAGACAAACAATAGTATATGGACTTAAAGGAATAAGTGCTTATGGACATCAAGCAAGAGAACTTGGTTATTATGATGACCAAGTAGATAATTTTTATATAAGAGCACTAGCTGCAACTACAGATGATACTTTAGATGTAGAAGAATTAATTAGATGGACTATGAGAACTGGGGATATGGCTATAGCAGTAATGAAAAAGCTAGATGAAGCTAATACTACAGTTTATGATAATCCTTCACCACATCAAGTAAATGTAAATATTAAGAAAGGTCCATTTATTATAGTTTCAGGGCACGATTTAAAAGATTTAGAAATGCTATTAGAGCAAACTGAAGGAAAAGGAATTAATGTATATACTCATGGTGAAATGATTCCATGTCATGGATATCCAGGATTAAAGAAATATGAACATCTAGTAGGAAATTATGGTGGAGCATGGCAAGATCAACAAAAACAATTTGATGGTATTCCAGGTTGCATTCTTATGACTACAAATTGTCTTATGAGACCAAGAGAAACTTATAAGGACAGAATATTTACTACTAATGTAGTTGGATGGGATGGAGTTAAGTTTATAGAGAAAGATAAAGATGGTAAAAAAGATTTTACTCCTATTATAGAAAAAGCGTTAGAGCTTGGAGGATTTGAAGAAGATCAAGAACCACATGAAATTACAGTAGGCTTTGGTCATCATGCAACATTAAGCAATGCAGAAACTATTGTTAATGCAGTTAAGAATGGAGAAATAAGACATTTCTTCTTAATAGGCGGATGTGATGGAGCAAGACCAGGTAGAAATTATTATACTGAATTTGCAAAACAAGTACCAGATGATTGTGTAATACTTACTTTAGCATGTGGTAAATATAGATTTAATAAGTTAGACTTTGGTACTGTTGCTGGACTTCCAAGACTTTTAGATGTAGGTCAATGTAACGACTGTTATTCAGCAATAAGAATTGCTACAGCACTTGCAGATGCTTTTGGTACTAGTGTAAATGGATTACCTTTATCTATAGTATTATCATGGTATGAACAAAAAGCAGTAGCTGATCTTTTAGGTTTATTATCTTTAGGAATAAAGAATATTTATTTAGGACCAACACTTCCAGCATTCTTAAGCCCTAATGTACTTCAATATTTAGTTGATACATTTGGCTTAAGATTAATAAGTACACCAGAAGATGACTTAAAGACTTGCTTAAAACAATGTGTAAATAATGAATAAAAATTTTTAAAGGTATAAGAGTAGGAATATAAAATTATGTGTTTTGAATTTACTTTAAATATAATAATTTTATATTCCTACTCTTTTTACATAGATTTTACAAAGTGAGAATTAAATTTAACAAAATAGAGGATGATATTTAACAAAGTAAAGGTACAATTAATTTGGAAAAATAATAGATATATTAATGTAAAGACTAAATAAATTTAAGAAGGTGTAAAAATGTCCCTTATATATATAGTAGAAGATGATGAAAATATCCGTGAAATAGAGACTTTTGCTTTAAAAAATAGTGGTTATACAGTAGCTTCTTTTGAAAGTGCAAAGAATTTTTATAAAAAAATATCAGAAAAAGTACCAGACTTAGTTATGTTAGATATAATGTTACCAGACGAAGATGGTCTTGAAATCATACGAAAACTTAGAAATATGCAAAGTACTAAAAAAGTACCTATTATAATGGTTACAGCTAAAGGAACAGAGATAGATAAAGTTAAAGCTCTAGATATAGGGTGTGATGACTATATGACTAAACCTTTTGGGGTTATGGAGCTAATTTCAAGAGTTAAGGCCTTGATAAGAAGGAGTTCAGATATTAACAAGGAAGAATATATACATTTAGGTGATATATTTATTGATGATAAAAAGCGTTCAGTATATGAAAAAAATAAATTATGTGAATTTACATTTAAGGAATATGAGCTTTTAAAATTATTAATCAGTAATGTGGGAACAGTTATGACTAGAGAAGTTATTATGCAAAAGGTATGGGGAACAGATTTTGAAGGTGAATCTAGAACTATAGACATGCATATTAAAACTATAAGAAAGAAGCTTGGAGAATCAGGAACTAGAATAAAAACTATAAGAAATGTGGGATATATTATTGAATAGATAGTAAGAAAGATAAGAGGCATAAAAATGAAGAAAAAGTTAAATATTCAACTTATTTTGATGACTATAGTAATTATATTTTTTACTTTAACTTTAACAGTTATAGAATTTTATAAGTTATTTGAAAGAGAAGTTATAGAAAATTTAAAGACAATAAGTAATGTTATTATAGCAACAGATGGTTCTTATGAAACTGATAATATTATTGAATTTAGCAAGAAAGATAATGTTAGGATAACAGTAGTAAAGGCTGATGGTATTGTAGAATTTGATAGTTTAGCTGAAGCAGGGGAGATGGACAATCATAAAAATCGTCCAGAAGTACTTAAAGCTTTCGAAAAAGGAGAAGGTTCAAGTGTAAGAAAGTCGAAAACTCTTGAGAAAAGTACATTTTATTATGCAGTAGCTATTGATAATGATACAGTACTTAGAATTGCTAAGGAGGCTATAAGTATATGGAACATGCTTAAGCAGGTGTGTCCTTCAATAGGGTGCCTTATAGTTGTTATAGTTGTTTTATGTATAATTTCTTCTAATATAATTACTAAAAATATAATTAAGCCAATAGGGGAAATAGCAAGAGATATAGATCATTGTGGTAGTATATCTGTCTATAAAGAGTTAACACCTTTTATAAATACTATAAAAGAACAACATGAGGATATATTAAAATCTGCAAGAATGAGGCAAGACTTTACTGCAAATGTATCTCATGAATTAAAAACCCCATTAACTTCTATATGTGGTTATGCAGAGCTTATTGAAAATGGCATGACTACAGAAGAGGATACTAAAAAATTTGTAGGGCAAATTAATAAGAATGCTAATAGATTATTGAATTTAATTAATGATATTATTGAATTATCTCATCTTGATTCAAATAATAAAAAGTATGCTTTAAGTAAAGTGGATTTATATGAAATAGCAAAAAAATGTGTAGATAGCTTGCAGATAAATGCAAAAAGAAATGATGTAAGCATTTATATAGAAGGAAGTCCCTCTATTATTATGGGAAATAATCAACTTTTAGAGGAGCTTGTATATAATTTATGTGATAATGCTATTAGATACAATAATAAATACGGGATAGTAAAAGTATTTGTAACTAATTATAATGATAAGGTTGTCTTAAGGGTTAAGGACAATGGAATAGGAATTTCAAAAGACAATCAGGAAAGAATTTTTGAAAGATTTTACAGAGTGGATAAAAGTAGATCTAAGGTAAAAGGAGGAACTGGGTTAGGATTAGCTATTGTAAAACATATTTTAGCTCAGCATGATGCTGGAATAAAGGTGGAAAGTGAACTTAATAAAGGTAGTGAATTTATTGTTACTTTTTCTAAGGAAAATTAATTTATGAAAAGTGGGTGGACATCCTTTGGGGGGCTGCCTTTTTTGATATTTAGAAGTTTTTCAGACATATGTATAGGAGGAGCGAATATAGTATGCTTTTTAAGATAAATGTTGTTAATTAGTAATACAAAAATAAGTTTAAAGTTAAAATACTAGTGTTTATATACTTAATTATAAATATTTATGAGATTGTAATAAAAAGTAACAACATTTTTTATAAAAAGAACTTTAAGAGAGAAAGTTATAGCTAAAATAAAAAAGGGTTGATATTTAGCGACGGTAGGAAGTTTGTATTTTTCAAATTGTACCAATTTAGAAAATGTTGCTGTATATAAGACAGTAACTTATATAAGAAAAAAATGCTTTTAAAGATTGCTCTCAAGTCACTATATATGGA
>CAKVLD010000040.1 GCA_934755305.1 uncultured Clostridium sp. | reverse complement strand
CTACTGGTCAGAAATAGAGAATGTTATCTTGGTTGGAGGTCTTGCAAATAAAAAATTCGGAAACATAATGAGACAATGTATAGATGAAGTTTTTAAGCTAGAAAAAGAAGGCTATAACATTATTTTAGTAGAAGATCCTGCTGAATCTGCAATAAAAGGTTTATCAAAATATATTACTAAAAAGGATAAAAATAAATTCAATCTTGCTCTAGATTTTGGTCAAAGTTTTATTAAGAGAAGTGTTATAAAGTTAGGCAAAGATGGTATTGATAAAGTTTATACTTTAGAAAAGGTGAAATCTAAACATGTTAAATGGGAATTTGATAACGAATTAGAGGAAAAGGAAGAGGCAAAATTAGAAAACGAATATATAATAAATTGTCTTATAGATACAATTGAGCAGTGTAAAGAAAATAAGTATGATTTAAATAAGGAAATTGTAATAAGTGTTGCTAATTATATTGAACACGGAAAGTTTAAAAATAGAGGCGGATATGGTAAGTTAAGATTAATATCTGATAATTACGAAGAATATTTAGAAAAAGTTTTATATGAAAAATTAGGAGAAAAATATAAAATTACAATGGTTCATGACGGAACAGCAATGGCTGCTGCATTTTCACAATATTCTAAAGCTGTTTGTATATCATTAGGAACAGCTTTTGGAGTTGGTTTTCCAATAAATCCAAGAGATGAATTACCTAATAAAGTTATTATGAATAATATTACATCAAACGAAGATAATTATAATCCAAGTGAAATTACATGCTTTAATAGACCTTGGGCCATTATGTATAAATCAATCAATGATGATTATTTTGATTTATATTTATTTGAGGCTGTATTTTATGAAATGTTTATGGTAAATAATTATTTTTCATGGGATTTATTTGTGGAGAATATGGATGAGAATTTCTACAAATTTTCTAAGGAAGTCTTAGAAAAGAAGTTTGGTGTTGTAGTTGATAGAGTTAATTATTGTATAGATAATGAAGAAGATTTTCATACCAATATTGAAAGAGCTTTAAGTGATGGGTACATGGTATTAGTTCCATCAGATCAAATAGAATTACCATATTATATAGAATATAAACTTGTACCTCATATTCATTTCTTTATTATTAAAGGATATGATAGAAAAAGAGGAATATATTATATAATGGATAATGGACATGTAGATAATGGTGCTAATCCTACTTTTAAGGATTTTATGCTAACATATGATGTTATGTATAATGTAGCTAATAAATGTTTTGAGAACTTCATAAAAGGTAAAGAAAATGGATATTTTTGGACAATAAAAAAAGATGAAAGTACTTTAAAAGAATACAGTATAAGACAAGCTTTAGTTGATCATAGTAATCTATTAAAAGATATTAATAGTGGTAAGATATCTATTGATTTCCCAGAAGTACAATTACTTAATAAAGAATATGATAACTTAAAATCGTTAACAAGAGGCTATGCAAAAGTTTTAAATTATAAATATGTATATTATGATGTTCTATTTAAGTTATTGAAGAAAATGAATATAGATAAAGTTGAACTTAATAATCTAATTGAAGAGAAAAATAGTATAGTGGATTCATGGGAAGAAATCAGATTAAAAATGCTATATTTCTTATCTAAGAGAGAAGCTATGAGGTTTACATTGAAAGAAGCTATAGATAATAATATACAAAAAGAATATAAATTTAGGATACACATAATATCTGCTATAGATAAAATATGTATAAGTAATTCTGATGATAAAGATAAAAATACAAATAGTATTAGAATAAAAAATAGAAATAAAGCACAAATATTGAAAGACAATGAGAAGATTACGGTAATACATTCAAATGAAAAGGTTTATGATACATGGTTATCAAATGAAAATGCTGCCCAAATAGAATTAAATATTAATGAAAATGATAATGTGGAATTTGAATGTAAAGTTAAGACTGATAGCAAAATTGGATTTGCATTTTTCAGCGGAATAATATTAAAAGCAGAGGATGGTGAAAAATATCTTTTTGGTAATGAGAGTAGACAGATTGTTTCGGTGCATTGTCCAGAAAGAGCTACTGAACATTTGTTAGCTAAAGAATATTATCAAGCAGAAAATTTATATTTAAAAGTTACCATTTTAGGTAATAAGGTTGATTTTTATATCAAAACAGAGGAAGATGATGATTGGAATAAGCTATATAGTGAAGAAAAAGAACACATAAAAAAAGTAGGATTAATATCAAAAACTTGGGAGAATGTAAATCATAAAACTATATTTAGTAATATAAATGTTAAAGTAAACAAGAGAAAGATAAATATTTTTAATTTTTAAATATTAAAAATAATAAAGTGAAGCAAACCTTTGTAAAACAATTAACACCTGTCAAAGCATTACTTTGGCAGGTGTCTTTTATTAAAATGAAAAAATTGACAATAAAGTATTTTGTTATTAAAATAAAGTGTAATTTCAAAAAACTAAACAAGTGAGAGGTAAAACAATATGAGTAACTTAAAAGTAGAATTGATGAAAGAAGAAAATATAGAAGAATGTGTAAATATATTTATAAACACATTTACCAAAGAGCCTTGGTTTGATATATATGATTCAAGAGAAAAGGTAATTAATTTCTTCAACAATTATTTTAAAAACAATTATTTTTTAGGATATGTAGGATCAGTAGAGGGAAAGATAGTAGCTTTAAGCCTTGGAATGAAGAAACCTTGGATAGAAGGAATTGAATATTACGTAGATGAATTTTGCGTAAATTATGAAGATCAAGGAAAAGGAATAGGTAGTGAATTCTTAAAAGAAATTGAAAAAGACATTAAAGAAAAATAACTAAAAGAGCAAAACTAAGTAAAAAACTAATATTATTATCACTTGTCCTTAAAGGTTTATTAGGAATTATCTATGTTTTTGAAAGTATATATTTTGGTAAAGTTTTAGATGCTACCTTAACTACGTTAAAAAATGTTAAAAGTACTATATTAATAATAATTATAATTACACTTTCAGAGTATGGAATAGAAATAATAAATACATACGCTTTAAGCAGAAATGTAGAAAGTGGATTATATAACTTAAGAAATTCACTTAGTAAAAAGATATGTCACTTAAAGTTTCAATTATTTAATGAAAAGTCTACAGGAGATATTTTATCTAGAACTATGGGTGATTTAAATGGTGTAGGAACCTTTTGGTCAGAAACTTTTATAGATATGTATCAAAGTTTATTTACATTTTTCACAGGACTTGTGGTGTGTCTTTCTATAAGCGTTAAGCTTACAATAGTAGGCTTTATTTTTATACCTATAAGTTCATACATTGCTTATAAAAATAGCAAAAATATAGAAAAGTCTACTTATAGTTCAAGGGAGGCTTTAGGAAAGATTAATGAATTAGCTTATGATATTTTAACTGGAATTATGACTTTAAAATCTTTTACCTTAGAACATATTATGAAAAAGAAATTCTATAAAGTATCTTCAAATTACATAGAAACAGAAAAAAAACTTGGAAAAGACACTTTTAAAATTAGTATTTTAGCCACAAGTATTTCATATATACCAGAAATCGTAGTTACTTTAGTTGCAGGAACTATGGCATTAAATAAAGTATTAACTTCTGGAGAATATTTAACTTTTGCCTTTACTTTTGGGATGGTTTCTGGTGTCCTTTATAGGAGTCAAAATTACCTTATTCAAGTTAGAAGTGCAGAAGCTATGGCAATTAGAGTTCTTGAAATATATGATTTTGAAGAAGAAAACTTAGGTAAGGTAGAAGAAAGTACTCTAAAGAATGAAGTAATGATAAGTATAAGAAATCTTGGATTTAGTTATGCAAATAATAAGGTTTTAGATCATATTAATATGGATATAAGAAAATATGAAAAGATAGCTATAGTAGGGGAAAGCGGTTCAGGAAAGTCAACTTTACTTAATATTTTATCAGGAATGTATGAGCCTCAGGAAGGGAATGTTAGTATAGCTGGTTTTAATCTTAATGAAGAGAATATATCATCTATACGTAATAAAATAGGACTAGTCTCCCAAGAAACATTTTTATTTCCTAAAAGCATTTATGATAACCTTCTTTATGGTAATAAAAATGCTACAAAAGAGCAAGTTATAAAGGCTGCTAAAAGAGCAGATATACATGATTTTATAACTACACTTCCAAAGAAATATGATACTTTTGTTGGAGAAAAAGGAGTGTATTTATCAGGGGGGCAACGTCAAAGAATAGCCATTGCTTGTGCCTTTTTAAGAAATCCAGAAATTTTAATTTTAGATGAACCTACTTCAGCATTAGATGCAGAAACTGAGAGAAATATTCAAAAATCTTTAGATGAACTTATTAAGGATAAAACAGCAATTATAGTAGCCCATAGACTAGTTACAATTAAAAATGCAGATATTATTTATGTCCTTAATAAAGGCAAGATAGTAGAAAAGGGAAGTCATGATGAACTAGTTAATAATAAGGGATACTATTATAACCTTTACAAAAAATTGTAGAGGAATATGGATTTTAGCTAGAATAACCTCCATTGTATTTGAGTTTTTCGAAACTCTTTTTGATGCTTTTTCTTTTAAAAATTTATTTTTATGTTTTTCAGAAAGGGAAGTTAAATATTTAGTATTAACAGTTGTCTTTGCTGTTCTTGCTTATATTATTGCAGCTTTAGGTAGAGGTTTTACTAATTTTATTACAAAGTATTCAGATGGAAAGGTCAAGGTTAATTTAAAGAATTCACTTATTACAAAAGTTCTAGATATGCCTTTAGATAATTTAGGTGAGCATAGTGGAGAAATTCTTTCCTTATTAAATCAAGATGTAGATATTGCTTGTGAAGCTTTAAATAATGCAGTTGATAATGTGTTAATTCCTTTTATTCAAGCTCTATGCTACTTATGCGTAACTTATGTTGTATCATGGCAGATGGGATTATTTTATACAGTTTCTTTAATTCCTATAATTATAGTTAATTTATTTTTTAATGATAAATTTCATAATATAGGTCTTAAAATACAAAAATCTTTAAGTACATTAAATGAAAAGTTTCAAGATATTATATCAGGGGCTAGGTTTATTAAGTTATATATGCTTGAAAAAGTTATGGAAGATGAAATTAAAGATTGTGCAAAAGATGTCTTTGATGTAAAGAAAGATGAGCAAAAATTAAAGTTTAAATATATGTCTATAGCTAATATATTTTCTCATTCCTTTGTAACTTTTCCTATACTTATAGGTTGTTATTTAGTGTCTATAGGAAAAATGCTTTTACCTGATGTTATGTTTGTAAGCAGGTATACTTATTCTATAAGATATTTAGCAACAGCTTTAATTAAATCTGCTACAGAAATACCTAGGCAATCTTCAGGAGCAGAACGTGTTTATAATATATTTCATAAAGAAAATGAAAGTGAAAGATTTGGTAATATAAAGTCTATAGAAAAGGATAAACATATATTATCGTTGTACAACCTTTCTGTAGAGTATAGAGGAAAAAAGGTAGTAAATAATTTTAGTTTAAATATAAAAGAAGGTGAAAAGATAGCATTAGTTGGATCTAGTGGTTCTGGTAAATCAACTATAATTAAATCCTTAATGTCTTTTGTAAATTATAATGGAGATATTAAGCTTTGGGGAAAATCTTTTAAGGATTATGATTTATATTATTTAAGAAGTTTAATGTCTTATGTGCCACAAGAAAGTACTTTATTTAATTGCTCTATATATGAAAATATTTTATATGGTAACTTAGAATCTACAAAAGAAGAAGTAATAAATGCAGCAAAACTTGCTTATGCTCATGATTTTATTATGGAACTTCCAGAAGGGTATGATACTAAAGTAGGGGAAAATGGTTCTCATTTATCAGGTGGACAACGCCAGAGAATATGTATAGCTAGAGCTTTTTTGAAAAATTCACCAATTTTATTTTTAGATGAAGCAACATCTGCTTTAGATTCAGAGTCTGAAAATGAGATACAAATGGCTATTAATAATATTATGAAGGGAAGAACTATTGTTATGGTAGCTCATAGACTTTCTACTGTTGTTGATTGTGATAGGATTTATGTTATTAATGAAGGGAAAGTTCTTGAAGAGGGAAATCATGAAGAATTAATAAAAAAGAATGGAAATTATAAAAAAATGTATGAATTACAAAAGTAAGAATAGTTTAAAATAACTCATATTAAGATTGGATGAAAAGTAAAAATATAACATAAGTCCTTGAGTTGATTAATATTCATAATAAAAGGAGGCAGGTTAGATGAGTTATTTAGATGATTTAATAGCGGATAGGCTTGGTGGCTTAAACTTTGGAAAAGGTACTGATATTTATAAATTCGAAAAAATAAAAAGAGCAAAGGCAGAAGCAAGAATAAAAAATCCTAAAATTAATTTAATTGATTTAGGAGTTGGAGAGCCTGATAGTGGTGCCTGCAAGGAAATAGTAAAGATACTATATGAAGAAGCAAGTAAAAAGGAAAATAGATTTTATGCAGATAATGGGATTTTAGAATTTCAAGAAGCTGCTTGTAACTATATGAAAAATGTTTATAATGTAGAAGGATTAGATCCTAAAAAAAATATAGTACATGGAATTGGTTCAAAGCCTATTTTGGCAATGCTTCCAATTTGTATAATTAACCCTGGAGATTATGTATTAATGACTACACCTGGATATCCTATTTTAGGTACATATACAGAATATTTAGGGGGAAAGGTATATAAATTAGAACTTAAAAAAGAAAATAAGTATTTGCCTGATTTATCTAAAGTTCCAAAAGATATTTTAGAAAAGACAAAGATACTTTATATAAATTATCCTAATAATCCAACAGGGCAAGCGGCAACTAAAGAGTTTTTTGAAGAAGTAGTAACTTTTGCAAAGAAAAATAAAATATTAGTTGTACATGATGCGGCATATGCAGCTATTACTTTTGATGGATATAAACCGTTAAGTTTTTTAAGTGTAGATGGAGCTATGGATGTGGCAGTGGAAATTCATTCTTTATCTAAAGCTTTTAATATGACAGGTTGGAGGCTAGCTTTTATTGCAGGAAATGAAAAGATTGTAAAGGCTTATGCTACAGTTAAAGATAATACAGATTCAGGTCAATTTAGAGCAATTCAAAAGGCAGGGGTATATGCTTTAAATCATACCAATATTACCCAGGAAATATGCAAAAAGTATTCTAGAAGATTTGATTTATTAACTGAAGCTTTAAGGGATGTTGGTTTTGAAGTAGAAAAGCCTAAAGGAACTTTTTATTTATATGTAAAATGTCCAATAGGAGCTGGAAAAGTAAGGTTTAAAAATGCAGAGGAAGTTTCGGAATATTTTATTAAAAATGCACTAATTTCTACAGTGCCTTGGGATGATGTTGGATCTTATTTAAGGTTTTCTGTAACTTTTGAAGCAAATGAAGAAGAAGAAGTTAAGATTATTAATGAATTAAAAAATAGGCTTAAAGCTTTAAATTTAATTTTTGATTAGTTATAAAGAGGTTTAAATCAAGTTTTTTGATTGAACCGACCCCCAAAAGTTAGACCTAAAATCTAACTTTTGGGGTTGTCTGCAACAACCCCTTTATTTTTATAGAGTGTTAATTAAGAAATTTCAATATTCTTATATTTCTTTTCCCATTCAATAGCATCTTTAATAGCTTGGGCAATAGAGAGTTCAGCTTTCCAATCTAATAGTTTTTTAGAAAGATCACAATTAGCATAAGCTCCAAGAACATCTCCATCTCTTGCTGGCCCTTCATGAATATTTAACTTAGTATTTAAAGTTTTTTCGAATTCTTTAACGAATTCTTTTACAGTAATTCCTTCACCTCTACCTATATTAATAGCATAGTAATTATTATCAGAATTATTAAATATTTTATCAATTTTTTCAACAGCTTTAACATGTGCAAGAGCTAAGTCCCATACATGAATATAATCACGAATTCCAGAACCATCTCTTGTGTCCCAATCTACACCTGTTATTGTAAATTCCTTTGATTTAGAAAAATATGCTTGTAATAATTTTGCTAATATATGAGAAGGGTTTTTGATATAGCCTCCTGTTCTCATTTTTGGATCAGCACCAATTGGATTAAAGTAACGTAAAGAAATAGCTTTCATATTATAAGCATTACAATAATCTTTAATAATCTCTTCAATAAATGCTTTTGTTCTAGCATAAGGACTACCAGGCTTTATATCACTTTGTTCAGTTACTTCAATTGAAGTTGCACTGCCATATATTGACGCTGATGAACTAAATATTAATTTAAATCATCAATATCACCACGATAAAAAGTATATCTTTCTGCAAAAGATTGTTCCCCTGTAACTAATGAATCTAATATTATAGGTGTATGACCTGCTTCATCTAATGCTGAACATATGGTACTACCTATATAACCTGCACCTCCTGCAACTAAAACTTTCATAATAAGACCTCTCTTTCTAATATGATAGTGTAAAATATCTAAACTTTATTTTTATGGCTAACTTTAAAATGTTTCTAACATATGTCAAATAAGTAAAAGTATAGATAAAATATATTATAATTGAATTAGAGTTTATTTACAAATAATATCAAAATCAAGTATAATTATTGCATAAGTAAAGCAAAAAAGGGAAAAATTAATAAATAAAAAGAAGGATTTAATGTGAAATATAAAATTTTAATCATAGAAGATGATATTGATATAGGCACTTTGCTAAAGGAATATTTAGATAAATATAACTTAGATGCAAGAATTGTAAAAGATTTTGATAATGTAATGACTGATTTTGAAGAATATGAGCCTAACATTGTATTGTTAGATATAAATTTACCTAAGTTTGATGGGTTTTATTGGTGCAAAAAAATAAGACAAAAATCTAATATACCTATAATTTTTATATCAGCTAGAGATAGTGGAATGGATCAAATTATGGCACTTGAAAGTGGTGCAGATGATTATATAACAAAGCCTTTTGATGTTGGTGTTGTAATTGCAAAAATAAAAAGCTGCATTAGAAGAGCTTTTGGAGATTATGCTAGTAAAGCTAAAGAAGAAATTGTTGAAGTAAGTTTATTAAAGTTTTATCCAGAAAGATTAGAAATTGAATTTAAGGGTAAAAGCTTAGTATTAACAAAAAGAGAAGGCATTCTTTTAGAATATCTTATGAAAAAATATCCTAAAGTAGTAAATAGAGATTTTCTTTTAGAAAAAATATGGGATGACATTGACTTTGTTGAAGAAAATACTCTTAGTGTAAATATAAGTAGAATAAGAAAAAGGCTTCAGAGCTTAGGCATAAAAAATGGAATAGAAACTATAAGGGGAGTAGGTTATAGGTTAAACAAGACCTGGGAATAAGATGAGAGAATTTTTAAAACATAATAAAGGTTACATTGGGATATATTTATTAAGTTTGTTTATAACAAGCATTTATTGTTATGTGCAAGGTTATATGCCTTTTAATGAAGTTATATATATTTTTGTAATGAATCTATTTATTTTAGTTAGTTTTTTAAGTTTTAAATATTATAAAGATAGAGGATTATATAAATTATTTAAAAGTGGTATAACTTCCTTAGAATCTGCAATATCTAACTTAGGCTATGGAATTCTTAGTGAAAGTGTCTCTAAAATATTAAAGGAACAATATAATTTATATGTAGTATCGATTAAAAAGTATAAAAAAATTTACAAAGAACATTTGGATTTCATTAATATATGGGTACATCAGATGAAGACACCTCTTTCAATAATAGCTTTGCAAGTTAAAGAATTTGAAGGAGAAGAAATTGAGCAAGATATAAAAGAAGAATTAGGAAAGCTAAATAAAGGACTAAATTTAGTAATGTATTATTCAAGATTAGATTCTTTTGAAAGAGATTTTTTAATTGAAAGTTTGAATTTGCAATCTTTGGTTAAAGAAGCTATAAATGAAAATAAAAGATTGTTTATAAAAAATAAGATAATGCCAAGAGTGTTAATTGATGAATCTATTGAAGTATATAGTGATATTAAATGGTTAAAGTTTGTGTTAGATCAGCTTATAACAAATGGAGTTAAGTATTCAAGAGATAAAGGAAAAGAAGTAATTATTTCTGCATGTCAGGATGGAAATATAATAAGCTTATCAGTAGAAGATATGGGAGTTGGTATATCAAAGCAAGATATTAAAAGAGTATTTGATAAATTTTTTACTGGAGAAAATGGACGTAAATTTGGAGAATCTACTGGTATGGGGTTATATATTTCAAAGCAAATATGTGAAAAGTTAGGTCATAAAATTGAAATAGAATCAGTTTTAAATAAGGGAACTAAAGTTACAATAAAATTAAAAGATTTAAGGGGCTATCGCACAATTAAGAATTAAGAATTTAAAATTCTCAATTAAAGTTTAATGCGACAACCCCTTTTTATATGTACTAACTATCTTAAGAAATCTTACAAGGATGTCACAAAAGTGTAAGTTAGATAGATAGGAACTTTTTACTATTATTTATAAAATTAATTACAAGAATTAATTAAATAGGAAGGGAGAATTTTATGAACATTTTAGAAGTAAAAGATTTAACTAAAATATATACTGGAAAAATGAATTTTACTGCCTTAAATGGTATAAATTTCAATATAGAAGAAGGGGAATTTGTAGGAATCATGGGGCCTTCAGGTAGTGGAAAAACTACACTTTTAAATATGATTTCTACTATAGATAAACCTACTTCAGGAGAAGTAAATATAGAAGGAAAAAATCCATTTTTGCTTAAAGGTGATGATTTAGCCTTATTTAGAAGAAGAAAATTAGGCTTTGTATTTCAAGATTTTAATTTATTAGATACATTAACTGTCGGAGAAAATATTGTACTTCCTCTTACTTTAGATGGAATTGATGTAGAGGAGCAAAATAAAGAGCTTAATAGAATTGCAAGTATTCTAGAAATAGAAAAGTTAATAAATAAAAGAACTTTTGAAATATCAGGAGGGCAATCCCAAAGAACAGCTATTGCAAGAGCTCTTATACACAACCCTACATTATTATTAGCAGATGAACCTACTGGTAACTTAGATTCAAAGGCTGCAAAAAATGTAATGGAGTTATTTGAAAAAATTAATAAAGAAGAAAAAGTAACTACAATGATGGTAACTCATGATGCAATGTCAGCAAGTTATTGTAACAGAATATTATTTATAAAAGATGGTACTATTTATAATGAAATATATAAAGAGGATGGAAGACAACAATTTTATCAAAAAATAATTGATGTATTGGCAATGTTAGGAGGCAGTAATTAATGAATTTAAGAGAATTTGCAGTTAAAAATGTTTCTAGAAACATTAAGGCATATTTAGCTTATTTCGGAAGTAGTACAATATCAGCAACATTACTGTTTGCCTTTACTATGATAGTATTTCATCCTAACTTTAAAGAGGTAGAACTTCCAGAGTATTTAACTAAGGCATTAAATCTTACAATAGTTATAGCTTATTCATTCTTATGCTTTTTTGTATTTTATTCAGTAAGTGTATTTTTAAAAAGAAGATATAAGGAATTTGGGATTTTATATATAATAGGTGGTTCAAAAAGTCAAATACAGAAGATGATCTGTATAGAAAATATGATTATAAGTTTTATATCAGGGGTACTTGGAATATTTATTGGAGTAATATTTTCAAAACTTCTATTAGCACTAAGTGGAAAGTTATTAGGTTTTGATGCTATGGATCTATATTTTCCTGTAGAAGCTGTAGTTATTACATTAATTGCTTTTGTTACAATAGGTATAGTAATTTCTATATTCTGTTCTTTTATAATTAAGGAAGATATGGTCTTTAAACTATTAAAGGGAACTAAAAAGCCAAGAAATGAACCTAAAACTTCAAAGCTTTTAGCTGGTTTATGTGTAGTAATGCTTGTAGTAGGATATTATTTTGCAGTAACATCAAATATGCTTACTATATCTTACAGAATAATTCCTGTTACTGTAATAGTAGTAATAGCAACCTATCTTTTATTTTCACAATTAACTACAACAGTAATAAAAATATTTAAAAAGAATACAAAGTTCTATATGAATAAGACTACTATGCTATGGGTATCAAATTTATATTATAGGGTTAAAGATAATACAAGAATGTTTTTCTTAATTACAATTACTATGGCTATGGCACTTACAGCAATAGGAGGGGTATATGCCTATTGGAGTGATAAGGAGGCTCAGATTAATAAATCTTTCCCACAAACATTCTTTATATATGATAGTTATGATAAAAAGGCAGAGATTAATAAGAGATTTCAATTTATAGATGATGAAATGAAAAGTAGTAATTTTGAGTTTAAAAAAACTACTGGAGATATGAAGTTTGCTACTACTTCTGATGGAGGAGATGAAGTAGCTATAATATCAGAAGATAATTATAGAAATTTATTAAACTTAAAAGGCTTTAAGGTGGAACATCTTACCTTTAGTGAAGCAATAGTATGTGAAAATAATGTTAATGAAAATAGAGAAGAACTTAACTTTGGAAAGGTTAAATTAAAAACGAAAGACAAAGTTTGTGGCAATATGCTTCCTGCTATATTTGAAGAAGTTTATGTTGTAAGTAATGAAGCATATGATGAAATTGAAGGAAATAGACGTTATTTTGCAGCTTTTGATACTGATGATTTTAAAAGTACTACAGATATATGTAAAAATTATAATAGTAATTATAGTATTGTAGATAGAGATAAATATACAAATAACTTCTTAAAAGCAACTATATTGGAAAACACAAAAGCAGCTTATGGTGTTCTTTTATTTAGTGTTATATTTATAGGTCTTATATTCTTTGTAACTACAGCAAGCTTTTTATATAACAAATGTTACATGGATGTAATAGAAGATAAGAGTAAATATAAACAATTAAATAAACTTGGATTAACTTTTAAAGAAATTAAAAAGATAATTACTGTTGAGGTTGGAGTTTTATTCTTACTTCCTTATATAGTAGCAGTAATACATTTTTGCTTTGCTATAAATGCATTGAAGTATTCCTTTGATATACCTATAGCAAGTGTAGCTTTACAAATTATTGGAGCTATGTTCTTTATCCAAGTAATATATTTTTTAGTTATTAAAAAGAATTATTTAGTAGAAATAAAAAGAGAGCTTATTTAGTTTTAAATAATAAATAGTTAAGGATGTGTCAATAGTTTTTGATATATCCTTATTTTTTGTAATATATTATATTTTTGAAATACTATCTAAAAAAGTTTTCTGTATACAAATTTTATATATTCAAAAAGGATTGTTTAAGTAAAAGAGACATAAATTGCATAAAATATTCATTATAAGTCGTAATATATAGTTGAAAAATAAATTATAATAGCAAATTTGGAAAAATATTGACTTATTACAATTTGCATACTAAAATATAACAGAAAAGTATTTTAATATAAGGGGAGAGAAAAAATGAAAAATTGGAAAAAGATTATTGCAATGACTCTAAGTACAGCAGTTCTAATTCCATCTACTTTTAGTGGAGCATTAAAAGCTAAAGCTGCTATGACAGAAAAGTTATCTATTTTTGGGGGATGGAATGAAACCCTTTACGCAGAATGGGATGAAAAAGATGCAGAAGATGCAACTGTTAGCTACAAGCTTTCAACTGATTCTACTTATACAGAATTATCAGAAGCTGATGAAGAACTTATACGTCAAGAAGATGAGGATACAGCAAGGGTAGATATCCCAGGAGTAAAATCAGGAACTTACGATTTAAAAGTTACTACTTCTGAAGGAAAAGTTTATACAGCTGACAATATTAAAGTTAAAGAAAATGACCGTTCAGGTTATGCTCATTTTAACTATGATCGTGGTGTTGGTGCCTATACTAATGAAGGTGAATTAAAGGATAATGCTATAGTTTTATATGTAACTAATGAAAATAAAGATACTGTTCAAATTCCAGGATATGAAGAATATGCTACAGGTATTGGACACATATTAAATGGTAATATAGAACTAATGGAAAAGTTAGTTGCTGATGGTCATGCTTTAGATATACGTTTTGTTGGTAAAGTTGAAGCACCAGAAGGACTTACAGCTTACAATAGTACAGAAAACGGTGGAACAGTAAAAGATAATGGAAATATGGCTATAATTAAGATGTCAAAAGATGTTACTTTAGAAGGTGTTGGTACTGATGCCTTTATTCATGGATGGGGATTTTCTTTCTATGTAGGAGATGGATATACTAATCGTGAAAGCTATGAAGTAAAGAACTTAACTTTTAAAGATTATCCAGAAGATGCTCTTGGATTCCAAGGATTTATGTCTGATTCTAAAACTTTAGCAACTCCAATTGAACATGTGTGGGTTCATAATAACTCATTCTATCCAGGATTCTGTGCAAAACCAGCTGAAAGTGATAAAGCAGAAGGTGATGGATCTTGTGACTTTAAACGTGGAAAATATTATACAATGGATTACAACTATTATAATGGATGTCACAAAACTAACTTAATTGGTGCAGGTGATACAAACTTACAATTTAATATTACATTCCACCACAACTTTTATGAAAACTGTGGATCAAGAAGTCCATTAGCTCGTCAAGCTAATATTCACATTTACAATTCTTATTTCAAAGGTAACACTTCAAAGACAGTAGATGCTAGAGCTAATTCATATATTCTTTCAGAAGGAAACTACTATGAAAGCTGTGCAAACCCAATGCTATCAAAATCTGGAGCAGTAGTAAAATCATTTAATGATGTTGTATATAACTGTAAAGGAAGCAATACTGCAAAAGTTGTAGAGAGTAGAGATGAAAAAGTTGCTAATAACAATACTTATTCTGATTTTGATACTAATCCTTCAATTTTCTACTATGACTCAGCAAAGAAAGCTTCAAAGGTAGCTTATCTTACAGATGCAAAACAAGCTAAAGCTGATTGCGTAGCATTTAGTGGAGTTATGAAAACACATGATAAAATAGTAGATGTAGCAGAACCAATTAGCATAATAGAAAATGAACCAGCTGAAGCTATTTCTGCATCATATAGTGTTAATTTCTCAGATAAAGAAGCTCCTGATTACTTTGGGGCTAAATTAATGGCAGCAGGTATAAATACTCTTACAGCAAAAAAAGCAGTTACAATAGATAAAATAGTTTATGTACCAGCTAGCAAATACAATACAAAAGGTACTAACATGAAAATACGTGCACAAGGTGTTACATTTAAGGTAGATAAAGAAAGTAAGGTAACATTCTCAGAATCTACTAGTGCAGGAAAGTTTGGTCTTGTACTTTGTGATAAAGATGGAGAAGTATTATTAAGTGTTGAAAATGGAACTGGATCAGTAAATGTTAAACCAGGTACTTACATGATTCAATCAGCAAATGCTGAAAAAGATGCTTACATTACTGACCTTGCAATAGAACCAGTAAAATAATATATTAATTTATAAAAAGACCTTTTATTTAGAGAAATCTAGATAAGAGGTCTTTTTCGCATAGAAATAAAAAAATGAATTTTTGTGAATAAATGTTTAATTATGTATAAAAATAGTGTAAAATAACAAAGTATTCTAAAATTATGCAGAGATGGGGGATATAATGAATATAAAGAAAGTTAAAAAGCCATTTTATAAAAGATGGTGGTTTATCTTAATAGCTTTATTTTTTCTATTAGGAATTGCGGGAGCATTTAATGATGATAAAAATATAGAAAGTGCTTCTAAAAAAGAAATAGTTAAAGAAGAAAAAACAGATGAAGTTATAAAAGAAGAGCCAAAAGAAAGGCAAAGTGAGTATAGTGAAACCGAAAAGCCTTGGGGAGAATTTAATTATAAAAATGCAGGTGTTATTAAAGATATAACCAAGGATTTAGAAAATAACTATACAATAGCTACTTTAATTACAGATAATAATACAGAGAATAAAGTTAAGATATATGGAACAGATATGGATATATCTAACTATAATTCAAAGAAAGTATTCTTAAGTGGAACTAAAAGTGATGATTTAGATAAAGATTATATTTTAGTAAGTAATTATAAAAATATAAATTTAGTTGATGAAAATTTAATTACTTCAATAAATAATCTAGATAATATAGATAATACAAGTGCTGTAACAGCTGTAGATAATTCTATAAATGGAATAGATAATGAAGATTATAAAAACTATATGAGAAGTTTTTATAATGTTAAAATATCTTCTTTAAATCAAAAGAAAGAAGATGAACAAAGAAAAATAGCAGAAGAGCAAGCAAGGCAGCAAGAGCTTCAAAGACAACAAGAAGCTGAAAGACAAAGAAAAGCACAAGAACAACAAAATATAAATTCTACTAATAAAAATCAAACTGTAGAGAGCGTTCCAGGAAATGGTGAAACTGTTTATGTGGCTTCATCAGGAGAAGGAGAGTGTTATCATAGTAAACCAAACTGTGGTAGGATGAAAAGTGCATATTCTATGACTAAAAGTGAAGCAGAAGGTAAAGGATATAGACCTTGTAAAAAGTGTTATTGATAGAAATAAAAAGACCTTTTATTTAGAGAAATCTAGATAAGAGGTCTTTTTTTTCAATTGGAAGCTAATGAGTATTTATTATCTTATGAATAACTTTGTCTTCTAATTTTTTGATCATCTGTAAATTCATAATTAGAAGTTTTGTTATTAAAAGATTTTTGTGGAGTTGGAAATTTAGTATTAGCAGAATTTATAACTCCATCAGTTCTATTCTTTTTATTGTTTTTATCCATGAAAAAAATCTCCTTTCTCGATATAGTATTCTTCAATTCGAAAAAATTAATCATATTTTTTATTAACTCAAATAGCAAAATACTCTAATTTATGATAATATATTCTTATTAACAAATAAAAAAATATATATTGTTGATTAGGGGGGAATTATATGGCTAAGGTAGTTGCTTGTAATTTAATTATTAAGGATGACTTTCATAATGTGTTAATCTTAAAAAAGAAGGTTAAAAGAGGCGAAGTTGAGAAGTGGTCTATATTAACACAAAAAGTTAGAGGAAAAGAAAGTCATGATAAGTGTATTACAAGAGGAGCAAAAGATATATTAAAATCAGTTATCTTTGATGTAGAGCCAGTAAAAGAATATACTGTAGATGTAGAAGCAGATGAAAGTATTATGGTATATTCAGGGAGAATTAAAGAGAAAGCAGTTTTAGATAAATCTTATAAAGAATGTAAGTGGATTGGGCTTAGAAATATAGATGATTATGATTTCTTACCACTAGATAAAGAAATATTATTAGACTTCTTTAATAATGATAATTAGAATTTGAAGATTTGAATTTAATTATATAAAAACTCACCAAGTTTAAATTTGGTGAGTTTTTTTGTAGTATACAAATAATCAATGAAGCATTATTAAATTTCAATTATTGTCTCATTTTCTGATGTAATAGAAGCACTAGATCTTCCTATAAATTCACCATCTTTAGTTAAGAAAATATTCTTTTCTATAATGGTATCCATTAAAGAAATCATACGAGCTTTAGTAAGAGTAGGTCTAATTCCTTCTATTTCTATTTTATTAATATTTCCGTTAGTACATTTAAATGCAAGAGTTAATTTATATTGCATATGATAAGCCTCCTTTCATTAATAAATTAAGGTGTGATTTTTAAAAACAAATTTCAATAAAGATGGATTAATTACTAAGAAAGAGAATTATCATTATCTATAACTACACCAAGCTTTGTAGAAATTATGGTGTTAAGTTTGTTTATAGAAGATGATAATGTATTAATTTGATTTTCTAATCTAATTAATAGGTAGGCTGTAACTGCCACAGGAAAACCTACATTTGCAATTAAATTCATAAGATCGTTTAAATCCATAAATCATCATCCTTTCTAAAAAATATATAAAAATAGATAGGTAAACCTAAATTAGGTTACCTATCTATGAGAAAGTTATGCTACAGTAAATTCAGTGACTTTCTTAGTAGCAAGAGATGATTTACTACCATCTGCACAAACAAAAACTAAATTTAAAGTATATTCCATAATTTAACACCTCCTTTCTCAATTGCCTTTACATAATATATATACCTAGTAAAAATAAAGATTTTCCATTTTTGGTGAAGTAGTAATGCGAAGTTGCAAAAAAATGAAATAAGGCTTTAAGTATGTTTTTATTATTTAATATTATTTTTTAAAAAGTTACAATAATAAGAAATTGCTTCATCAACAATACCGCTCATTAGAATGTTTAAATTAGGATGAAAAGATTTTATTTCATTCAACTTTCTAATTGTAGATGCTTTTAATACATAGGTTCGTCTTGAAGCTGGTTCATCATCAGTACTAGGAGAAGAATTTGCTGCTACAAGATTTTGAGTTTTTACTTTATTCTTTTTAAAATTAAAATCATCATCACCAGAAAAATCAAATGCAGCTACAATTTTTCCATCTGGAATTACTACACCATCAAAACAACATTCTTCAATTTCTTCTTCTTTAGATTCATCTTCTGTATCAACATCACTAAGATCAATATTGAAATCTAGAGTGATATCTTTATTCTTTGAACTTTTCATAATAATCACCTCACTAACTTGTATATACCTTAGAAGCATAAATGTTTTTGTTATGTATAAAAATATTTGATGCAGAAATGCATTTGATGTAAAAGAATATATATGTTTTTGATGAAAGTGGCTTGTTTACTGGATTTGGCAAGATAATTATGATATGGAGAAATAAGATATTTAAATTTGAAATTCTAAATTTAAAGTTAAAAATATTTTTGGTAGAAAGAAATTTTTTTGAGAAATCTATTTAAAAAATAGAATTAAATTTATAAAAAGTATTATCAAAATAATAAAAAAATTATCTTGGAATATTTTCAAATTTTGAGTAAGCAACAAAAATAATTCTTACAAAAAAATTATCCTACATATGGAGCTTATGTGTGTACTCTAGCAAGTAAAATTTAGAGTGGGTCAGTTGTGCCGATGCAGAAAAACAACCATATTGTAAGGCAAAGATGAATTACTTCTGTTATAGTCTTTTGGGAAAGGTGCTTATAATATGTGAGGTGTGTAGCAACCAATACCCTTAAATAATAGTTATGGTGGAAGTTTGGCATTCTAGGGAATGGGTAAGCATTAATAGATATCAGCATGTAGGACAAGCTTTACATGTAGAAAGTTGATGTATGAAAATAGTAATAATAGAAGTACTAAGTGACGTTCTCAATACTATACAGGGTAATTAGGAGAAGAAAGGAAAGTGCTTACTAAGTTGACTGGATTTAGAGGAAATATAGAAAAAGAAGAAAAGAAATAAGAAACTCCAGATTAGAAAGTAAGAAGAAAGGGAGATGAGAAGAGAGTGTAAGGAAAACTATCTTAGAAAGAAAGGAATATAAGAAGAGATTAAAGGCTAATATTGTTAGAACAAACATCTTTTATATGCTTTATAGCTTCATCAACAGCTTTTAAACCATATTTCCCAACACAATCAAGTAGTAGTATAAATTCCTTTTCATTATCTTTGAAATAATCATTATAGATATTTTTTAGAATATTATCCATTTGTTTAAAAGTAGTACTATTTACAAGCGGCTTTGATTTTCGGAATAAAGTATATGTAAAATGAGCTATGTCAATTTTGCATTTATTAAAACCTAATATTTTATCATGTTTAACAATAAGCTTATCATTATCAAATACTAGAATCTTCTTAGTATATACTTTGCAAATTAAAAGTTTATCCACATACATATTAGGTAATAAGTTATTTTTTCCCTAAGATACTTTATCATTGATTTCAGTTAGTATATTTATTAAGTGCTTATTTGCAGCTTTTAAAGAATCAAAAGATTGATAATCTCTTAATATTCCATCTTCTGTGTATAATTTAACTGTACCAAAGTTAAATTCAACAACATCTCCCAGAACATATTCGCTTATATATTTTCTAATGGTGTCCCTGGCTACGCCAGTTACCCGATGTATTTCTCTCTGAGACATATTGTCTTTTATATAATAAAGAATTATTTTTCATAATATTTTAATGGGGAAGCTTGAAAAGAGAATAAAGGACAGAAGACTTTTAAAGCTTATAAGAAAGTATCTAGAAAGTGGAGTTTTAATAAATGGAAGCAAAGTATCAAGCGAAGAAGGAATACCACAAGGTGGTTCGCTTAATCCATTACTAGCAAATGTAATGTTAGATGACGTTGATAAGGAACTTGAGAAAAGAGGACATAAATTTTGTAGATATGCAGATGATTGTAATATATATGTTAGAAGTAAGAGAGCAGGACTTAGGGTAATGGAATCTATAACAAGAATTATCGAGGGTAGACTTAAGCTAAAAGTTAATAGAGATAAAAGTGCAGTAGAAGCAAATGCTGCTACTGTAAGTTTAAAAGGTGCATCTAATTATGCAAATGCTAGCATGGTTGTAGATGCAAGTTATAGAGGTCAAGATGGTGCAGTTAGTAATGGATATAAAACTTACAAAACAGTTCAAGCAGCTATAAATAGCGTATCACAATATAATAAAAGTGAAGTAATTATATATATTAAAAATGGAACATATCATGAAAAGTTAACTGTAAATAAACCTAATATAACATTAATAGGACAAGATCAAAAAAAACAATATTAACGTATAATGTAGCAGCAGGAAGTACTATTCCAGGAGCAAATACCACTTATGGAACAAGCAAAAGTGCTTCATTAACTGTAACATCAAATGCTAAAGGATTTGCTATGGCAAATATTCAAGTTGAAAATGCTTTTAATGAGAATTTAAATATTTCAAGCAAACAAGCTGTTGCAATGAAAAATGATGCTGATCAAAGTATGTTTGTTAATTGTAGATTTGTAGGAAATCAAGATACTTTATATGCTAATGCAGGGAAGCAATATTATTATAATTGTTATATAGGAGGGGATGTTGACTATATATTTGGAGCAGCTACAGCTTATTTTGAAAAATGTGAACTTAAAACATATGATAGAGCAGGAATTACTCCTAAAGGATACATAGTAGCACCAAGTACTTCTGCAGAATCTGCTTATGGATATGTATTTGAAAGTTGTAAGTTAACTACTAATATATCTCAAGCAAATTCAGTTTATCTTGGAAGACCATGGCATGCAGGTAAAGGATCAGCTGTAAATTCAAGTGCAGTATTCTTAAATTGTTCTATGGGAGCACATATTACTGCAAAAGGATGGGATTCTATGAATTATGATAAACCAGAAGATAATAGGTTCTACGAATATGGAAGCACTGGACAAGGCGCTATAAAGAGTAGTACAAGAAGATTATTAACAAGTGCTCAAGCAGCAAGCTATAGTAAGAATAAAGTTTTAGCAGGTTGGAATACTTCTACAAAAGCTATTAATTTAAATAATTTCAAAATGTAGTAATAAAGTATAAACAAAAAGGCAATGGTTAAATATCATAACCATTGCTTTTATTATAATTTAATCAATAGGTAATAACAAGTTACTTTTTTCTAATAAAGGTCTTATAGCATTATAAATTAAAACTACTAAAATAGTAGAGACTATAGCATTAACAAAGGTAGTTAAAGCACTTAATTTTGCTAATATAGTAGCAGCATCTTGAGGCATACCAAGTAAATATTGTTTATAAAAGAATCCAACAATAGGATCAAAGACAACATTAAAAGCTAAGGCTCCTATTGAAGATATAATGCTCCATTTTAATATGTATTTTTTATTATTAGACTTGCTGATTTTTGCTATTTTATGAGCTATAAGTCCAGTTATTAAGCCTATACATAATTTTAAAATGAATGTTTTAGGAGCTACTGTAATATATACAGGGTCCATTAAATCAGCAATAGTCATTCCTATAGCACCAGCAAGCCCTCCATAAACTCCCCCAAGAAGTAAGGCTGCAAGTACACAAAATGCATTTCCTATATGAATAGATGTAGCATCTCCCCCTGGCACAGGAATTTTGATTTGCAAAAATGTAAATGAAATATAGCATAGAGCTGCTAAAAGAGCTGTTTGTAATATTTTCTTTGTTTTTGTATTTTTCATTTAATAAGTCTCCTTTGATCATATGGGTATATTTCCATTAATTATATATTAAAATGTGATAATAATACAAATAAATCGATACAATAGTAATTTGTTTTATATTCGGGAAATAAATCTCTAGTAAATATGAGCAATAAGGAAGTAGCTTTATATAGAAGAGAATAATATTAAGAAAGAATAGAATTATAAAATAATAAGATATTGTAAGGTAAGCCCAGCAAGAGAATTTTGCTGGACTTACTTTATTATATGTAAAATATTGAAATAATAAATGAAATTTAGTTGGAATTTAGAATATTGATATAAAAAGATTAATAGTATAGTAAAGAATTATTTATTGCGGGGATTATATTTCGAGAAAATGAATATGAAGAGCAAAAAGAATAATAAAAAAGTTAAAAATATAATTAGTTTTTTTATGGCAATAATTTTAATATTCTCTGTAATTTTAACTTTATGTGCTTCTTTTATTAGGTTTGTATTTTTAAATGCAGATACTTATTTAAAGGTATTTAATGATAAGGGTACAGAAGAAAAGATTTTTGAGAGAATTGAAGAAAATTTAAATCATGTTTTAACTGTTAATAATTTACCTAATATTATGCTAGAAGGTGTTATAAGTAAGGAAGAGGTTAAAGAGCAGGTTGATAATTATTTAGTAAGTGTAGTTAATTATATGAAGACAGGAAAGAATGATGTAGAACCAATTAATACAAAGGTTTATATTAATAGACTTTCAGAAAATATATATAGGTATTTTGAAGAAAGTTCTGAGGAAATAGATAATAAGTTAACTAATGATATTAATAATTTGAAAGGTTCTATGAATACTATAGTTAAAAATGAGATGGAGTTAATAAGTAGTGATATAGTTATTTATTCTAGTAAGGTTAGTAAGTTTTCTAGTATTATAAGTAAGTTTAGTGATAATTCATATTGGATATTTTATGCATTAATACTTTCAGTATCAGATTGTTTGATTTTATTGTGGTTTAAAAATATTAGAATAGGTTTTAGGTGGATAAGTAATTCTTTAATGGATGCAGGAATTATAGTAACTTTAATATTTTTTAGTGGATATATTTCTAAGTTTTATGATTATATTATTATATATATTCCTTATTTAGAAGAGCTTATAGGAGAAATAATAAAGCAAGATATTATTTGGTTGCTTAATAGTGGGGTTATTACTTTGGTTATAGGAATTTTAATGTATGGAAGTACTTTTATTATTGCTAGAAAAAGGAAACGAGTAGTTTCTTGTAGTGAGTCAGTTTAGAGATGCATATCTTTCTTAAATATATGTTGGTGAATTTATCTTAATTTAATATTTGAAAAGTTAGCCTTGTAAATTTAGATATGGAATCTTTTTTACAAGGTATTATTTTGAAAAAAATAAGAAAAAATATAAAAAATTCAATATTGTTTTATAATTAAGTTGTTTTTGCATTTATTTTAAGAAGGGGGATAAAATGAAAAGAACAAAAATAATGAAGAAATGGTAGAGTATGTAAGTAAAGAAAATAAAGCTATAAAGGTACCAGGAAAGTCAGAAGTAGCAGAAGTAAAAACAAATTTTGAAGAGAAAGTTTCAAAAGAAGCGTTACTGTCTAAAGATGCAGTAAAAAATGGTGATGAAATAGTTGAAGTAAACCTAAATAGTAATGAAAACTTTTGTGAAATGAAGGATGCTAAGGATGAAGATGTAGTTACTGATACAGTAGGAGAAGGGGAAGAGAAGGTTAATTTAACTTATATTAAAAATCAAGTCTTATTTAGAGCTAACGAAAATGTACCTTTTGAAGAAGTAAGAAATATGGTAAAAGAAGATAATGGTAAAGTTGTAGGTTATATAGATAATTTAGGACAATACCAAGTTGAATATCCAGATTCAACGTTAGAAGATCTTGAAGAAAAAATGGACAAGCTTAAAAAGGAAGAAATTTTAACACCAGAATCAGTTAGCTTAAATATGACATTAGGAGAAGATGCTAGTTTAGAAGAAATATACATACCTAGTGATTCATGGAATCAAACTAAAGTTACTTGGAATGAAAGTATTCCATATGGTAATGAGTGGAGTGTAGAAGCTGTTAAAGCTATTTCAGCATGGCAATATAGAAGTAAAATGAACAAAGTTAATGTGGGTGTTCTTGAAACAGGAGAGTTTTATGATAGTAATGATTTGATGATAGATGTAGAAAAAAGCGATATTGATTATAATGATGAAAAAACATCATGTCATGCTAATCATGTATCTGGAATAATAGGTGCTACTGCTGACAATAGAATTGGAGTTACAGGAGTTTCTTGTAATGCTAAGTTATATGGATTTAGTGGATGTGGTAATGAAGCAACTTTATTAAAAACGCTTAATGATGCTATTGTAAATAAAAATATAAAGGTATTTAACTATAGTATTGGTTTTACATATACAGAATATCCAACTAAGGCTGAGCAAGAAACTAAAAAAAGAGATAGTAATGATGTAATTGGAGGAGCATTAAAAAAACTAATTACTGGTGATAATAATGGAGGAAAATATGATTTTGTTATAACTACAGCTGCAGGAAATGAAAGAGTTCAATACATGTATAAAGGTGAAAAAACTGCTATAGTACCTAGTGCAGAACTTGATAGTAGATTAAATTTAATTAGTGGTGATGATATTAAAGGAACAAGATATAAGAATTATTTAACAAGTGATGATGGAGCTACTAGAACTTATCCAATACTTAATGCTAGTAAAGCAATAAATAATATGGTTCAAGATAAATTAGTAAAACCAATGTATGGTTGGATTAAGCTTGATGGAAAATGGTATTACTATCTAAATGGAGTAAAGCAAACTGGTTGGAAGCAAGTAGATAGTAAATGGTACTATATGGATTCTAATGGAGTAATGCAAACAGGATGGCAAACAATAGATGGAAAGAGCTATTATTTTGATTCTGATGGAGTTTGGGTTAAATAATAAATAAATTTAAATAGAAAAAACAATGGCACAAAAGAGAAAGCCATTGTTTTTTCTTTAATCATTATTATTTTTAGGGGAAAATAATATTGATATGTATTGTATAAATTAATATTATCTTATAATTATGTCAGTTATATGACAAATTACAACCTTTTTATAAATAATACTTTTAAGTAGTTTCCTTCAGGAAATTTTTCATTTACTCTAAAGTCAGCTGGTAAACTAAATTCTTCAAGGACTTGATAACCAATATTAGTTTCTTCAAAAGCAGTATCTACAAACTTTTTAAATTTATCCATATTAAATGTAGCACAGTTAGTAGAAGCAACTATTATTCCATTTTCTTCTGTTATATCTATAGCTAATTTTAATAGGTTAGTATAGTCTTTTGCTGCACTAAATCTGTTTTCCTTAGAAGTAGCAAAGCTTGGTGGATCTAAGATTACCATATCAAATTTAGTATTTTTCTTTTTTGCTTCTTTAAAGTATAGGAAAATATCTTCAACTACTATTTCATGTTTATCAGGATCTATATTGTTTATGGTAAAGTTTTCGCGAGTTTTTTCTAAACTTCTACTAGCTAAGTCTACACTAGTTGTAATAGCACCACCTTTAGCTGCTGCCATTGAAAAAGCGCCTGTATAAGAGAATGTATTTAATACTCTTTTCCCTTTAGCATATTTAGTTTTTATAGTTTTTCTTACATCCTTTTGATCTAAGAATACTCCTACCATAGCTCCATCATTTAGATAGATAGCAAAGTTAACATTATTTTCTTTAACTATAAGAGGTTCAGGAGCTTTTTTTCCTAGGTAGAAACTATCTTCATCTAAAACCATTCCATTATTATCAAACCTCTTTTTTTCATAGATTCCATCAAAGGATACTAGAGATTTTATGGCTTTTATTATCATATCTTTAAATACATAGACACCTCTACTGTACCAAGTTATTAGGTAATATTCGTCAAAGTAGTCAATAGTAAGACCACCAATACCATCACCTTCACCATTAAATACTCTAAATGCAGTAGTATCTTTTGAATGGTATAATTTCATTCTTTTTGAGAATGCATTTCTTAGTTTGTCATAGAAGAATTTTTGGTCAAAGTTGCTTTTTTTACCGTTACTTAAGATCCAACCACAACCTTTATTTTGTTTACCATAATAACCTTTACCTAAGAAGCTATTATGATTGTCTACTAAAGTTATTATTTGACCTTCATGCTTTAGTAAGTTAGCATCTTTTAAGGCTTCCTCTAGTATTAGGGGATAGCCATTTTTATATTTATTTACGTACTCTTTTTTTACTGTAAGTATTGTCTCTTTCATTGTTTACCGCCTATTTTTTATTATATTTTACAGGTAATTATAACATATTAGAGTTCTTTATTAAATAAATGTTGTTAAAATTTGGGGAGGAGCAAATGTTAGGGATAGGAGTTTAGGTGCTTTTTCAAATAAATGTTGGTGAAATAAAAAACAATGACCGTAAAAGGGGGAGGTCATTGTTTTTTACTAGTATTATTTTTTGAGGAAAATAATAATGTTTAATAACTACTTTATGATTTTATAATACAGTATTATTGTGACAACTTTATGACAGTAATATTTTATGAATTTATTTTAAAAGAATTTTGGTGCTTTGGGAGAAATGATATTTTTGAACCATTTACATTGATTTACATATGAGATATTATGTAGAAGAGGTGGGAGATATGAGCTTTGATGAAATTAAAAATAAAACTATAGAGGAAAATGACTTGTATGAAGGGTTGGAAATAAAAGAAATTGAAAGAAAGGCTAAGGAATTTTATACAAGTAAGGAATATTCAAAAGCTTTAATAGGATATAATAAGCTTATAAGTTTAGATGGTGGTAATTGTGCTGCCTATTATAATAGAGGCAATATAGAGTATTTTTTTAAAAGATATGAAGAAGCGATAGAAGATTATAATAAAGCAATAGAATTAAATCCAAAAGCTTCTGTTCTGTATAGTGATAGAGGAAATGCAAAATATGAATTAGGAAAGTACGAAGAAGCGATAGAAGATTATAATAAAGCAATAGAATTAGAAGGAGATAATTATAGATTTTATAACTCCAGAGGAAATGCAAAAGATGCACTAGGAAGATATGAGGAAGCAATAGAAGATTATAATAAAGCAATAGAATTAAATCCTGAAGATGCTATTATATATAGTAATATAGCTGGAACAAAGTATAAATTAAAGAAATATAAAGAAGCGATAGAATATTATAGTAAAGCGATAGAATTAGAAGGAGATAATTATAGATTTTATAATAGAAGAGGGAATGCAAAATATGCATTAGGAAGATATGAAGAAGCAATAAAGGATTATAATAAAGCGATAGAATTAGAAGGAGATAATTATAGATTTTATAATAGAAGAGGGAATGCAAAATATGCATTAGGAAGAT
>CAKVLD010000039.1 GCA_934755305.1 uncultured Clostridium sp. | reverse complement strand
ATTAATGAATTACCAATAGCATTTAACATTGCATGGTATGAACAAAAAGCAGTAATAGTATTATTATCATTACTATACTTAGGAGTAAAGAACATTCACTTAGGACCAACACTTCCAGCATTCCTTTCACCAAATGTAGCTAAAGTTTTAGTTGAAAACTTTGGAATTGGTGGAATTACAAATGTTGAAGATGATTTAAAGATGTTCATGGGTGAATAATAATTTAGATAGAAAAATAATGCATCATAGCTGAAAGCTATGATGCGTTATTTTTTGAGTTTTTGTTTAAATATTGTAATTGAATACATAATAAGGTAAAATTAAAACAAATAAGTTGATTTACTTTAAATAAAAAATATTAAAAAGGGGAGAATAAGTTATGATTAAAGGAAACAAAAAGATAGTATCACTATTAACGTCAGGTATTTTAATGTTAGCAACTAATATGGCTATATTGTCATCTGATGCTACAATTACAAAAGCTGAAGAAGTAAAAGTTGCAGAAGTTTCTCTTAGTGATGTTTCTTTAAGAGGAGCTGTCACTTCAAAATCAACTAAAACATTATCTAAGGATTTTGCTACTTCAAATAGAAACACTGGTACTATTACATCAATTGGGCAATATGTTGATTTTTCGAAAGTTATACCTGCAGGATCTAGAGTGGTTAGTGTTACTTTATATTGTCCAACAAGCGTAAAAGTTACACAATCTAAGTATACTGCTATTAATTCATATATTATAAGTAATGGAAATAAACAAGCTTCAGTTAAATTTGTAAAAACAAATAGTCCTTCATCTACTTCAAAAACTACTGCATTAGCAGGAGAAGCAGCAAATACTAAGTGGCTTGTAAAGATACAAGGAAATGTGTTAATGCAATATACAGGTATGGATGGTTTCACTGTAAATGGTGGAAGCAAAATGATTATTGAATACAAGTAGGAATAAAGATGAGTATTTTGATAAATAGAACCAATGAAGTAGATAAGGTAAATACCTCAAAAAAAGGAGTTTTAAATGTTCCTAATTGGAGTGTGATACCCACTAAAGGTATGCAAGTACCTTCTGATAAAGAATTAATAAGTAAGATTAAGGAGCTTGCAAAGAAGGAAGCTACAGCAAAAACAAGTAAAGATTATGAAGCGATAGAAACAGAACGAAAAAAGTTAAACGCACAATTTCTTTCTAAGGTTTCTCCAGATAGAAAAGCGTTATATAAAGATGCAGAAAAAGAAATTAATAATATGGGTTCTAAAAATAATAATAAAAAGGTAAAACCTTTAGGAGAACTTAATTTACTTGAGATTTTAATGGAGCAGAAGAAGGAAGTTAAATTAAAGTCTGGTGGTACTTTTGATGCAAAATATAATTCAAAAGGTGGATATGACTATGATATTAAGGTTAATAATAGTGTAGTATTAGGAAGCATTAATGGAAGTTGGACATATTCATTAACTCCAGCAGAACAAGTGAGGCAAGATGAATTTAATAAAATATATTATAATTCTTGTGAAGGAGAAAAGGCAGAAAGATCTAGGGGGATTTTAAGGCCAAGTTCTTATTTTAAAAATAGTAATATAGAGCCAAGTTTTGATAATAAGGCATAATTAAAAGTCATAAATGTGATTCTTAAAAGTAAATAGGATGTAGTAAATCTTAATAAAAATAATTTACTACATCCTTTCTTGTTATTTATAAAATTCCAATTCCATCAAGTAAAAGTTTAATCCCAATAAGAATTAGTATAATACCGCCAGAAAACTCAGCTTTAGATTTGTATTTAGAACCAAAAATGCTACCAACCTTAACCCCTATAGCAGAACAAATAAAAGTTACTATTCCTATAAAGGATACAGCTGGAATAATATCTACTTGTAAGAAAGCAAAGGTTACACCTACTGCTAAAGCATCAATACTAGTTGCAATTGCTAATAAAAACATGTTTTTAGCATCCATATTAGAATCTACATCTTCCTCTTCGCCTAAAGATTCTTTTATCATATTACTACCTAATAATAGTAGTAAGGCAAAGGCTATCCAATGAGAGTAAGTAGTGATCATATCAGTAAAGAAACTGCCAAGAAAATATCCTATTAGAGGCATTAATGCCTGAAATCCACCAAACCAAGCACTAGCTATGCACATATGCTTAACTTTGATTTTTCTTAATGATAACCCTTTACAAATTGATACAGCAAAGGCATCCATTGATAAGCCTATAGCCAAGATAAATAATTCAATAATACTCATATATTTTTTCTCCTTTCATATGTATTTGGCAAATAAAAAAGACTCAAAGACAGCATTAATAAGCTGCCTTTGAGTCTCATCATTAAAAGTAATACCGGGCTTTAATAGCCATTATGTCGATATTACTACATATTTCAATATGCCGATTACTCCCTCGTAGGAACTTTAACATTATATCATGATTCTATAAGTATAGTAAATATTTTGTTTGAAATTAGATGTATAAACATTATTGTAGAAAATTAGAAGAAATATTATTGACAAATTAAGGAGTATAAACTATAATTTTCAATAGAATGTGACGTAAGGTCGCACGAAGGGGTACACCACCACGGGTGTAGTTTTCTTTCGTGCGACCTTTTTTAACGTCTAGAAAGTATAAAATTTGAAAAAGCGGAAAGGATGATAATTACAGGGTTTAAAGGTATCAAAGAAGCTAAGACATTAAAAAATATAATTGCTATTAAAAATATGCTTTAAAGTAATAAAAGCGTGGCGAAGCCACTTTTTTATGAGGGGAGGAAAAGCTTTGATAAAAGTTAATGGAGTTAGCCTAAATAACATATCTGGATTAGCATTAGAGACCTATTTATTAAATGAAGGGTACACTATATCAAGAGTAGCAGTAGAATTAAACGGTAATATAGTTCCTAAATCTCTTTATGAAAAAACTATATTAAAAGAAGGGGATATTTTAGAAGTTGTAAGTTTTGTTGGGGGAGGCTGATAATATGGCAGAAGAAATTATAAAACCAACTAAAGAAGAATTAGAAGAAGCAATGGACAAACGTTTTTCTAAAGAAGTTTATAAAAAATTAAAGAATGCAAAGGTAGCAGTAGCAGGTCTTGGAGGGATTGGTTCTCATATAGCAGTTAATCTTGCAAGGTCAGGTGTTGGAAAAATACATTTAGTAGACTTTGATAGAGTAGATTTAACTAATCTGAATAGACAAGCTTATACAATTGAGCATCTAGGTAAATTAAAAACAGAAGCTTTAAAGGAAATTTTATTAAATATAAATCCTTATTTGGACATTACAACAAAAACAGTAAAGGTAACAGAAGAAAATGTAATTTCGATTTTTAATAAATATCCTATAGTGTGTGAAGCTTTTGATAATCCTGATAACAAAGCTATGCTAGTAAATAATTTGTTAGAAAAACTAGAAGGAGTAAAAGTAGTTTCTTCTTCAGGAATGGCTGGTTACGAAAGTAGTAATCTTATTAAAACAACAAAGGTAATGAAAAATTTTTATCTTTGTGGAGATAGGGTAACAGATGCTTATAGTGGTATTGGACTTATGTCAGGTAGAGTAAATATATGTGCAGGTCATGCTTCCAATATGGTTATAAGATTAATTTTAGGAATAGAGGAGATATAGTTATGAAAAATAATGAAGATAAATTAATTATTGGGGGACATGAGTTTAATTCTCGTTTTATATTAGGTTCAGGAAAATATAATGTTAATTTAATTAAGGCAGCAGTAGAAGAGGCTGATGCAGAAATTATTACGTTAGCAGTGCGTAGAGCTAATACTAATGATGGTGAAAATATATTAGATTTTTTGCCTAAGGGAATAACATTACTTCCAAATACATCAGGAGCAAGAAATGCAGAAGAAGCAGTTAGAATAGCTCGTCTTTCTAGAGAATTAGGATGTGGAGATTTTGTAAAAATAGAGGTTATTCGTGATTCTAAATATCTTTTACCAGATAATTATGAAACTATTAAAGCTACAGAAATGTTAGCAAAAGAAGGTTTTATAGTTATGCCATATATGTATCCAGATTTAAATGTAGCCCGTGATTTAGTGAATGCAGGAGCAGCGGCAATAATGCCACTTGCAGCACCAATAGGATCAAATAGAGGGCTTTGTACAAAAGATTTTATAAAAATATTAGTAGATGAAATAGATCTTCCTATTATAGTAGATGCAGGAATAGGAGCACCATCACAAGCTTGTGAAGCTATGGAGCTTGGGGCAGCAGCTATTATGGCTAATACAGCTATAGCAACAGCAGGTGATATTACTAGAATGGCAAGAAGCTTTAAGATGGCCATAAATGCAGGTAGAGAAGCTTATTTAGCAGGTCTTGGTAGAGTGCTTAATAAAGGAGCTTCAGCCTCATCACCACTTACAGGATTTCTAAATGATTAGGAGGATTATATTATGGAGAGAATAGATCATATGAAATACCTAGAGGGTATGGAGGATATAGGGTCAGAAATAATGGATGAAGTTATATCTAAGATGAAAGACTATGATTATAATAAATATACTGCAAATGATGTAATAAGAGCTATAAACAGCAGTAATAGAACTATAGAAGATTTTAAAGCATTACTTTCTCCAGCAGCAGAAGATTTTTTAGAAGAAATAGCTGTAAAGGCTAAAGAAGAGACTCAAAAACATTTTGGAACATCAGTATATATGTTTACACCTTTATATATAGCTAATTATTGTGAAAATCTTTGTATATATTGTGGTTTTAATTGTCACAATAAAATACGTCGTGCTAAGCTTGATTCTAAAGGGATAGAAGAGGAAATGAAAGTTATAGCAGAAACAGGTCTTGAAGAGGTATTAATACTTACTGGTGAAAGTAGAAAAATGTCTAGTGTAGAGTATATAGGTGAAGCTTGTAAGATTGCTAGAAAATATTTCAAGAATGTTGGTCTTGAAATATATCCAGTAAATTCAGATGAATATGCATATCTTCATAAATGTGGAGCAGATTATATTACTGTATTCCAAGAAACTTATAATTCAGATAAGTACGAAACATTGCATCTTGCAGGTCATAAAAGAATATTTCCTTATAGGATAAATGCTCAAGAAAGAGCTCTTATGGGAGGTATGAGAGGAGTGGGTTTTGCAGCACTTTTAGGTCTTGATGATTTTAGAAAAGATGCTTTTGCTACAGGAATGCATGCTTATTTAATTCAAAGAAAATATCCTCATGCAGAAATATCATTCTCTTGTCCTAGACTTAGACCTATTATAAATAATGATAAGATTAATCCTAAAGATGTTCATGAAAAACAATTATTACAAGTAATGTGTGCCTATAGATTATTTATGCCTTTTGCAGGAATGACTATTTCTACAAGAGAACGTGAAGGTTTTAGAAATAATGTTATAGGACTTGCTGCTACAAAAATTTCAGCAGGGGTAAGTACAGGAATAGGTAGTCATAGTGAAGATATAGAGGAGAAAGGTGATGACCAATTTGAAATTAATGATACTCGTAATGTAGAAGAAGTTTACGAGGCTATTAAAAATCAAGGTCTTCAACCTGTTATGAATGATTATGTCTTTGTATAAATTAATAGCATTTTCAAATAGAAATTTATGTGAAGGTAGTTTAATAGAACAAATAGATAAGATAGCCAAATATAAAAAGCCAGATATGTTTGTTTTAAGAGAAAAAGATTTATTAGAGGAAGAATATGAATTATTAGCTAGAGAAGTAATAAAAAAATGTAAAGATTATAATATTGAATGTGTCTTACATAATTTTATTGATGTAGCAATTAAGTTAGAATGTAAAAATATACATTTACCTATAAGAAAGCTTAAAGATAATAAAGAAAAATTAAAATATTTTAATAAAATAGGTGTTTCAATCCATTCTGTAGAAGATGCAAAGTTTGCAGAAAGAGAAGGAGCTACTTATATAACAGCAGGCCATATTTTTATAACTGATTGTAAAAAAGGTTTAGAGCCTAGAGGATTAAATTTTTTAAATCAAGTATGTGGTTCTGTTAATATTCCTGTATATGCTATTGGTGGTATTAATAATGAAAATATAGAATTAGTTATTAATGAAGGTGCAGCGGGAGTTTGCATAATGTCTGGATTTATGAAAATTAAATAATGTTATATATAAGTATACAATTATTGTGATGTAGCCTTAGGAAGTATAGAAGAAGCAGAACTTGCAGTAGGAGAAAAAGCTGAAAGTTATGTAACAATTATATTAAGAAATAGATTCGCAACAGCTGGATCATGCTTAAAATACTCAAATAAAAAACAGGTTTTAGTTATGTAAGCTAAAACCTGTTTTTTTATGAGGAATGCACAATTATGAACAAATTTCACATTGATTTTTCCTTATATATATTATGTGCACATAAGAAAAATATATACATAAAAAGCATCAAATATTTTTTTGCATAATATGCATTAAATATTCTTTTGCATCAAATACATAAAAATATTAGATTCATAAAATATATATTTAGAAGTGTATAATATAAATATGATTTACTTTATATGTGAATATATGTGTTGTTAATACGTTGAAAGAAGGGAAGAGAAAATGATAAATATTTGGAAAGATGAAGTTCCAGGATTTGATAAAAATATAAATCAAAAAGAGCCAAGTTTAGAATCTTACATTATAGGAGGAAAAGAATTAAGACCAGCTATAATAGTATGTCCTGGAGGAGGATATGAATTTAAAGCCCCTCATGAAGGTGGCCCTATAGCAGAGTGGCTTAATTCTATAGGAGTTAGTGCATTTGTGTTAGATTATAGAGTCGCGCCTTATAGACACCCATATCCATTACTAGATCTTCAAAGAGCCATAAGATATGTTAGATATAATCATAAAGAATTTAATGTGGATCCTAATAGGATAGGAGTCTTAGGATTTTCTGCAGGTGGACATTTAGCAGCAAGCTTATCAGTGCATTTTGATTATGATATGGATTATTCTAAAGATGAAATTGATAAGGTAAGTGCAAGACCTGATATGAGCGTACTATGTTATCCAGTAATTAACCTTACAGAATATGCTCATGTAGGAAGTAGAAATAATTTATTAGGAGAAGATGCATCAGAAGAACTTATTAATTTTATGTGTGTAGAAAAACAAGTTAAAAAAGATACTCCTCAAACATTTATTTGGACAACAGCACCTGATGATACTGTTCCAATGGAAAATTCATTACTATATGTTACAGCTTTGAAGAAAAATAAAGTGCCTTTTGAAATTCATGTATTTCCAGAAGGAGGTCATGGATTAGGGTTAAAAGATGATTTTCCTTATGTAACAAGGTGGGCAAAGTTATGTGAAGAATGGTTTAAAGAAAGAAAGTTTTTGTAAATGATTAAATAAGGAAAAAATACTTATTTTGCGATATTTTCCTACAATATATAAAGTGGTAACTGGAGGTAGAAAATAAATAATATAGAAAAGTAAGATGATATTAGAGCTGCATTTAGTAGGTGCAGCTCTAATTATTTAGGGATAATTTTTAATGAAAAAAATACTTATAATAACTTACTTGTCATTATTACCATAAGTAAATTATATATAAGTAATATGTCAGGATTATGTCATAAAAGTATAAATAAAAAATAAATCTTAAAATTATTTTAATAAGAAGAAAATAAGAATATTAATAATTTCTTATTTTTGTTAAAAAATTACATAAAATTAGTGTGGTGATATATAATTAAAGATAATAAGTTTTATATATGAGGTGTTGAGAGTGAACCAATTTATAAAAAGGAATAATAGAAGAAGGTTTATACTTAAAGACAAGGATATTAGAAATATAGATGTAGTTTTATTATTAGTAATAATAGGACTAGCTCTATTTGGAATTTTAAATATATATTTATGCACAAAGGGAGACGTATTTAGTACTCCATATATATTTGTAAAACGACAAATTATATGGTTTTTTATATCAATGATAGTAGCATATTATTTATTATGTATAAACTATAGAGAGATATATGACATAGCTCCAATTTTTTATTGGATAACTATAGGACTATTAGTTGCAGTATGGATACCTCATATAGGAATAAAGGTTAATGGTGCTCGTGGATGGATTGACTTGGGGATTATGAAGCTTCAACCAGCAGAGTTTGCTAAGTTTTCAATAATGTTAATGCTAGGAAAGTTAATAGAGGATATGGATGGTAAAATAAATGATTTAAGAAATTTGGCTAAGATTATTATGTATGCTGCTTTACCTATTGTATTAATTTTAATAGAAAAGGATATGGGGATGACCATGGTATCTTTTTTTATTGTTCTTGGAATAGTATTTTTCTGTGAACTAGATAAAAGAATATTGCGAGGAGGGCTTATAGCTTTATTTATTACTATAGTAATAGCTTGGAACTTAGGAGTAATACAGGATTATCAAAAAAAGAGATTAACTGAATTTACAAGTGAAACTATAGATGTTTCTGGTGATGGGTATCAGTTATATCAAGGAATTATAGGTGTAGGAGCAGGGGGAATATTTGGTACAGATGTTTCACTAGATCCAAAAGTATCACCAGGATATGTAGGAACTCATGTGCCAGAAGTTCAAACTGATTTTATATTTACAGCTATAGCAGAGCAGTGGGGACTTTTAGGAGCAATATTTTTATTATCTCTTTATGGAATATTAATTACTAAGATGATTAATATAGCAAGGACAGCTAAAGATATTTTTGGTTCTGTTGTATCAATAGGGATGGTTTCTTATCTTTTGTTTGCCATAATGCAGAATATAGGAATGACTATAAAGCTTATGCCTATTACAGGAATTACCTTGCCTTTAATAAGTTATGGAGGTAGTTCTTTATTAACTACTATTGCAGCAATTACTATAGTGATAAATATAGGTATGAGAAGAGAAAAAATTAATTTTTAAGGAACGATGTGTATGTCGTTCCTTTTTAATATGGTTTTGAATTAATATGAATCTTATTAAATATTCATGAATAAGAAGGATTACTAAAAAATGCAAATAAAGATAAAAAGTATTATATTCACGAAGAAAAAGTTTACACGGGTAAAAAAGTAATTATAATGTTAGTATACATTAAAAATAGGGGGGAGAATAAATGAATAAAAAAATAAGAAACTTTATTTCTGGATTAGTGGTTTTAAGTTCGATTATAACTGTTGAACCATATGTAATTAACGAGGGGATATTGTGTACTAAAGCACAAGCAGCAACTACTGCTAGACAAGTTGAATCTTTAAATAGAGGATTAACTGCGGTTAAGGTTGATAAAGGAGTTCTTGTATCTTGGAGGTTGTTAGGTACAGAAGATTATAATATTGGGTTTAATGTTTATAGAGATGGTAAGAAGATAGCAAGTAATATAACAACAAAAACTAATTTTTTAGATACATCTGGTAATACTTCATCAAAATATACAGTAAGAACTGTAGTAAATGGTCAAGAAAAAACTGAATCAGATGTTGCTACAGTTTGGGCTAATAATTATAAGGATGTACCAATTCAAAAACCAGCAGATACTACTTTAAATGGGCAAAAAGTTACTTATTCAGCTAATGATGCTTCAGTTGCTGATGTGGATGGAGATGGTGAATATGAAATTATTCTAAAATGGGATCCATCTAATTCAAAGGATAACTCTCAAAAAGGATATACTTCAAATGTGTATATTGATGCATATAAGTTAAATGGTAAAAGACTTTGGAGAATTGATCTTGGAAAAAATATAAGAGCTGGTGCACATTATACTCAATTTATTGCTTATGACTTTAATGGTGATGGGAAAGCAGAAATAGCAATGAAAACTGCTGATGGAACAGTAGCTGGAGATGGAAAAGTTATAGGGGATAAAACAAAGGATTATAGAAATTCATCTGGGTATATTTTATCAGGACCTGAATATTTAACATTATTTGAAGGTGCTACAGGAAAGGTAATTCATAATCAAGGCTTTACTCCAGAAAGAGGAAATGTAGGTTCTTGGGGAGATAAATATGGTAATAGAGTTGATAGATTCTTAGGAGGAGTTGCATATCTAGATGGAAAAACACCAAGTTTAATAATGTGTAGAGGATATTATACTAGAAGTGTAATAAGTGCATATAAATTTGATGGTAATAAATTAAATAAGCAATGGACATTTGATACAAATACTTCAGGAAATTCTGCTTTTGCAAAACAAGGCAATCATAGTCTTAGTGTTGCTGATGTAGATAATGATGGATTTGATGAAATTATATATGGTTCAGCAGTTATAGATCACAATGGAAAAGGATTATATTCAACTGGTATGGGACATGGTGATGCACTTCATGTAGGAGATTTTGATCCAAGACATTCAGGATTAGAAATATTCCAAGTTCACGAGGAAAAAGGAAACAATGTTGAAAGTATTCAAATGCGAGATGCTAGAACTGGTAAGACTATATTTTCAAAGAAAACAGGAACTGATGTTGGTAGAGGCATAGTTGCTAATATAGGACCAGATTACTATCCATATGCGATGTTAACTACATCAGGATGTTTTGATGCAAATGGAAAAGAAATTACTACAAAGGCAGCAAGTCTTAGTAAGAACTTTGCTAATTGGTGGGATGGAGACTTATATAGAGAACTTTTAGATGGTACTCATATAGATAAGTGGAATTATAATGCTAAGAGAGTGGATAGATTGTTAACAGGAAGTAATGTACATTCTAATAATAGTACTAAAGCAACACCTTCATTATCAGCAGATATATTAGGAGATTGGAGAGAAGAAGTTATATGGCCAACTTCAGATAATAAAGCTCTTAGAATATACACAACTAATTATGAAACTAATCATAGATTATATACTTTAATGCATGATATCCAATACAGAGAAGCTATAGCATGGCAAAATGTTGGTTATAATCAACCGCCTCATCCAAGCTATTATATTGGAGAGGATATGAAGACTCCTCAAAAACCAAATGTTTATAAATGTGGAAGATATAACGAAAAAAGTATATCTTCTGAATCTGCTAATAATAACGTAGGAATACAAAATGGAGGACTTTATAGAATAAAGAGTGTTAATAGTGGAAAATATTTAAGTGTTTCTGAAGATAAGAGTGGTGCAAATATAATGCAATCTTATTATTCTACTAATTCAAAAGGTCAAATTTGGAGAGTTTGTAGTGTTGGGAATGGATATTATACTTTATGGACTCAAATAGGTGGAGCAAATAAAGTTATAGATATAGCTGGAGGATCTTCAGAAAACTCTGCTAATGTTCAAGTCTGGGGAAGTTCTAATGGAAGTCATCAACAATTTAAATTAAAGAATAATGGTGATAGAAGTTATAGTATCTTAACTAAAGTATCTTCAGATACAAAATGTTTAGATGTTTCAGGTAGAAGCAAAGATGATGGAGCTAATGTATTACAATATAATTACAGTGGATCTAATAATCAAAGATGGATATTTGAAAAATGTAATTAAAATATCGTAAAACATATATTTTTAATACTTAAAATAAAAAAAGTACTTTTACGAAAAAAAATAAAAAAGTTAGGATATGGTCTTTATTTATAGGAATAAACAATGTACAATTAAGTTGTAAGTAATAAGTTATTGGTTTAGTATATTAAAGTGAAGGACAAGCTACCTATTTATACTGAAATTACTGATTAATTTCAAGGGGAGTATAAATTTAGATGGTAGTAATTAATGATTAGATAGCTTAATAATTTACGCATCTGTTGAGTTTTATAATATAGGTTAGTATCTAGATAAGTATGGATGTTAACTGTAAGTAAAAAAGAGGATTTTTAATAAAATCTTCTTTTTTGACGTCTAGGAAGTATAAAATTTGAAAAAGCGGGAAGGCTGATAATTACAGGGCTTAAAGGTATCAAAGAGGTTAAGACGTTAAAAAATAAAAATATAGGGCCACAGCAGAACCTTAAAACTTAAATAAAAAATATATGATAAAAAGGAAGATTTAAGCTTTAAGAACACTGCTGTTTGGCCAAAAAAAGTGGATTCGGTTAAGAATAAATATACTAAAAATGCTTTTATGAAATTAAGATGTAATTTAGTTAATAGAAGCGTGGCGAAGCCACTTTTTTATGTTTTCTTTTATGTTTAGCAGTAAATAATAGTCGTTAAATATAGATATTTATTCACAAAAAAACACAAAAGTAAGTTTTAAGATATAAAAAAAATATCATATGATAATGGAGTTTATTTATTTTGGGTATATGATAAAATTTAATGGATAGATATTAACAATACGAAACGATATAAAAATAGAGATATTCTTAAGAGGAATTAATTCTTTTAAAAATATCTCTATTTTTATTATAAATTTTATTGTTGACAAAAGTAATAATAAAGATATAAAGTAATAATAAATAACACCCCCCAGGGGGGAGAGGAGAAAAAGATGAATTCAGAAAGAAAAAAGGCTTTACAATCATTAAAAACTGCTAGAGGTCAAATTGATGGAATTATTAAGATGATTGAAGATGAAAGATATTGTGTAGATATATCTAATCAGATAATGGCTGTTCAGTCTTTATTAAAAAAGGCAAATTTAATAATTTTAAAAAATCATATGCATAGTTGTGTTAAAGATGCTTGTGATACTGGGAATGCAGATGAAAAGATTGAAGAAGTTATAGGTATATTAGAAAAAATTATGTCTAAATAATAAGGAGGCTTAAATGAAAAATAAAACTTTTATAGTTGAAGGAATGACTTGTTCAGCTTGCTCTAATAGAGTAGAGAGAGTTGTAGGTAAGTTAGATGGAGTTCAAAAGTCTACAGTTAATTTTGCTACTGAAAAATTAACTGTAGATATGGATGAAACTATTGTAGGTGAAGAAAAAATTAAAGAGGTAGTTGAAAAAGCAGGATATAAGTTAATAGATGAAGTAGATATTAAAAAAGAAGAAAAGAAGAAGTCAGAAGCAGATAAACTTTTAAGAAGATTTGTTGTATCTTTAATTTTTGCTATTCCTTTATTATTAATAAGTATGGGACATATGCTTGGAATGCCACTTCCTGAAATTATTGATCCTATGATTAATCCTTTAAATTTTGCTTTAATTCAGCTTGTACTCACAATAGTAATAATGATTACAGGAATTAAATTTTATAAAGTTGGAATTAAAAACTTAATTAAGTTAAGCCCTAATATGGATTCTTTAATAGCAGTAGGTACTTTATCAGCATTTTTATATGGGATTTTTGCTATAGTTAAGATAATAGAAGGAGAAACTGAATATGCAATGCATCTGTATTTTGAATCTGCGGCTGTTATTTTAACTTTAATAACTTTAGGTAAGTATTTAGAAGCAATATCTAAGGGAAAAACATCAGAAGCAATAAAAGCTTTAATGGGATTAGCACCTAAAATTGCAACTGTAGAAAGAAGAGGAAGAGAACTTCAAGTAAAGGTGGAAGGTGTTCAAGTTGGTGATATAGTAATTGTTCGTCCTGGGGAAAAGCTTCCTGTAGATGGAGTGGTTACTGAAGGAAATACTTCTGTAGATGAATCTATGTTAACAGGAGAAAGTATACCAGTAGAAAAGACTGTAGGAAGTGAAGTTATAGGAGCTAGTATTAATAAAACTGGATTTATTAAATATGAAGCAACTAAAGTTGGTAAAGATACAGCTCTTGCACAAATAGTTAAGTTGGTTGAAGATGCTCAAGGGTCAAAAGCTCCTATAGCAAAATTAGCAGATATTATTTCAGGATATTTTGTTCCAGTAGTTATTTTTTTATCTATAATCTCAGCAGTTGCGTGGCTTCTAGCAGGTGAGAGTTCAACTTTTGCATTAAATATTTTTATTTCAGTACTTGTAATAGCTTGTCCTTGCGCTTTAGGTTTAGCTACGCCAACAGCTATTATGGTTGGAACAGGAAAAGGTGCTGAAAATGGAGTATTAATAAAGAGTGGTGAATCTTTGGAGACTACATATAAATTACAAACGGTAGTTTTTGATAAGACAGGAACTATAACAGAAGGAAAACCTGTAGTTACTAATATAATAACTAAAGATTTTTCAGAAGAAGAAATATTAATTTTAGCAGCTAGTGCAGAAAAGGCATCTGAACATCCTTTGGGTGAAGCTATAGTTAAAGAAGCAATGGATAGAGGATTTAAGTTAAAAGAAATCAAAGATTTTAAGGCTATACCTGGTCGTGGGATAGAAACAGTTATAGAAGGAAAGGTTATCTCTTTAGGTAATAAAAAATTAATTAAAGAAAAGAATATAAGTATGGGAGATTTTGAAAGAGAGGCTGATAAGTTCTCAAGTCAAGGAAAAACTCCAATGTATATTGCTGTAGATAATAAACTTATGGGAATAATAGTAGTAGCGGATACTATTAAAGAAAATAGTAAAATAGCAATAAGTAAACTTAGAGAAATGGGAATAAAAGTTGCTATGATAACAGGTGATAATGAAAAAACTGCAAAAGCTATTGCTAAAGAAGTGGGGATAGATATAGTTTTAGCTGAAGTATTACCAGAAGATAAGGCAAAAAATGTAGCTAAGCTACAAGAAAAAGGCAAGGTTGGAATGGTTGGAGATGGTATAAATGATGCACCAGCTTTAGCACAAGCTGATGTAGGAATAGCAATTGGATCAGGTACTGATGTAGCTATTGAGTCAGCAGATATAGTTTTAATGAGAAGTGATCTTATGGATGTTGTTACAGCTATAAAACTTAGCAAGGCAACTATTAAGAATATAAAAGAAAATTTAGGTTGGGCATTTGGATATAATATACTTGGAATTCCTGTAGCTATGGGGATACTTCATATTTTTGGAGGGCCATTACTTAATCCTATGATAGCAGCTGCAGCTATGAGTTTGAGTTCAGTATCTGTATTATCAAATGCTTTAAGACTTAAAAAATTTAAAGCATAATTAAAGGAGATGGTTATTAATGAAGAAAAAGTTATTAATTGAAGGGATGAATTGTGGTCATTGTGTTGCAGCAGTAAAGGAAGCATTAGAAAATATTGATGGAGTAACAGAAGTTATAGTGAGTTTAGATGAAAACTGTGCAATAGTAGAAACTGAGGTTGATGATGAAGTTTTAAAGTCAGCTATTGAAGAAGAGGGTTTTGATGTAGTAGGCATTGAATAATTATTCTAATAAAAAGATAAATAGATTAAAAAATTTCAATATAAGTTTAAGGTAAAATATATTTTTGAATCAGTATTTCTGGTGAAAATATGTAAAAAAATATTTGAAACTAAAGTGTATTTTTGTTATCGATTTCTTTTAAAAGGATTTATCCTATAATGCCTTAAAAAAATAAACTAGATAGAAAAAACATTTGTTAAAAAGGATATGTCTAAAACGGGATAATAGCTAAAAATTTCTTGCAATTTACAGATTCGTATGATAGTATTAATAGTGTAGAAATACAAAAAATTATGAAATTAAAGATTAAATAGATAGTAATGTACTCCGATTTAGGAATCATTTAAATCTTAATGGTCTTTAGATTGGAGGAATTAAATATGGATAAGACTTTAACTTGTGTTGATTGCGGTAAGGAATTCATCTTCACAGAAGGAGAACAAGCGTTCTACAAAGAAAAAGGATTCGAAAACGAACCAAAGAGATGTCCAAACTGCAGAAGAGCAAAGAAACAACAAAGAAATAACAACAGATAATTTTATTCTGTTTAGAGACTATAAGAATGTTTATTCTTATAGTCTTTTTTGAATATAAATATTTATAACAATACTTATTAATCACAGTTTCAAAGGTGTTTAATTACAAAATTTCATCCTTTAAACAATTTAAATCTTTTAGAGTTTTTTTAGCTACAAATTCAAGAGCAATAAGATCATTTTGTATTGCTTTAATAGTGGATTTAGTTCGTTTGCCAGTACAGTCATCTTTTAATATTAATTTTACAAGAATACAAAATGCTTTTTGGATTTTTTCTATATTTTTTGTAACATCAAATAGAGATATAAATATAAATTTTAGTAGTTCACGAATTTGCTTTTGATTTTTGCAATCTGATTCACATTTTTGGTTGCATTTGCATTTAAAATTGCTTGTATAGTCTTCATCAAAACTACATTTATCCTCCCAAGGACATTCACAAACATCTTGCTTTTTATCGCATTTATTATTACACTTTTTATCTGAGTCAAAATTATCATCGAAATCACTTAAAGATTGGATATGATTTTTTTTGTTTTTATTATTTTTTCTAATATCTTTAGAGATAGAAGTATAATCATCAGACCTATTTTTCATTTTTTTATTTTCTGCATAACTATTAACCCATTTAGTATAGAAATCGCTATCTTTATTGGAATAGTACCTATCTTCAGTATACATATTTATCATCCTCGCATTTTAAACTAATTTTAGTCCTTAGTATAGATTATGTACTAGTTTAAAATATGTTACATAAATTATAAGTTATTTGCATAAAAATAGAAATAAGTGGTATAATATATAAAGTTATTGGGGTATAGCCAAGTGGTAAGGCATCAGATTCTGACTCTGAGTATCGTCGGTTCAAATCCGACTACCCTAGCCAAATGATTATAAAAAGTTCTATAGTTTAAGGGTATCTTAAATCATATATTTTAAGGTACCCTAACTTTATATCTACATATATTATTAGAAAAAATAAGTTAAAGTTCTTAAATATATGAAAAATATTTTAGGGATGAAGTATATTTTAAAGGGGGAATATTATGGAAGTAATTAAGTTAGGGACAATTTTAACCCTAGGAATCATTGGAGCATTTATTATTTTTGGATTTATAATTGAAGGATTAAATAGATTAAGTAGAAAAAGTATATATAAGGCTTTTGGCAAACCAGTTTTATATCTAACTTGTTTTATAGGCACTCCAGTACATGAATTTGGTCATTATATAATGTGTAAATTATTTTTACATAGAGTTATAGAGGTAAAGTGGTTTATTCCTAGTGCTGTTGAATGTGGTGGAGTTTTAGGTTATGTTAGACATAGTAGAAAGAATAGTTTGTATCAAAGAATAGGAGATTTTTTTATAGGTATTGGTCCTTTAATTGTAGGGAGTATAATAATTATTGCTTTATTTAATTTGTTATTGCCTGACACATGGGAACTCTTAATTAAAATGGATGGATTGGAATTGAAAGAGGTATTTAAAGCTATATTTTCTGCTTATAATATGAAAAATTATAAATTTTGGTTGTTTATAGTTTTTTCTATATCTATAAGCTCGCATATGTCTTTAAGTAAGATGGATATAGAAAATAGTTATTTTGGTGCTATTATGCTATTTATAATAAATATGATAATTGCATTTAATATAATAAATCTAAATTTAAATACAGATGGAATTTTTAAAGTTTTATATAACTATAATTTGGTATGTATAACCTTAATGTCGGTAGGAGTGATAAGTATTATTTTGGCTATTACTATTTCAAATGTAGTTTTAGGAATAAAGCATTTAGTTAGAATATAGGTATAGATTTATAGCATCTCAAAAGTATGTTTTAAGATGCTATTTTTAATGTATAAGAAATTTAAAAACTTTTTATGATTTTAGTTTAATGTAACTACTTCCATGTTTTCTATAGCTTTTTCTACTAATTCATCTATGTTAAGAACAGATTCACTTTTTCTCATGGCTTCAACTTTAGGAGAAGTCTTAGGATGCTTTGGAACAAATATAGTACAACAATCTTCATAAGGAAGTATAGAAGTTTCGTAAGTATCTATTTTTCTTGCTATATCCATAATATCTTCTTTATCCATAGCTATAAGAGGTCTAAACACAGGTCTATCAGCACAGTCGGTACTTACAATAAGACCATCCATAGTTTGGCTTGCAACCTGTCCTATGCTTTCTCCTGTAGAAACAGAATCTATGCCAAGTTTTTCAGAAAGAGCACAAGCTATTCTCATCATAAATCTTCTCATTATTATTGTGAGTTCATCTTCTCTACATTTTTCAATTATAGCCATTTGTATATCAGTGAAAGGAACTATATAAAGATTAACTTGTTCTGTATATTTAGCTAATATTTTTGCAAGATCCTTAACCTTATCTTTAGCTCTTTCAGATGTATAAGGGTGGCTGTGATAATAAACACAGTTTAAAGCTACACCTCTTCTTGCCATAAGGTATCCAGCTACAGGAGAGTCAATACCTCCTGATAACATAAGCATTGTACTACCATTAATTCCGTAAGGAAGACCACCTACACCTTTATGTTTATCTATATTAGACCAAAGATAAGCGTGTTCTCTTATTTCAAGATGAACTATGTATTCTGGATTTTGAACGTCAACAGTTAAGTTGTTAGTACAGTTATGAAGTATGTATCCACCTAAGTCTCTTGAAGTTTCCATAGAATTTAGAGGGAATGTTTTATTAGCTCTATTAGTTATTACTTTAAAAGTTTTTGCTGATATTTCATTAGCTTTTTTTAGAGCTTCTTCTTTAATTATATCTAAATCTACAGGTAACTTTGTTACTATGCAAACTTCAGAAACACCAAAAACTTTTTGGATTCTCTTAACTGCTTCTTCAATATCATTTACATCAATGAAATATCTGCCTTGATCAATAATTATTTCATATTCTAAACCTTTTAATTTAGCTGAGATATTATTTCTTAACTTTCTTTCAAATTTATTTCTATTTAAACCTTTTAAAAATATTTCTGATGCATATTTAACTAAAATTAATTTTTTCATCTTTTGATTCTCCTTAAAAATAATAATGCCTTTTTAATTGTATCTACAGTTATATCTATTTCTTCTTCTGTGGTATTTGCTGAAAAAGAAAATCTTATTGCTCCTTCAATTTCATTTTTAGAAAGACCGATTGATTCTAGTACATGGCTTCCTACAACACCACTTTTACTTTTTGAAGTACAAGCAGATCCTGTTGAAACAAAGATATTTTCTTCGCTTAAAAAGTGTAATAAAACTTCTCCACGTATTCCTATAAATGAAACATTTAAAATATATGGAGAAAAATTATCAGAAATAGGGCTATTTATCTTAATATCTTTAATTTCTGAAAGTTTTTTAATCATATATTCTTTTATATTTTGTGCTTTAGAATAGTTTTGGTTCATATTGTTATATTTATCTTCGGCAGCTACTGTTAATCCAACTATTCCTGGTAAGTTTTCTGTACCAGCACGTAATCCCTTTTCTTGTTCTCCACCAATTATAGTAGGGGTAGGAAATATACCTTTTTTTAAATAGCAAAAACCAACGCCTTTAGGACCGTTTATTTTATGTCCACTAATAGTTAAAGCATCTATTTTCATGTCTTTAACATCTATGGGTAATTTTCCGTAGCCTTGAACAGCATCTACATGAAATTTTGTTCTAGGATTAGTTTCTTTTATTGCTGTACCTATTTCTTTTAAATTTTGTATAGATCCTATTTCATTATTTACATATATTATTGAAACTAATACTGTATCTTTGTTTATACTACTTTTTAAATCATTGATATTAATAAGTCCTTCTGAATTTACATCAAGGTATGTCACTCTATAATTATTTTTTTCTAAAAAGTTTGCTGTATTTTTTATAGAACTATGTTCGAAGGAAGTAGTAACTATATTTGAATTTTCTTTGGTAAGACCTCTTAGCACAAAGTTATTTCCTTCACTACCGCTAGAGGTGAAATAAATTTCGTCTTTAGAGCAGTTAATGGTTTTGGCTAAGAATTCTCTACAAGTATTGATTTTTTTTTCGCACTCAAGTCCAAGTTTATGTAAAGAAGAAGCGTTGGCATAAAAGCTTTCCATGCTTTCGGCAACTGCTTCTATTACTTTTTTAGAAGGTTTTGTAGTAGATGCATTATCTAAGTATATATTCAAAATAACACCTCATTTGTATTAACGTATATTTATTATTTATAGTTTTGACATGATTTATTAATAATATTAAAAAAAATAATATATTGAAAGGATACACTAAAAAAGGTTACGTGTCCATTCAATATATTATTTTTATTCATTAAAATTACTCCATAAGTTTTTATAAAAATTCATATCTTTTTCATTTTCAAAAAAACAAGGAAACTCCATATTATAATTTCCCCATATAGTGATAGGGATTTTATTGAAATAGAATGTTATGAAGAATATTTCTCTTGTTGATAATCTTACTAAAAATGGGATGAGTTTTTGGTTATCTACTTTATAATATACGCTGTCATTTTTGATGTTAATATTATTTATTAACATATCCTTATCTTCTTCAGGGGTTAAGTTAATAAGATTTTTAATATCTTTTTCTCCTAATTGTGATATATAGAAATCTATATAACATACATGGTTATTGAGTTCAAAAACTTTAAGGATAAAATCAATAAAAACATCCTCCTTATTGTTAAGGCTAGACATTAAAGTGAAGTTTGGGTAGTTATTTAAACCTACTAATATATTATTAAATTTTATTTTGATTATATTATTGAAAAAATTATTGTCGATTGGAATTAAAAAAGTACTCATGTTTTTTCATTCTCCTTCGATAATTATTATATAGTAATTAAAAAAAGAGTACAATAATTGTGCTTTAATAGTGCATTATTAAATTTATTTTATGAAAGAGAGGCCTAAACATATGGAGGACAATAAGGAAATATTAAAGTTTATTGATGAGGCAAATAGAGAATTAGATTTAATACAAGATAAGTTTGCAAAAGAACTTATAGAAAAGGTAGATGCAATAAAAGAAAAAGCAAATAACTTACAAAATTCTTCGAAGGAAATAGTAGGAATAGCATCTCAAACAAATATGTTATCCTTAAATGCATCTATTGAAGCAGCTAGAGCTGGAGAGGCTGGGAAAGGATTTGCGGTGGTTGCAACAGAAGTTAAAAAATTATCTCATATGAGTAGTAAAGTTGCTGAATCTACAGTTAAAGACCAAAATGAAATGTTAAAAATGATTAATGAAATATATAAGCTAATTGAGAATGTAGCTGAATCTAATGGAAAGTTTAGAAGCGTTATAAATCAAATAAGCGAAATAACTTCAAAATAATTTTGGTGAATTTATAAAAAAGGTAATGTAGTTTTATGAATATAAACTACATTACCTTTTTTTAAAAATAAAATAACTTGTTTTTATTTAATATAATATTTATAGTGTCTCCAATTGAAAATCGAAGCTTTGATTTTTCTATGTCAAATTCTATTGTAGAATCAATAGTATCTAAAATTATTCTATAGTTAAAAGGATTTTCTATTATATTTGAAACCTTAAAAGAAGAAGAAGCTTTGGAATTAGAATAATCAATATTTATATCATGTGAATGAATACATATGTAATTTATATTATCAGGTACAGGATCATCTATTATAAATTCTAATCCCCAATTTTTGGAGTATATAGTATTGTGATTTACTTTTTGAGCTTTAGATATATTTTTACATCCAATTAATTTGGCTTCAACCAAACTGGTTGGATTTGTAAACAAATCATTTTTATTTTTTTTGTTTAAAGCTGTACCTTTATCAAAGACAATAATTTCATCACAAATTCTATAAGCTTCTGATATATCATGAGTAACATATAAAGTGATGCCATTAAATTCTTTAAGTATAGATATTAGATCTTTTTCTATGTTGTTTTTTAAATGCATATCTAAGGCTGAAAAAGGTTCATCTAACAAAAGAATATCGGGTTTTGTAATTAATGCTCTAGCTAGTGCTACCCTTTGTTGTTGTCCGCCTGATAGTTGTTTAGGGTAGTGATATTCAAGGCCTGTAAGTTTGAATTTTTCCACATAAGATTTTATTAATTTCAATTTTTCAGAAGGATTTAAATTTAAAAGACCTATCCCTATATTTTCTAATACATTCATATGAGGGAAAAGGGCATAGTTTTGAAATACATAACCAACTTTTCTTTTTTGAGGACTTAAGTTAATTTTTTTATCGGAATCAAAAAAAACTTTGTCATTAACGACTATTTTTCCTTTGTTGGGTGTTTCAAGGCCAGCGATATTTTTTAAGGTTAAGCTTTTTCCTGAACCTGAAGCCCCAAGTAGTCCTAGAATACCTTTTGATTTTGTAAAGTTTACATTTAAATTAAAAGTAGATAAGTTTTTTTCTATATTTAAATATAAATTCATAATAATTTATTTCCTTCCTATTATTTTTAGTTGTTTTTCAGACCAATAGTTCAAAACAAAAATTGAAATAAATGATATGAAAATTATAATTATAACCCATATAGAAGCAGTTTTTATATCGCCGCTTTCAACAGCAAAAAATATTGCAAGAGGTATAGTTTGGGTTTTGTTTGGAATGTTGCCAGCTAACATTAAAGTGGCCCCAAATTCCCCCATTGCTCTAGCAAAGGAAAGAATTATTCCAGCTATTATTCCAGGCATTGCTAGTGGGATAGAGATTTTGTAAAAAATTTTAAATTCACTAATACCTAAAGTTCTAGCAGCAGAAATAATATTAGAATCTATTTGTTCGAAAGCAGATCTGGTAGTTCTATACATCATAGGGAAGGAAACAACAGTGGCAGCAATCACAGTAGCGCTAAAAGAAAATATTATAGACTTATCAAAAAGTAACAATATTTTTCCTATAGGACCATTTTTGCCAAATATAAGTAGTAGGAAAAAACCTACTACTGTTGGTGGTAAAATTAAAGGTAAAGTAAGAATACCATCTAATAAACTTTTGTATCTTCCTTTAATGTTGATTACTAAATATGCTAATACAATCCCTAAAATAGATGTTATACATGTAGCTATAAAAGCTGCTTTTATGGAAAGCGTTAAAGGTGAAAAGTTCATGTTCATTTATATTATCCTTTCAGTATATTAATTAAAATACTTCGTATCCATACTTTTTAAAAATTTCTTTTGCTTCATCTGTATTAAGATAATCATAAAGTTTTTTTGTATTATCCATATCTGAATTATCTTTAATAATAGCTATTGGATAGTTTATAGGGGAATGTAATGTGTCTGGAAATTCTTTTATTACTTTTATAGAATTTGCGGCTATAGTGTCACTTTTATATACAAATCCAACTTCTGCATTATCAGTAGATACCCAGGATAAAACCTCTTTAACATCTTTAGCAAAAACTAATTTATCTGAAATTGTATCTTTTATATTTAAATTAGTAATTACTTCATCTGCATATTTTCCAGCAGGTACGCTAGCAGGTTCGCCTATAGCGATGTGTTTTACTTTATCTGTAGTTAAATCTTGTATGTCAGATATATTAGAATTTGGAGAACCTATTAATACTAAAGCATTTTTTAGTAAATCTTTTCTTGTATTATTTTCAATTAACCCTTTTTCTTCTAATGCGTTCATTTGAGATTGTCCTGCAGAAATAAAAAGATTACAAGGTGCACCTTGTTCTATTTGTTGTTGAAGAGATCCAGAAGATCCGAAATTTAAGTTTAAAGCGATATTAGTATGCTCTTTTTCAAATAATTCTTTGATCTCTAACATAGATTCCTTAAGACTAGCTGCTACTGAAAGAGTTAATTCTGAAGTGGATTCAGTGTTATTTTCTTTACTATTTAAAGAGCAACTAGTTAATGTTAAAAATAGCGGTGTGGCAATTAACATAAATCTTAATAGCTTTTTCATAATTCTTTTCCTTTCATTTTAAAATATCTGTATAGTATGCCTATATAAATATAATAAATATGCTATCATCTATTTATGCATGATTCAATAAAAATTATTAAGAGAAATTTTTTGTTGTTAAAGGTATAACGATATGATAACATTTTAAAATGAAAAAAATTTAACAAAGGAATGGAGGATTACTAAATGGTTGATATAGCTGATCAAATAAAAGAATTAGAAATTTTTAAAGATATATCTACAGAATCCATTAATAGAATTGTTAAAGAGAGTGAGTTTAAGAAATTCAAATCTGGAGAAATGCTTTTTGCTGATAAGGAAGAAGTTAAGATTGTTTATTTTATAGTTAATGGTTTGGTATCTTTATATAAAATAAATGAGTGTGGTCAAAAAAAAGTGATATTTATTTTGGGTAAAGGAAAAGTAATAAATGAGGTTATAATTCAAGAATTACCAGCATCTATAAATTGTGGTATTTTTGAGGATTCCTATATTTTGTGTATAGGAAGAGAAAAGCTTTTAGATATAATGAAAAATGATTTTCAGCTTTGTAGAAATATAATAGTATCTCTTTCAGCTAAAACAAGAAGGATGTATAGGCAACTTAAAAATACCCCATCATCAATAAAGATTGAAAAGAGACTTGCAGCTAAGATATATAAACTGGCTAAGGATTATGGTGTTGAGTGTGAAGAAGGAATCGAAATTAACATGGAGATTACCATAACTTACATGGCTGATCTTTTAGGAAGTCAAAGAGAAACTGTATCTAGAGCGCTAAAAGTGCTTCAGAAGAAAGGGTTAATAAAGTATAAGAATAAAAAAATTATAGTGTATGATGCTAATGAACTTTCAATATTTTTTAAGACATCGTGATATATATCACGGTGTTAATTTTTTAATTGACATATAATTTATATATATTAAAAAATCCTGAAAAAAATTGATATTTTTTTGATGATAAAAGTGAAAAAATTAACAATTGAAAATTTATATCAATAACAAATCAAGAATGTAAGGAGTGCTAAACCAGTGGGATATAGAATAGTTAAGGAAAGTTTAAATGAAATTTTTGAAAAGTTTTCAGATAAATATGTTATATATGCTCCAAAGGTATTTGAAGGAGACGGAACATTTTCAGATGTTGATGTTATTAGATATGGTGAAGTATCTACAGTGGATGAAATAGTTTTTGATAAAAAGTCAGAATATTCTTTTAAAGAAATAATATCACCAATAACTCAAACTTTATTTTATTTTACAGAAGATGAAGTTACAGTACCAAATGCACCTAAAAAGGGAGCAATAATCTTTTTAAGAAGTTGTGATATACACGGTTTAAAGCGTATGGATCAAATTTATTTAAATAATGGTCCAGAAGATTTTTATTATAAAAGAATGAGAGAGAATATAAAACTTGTTCTTATGGGATGTGACAAATCTTTTGATAATTGTTTTTGTGTTGATATGAACAGCAATACAACAGATGAGTATGACGCTTATATAAGTGTTGATGAAGATTATGCAAAAATTGATTGTAAGTGGGATGAACTTGAAGAATTAATAAAGGAAAAACAATATTCAAGTGAAGAAGTTAAACCTGAGTTTATTACTGAAAATAAGGTTAAAGTAAATATCCCAGATAATTTATCTACAAAAGTGTTTAATTCTAAGATGTGGGATGAATATACAGAACGTTGTATAGGGTGTGGTCGTTGTAACTTTGTTTGCCCAACTTGTACATGCTTTACAATGCAAGATATTTTCTATAGAGATAATGGGAAAGTAGGAGAACGTAGAAGAATATGGGCGTCATGTCAAATTAATGGATATACAGATATGGCGGGAGGAATTTCATTTAGAAAACCTCAAGGAGATAAAATGAGATTCAAGGTTATGCATAAAGTTTATGATTATAAGAAACGTTTTGGTTATAACATGTGTGTAGGTTGTGGACGTTGTGATGATATATGTCCAGAATACATATCATTCTCAAATTGTATAAACAAGCTTGAAGATGCAGTGAAAGAGGTGGAATAAATGATAAATGAATATGTACCATTTTTATCAGAAATAAAGGAAGTTATTAAGCATACTGATATAGAATATACTTTTAGAATGACTTATGAAGGTGATGTTAAACCTGGTCAATTTTTTGAAGTGTCAATTCCAAAGTTTGGTGAAGCACCAATTTCAGTTAGTGGAATAGGAGAAGGAACTATAGATTTAACTATTCGTAGAGTTGGTAAGGTTACTAACGAAATATTTACAAATTATGTTGGAGACAAACTTTTCTTAAGAGGACCTTATGGGAATGGATTTGATGTAAATGACTATAAAGGAAAAGAGTTAACTATAGTTGCTGGAGGAACTGGATTATCACCAGTAAGAGGAGTAGTAGAATACTTTGCAAAAAATAAAGATGAAGTTAAATCTTTTAACTTAATTTGTGGTTTCAAGTCACCAGAGGATATCTTATTTAAGGATGATCTAAAAGAATGGAAAGATAAATTGAATCTTACTTTAACTGTGGATAAAGCAGAAGAAGGTTATGAAGGTAACACTGGTTTAGTTACAACATTTATTCCAGATTTAAAAATAGAAGATATATATAATACTGCATTTATAGTAGTTGGACCACCAATGATGATGAAGTTTACAGTATTAGAAATACTAAAAAGAGGCGTAAAAGAAGAAAATATTTGGATTTCACATGAAAGAAAAATGTGCTGCGGTTTAGGAAAATGTGGACACTGTAAAATTGATGATACTTATGTTTGCTTAGATGGACCAGTATTTAACTATACTAAGGGAAAAGAACTAGTAGATTAATTTTAGGAGGCATAGAAATATGGATATTAATACTAAAAAGTTAAAAAAGAATGCCTTTAGAGTTTCTAAGGTAAGAGGAATTGGGGCTGCAAGAATAAGAGTACCAGGTGGATTATTAAATGCAGAAATATTAGGAATGGTTCAAGATATAGCAGAAGAATTCGGAAATGGTCTTGTGCATTTAACAACAAGACAAGGTTTTGAAATAGAAGGTATAAAGTATGAAGATATGGATGCTGTAGCAGCTAGATTAAAACCAATTATTGAAGGGTTAGAAATAAATTTAGTTGATACAGAACATGGTTATACAGCATCAGGTACAAGAAATATATCAGCTTGTATAGGAAATAATGTTTGTCCATTTGCAAACTACAATACTGCTGAATTTGCTAAGAGAATAGAAAAAGCTGTTTTCCCAAATGATCTACATTTTAAAATTGCATTAACAGGATGTTCAAATGACTGTGCAAAAGCAAGAATGCATGACTTTGGAATTATAGGTATGACAGAACCACAATATGATATGGATCGTTGTGTAAGTTGTGGAGCTTGTGTTAAGGCTTGTAAGAGTTTATCAGTTGGAGCTTTATCAGTTCAAAATTATAGAGTTGTTAGAGATACTGAAAAGTGTATAGGTTGTGGAGTTTGCGTTACTAAATGTCCAACTAGAGCATTTACTAGAAGTAAAGAAAAGTACTATAAACTAACTATAATGGGTAGAACAGGAAAGAAGAATCCTAGACTTGGAGAAGACTTTTTAATATGGGCTGATGAAGAAAGTATTAAAAAGATTATATTAAATACTTATAAATTTGTTGAAAAATATATAGATCCAAATGCTCCAGCTAGAAAGGAACATATAGGTTACATAATAGATAGAGTTGGATTTGAAGAATATAAAAAATGGGCTCTAGAAGGTGTAGAATTAGGACAAAAAGCAAAAATGAAAGAATGTGTTTATTGGAGTGGGATACACTTTACTAGATAGTTTCTGTTCATTAAACAAAGTATTTTAGGATTATTTCAAATAAATTATCTTGAAAATAGGTAGTGAATTAAACTACCTATACAAGATGTATATATATATTAATAGCAAGAAGAGAGGAATACAGATGAAAAAGATTCAATCAACATGTAATTACTGTTCTTTAGATTGTAACTTAGATTTTTATGTTGAGGATGGCAAAATAGTTAAAGTTATACCAACAAAAGGCTATCCTGTTAATGATGGATTCTCTTGTATAAAAGGTCTTTCATTAGATAAACAACAAACAGTTATTAAAGGATCAAGTTTACCAAAGGTGAGACAAAAAGATGGCTCATTTAAGACTATGGAATGGGAAGATACATTTAAA
>CAKVLD010000038.1 GCA_934755305.1 uncultured Clostridium sp. | reverse complement strand
AAAATAATTAAATGGAATTTTTATAATGAATTATTTTTCTTTTAGAACCTTTTGAATGGCTAAAAAAAGTGACTTCAGTTAAGATTAAATATACTAAAAATGCTTTTATAAAATTAAGATGTAATTTAGTTAATAGAAGCGTGGCGAAGCCACTTTTTTTCTTTGAATTTTTCCAACCCATTAATATTTTTATTATTGCTTTAAGCTTGTTATTACAATGCTTTAGGTCTATTTTTTATATAATTTTTAGAAAATAGCTAATCGGTTGGAAAAAATTTTGACAAATGGCTTTACTAAGAGGGTTAAGAGGAATATAATAAATTAAGGAATGGCTATTTTATTAAGGTTTAACAGTAACATGGGATGTATTGAAATATTTTGGTGGTAATAATGTTGTATTAACAACAAATAGTTTAACAGTAACATGGGATGTATTGAAATTGGTATAGTTCTTCTAATTTACTATTTAGAACATGGGTTTAACAGTAACATGGGATGTATTGAAATGGAGGTTTTATATACATGTGCAATAAATCTATAATTGTTTAACAGTAACATGGGATGTATTGAAATTGTGGTTTACTATATATAAAAACATAATCACCTAGTTTAACAGTAACATGGGATGTATTGAAATTTAAAGCAGTAGCTTTTAATAAATTAACAGTTCCATGTTTAACAGTAACATGGGATGTATTGAAATAATTTACTACCACTTATATTAGCATTGTCTGCTACCGTTTAACAGTAACATGGGATGTATTGAAATTATCAGCAATCCCAGTTTCATCTACTGGTACATTAGTTTAACAGTAACATGGGATGTATTGAAATTATCCTACTAAATTAGGTCTGTTATTAAATCCTACTGTTTAACAGTAACATGGGATGTATTGAAATTTACTATTTATCCAAAGTGACTATTTTTAATTTACGTTTAACAGTAACATGGGATGTATTGAAATATATCTCCTACCACTTCTCCTAGTTCTGAAAAATTTGTTTAACAGTAACATGGGATGTATTGAAATCGTGAAACATTAATATTCGTTTTGGTTTGATTGTATGTTTAACAGTAACATGGGATGTATTGAAATTTAATAATCTGTACACTTAAAACAGTATTATTATATGTTTAACAGTAACATGGGATGTATTGAAATGTATTTAACTTTGTGTAGCTGTAGCCTATCCTGTCGGTTTAACAGTAACATGGGATGTATTGAAATACATTAAATAAATCCCCAAATTTAATATCGCAATGAGTTTAACAGTAACATGGGATGTATTGAAATTATGTTCCTTTTATCCATAAAGGAATTAGTTCCAATAGTTTAACAGTAACATGGGATGTATTGAAATTTAATAATCTGTACACTTAAAACAGTATTATTATATGTTTAACAGTAACATGGGATGTATTGAAATTAGCTACTAATCCCAAAGCCTTAGTGCACTTTACAGTTTAACAGTAACATGGGATGTATTGAAATCTTCCTGAACCTTCGCTTACCCATGAAGCAACTGGTTGTTTAACAGTAACATGGGATGTATTGAAATCTAGTAACATTAAATTTACTAGTATTTATAGCTCCGTTTAACAGTAACATGGGATGTATTGAAATGCTTTTTGTTGGAGCATTTATTTTTTTACAAAAAATTATATTTTAATAAAAATGTTTATAATATATAATTAAGTTAATACTTATACTAAAGACAAAAATACAGAAAGAAGAAATGGTTGTGAAAAATAAGAAAAAATATAAAAAAGATATACATCATATCCATGATAAATCCTACAAAGATTTATATTCAAAAAAGGAAGTAGCAATAGATTTATTTAAATCTTTCTTTAATGAAAAATGGACTAAATATTTAACGACAGAAAATTTAACTTTAGTAAATAAGTCCTTTGTAACATCAGATTATGAAGAAACAGAAGCAGATATAGTTTATAAAGCAAATATAAATAATAAAGAAGTTATTTTTTAACGTCTAAGAAAATATAAAAATTAAAAAAGCGGGAAGGCTGATAATTACAGGGATTAAATGTATCAAAGAGGCTAAGACGTTAAAAAATAAAAATATAGTGCCGCAAAAGAACCAAAAAGAAAAATAATTAAATGATATTTTTATAATGAATTATTTTTCTTTTAGAACCTTTTGCATGGCTAAAAAAAGTGACTTCAGTTAAGATTAAATATACTAAAAATGCTTTTATAAAATTAAGATGTAATTTAGTTAATAGAAGCGTGGCGAAGCCACTTTTTTAACATACTATTAGAATTTCAATCAACAGTAGATTATAGAATGCCCCTAAGGTTATTATTCTACATTAATGAAATTTTGCGAGAATACGTAGTAAATGCAAAGCATAAAAGATATGATAAAAATATAAAGATTCCAGCTATAGTTCCAGTTGTATTATACAATGGAGAAGAAGTATGGGATGTGCCTACTGAATTTAGAAAAATGATTTATAATGAAGAATTATTTGGAGATAATATCCTGAATTTTAAATATGATATTTTTGATATAAGTAATGATAAGCAATTTAAAAAAGAGAAATTATTAGAAAATAAAACTATAACATCAATAATATTTTTACTAGATCAGAAGTTAAACCCTCAAGAATTTTTAGAAAGAATAAAGGAAATAGCATTATTCTTTAACTCATTAAGTGATACGGAAAGGAAAGCAATAAAGAATTGGTTAAAGAATACTCTATCAGATGATGTAGCAGAGACAGCAATAGAAATATTAGAATCAAATAGGGAGGAAGTAGAGAAGATGGTAGCAAGAAATGCTTTTATGATAGAAGAAATGAAAGAAGAAGCTAAAATAGAAGGAATTGAAGAAGGTTTTGAAAAAGGTAAGAAAGAAGAGAAAATAAAAATAGCTAAAAATCTTTTAGATATTTTAGATGATAAAACTATAGCTGCAAAAACAGGACTAGATATTGAAGTAGTACTAAGATTAAGAAGAAAAGAAGAATAATTATAAATAATAAGAAAGAAAAGATTTTGATTAAAAAGTCAAAGTCTTTTTTCTTTGAATTTTTCCAACCAATAATATTTTTATTGCTGCTTTAAGCTTGTTATTTCAAAGCTTTAGGGCTATTTTTTATATAATTTTTAGAAAATGGATAATCGGTTGGAAAAAATTTTGGCAAATGGCTTTACTAAGAGGGTTAAGAGGAATATAATAAATTAAGGAATGGCTATTTTATTAAGGTTTAACAGTAACATGGGATGTATTGAAATTAGTACAGTAGTTGTTCTATTGTACTATATATTATAGTTTAACAGTAACATGGGATGTATTGAAATAGGCATAACTGCTCCCCATCCTTTTCTTTTACTGGTTTAACAGTAACATGGGATGTATTGAAATTAGGAGCTAATCAAAATGATTATGACTTATTACTAGGTTTAACAGTAACATGGGATGTATTGAAATATAGTTCCATCAAAACATTCACAAATTATTCTATTAGTTTAACAGTAACATGGGATGTATTGAAATTCTTTTGGCTTTATCATAAAATTTATGATCTTCTGGTTTAACAGTAACATGGGATGTATTGAAATCTAAGACTAGGCACTGTATCTCCACAAGTAACCTGCGTTTAACAGTAACATGGGATGTATTGAAATTTACTATGAAGAAGGTAACTCACGTAGTAGAGAAGGTTTAACAGTAACATGGGATGTATTGAAATTTCCTAGTTGTAAAAGTATAAGTTAATAATTTCCATGTTTAACAGTAACATGGGATGTATTGAAATTTTCTTATCCTTGCTGCTTCCCAAATAGCTCCATCGTTTAACAGTAACATGGGATGTATTGAAATTTTATTTTTTTACCTATTATTTTTTTATATTTCTTGTTTAACAGTAACATGGGATGTATTGAAATGATCCTAGGATTAGGACAGGTATAGATTGAGGGATGTTTAACAGTAACATGGGATGTATTGAAATGTAAAAACTGAAGTGTCCTCTAGGAGTTTATCACGTTTAACAGTAACATGGGATGTATTGAAATAAATATACTATTCCACCATTTGCAGAGTAACGACCCGTTTAACAGTAACATGGGATGTATTGAAATTGCTTTACTTTAAAAGATTTAGCTATTAATGGCAAGTTTAACAGTAACATGGGATGTATTGAAATATTTTTACTCTTTTATATCCTTTATGATTTTTAAGTTTAACAGTAACATGGGATGTATTGAAATTAATCTTTCATTTACAATTTTATTTCCATCTAGCCCGTTTAACAGTAACATGGGATGTATTGAAATTTATATTCATCAGAATTAGTTATTTGGTCAAGAAGTTTAACAGTAACATGGGATGTATTGAAATATTCCCCAGGAGAGTATATGCCACTCTCCTGTATTGTTTAACAGTAACATGGGATGTATTGAAATACTTTTTGTCCCATAAATTCTAATACTTTATTTATAGTTTAACAGTAACATGGGATGTATTGAAATGAGTTGTTCTTGATATATTTGTCATTGTAGCAATGTTTAATAGTAACATGGGATGTATTGAAATAGTATAGCTAATGATGCGTTATTTTCCAATAATGCGTTTAACAGTAACATGGGATGTATTGAAATCTAAGTGTCATCTACTTACCTCCTTAGCTATATAGTTTAACAGTAACATGGATGGATTGATGTGATATATTAAAGTTATAACACCTTATTCTAATTAAATGATACAATTCAATTAAAGAAATGAGGTATACAGATGATAAAAGTTTATTTTTGATTAATAAATTAATAAAAGAATAAATTAAGAAGGAATGTAAAGTCATGGGGAAAATTAATTTTATTAACTATTCAAAGGGAGAGCGTTTTGGAGATAATTATAAATTACTCTCACAATTTTTTGAAAAATACACAGGAGAGGGAATGCAAGAAAATTGGCATATTGGAAGGCTTGATTGGATGCTAAATCATGATTATACAAACCCTGAGTTATTACCTTCAATTGGAATTTGGAAAGAAGATAATCAAGTTGTAGGTACAGTAATATTTGATGTTGAACATCCACCAGTTTATTTTTTATGTAAACCAGGATATGAACATCTTTACAATAATATGTATGAATATGCTAAAGAAACATTTAAAACTGATAAATGGTGTGAAAAAGGATATTGGATAAAAACAGTCATTAAAGATGAGAATACAGTATTAGCTCAGTTCTTAAAAGATAAAGGCTTTGTTTTTGATGGATGGCCTGAGGATATCTTAGAATTAAAGTGTGATGCAAATAATAAATATAGTTACTCACTTCCAGAAGGTTTTTGCATCACAACATTTAAGAATGAAAAAGATTATGATAAATATGCTGAATTATTATATAAAGGCTTCGATCATGAAGGAGAAGAAAATGCTGATGTCACATATGAAGCAGTGCCATTTAGAGAACCACATTGGAATGACGATTTAAAAATCTTAGTCAAATCACCAGATGGAGAGTGGGCAGCACATTGTGGAATCTGGTATGTACCTGGTACTACAACAGCATATATTGAGCCAGTGTTAACCATTCCTATATATAGAAAAAAAGGATTAGCTAAGGCTGCAATTTATGAAGCCATAAATAGATGTGCAGATTTAGGAGCTAAAAGGGCAATTGTAATTTCTGATATGGACTTTTATTACTCTATTGGATTTAAGAAATCTTCTCATTATTATCATGTTGCAAAATATTTGTAAAAATTTACAAACTTATAGGGATATTTTATTACTATTTTTACACCGATAAAAGATGCCAAAACTTTAACGGTTACTAAAATTTCAACAACATTTATCTTAGAAAGAACTAGAATGAAAAATATTCTAGTTCTTTTTATGTTAGGTAATAAATCAGAATTCTATACTAACTAAAATATCACAATAATAAAAAATATAGAAATATGAATAGATATAAACAATAAAGTTGTTGACAGGAAATAAAGGTTAGTCTATACTAACAATATAGGAGAATGAAAGACATTATCAATTAAAAAAGAAAGAAGATGAGATTATGCCTTTAACAATGGTTAAGACTGGAGAAGAAAACGTAATAAAAAAAGTTGGTGGAAAAGAAGAAACAAAAAAGTTCTTAGAAAAGCTTGGCTTTGTAGTAGGGGGAACTGTTATGGTTGTTTCTGAAATTAATGGTAATATGATTGTTAATGTAAAAGATTCAAGAGTTGCTATTGGAAAAGACATGGCAAGAAGAATATTGGTATAAAATAACATGAAACTAAGGGATTAGAGAATTAGTGAGATATATAAAATACAAAGTTATGAAAGAAGGAATTATTAATGAAGACTTTAAAAGAAGTCCCTTGTGGTAACACTGTGAAGGTTAAAAAGCTAACAGGTGAAGGTCCAGTAAAAAGACGTATTATGGATATGGGAATAACTAAAGGAGTAGAGGTTTTTGTAAGAAAAGTAGCTCCACTTGGAGATCCAATTGAAGTAACTGTAAGAGGATATGAGTTATCTTTACGTAAAGCTGATGCAGCAATGATAGAGATTGAATAATCTAGGTAGAAGAGTTATTGATAACTAACTAAGTAAACGTCAAAAAAGATAAAATTAAATATAGTTTTAAATAAGGGGGAACTAATAATGGCAATTAAAATTGCACTTGCAGGTAATCCAAACTGTGGTAAAACAACACTCTTTAATGCACTTACAGGTTCTAATCAATTCGTAGGTAATTGGCCAGGTGTTACAGTAGAAAAAAAAGAAGGTAAATTAAAAGGCCATAAGGACGTAACCATTATGGATTTACCAGGAATTTATTCATTATCACCATACACTTTAGAAGAAGTTGTAGCAAGAAATTATTTAATTAACGAAAGACCAGATGCCATATTAAATATAATAGATGGTACAAATATTGAAAGAAACTTATATTTATCTACACAATTAATGGAGCTAGGAATTCCAGTTATAATGGCTGTTAATATGATGGATATGGTAGAAAAGAATAATGATAAGATTTATATTGATAAGCTTAGTAAGAACTTAGGTTGTGAAGTTGTTGAAATATCAGCTCTTAAAGGCGTAGGGGTTAAGGAAGTAGCAGAAAAAGCTGTTCAAATAGCAAAAAAGAAAGGCTTAAATACTTTAGTTCATAAATTTGATTCTACTGTAGAAACAGTTATTTCAGATGTAGAAGCAAAAATAGGTTCAGATGTATCAGAAGAACAAAAAAGATTTTTTGCAATTAAGTTACTAGAAAATGATGATAAAATAATTGAACTTATGAAGAATGTACCTGATGTATCAGCAGAAATTACAAAGCTTGAAAATGAAATGGATGATGATACAGAAAGTATTATTACAAATGAAAGATATAACTATATTTCATCAATAATTCATGAGTGCTGTAAAAAAGGCAATAAAGGAGAAAAATTAACAACATCAGATAAAATAGATAAAGTTGTAACTAATAGATGGCTTGCATTACCTATATTTGCAGTAGTTATGTTTGTAGTATATTATGTTTCAGTAACAACAGTTGGGGGATGGGCTACTGACTGGGTTAATGATGGTGTCTTTGGTGAAGGGTGGAGTCTTTTTGGCATAGATGTTCCTAGTATTCCAGCTTTAATTGAATCAGGACTTTCTTCATTAGAATGTGCAGATTGGTTACAAAGCTTAATTTTAGATGGTATTGTAGCTGGAGTTGGTGCAGTACTTGGATTTGTTCCTCAAATGCTTATACTATTTATATTCCTTGCTTTCTTAGAAGCTTGTGGATATATGGCAAGAGTTGCATTTATTATGGATAGAATTTTTAGAAAGTTTGGTCTTTCTGGTAAATCATTTATTCCAATGTTAATTGGTACAGGTTGTGGTGTTCCAGGAGTTATGGCATCAAGAACTATTGAAAATAATAGAGATCGTAAGATGACTATTATGACTACTACATTTATTCCTTGTAGTGCAAAGCTTCCTATTATTGCACTAATTGCAGGTGCTTTATTTGATGGAGCAGGATGGGTTGCACCTAGTGCTTATTTTGTTGGAGTTATAGCAATTATTTGTTCAGGTATTATATTAAAGAAAACTAAGATGTTTGCAGGAGATCCAGCACCATTTGTTATGGAACTTCCAGCTTATCATATGCCAACATTATCAAATATCTTAAGAAGTATGTGGGAACGTGGATCATCATTTATTAAAAAAGCAGGAACTATCATTCTTTTATCTACAATAGTATTATGGTTCTTAATGAGCTTTGGATGGGTAGATGGATCATTTACAATGCTTGAAGCTGAGGAATTAGAAAGTAGTATATTAGCTACATTAGGAAATGTGATTGCACCAATATTTGCACCACTTGGATGGGGTGAATGGAAGTCAGCAGTAGCAGCTATTACAGGTCTTATTGCTAAGGAAAATGTTGTTGGTACTTTTGGTATCCTTTATGGATTTGCAGAAGTTGCAGAAGATGGAACAGAGATTTGGAGTTCACTTGCAGGAAGTATGACAGTGATTTCAGCTTATTCATTCTTAGTATTTAACCTTTTATGTGCTCCTTGTTTTGCAGCTATGGGTGCTATAAAGAGGGAAATGAACAATGCTAAATGGTTCTGGTTTGCAATTGGATATCAAACACTTCTTGCTTACCTTGCTTCACTGACAATTTACCAAATTGGAACATTTGTTACTGGAGGAGGATTTGATATAGGTACAGTAGTAGCAATAGCAATAATTATTGGATTTATATATTTACTAGTTAGACCATATAAAGAAAGTCAATCATTAAGTATTGAAATATAGTGCTATAAAGTTCAACTATTAGATTTAAAATTAAAATAGATTTATAAGTTAGGGGAATTTTAATATGGGCACAGTAATTGTTGGAGGAGTTCTACTAGTTATAGTGGGCTTAATAATAAAAAGTATGATACGTGATAAAAAAAGTGGCAAATCAATTCAATGTGGTGGAGATTGCAAACATTGTGGTGGAGGTCATTGTCATTAGTATATTATAGCTATGTTTTAGAATTAATTTTCTAAAACATGGCTATATTTTTTTCTAAAATTACTTATAAAAACAAGATGAAAAATAAGTAAAAGATACAACATATATACAAGTTTTTATTTAATACAAATAATTTTATTGTGGGAATATTACAAAAAAATACTACATATAAGAGCAAAAATTAAAAAAACTAAAGATACAACAAAATCTGTTGAAGAGGAAAAAGGAAAGATGATATAATTACTACAAAAGTAAAATAGTAGAAACTATGAGATAAAAGGGGAGTGTAACTTATGAAGATATTAGCACCTTTAAGCTCTGTTGATGAAGTTGACAGATTAGTTAAAGCTGGTGCAGATGAAATTTACTGTGGGATAATTGACAAAGAAACTAATTCAAAATACAACATTCCAATTGTAAATCGTAGGCCGTATAAAACCTCTAACTTAGACAATTTTAGTGACATGGAAGAGGTAATTAAAAGAAGTCATGATAGCAATATTCCAGTTTACGTAACTTTAAATGAAACTGTGTATACAGAAAAGCAATATGATTTTATTGAGAAAAATATTGAGAAACTTTGTGAGTTAAAAGCTGATGCAGTAATTATAGCAGATATTGGGGTATTACAATTTATTAAGGAAAAGAATTACAACATAAAAGTACATATGAGTACTTGTTCTTCAGTTTATAATACTGAGGCAGTTAATTTCTATAAAGATATGGGAGCTTGTAGAATTATTTTGCCAAGACATATGAGTATTGATGAGATTAATGATTTGAAGAAAAAGAATCCAGATATGGAATATGAGATATTAATGCTTAATACTAATTGTCAGTATGATGATGGTTATTGTACATATGAACATTGTTTAGGTAATTACACTAGAGAAGAAGGTTATAGAGGGGGAGGCTGTGGTGCTATACAAAATATGAAGATGTTTTGTAAGAAAGGTGCCTTTAAAGAAGGAAAAGCTCCTGATATAATTGGACAATACAAAAAGAGACAAAGATCATTAGCAAATACTTGTGGTGCCTGTGGGTTGAAAAATATTGATTTGACAGATATAGATTCATTAAAGATAGTTGGACGAGCTTATACAGTAGAAAAGAAGGTTAAGGATGTAAGTTTTTTATACAGGGTTAGAAAATTAATTTCAGAAGATTTAAGTGATGATATTTTGAGAAGAGAGATAAAAGATATATATAAGGAAATTTATAAAAGGGATTGTGAGGAAAAGTGTTACTATTAATAGAATTATAAGGAGCAGGTTATGGAGAAGGTTATATTTATAAGTAAAGCAGAAAATGTATATGAAGGAGCAAAGGGGTATTCTAGAATATATTTTGGAGAAGAATTTTGTGAAAATCGTATTCCAGAGAAAGAAGATTATAAGTTAGTCTATGATTATTTAAAAGAGAATAATAAGGAAGTATCATTTGTGTTTCCTTATCTAACAGATTACGGAATGGATTTATTAGATGAAATTTTAGACTATGTTAGTCCAGAAGCAGGAACAGAGATAATTGCAAATGATTGGGGAACTGTTTATCATTTAGAAAGGCAATATCCTGGTGTTGAAGTAGTAGTAGGAAGGCTTTTAAATAAGATGAAAAGAGATCCTAGAATAAAAACAGCAGAAAAGTTTTTGGATAAAGATATGATGGAGATGTATAGGTCAAGTAATTTACTTACTGAAAGTAGCATAAGATTATTAGAATCTAAAGGAATTAAGAATATAGAATTTGACTGTCCTATGCAAGGGGTTAAATTAAAGAAAACTAACTTTAAATATTCAGTTCATTATCCATTAGGATATATTACAACTACTAGGTTTTGCATGACTAATCCGGCTACATACAAACCTGGAGGAAATTATAGATGTACAGGAAAGTTGTGCGAAAAGACTACTTTAAAAGAGGAAAATGAAAAGTTCTCTTGTAGAGTTTATCAAAAGGGAAATACAGTTTTTTATTACAATAACAAAGTAACAAAAGAAGATTTATTTGCTTTAGGTTTTAATAGAGTTATTGAACATAGAGGACTATAAAATAATAATTTTGTAGTAAAAGGATCGAAGAAAAAATAAGTAGAAAGCATTTTTCCTTCGATTCTTTTTGTATATTTAAAAATTGATTTGCATTATTTTATTAAGAACTTATAAGGTTGATTTTATACTAAAGAAGATGATTTTTTGACAAAAGTGTAGAAAAGTAATTTTATGTTATAATATACAAAAATACATAATGTGTAATAAGGGGGGTGGGGGTATGAGTTTTGATGAAAAAGCTAGAATGTGGGACAACCCAGAAAGAATCAAACGTACAGAAATATTATCAAAGGCAATAATAGAAAGAATTGAAGATGCATCAGAAAAAACTGCTTTAGAAATAGGTTGTGGTACAGGTCTATTTACAACAAGGCTTAGTAAGGTATTAAAAGAGGTTGCATGTTTTGATACATCAGAAGAGATGGTAAAGGTTCTTAAAGAAAAGATAAAAGAAGGTAATTTAAAAAATATATCTATATATACAGAAGAAATTCTTAATAATGAAGAGTTTTATGAAAAATTTGATATAGTTTATAGTTCAATGGTATTTCATCATATTGTAGACATAGAGAAAGAATTTGAATTATTAAGTAAGCTATTAAAGAAGAGTGGACAAGTTATTATCATTGATTTAGATGAGGAAGATGGAAGTTTTCATAAGAACGAAAAAGATTTTAATGGACATAACGGATTTAATAGAGATGAGTTTAAGGATATCTTGGAGAAGTATGGTTTTATGGATGTAACTTTTGAAACAGTATTTAATGGTACTAAGATAGTTCTTGATAAAGGAGTAGATTATTCATTATTTTTATGTGTAGCCCAAAAATGCTAAAACTAATCCTAATGCGAAGAAGCAGATAATAGTATAAGCTTTCTTATGCATACTCAAAGTATTCCAAAGGATGCTAAAGAGATATATTAATTAAATTTAAGGAGAGAAAAAAATGAAATTAAAATTGAGTAACTACTTGGTGCAGTTTATGTAATCTGATAACAGATTGTATCAAGAAAAAGTTAATTTGTTATCAGTGATAGCTGTACCATTTTCATGATATTAAAATATGAAAAGAGGAATAGTTATGAATATTAATGAGTTAAAGAATTTATGGATAGAAGAAGAAAATAAAACTTTTAAGGGATGGGATTTTTCTTATCTAAAAGGTAGATGGGCTGATGAAGAGTTACCTTGGGATTATGAAAAAATTTTAAAAAGCTACTTAAAGCCAGAGTACAAGCTATTGGACATGGGAACTGGTGGAGGAGAATTTTTGTTAACATTAAATCATCCTTATAAAAATACATCAGTAACTGAGAGTTATGATCCTAATGTGAAGTTATGCAAAAAGGTATTAAGTCCTTTGGGTATTTCAGTAAATAAGGTAGAAGATGATAGTAAGTTACCTTTTCCTGATAATTCTTTTGATATGATTATAAATAGGCATGAGTCTTATGATATTAAGGAAGTTAGTAGAATATTAAAGCCTAATGGATTGTTTATTACTCAACAAGTAGGTGGTAGAAATAATGAATATTTATCTAACAAATTAATAAAAGGTTTTGTGCCAGAATTTCCAAAACATGATTTAAAGCATTGTGTACAAGAGGCTAAGGAAAGTTCTTTTGAGGTATTATATAAAGAAGAGTTTTTTCCATATTTGAGGTTTTATGATGTTGGAGCAATTGTTTATTTTGCCAATATTATAAAGTGGGAGTTTCCAGGTTTTTCTGTAGAAACTTCTTTTAAAGAATTATGTGAATTATATAAAGAACTTAAGTATAAACCTTATATTGAAAGTTTAGAGCATAGATTCATTATGGTTTGTAAAAATAGAAAATATGTATAGAGTATAGGTAGTCTAAATTTAGACTACCTAATTTTAATATATACAAATAAAAAGTTAATCTTTTAAGGAATACTGATAAAACAATAAAAATAATTGCAGAAAACTCAAGAGCTATAATAACACAAATTATGTAGATTAATGAAAAAATTATAGAAAAAATATTTAATATTAATACTAAATTATATTTTTAAGTTATAATAGAAGTATAAATGATAAAAGGAATCAGGGGGATATAGATGAATAATAAAAATGTTGTAGAATTAATAAGAGAATTTGGATCAATAGACAAAAATGATAAGAAGGGGATACTAGAAAAGCAACAAGAAATATTATTTGCATTATTAGATCAAGAATATATTTATACTCTATTAGGCAAAGATACTACTGTAGAAGAATTTGAAAATAACACTGGTATGATATTATCAGGACCAGATTCTCTAGGAAGACCATGCTTTAGAATTTTTTCGGACAAAGCTTTAGCAGAAGAATGTGCTATTAATTATAAGTTGACAATAGATACAACTACTGAAAAAGATAAGCCTTTAGTACTAAAGGTAAGAACAGATGGAATGATGAAAACTGCATATAATGCCATGTTTAAAGGATTATTTTCCATAATAATAAATGACGGTAAGGAATGGATTAATGTTGTTGTAAAGGATTTTGTAAATGCTTTATATACTCATAAAGGGGAGGAACCTTTAGTTTCAAATACTGATTTTATGTTTATTAATTTATTCCATATGATACAATTTACTGATAAAAAAGCTTATATAATAGCAAGTTCAGCAAATACTGATGAGAATTTAAGTAAGGATGAGTTTTTGTTAGATAATAAAGATGATTCTCTTAGATTATTTTTTGATGAAAAATTAGCAAAGGATTATGCCAAAAGCAATCTAGGTGATGAAAAATTTGCAGTTCCAGTTGATGCGCTAAAGCTTAATAACTTAATTGTAAATACTTTTGTTCAAAAACCAGATATGGAAATAAGAATTATATATGGAACAGTTCAACTTAAGAAAAAGTTAGCTAAGGTACAATTTCTTATAGATAAATTATTGTAAGAGTAGAACTTTTTTTACGTGCAAGAATAGATATTAAATATAGAAATAGAAAATGTATAAGAAGAAGGTTGATTTAATTGATTAATAGAAATGATAAATGTTGGTGTGGTAGCGGTTTAAAATATAAGAAGTGCCACTTAGAGTTTGATGAAAAGCTAAAACATCTAAGAAATCAAGGATTTATAGTTCCATCAAGAAACTTAATAAAAAATGAGGAACAAATTCAAGGAATTAGGGAAAGTGCAAAGATTAATAATGGACTTCTAAATTTAATTGAAGCTAATATTAAAGAAGGAATGACTACAGAAGAAATTGATAAAATGACTTATGAATATACAATAGCCCATGGTGGAATTCCTGGAGATTTAAACTTTGAAGGATATCCAAAAAGTATTTGTACATCTATTAATGATGTTGTTTGTCACGGAATTCCAAATACAAATGATGTATTAAAGTCTGGAGATATTATTAATGTAGATGCAACTACTATTCTAAATGGTTATTATTCTGATGCTTCAAGAATGTTTATGATAGGGGATGTTAGTTCTGAAGCTAAAAGACTTGTTGAAGTAACTAAAGAATGTCTAGAAGAAGGAATAAAAGCTGTTAAGCCTTGGGGATTTTTGGGAGATGTAGGGGCAGCTATTCAAGAATATGCAGAGTCCCATGGATATTCAGTAGTTAGAGAATTTGGTGGACATGGAGTAGGTCTTGCAATGCATGAAGATCCTTTTGTTTCACATGTGGGTAAAAGAGGTACTGGAATGATTTTAGTTCCTGGTATGGTTATTACTATTGAACCTATGATAAATGCAGGAAAAAGTGAAATTTATATTGATGGAGATGATGAATGGACAGTTCGTACTGCTGATGGTTCTTTGTCTGCTCAATGGGAACATACTCTTCTTGTTACTGAAACAGGAGTAGAAATAATATCAAAATAGAACAAATTATTAAAATGTCACTATGTGGCATTTTTTTTTATCTAAATACAAAGATAAATTCTTTAAAATTAATTAAATGAAAATAATTTAATAATTTTATTAATAAAATAAACTTTACAAATTTTAGGTCCGGGTATATAATAACTAATATAAAATAAATTGTAAAAGGAGGTATAAATATGAAGAAGATTGCGTTATTATTAGCAACGTTGACAATGCTTGTCGGGACAGGAGCAGTAGCAGTAAATGCCAAAGTAAATACTGCAGAAAAATCAGTAATAAGAACATCTACTTTAGATGAATTTTCTGTATATGCAGCAAAAGTTAAAACTAGTAGAGCAAAGGTATATGAAGGGAAAACATTAGATAGTAAGGTAATAGCAGAATTACCAGTTGGTACACAAGTTAGTGTATATGTTCTTGGAAATTCATTTCCATCAAAACCAGGAGAAATTCTTCCAACAACTACTGCAAGTAAGTTTAAACCAATATCAGAATTGGAAGATAACTTAGTTAGAGTATTCTACAAAGGAAAAGACTGCTACATGAATTTAAGTGATTTAACAGTAGATAAGAGCAAGGTTTTAGAAATAGCATAAAATTTTATAATTGGGATTTAAGAATATGAGAGAATAGGGTTATAACTGTATTTAAGGGTAATAGAAGTTATGTACATAAATAAAGGGGCTGGGTTTTGCACAACAATTAAGAATTAATAATGTAGGATGAAATTCTAATAGAATTTCTTAATATAAGATATTTATAAAGAAAACCTATTAAGGTTTTCATCCAACATTCTAAATTTTAAATTCTTAATTCTTAATTAACTGTGCAACAGCCCCTTTTGTGAATCATCTTAATAATATAGTTATTTTAAATAATATAGGACCATAGTCTTATTACAATAGGACTAAAGTCACATTTTATCCTAAAATGCAGAAATTTATTGGAAAAAGGTATATAATATTAATAAAGGTGAATTTATGAGTTTTGAGAGGTGTTTATGAGGGTATCATGTAAACGTCTCTCATTTTTTTTAAAATCTTCAAGAAAAAAATAAAGGAGGCAAGAGTTTGATAAGCAACTTAATTGAAGAATACAGGGATAATTTAAACATAAGTTATACTTTAAAAGATAATAATTTATTTTCTGATGTAGGATATAAAGTTCTTAGAAATGAAGAAAACTCTGGATTTATAAGATGTGTAAAAGTATCACATAATGGAAATGTGAAGTTAATATATGATATTTCAAGGTTTAAGACTTTAGAATCATTAGCTCATGAAATGTCATCAAATACTTTTTTAAAAGTGGTAACTAAATTATTACGTATAGTAATAGGAGTAAAAGAAAATGGTTTTATGGAGTATAAAAATATTAGTTCAAGTTTAGATAGTATTTTTATAGATACCCATAATCTTAATGTATATATGATTTATCTTCCTATAAACTCAAAGGAATATAGAACGGAAGAATCTTTCATAAAGGAGCTAAAGTATAATTTAGTTCAGCTTATTAATTTAAATAGAAACTTAAAAGGACCTTCAATAGGAATTTTAAGTGAAAGTCTTACAAGTATAAAACCTTTAGAGGTAATTTTAAGAGAATTAACTGCTAGAAACAAGATGGAGGAAAGGCCTAAAGTTATTGAAAAGCCAGTTGAAATAAAAGTAGAAGAGGAAATAATAGAAGAAACTAAGAAAAAAGGTTTTTTTGGAAAGTTATTTTCTAGAAGAAAAGAGGAAAAAGAGGCTTTAGATAAAGTTAAAAATAATAATCCATCTTTAGATTATGATTTATTAATGAGAATGCAATTAGAAAGAGAAAAAGAAAATAATATTAAAAGGGAAATTCAAATGCAGGTTAAAACTCCTGTGAAAAAAGAGATTGAGGAAGAAGAGAAGTATTATAAAGAAGAACCTTATAAAGAAGAATTTTATGATGATTATGAAGAAGAGACAACTTTGTTAGATGAATGTGAAGATAATTCTTTTAAATCATCCATAATATTAAAAGGTTTAAATACTCCAATGGAAGTTAATTTATTAATTGATAAAGAGGAGTTTATTATTGGTTCTAGTTCAACTATGGTAGATGGACAAATATCTTTTAATAAAGCAATAAGTAGAAGACATTGTAAGTTTATAATTAATGGAGATAGATACTTTATACAAGATATTGGTAGTTCAAATGGGACATTTTTAGAGGGCAGGAAGTTACAAAGAAATGTAATGGTAGAAGTTAAGATAGGGGATAGAATAACACTTGCAAATAGTGATTTTTTAATAACAAAGAATTAAGGGGAAGAAGCAAATGAATAAGTTATCTATAATGTTAGTAGATACAGATGAACGATATTTAATGCCTATAGAGCTTAAGTTTATAGAAGAATTAGAAGATAAAATCGATATAATTGTTATTTCAGATGAAGGATATTTAAAGGAGTATTTTAGTACACCTAGAAACATCGATATTCTAGTTATAAATGAAAATCTGTATAGTTATGAATTTGAAAAGCATAATATAGGAAATACCTTTATATTAACTGAAAAAGAAAGTCAAGTAGGTACAGAAAACTTAAGTTTACATAGTATTTATAAATATACAAGCGTAAAGAAGATATATAGTGAAATAATGAACAAAAGAGTTACAAAATCTATTGCTAGTTTAGATAATAGAGCTGAAAGTAAGGTGTTTATGGTGTATTCTCCATCTGGTGGTTCAGGAAAAACTACTGTGGCCATGGGGATTGCAGCGGCTTTAACTAATGGTAGTAAAAAGGTTTTGTATATTAATACAGAAAGTCTTCAAAGTATACCTTTTAATAGAACTAATGTATTTTGTAAATCAGGATTAGAAAAGTTGATGCTTTCTAGGGATGAAAATATATTGAGCTATCTAGATGAATCAATTGTTAATGAAACTTTTGATTATTTATTACCGTTTAGACAAGCCTTATCATCTTTAAATATAAAGATACCAGAATATAAATTTTTGATAGATAAAATAAAAACTAGTGGAAAGTATGATTATATAATAGTAGATACTTCTTCAGAGTTTACTACAGAAAAGTCAATGTTAATGAGTAGTTGTAATAAAGTTATTATTGTTACTAAGCAGGGTAAAATTGAATGTTCTAAATTAAATTCCCTCCTATTTAATATAGATTGTTCAGATGAAAACAAATTTGTATTTATCTGCAATATGTATTTAGAAGATAAGGAAAATTACTTAATTAAAGGTGATCTTTTAAATAAGTGCAATATAGTAGAATATATTAATTATGTAAATGAAGAAAACTTAGATATTAATGTATTGTCTAAAAATACTAATTTTAATAAGATTGCATATGTAGTAAGTTAAGGGGGAAAGGTATGGAGAATAGTGCTATTATTAGATTGCATATACATAAGCAAAGTAAAGTGGTTGATATAGAAGTACCATTAGATATAACAGCTAATGATTTAGTTTTAGCTTTAAATAAAGCATATGATATTGGTATTAATACTGAAAATATGAGCAAGGTATACTTAAAATCTGAAAATCCTATAGCTTTATTAAAAGGAAATAGATTATTAAGTGATTATAATATACACAGTGGCTCTATTATAAATATAACATAGGAGGAAACTGGCCTTGAATAATAAGTATAAAGTAATATTTTCAGGTAAAAGCCTTTATAGAGAATATATGCTTTCATCTGATGATATTAATGTGATTAAAGTTGGGACAACAAAGGGATGTCAGGTAAGATTCAATAAGGATAGGTTTTTTGAGGACTTTGAATTTGAGTTAATTAAAAGTAGTAAGGGTTGGCAAATAAATTGTGGGGATTCAGTTTATTTCACTATTGATGGTGTAATGAAACTGTTTAATAAGGAATTAGAGCATGGTGATGAGATTATTATAAAGAATCCAAATAGCAATGTTGAGCTATTTAAAATAAATTTCTTTATAGATTTTGATAGTGTGCTTAAGAATTATGATAGAGTTATAGATTTAAAAGGAATAGGTTCTTTCACTATGGGGGGAAATAAAGAAAATCATATTTTTATAGATGATTTTCTTTATAAACAAGGAAGTGTAACTTTTTCATGCGAGAATGGGGAATATTATATAAAAGACAATAATACTAAATATGGTGTTTTCATAAATTCAGAGAAAATAAGAGAAAAACAAAAACTTAATAATTATGATTTCTTTATAATAGTTGGACATTATTTTTATTTAAAAGATGGAAAACTTTATACAGATATTGATGAAAAAATGAAGATTTCAGGTTTAAAGTTTGAGGATAAAGTCAAGAATAACAATATGATTTATCCTAAGTTTAATAGAAATACTAGAATTAAGTATATAGAACCTAAAGAGGAAATTGAGATTTTACCTCCTGAAGAGATAGGTAAAGCTCCTAAGAAAAATTTACTTTTAACTTTAATACCAGCGTTAGCAACATTAGCAATAACTATAGTAATAAGAGGTAATATGGGTGGCGGTGGAACTTATATTATGTATAGTGTTTGTACTATGACAGTAGGTATAATTATGTCTATAGTTACAGCTATTTCTACTAAAAAAGAATATAAAGATGAACTTAAAGAAAGAAAAGATAATTATTTACAATATGTAGGTGAAAAAGAATTAGAAATAGAAAAGACTAGAAAAAGTGAATTGAAAATTTTAAATAAGATATATAAGCCTATAGAAGAGAATATAGAAAGTATAATAGAGTATAAAAAAGATCTTTTTGATAGAGATAAAGAAGATAAAGACTTTTTAAACGTTAGGCTTGGTAGTGGTGATGATGATGCTTTATGTAAAATTAAATATACACCACTTAAATTTAATAACTCTAAGGATGATTTAGTTTATATTCCAGAAAACTTAGCTAAAAAGTATAAAAACTTAAAAGATAAACCTACAATAGTAGAGTTTAATAAAGTAGGTGCCTTTGGTGTAGTTGGTACATATAATAAGTTATGTGATTTATTAAATATTATGACTATGGATTTAGTAAGCCGTCATTTTTATAAAGATGTTAAGCTATTCTATTCATTTAAGGAAGAGGAACAAGAAAACTTTAAGTGGCTTAGATGGCTTAGACACGTTGAAAATGATGATATAGGAATTAGAAATTTAATATATAACGATGAAAGTAAAAATATATTATTTGAATATTTATACATAGAACTTTCAAAGAGAGCAGAAGAAGGGAAAAATTCTAAGAATACAAAGTTCGATAAATTCGTAGTATTTGTTCTAGATAATAAAGGAATAAATAATCACCCTATATCTAAATTTATAAGTAATGGAGAAGAACTTGGGGTAACATTTGTATTTTTTGAAGAAAGTGAAGAATTATTACCTAAAGGATGTAAGAAGATAGCAAGATTAGATAAAGAAGAAGATCTTTCAAAAGGAATATTAATAGATACAGAAGATGGAGAAAAGAGAGTAGAATTTTCTTATAATCCAATAAAAAAAGATTTATTAGAAGAATTAGCTTTAAAGATGGCACCTATTTATGTAGATGAAGTTACTTTAGAAAGTCAATTAACTAAAAATATAACTTTATACGAACTATTAGGAATACAAGATACTGATGATTTAGATATAGAAAAAAGATGGAATGAATCAGCAGTATATAAAAGTATGGCAGCTCCTTTAGGAGTAAAAAGTAATAAGGATATAGTAGCTTTAGACTTAAATGAAAAGCATCATGGACCTCACGGATTAGTAGCAGGTACTACAGGTTCTGGTAAAAGTGAAATTTTACAAAGTTATATTTTATCAATGGCTACACTTTTCCATCCATATGAAGTTGGATTTGTAATTATAGACTTTAAGGGTGGTGGTATGGTTAATCAATTTAAAGATTTACCACACTTAGTTGGAGCTATCACTAATATAGATGGTAGAGAAATTACACGTTCTTTATTATCTATTAAAGCAGAACTTAGAAAGCGTCAAGAAATTTTTGCAGAAGCAGAAGTAAATCATATTGATGCATATATTAAAAAGTTTAAAGCTGGAGAAGCCAAAACGCCACTTCCACATTTAATATTAATAGTTGACGAATTTGCAGAGCTTAAAAGTGATCAACCTGAATTTATGAAAGAATTAATATCAGCAGCCAGAATAGGTAGAAGTTTAGGGGTTCACTTAATACTTGCAACTCAAAAACCTTCAGGTGTTGTAGATGATCAAATTTGGAGTAACTCTAAATTCAAATTATGTTTAAAGGTACAAAATAAACAAGATTCAAATGAAGTTTTAAAATCACCTTTAGCTGCAGAAATTAAGGAACCAGGTAGAGCTTATTTACAAGTTGGTAATAATGAAATATTTGATTTGTTCCAATCGGCTTATAGTGGAGCTTCTGCTGTTAATGATGATATGGGAACATTTAAAGAATTTGAAATAAATGAAGTTAATTTATGGGGAAAAAGAAAAGAAGTATTTAAGCAAAAGAAAAAGAAAACAGAAGGAAATAGTGAAACTCAGCTTGAGGCAATAGTAGATTATGTTCATAATTATTGTGAAAAAAATAATATAGAAAGATTGCCAGGTATATGTTTACCACCATTACCTGATTTAATTTACTTAAAAGATGCAGTATCTTCTTCTAAAAATCCTCTAGCTACAGAAGTGGAATTAGGATTATATGATGATCCAACTAGACAGCTTCAAGAGACAGTTAAGATTAATCTTCAAGATGCAAATATATTTATAGTAGGTTCGTCACAATTTGGTAAAACTAGTTTGCTTCAAACAATAATTAAATCAGTAGCAGATACTTATTCCCCTGAAGAAGTAAATATTTATATTATGGATTTTGCATCTATGATACTTAAAAACTTTGAAAGTTTAAAACATGTAGGTGGTGTAGTTACTTCTTCAGAAGATGAAAAGCTTAAAAACTTTATTAAGATGATATTAAAAGAAATAGCAAAACGTAAAGAGATATTATCTAATTTAGGTATTAGTTCTTTTGCTTCATATAGAGAAGCAGGATTTAAAGATTTACCTCATATAGTTATAATGCTAGATAATTTTACTGCTTTTAAAGAGTTATATCCAGATATGGAAGAAGCCTTTGTAAATATTTGTAGAGAAGGTATAGCTGTAGGTATAACAGTAATTATGGCAAACCCTCAAACAACAGGTGTAAGTTACAAGTATATGACTAACTTTGGTAGAAAGATAGGATTATATTGTAATGATTCTGGTGAATATGGAATGTTATTTGATAGATGTAGAATGCAACCTAAGAATGTACCAGGTAGAGCTTTAATTTCTATTGATAAAGTTATTTATGAATATCAAACATATTTAGCTTTTGAAGGAGAAAAAGAAATTGAAAGAGTTGCTAATATGAAATTATTCATAGAGGAAATGAATTCAAAATATCCAGGTAAAGGTGCTAAAGTTATTCCTGAAATACCTAAGTTATTAGATATGAATTATATAAATAATAATTACAACTTAAGTAATTTAAAAGAATATGAAGTACCAATAGGTTTAAATTATGCAACTATAGAATTAGAAACTATAAATCTTGCAAATGTAGGAGTATTCTGTACTATAGGTAAAACAGGAAGAGGTAAGAGAACATTAATTAGAAATATTATGAACAATTTACAAAAGAATATCTTATCAAATCCAGTAAAGGCTTATGTTATAGATAATATCGAAAAAGATTTAAGTTTTATGGATGATTACGGATTTGTAGACAAGTATTCTGTATTATATAGTGATTTTGAAGAAGTTATAGAAGATGTACATGATATTTTAGATGAACGTCAAGATTTAATGATGGATGAAGGTATAGAAGCTTTAAAAGATGAACCATTATTATTAGTAGTTGTTAATAATAATGATGCAGTAAATGATATTAACAATAATAAAGAAATAATGGACATGTATAAGAAGATAGTTGGACAATATAAAAAGTTAAAAGTATGTATTATATTTAATAATATTGATAATGTTCAAGTAACATTTGCTTCTAAAGAATTAGTTAAATCATTAAAAGAAAATAGAAAAGGTATATTATATGAAGATCTTGAAAATAGTAAGTTCTTTGATATGAATATTAATATAACTAGAAGCTTTAAGAAAAAGTTAGAACTAGGAGATGCTTATTATATAGTAGAAAACGAAGTAATAAAAATCAAAACTATGCAGTAACTATTTAAATAAGAATTAACAAATTAAAAAAACATATGTGACCAAGGTCGTAAAAATATAGGACCTTGGTCACATTTTTCAATTTTATGAAGAAAAATATAAAAAGATGTTATATAATACATAGGAAGACAAGAATATACTGGGATAGGGGGATTATAATGGCAGGTGAGATAAAGCGTTTAGAGACGGATAAAATTCATGATGCAATAATGAAGTTTAAAAGTACAGCTAAAACTTTCACTGAGACGAAGAATAAGGTCGAAAAAACAACTCATACACTTCTTTCAACCTGGGCTGGAAAATCAAGAAATAACTTTGAAAAGCAATATAATCTTTTGACTGGAAATTTAAATGATATAGAGGAAACTTTGTATGATTTATATGATGCCTTAGTAGAAGCAGAAAGTACATATATTGATGCAGATGAAGCTGTAAGTAAGGAAATAGATAAAAATGCAGCTGAGTTTCACAAAGTAATAGCAGCTTCTCAAGAATCTTAGGAGGAAAAAATAAATGTCAGTTGAGAGTATAGAAAGAGAAATTACAAGAGTTAAAAACGAGATTAGCGATTTAAAGAAAAGAAAAAGTCAGGTAGAAAAAATTAAGAGTAGTTTAAATAGCAGTGGTAATTCTTATGTGGATTATTTTAATAGTGACATAGTAGTAGCAGGCAATGGTATATTACATGGAGTAAAGGTTACTAATAATTTAAATGATCTTAATTCAGAATTAAATTCTGACAAGGAAGAAGATTCTCCTGACGATTCAAAACTTTCAGAAGCTTTAAGAAGTCTATCAAGTGAATTAAACGATATAAGTAGCAAAATAAGTAGTTTAGAAAGTAGACTTAGTTCATTGAAAGAAGATCTTAGACGTGCAAAAGAAGAAAGAAGAAGAAGAAGAGAAAGAGAAAGACGTAATAAATAATTAAAATTATAATAAGGGGAGTAAAATGGGAACAGTATTAAATATAGATTACAGTGATCTTAATAATGCTAGCAAAATGAGTAGACAAGCTTCCACCCAAGCTGAAAATTATAGTAAAAAGTTAGATGGAATTACTAAAAAGTTTTCAGATTTAAAGGGAGGACAAAGTTCTAATACAAGTAATGCTTTAAGTTTTATCAATTCCAAAATAAGTGAATTAAATAAAAAAGCAACAAGACTTGAGAATTTTGCAGATAGTATAGATAGCTTTAAAGAAAAAGTTAAAAGCACTGATGAAGCAATGGCTAAAAGAATAAATACTTTAGCTGGAGAATTCAAAAAAGCTAATAATATGAAAATAAGTGCTGTATCAGAGTTTTTCCAATGGCTAAATACCGATGTATTAAATGCTACTGACTTTGGTAGATGGGTTAAAGATGCATTTAATACTGCAGCTGATTTTATAGGTGATGTAAAATCAAGTATTTACGACTGGTATAGAACTGGTGGAGGAAAATACATAGTAGATAGTATTATTCAAATAGGAGTAATAGCAGTAGCGGTAGTTGTATTATGTACTCTTGGAGGAGGATTATTTATTGCAATTGCCACTGCAGTAGCAGCAGTATTTTCAATAGTTAATGCAGTATCTAATATAGCTTATAATATGAGAGCTTACGCAACTAATAATTCAGATCCCGCCTGGGCAAATAGGTATGATAAAGTTAATAAATTAAGTGATATATTAAGATTTGAATTTAATAGTGATATTGTTAATGGTATTGCTGCAACTTTAGATGTTACTGAAATTGTCGCCAATACAGTAGTTATTTTCCATGATATACGTGGTTTAGGAAGTAAGTTTAAAAACTTTGCTGGTGATAAGGGATTTGTAGGATTAAAAGAATTATTTGGTAGTAAAAATAGTGGCGGTGCTGGAATTATAGGAAGTAGATTCATGCAAAAAACAGATGGTGTATGGGAGATGAACCCTAAGACTATATGGAATGGAACTAAAGCTTTATTTACAGATTCACACTTTAGAGCACAAATAGGTCAAAGTACATCAAGGTTATGGGGCGAAGTTAAAGACACAGTAGCATACACTAAATTTAATTTAAAATCAGGTGGGGAAGTTATTAAAGGATTATTTAATGGAGATAGATCAAGATCAATGTCTATATTAGGTAACTTTATGAAGACAGATATGAAAAACTTAGCAACTGGTGGATTAAAACATATAGTAAATGGAATAAAACCTAACTTCAAAACAGTTGATAAGTTTAGTGAAGCAGCTAAACTTGGTAAACCAGCTACAAATATTGTTAGTATAATATTTAAGGCCAATTCATTCTATGGTGTAGAACAAAAGTTAACAGGTGGAGATTTAGGTAAAATATTAATGCCAGACTTATCTAAACTAACAGGCCTTGGAGAAAAACTTTCAAAGAATGCACAGAATATAGGAAAAGCTATGCAATCCTTTGCAAAATAGAAAACATCTATTAACTATTGGAATATAAGTAAGGAGAAAAGTAAAGAGGGGTATCAATTTATAAAAAGTAATAACAAATCATGATAAGAGGTAATATATGAATAAAAAGATTTATGTGGATAGCAAGTTGAAAAAAGATATTGTTAAAACTCAATATAAAAAACATCCCAACTGGGCTAGAGATAGGAAAATTAATGTAGCCTTACATGTAGGAGCGGTGCTATTAGCTATTATTTTATGGAGCTGGATTAGAACAGTACCTAAAACCCATTCTGAAAATAATGAATTTGTATCAGCATTTGTAGCTTTAGCTGGTTATGCTTTTCTTTGGGTAATTCCATATGTACACTATGTTATGGTAAAGCAAAGTAATAACAATCAGATAAATAGAAGAGTATATGAAGAAATAGTTCTAACTGATGATGTTATTAGAGATGTTTATGTATTAAATAGTAAGAGAGAATATAATGGCTTAGAAGTTAATTATAACTGGATTCAAAGAATTGTATATAATACATATCATAATAGAATAGATATTTATTCTAAATATACATCAATAAAATATTCAAACTATGAAAAAGGTGAAGAATATTACAGAAGAAATATTAAAGGTCAAGGAAGTGTAGTTAGGATATATCTATATTTCGACAATAACGAAGAAATATTAAAAACTCTAGAATCTAAGTCTAGAGTAGTAATGGAAAGAATAGATTATCCAGAAATATAGGAACTAAGGATGGAAGTAAGTAATGAAAGAATATACAGAAGAACTTGAATTAAATGAACAAAGTTTATTGCTTATAGCTAAAGGAAAGGCAGAAGATGCTATAAGATATCTAAATAAAGCAAAAGAAATAAATCCTAATTATTTAGATACTTATATTAATTTAGGTATGGCTTATGCATCTTTAGAAAATCTTGATAATGCTGAAAGCAACTTCAGAAAGGCAATGTTAATAGACAAAAATAACCCAGTTATATATTTTCACTTAGGTAATATATGCTTCTTAAGAGGAAATGTAGAAGGGGGAGTAGCTGAATATAATAAGGCTATTGAAAAAGGCTTTGAAGATCCGCAGATTTATTACAATCTTGGAATGGTTTATGAAGAAATTAATAAATTTGATATGGCAATTAGAAATTATTCAAAAGCTATAAATAAGAATAAATTAGAGCCACAATTTAGATTAAGACAAATATATGCATTTATAAATAATGATAAGTTTGATGAAGCTTTAGTAGCTCTAGAAGAATTAAGTAAATATTGTCCAGATATTTTTGACGGATATCACTTAAGATTTGAAATTTACTTTGCTAAAGGTGAATATGATAAAGCAGAAAAAGTAATTGATAATGCTCTAGAATTATTCCCTAAAGATGTCTCTCTATTCTATGACAAGATTAAAGTAACTAATATGCTTGGAAATTATGAAAAAGCGTTAGAAATGATAGAAAAAGCTGAAAGTATGGAAGGGTTTGAAATAGAAGAAAGAAATCTTTATATAGAAAAAGCTAAGGTATATGCGCAAAAAGAAGATGTAAACACTGCTATAGAATATCTTGAAAAAGCAGTTTCTTTAGAAGATGGACAAGTAGATTTAGATTCTAGGTATATATTAATGAATGCTTTGTTAACTGTTAATAATTATGAAAAGTTATTAGCACAAGCAGAGGTAGTAAGTAAGGTAGATGATCTAAAATCATCAATAGTACTTGCAGCTCATTATTATAAAGCTTTATGTTTAAAGAAACTAGATAGAGAAGAAGAATCTAATAATTATTATAAAGAAATAATTAAAATGTATAGAGATATAACTATAAAAAATCCTATGTTCTTGGATGCATATATGTTTAGAATTTTATGTCTTAAGGATATAAAAGAATTTACAAAAGCATTAGAATTAATAGATTATGTACTATTACTAAAAGAAGATTCTAAAGAAGCATTAAGCACAAAAGCATCTATTTATAAAGCTATGGGGGAAGAGGACAAAGCTAATGAAATTTTAGCTAAGTTACAATAAGTTAAAAATTATAAAGAGGATGATAAATATATGGCTGATTTTAAAGTTGAAATAGAAGCATTTGATACAGCAGTATCAGAATATACAGCTGCAAAAGATGAAATGGTTTCTATAAGAAACGAATTATTAAAAGTACTAGAAACATTAAAAACAAATGGTTGGAATAGTGTTGCTGGGGAAGCTTTTTTTGAAAAGTACAATAATGATTGGGTAAAGAATATTGATCTTTATACTAGTATTATTGATTTAATGAATACAATACTTATAGAAGCTAAAGGGAATTTTAATGATCTAGTTACTGATGCACAAAAGCTAAATTATAAAGATTAATACCTAAAATAGAGGAGAAAAATATGAAAAGCATAACTAATGAAAGCGTTAACATAACAAATAGAGTTTATATAGAAGGTAAAAGCAACCGCCCTTTTGTTAGGAAAGTAGCAAAATTTTTAACTTGTTTTCTATTAGCAGCTTTTATATTCAAAATATTGATGGATGGTTTTTCTTTTGAAATTATAAAAGAGAACTTAATAACTATATTATTATTGGTATATCTTTTTATAAGTACTAAAAAGATTGGATATTATAGGGATATACCAGCAAAAATACTTTTTAAGGATAATAGCTTTTCTGTAGTATATGAAAATATAGATAGGGAAGATAAAATGGGACTTAGGAAGGAAGAAACAGAAATTTATTATGATGAAGTTCAAACTATAGATTATAGTAATGAATTAGGGTGTTTCAAGATAACAAGTAAGCCTATTTTAAAGGTGAACTATTTTAAGGGGAATAAAGAATATATAAGAGATTATAGAAAAAAGAAAAAAACAATAGATACATTTATTTATGCATCAGATATTAGTAAAAAACAACTTGAATTATATCTAAAAAGATATACAGGAAAGTTTATAAATGAATTAAATTAATGTTATTAACCTAAGTTTTAGGTTTATATATAAACAATTAGAAGAAAGAGGGATAAGAATATGTCACAAATTAGAATTACACCACAAGAATTATATGATGGAGCAACATTTACAAACGAAAGAGCACAAGAAATAACAAATCAATTAACTCAATTAAAATCAAAGGTTGATGAAGTAACAGGAAACTGGGAAGGGGCAGCACAAAGTAGCTTCGTAGCAAGTTTTAATGAATTATACAATTCATTTATGAAAGAATTCCCACCAGTAGTAGAAGGAGTAGCATCACAAATGCAAGCAGCTGGTGAAACATTAGAAAATGCAGATTTAGAAGTATCTAAAGCATTTAATAGCTAATATACCGATATAAGAAACAATAAATAAAATTATAATATATATAAAATAAATGAAAGAAGGAAATTAATATGTCACAAATTAGAATTACACCACAAGAATTATATGATGGAGCAACATTTACAAACGAAAGAGCACAAGAAAT
>CAKVLD010000037.1 GCA_934755305.1 uncultured Clostridium sp. | reverse complement strand
GATAAAATTTATGTTTTTCTTAAATTCTATCAATGTAATACTCTTGATTTCTAGATACCAAATCTTTGACTCTTACATTTGTTATATCTTTAATTTGTATAAAAAATAAGCTTATGTCGGAATTTCTAATTCCAACATAAGCTATTTATCTTATCTTACTTATCTAATTCCCAGAACGCCTTATCTTTCATAAACAACGCTCTATCACTATCTCCCATCTTAACAATACTATAATGCTTATTAAGACTCTTAATCTTATTATATATATTCTCCTCTTCCCCCTTGCTCTGAGTATTAAAGATATATCTAACATCCTTATTATTTAAATCAGCTACATTATGAACAACCCAAGTTAAAATGTAATTAGCATATTCATTTTCTCCAGTAGAGAAATGACTTAACAGCTGTGTAGAAAGAATAGTTCCAACACCAAACTCTCTACCTTCCTTAAGTATCTTCTTTAAAGAAGAGAAATTCTTACTTAAGAAGTTGTCAGCTTCATCAACTAAAACCATCTTATTTAGCTGTCTTAGATTGCCATCAATCTTACTATGTCCATATGCCTGCATTTGTGAGTAAAATAAATCTAAAGTTATTGCTACTACAAGATTTTGAACTCCTGGATCGTATCCTGATAAATCTATAACTGTTACTCCATCTATAATCTCAAATAAACTCTTAGTCTGAGTGCAGTCTGGTTCAAATATTTCAAAATCAATTAGATTACTGAAAGCTGCATATAAACTATCATCCTTTTTAATTTCTTCATGTTCCATATAAACATCATATACATCCTTTAATGTAGGGGCTGGCTTTTCCCATGTATCAGGTAAGTTTTTAATAATACCTCTCTTTTCATAAGCTTCCATTATTAAATCCTTAAGCTTATTTTCCTGCTTTGGGCCTAAATTAAAGGCATTTGCTAATGTTTCCTTTAAAGTGCTTGCAGTATGAAGAGGTAACATTGGTTTTGAATTTGCTGATTTAACTACTGTTAATGGATTGAATGGTAAATGATATAATTCATAAACCTTAGCATCTGTTGCATCAATAAAGTCTTGTTTAGACTTATTGTAATCTCCCTTGTAGTCAAATATTAATATACCCACCTTCTTACCATCTACATTGTTCTTAGATTCTCTATAAATTTGAGTAACCATAGATTTAGTAAACTGAGTTTTTCCTGTTCCCATTGTTCCTATAATACCTGTATTAGTATGCATTAGCTTATTAGTATCATTAGGACACCAGTATATAGGCATATTACTTCTTTGATTATCACCAAATAGTATTTTCATATCTCCATCACCTGACTGATCAACTGGTTTAACTTCTACTTTCTCTTCAGGCTCTGACTTCCCTTTAGAAACTGCTTCTTCTGTACCATTATCTTTTTCAGGTTTATCTATCACAACTTCATCTATATCTCCTACATTCTCAGCACTATCTCCATTATCAGAAGCTACTTCATCATCATTTCCATTATACTCCAAACTATCCTCTGCAACCTTATCTACATTAGGATTTTCTATAACATCAACATCGATTATATCTTCACTAACTGCTCCTCTTATCTCACTAATAGTCTTAGTTACAAAGTTAAAGCCATCATCTTCTGACATTTCCATAATCAGCACTTCATCTTGCTTCTTAACAGTTTCAAAAACATTATCTCTCTTAAATGAAATAACTCCAGCTTCACCTATAGAATCCTTTAAGTAATCACTTACTTCATACTCTTCATTTAAAAGTTTTCTTCTTAAGTCTGAATCAATAACTGTCTGCCAGTTTTCTTCATTACATACATTATAAAGATTAAGCTTTTCTGCACTAGTTATAACAAGCTGCATTAAGAAGTTTCTATATACTCTTTGAGTACTTGTTAACTTACTTCCTTCTTTAGCTTCAAAAACTTCCTTAAATATCTTCTTAGTTTCCTTAGCTTGAGTAATTGCCTTATTAATTACGTCTGTTTCATTTCCACCAATCTTAACTTCTATAGGATAATAAGTTACATAAACCTTATCTTCCTTTTCTTCTAATCCAATAAGTAATATATCATCACTTGCAGAACCTTCAAATCCAAGTTTCTTAGCTGTTAAGAATCCTTCACTCTGCTTAAGTCCTGCTCCCCCTGATACTCTTAATACCTCTTCTAAAGATATTGGTACCCAGATAACATTATCTTTTTTAAACTTAGCTAAGGCTAATTTAATTGCAGAAAGTATGCTTATCTTTTCCTTTGGTTTATGGGATTTAGTTGATAACAATCTTAATAACCAGTCCCCATTTATAGCATTAAACATATTAATTACAGCTGGTGAATGTTCCTTAGCATCTTCTACACCTTTTCTGTTTAAGAACTCTTCAATTACCTTTTGATAAGGGCCTGATTTTCTAGTTACTGTTATAGCATCATAACCACCTGCTGTTGTGTATTGATCACTATAATGAATAATTAGTAAGTCCTTAGCTTCTGGATCATTTTTAAAGAAGTTTAAATCTACCTTTGGATCAATGAAAGTTACCCAATGGCTGGCATTATAAATATCATCTAAAGTCATTCTGCTTCTGTTTGAAACTGATATAGCCTTACATTGGAGACTATCATATGGTTCACCATTGCTTGCTGAATTTACTGCATTTAACTTAGCAGCTACCTTCATTAAGTCACTTTCTGTATTAGCATACTTAGTTCCAAATCCTGTTCTATAAGAATCTCCTAAAAATACTGAAGGAACTCCTGAAACTACACCATCTAAAATTATACCTGATGGTATATCATTCATCTTTGAAGTTATACTCTTAACATCATTAGACATTTCTAAGAATGTTATGTGAGCATACTCTACTCCTTCTTCTATCCTCTTAGAATAGAAATGAACTTTTTCTCTATATAAATCTAATACATCCTCTTCAGACATATTATCTACATTTAAATCTAATCTATAGTTTTCCTTTAAATCCTTAATATCATCATTAAAAGCAACTTCCTCAAAAGCATTTGTTATGTTCTTATTTGAGTAGATACATATTTCTATAGGAAGAATATTCTTCTTACCCTTAAGCTGTTTCACATAGTATTTAAATATCCCCTGTAAAATTTCTTTACTATCTCCTGTATTAATTAAGTTAATCTTAATTGGAGCGTTACTTCCCATATTAAATAAATACTTAAAGTGATCTACAAATTCTTCTATCTTTTCATTTACCAGCTTAGATACAAAGTCTCTTGAACTCTTATATCTTGGAAGTTTTTCATCTACATAATACTTCCACTCTGGTGAATGTACCTGTTCCATAGGAATATATAACTTATCTTCATCTCCTAATACATAAGGTAATAGATATGTTGAATTAAACTTCTTTATTATATCTTCTTCTATTTCCTCATTCGAGATTTTTTCATTTATATGAAGCTGATAAGCAATATTTAAAGGATGAAGAGGTGTAAATAATAACTCTCTATCTTCTATATATCTCTTAATAGTTCCTATCTTAAATAAGTTTTTTTGTTCCTTAGTTAAATAAGAACCTTCCTCTATCTTATTTAACTCTTCAATATAAACCTTTATAAAATCTTTATATAAGTTAGTAACCTCTTCATTTAAGTAAGTTAAGCTTGGAATCTTTCTTGAAAGCATAAAATATCTTATTATGTTATTGTAGGCTTCTTTAACATTTTGACTTACTTCTAAATCTATGCTTTCTAATCCATCAGTACTTTCTATAAAGCTTATTCCTTCCATATCAATAAGCTGCTTTTCTAATTGAAGGTTCTTTCTAAAATCATCTCTAGCAAAGTACTCTTTAGTACCATGTTGCAATTTATTTTCACCTATGAATTTGAAATCACATTTCTTTTCTCTTTTTAGATTCCAAACTTTGATACCTTCAATAGGTGCTATCTTTTCAGATGTTCCCGCTATTACAAAAGGAACTATATTTTCATTTATATTAATTTTAAATCTTATTAAATCACTATCATCTTCGTATTCAAAAGTATCACTTATCCTTAAAGTAACTCTTTCATCTTCACCTATCTCAATAACTTCATAATTATTAATTATATCTTTTTCAACATTTTCTGAAGCATACTCATTAAATACTACAGTTTCATCATTACTATTAATTGCAATATATCCATCTCTCTTCTTAAAAACTATTGAATACTTTGTCTTAATACTTTCTAAATACCTTTGATTAAATCCAACTGCTGCAATTTTAAATTCAAACTTTGCACTCTTATCTTTGTATTGAACTCTATAGAAGTTTCCTTCTCCTGCATAATATTTTAACTTAATAGTAATCTTTTTACCTGAAGTTACAGCTTCACAGTTTCCTTCCATAATACGAAGATATTCTTTACGAACTGTATCATCGAAATAGAATTCCACCTCTAAGTCTTCTTTATTTTCTTCATTAAATACAATAACATTTCTAATTCTAGATTTAGCCTTGCTCTTTCCTTCTTCTTTGTCCCATTCCTCAGAAGATCCTCTATATTCTAAAACCTTTGTTTCTCTTTTAATACTTATAGATTTATCTACTTCCTTATAATCTACAAATTTCCATTCTTCACCTTTAAGTTTATCTACTCCTTTATCATCTAAAAACTTTTCAAGTTGAGTTTCCGGATTACCGTATTTATGAATTTCATCTATCTTGCTAAAGTTAGATGAGTTTTCTTTTAATCTCTTCTTTAACTGCTTACCTTCAAAATCCTTTAGCTTACTATCATAAAATAAACCAAAGTTTTCATACGCATCTCTTTCGATGCATGTACTATTTAAAGTAGCAAGTAAATATTCATATTCAAATATAGATACATTGTCTCCAAAGAATTCATCTCTCTTCTTTTCAAGTTCAAGATCTATTATTGCCTTATCTATTTCTGAAAAAGTAGAGTTAGCTAACTTAGCTTTTATATCCTTTTGAATTGAATTTATGTTAAAAGGCATTCCTTCTTTTGAAAAAGATTCAGTTCCTCCCATGATACTATCTAATGTAGTATTATGAATGAAAAGTATTGCCTTATCCTTATATCCCTCTTCAACTCCTACCATATTTCTAAGTCTTGTTAAAAAGTCTGGTTGTACATTATCAATAGTGGCTGCTACAATTAATTCTCTATTAGAAAAGTGTAAACTGTATGATTTATATTTCACTTCTCCGTTTAAGTCTTTATATTCAAATTCCTTATATCTATCATTATGTTTAAGAGCTTCATAAAGTTCTTTAACTTCACTTTCCTTTTCAAATTGAATATTATATTTTGAACCACTTTCTAATGAATTTACTATAAAAAAGTTTACTATTTTCTCTGATAAATAACTATAAAATTGATCTAACATATTGTGCATCCCCACTATCTGATTTCTTTTCTATAAGATTTAATTTTTCATATAATTGTACTATTTTCATTTTAGAATCCCTATCAAAGGAAATACCTCTCTTCTTGAATTCATCAAATAAAAGACTAAGTTTTAGTCTTTCGTTATTATTAATACATAACTTAGTTAAAAGAATAATGTCTTCTTCATTTAAGGTTAAGCAGTAACCTAATGAACCTCTTCTCTTTCCAAAGTTATCTTGAACGAACTTTATAAACCAATTTCTATATGCATCCTTAGCTCTTGTTCTTGTAGATGTTTTGCCTTGGAACTGGAAGTTTATTGCTTCGTATAAGTTACGTGCTGAATCAAAAGCCTTATTTCCACTACTTTCTGCTGTCACCTTAAAGTCATCCCAAACAATGCCTTCTTGTCTTCTTTCAATGTACTCACTACATATTGTCTCTATATCTTCATGAATTTCTTCCTCATTACCTTCATTAAAGGCATTAAATAAATCTACATAACTTAATTGTTTATCTAAATTATGATGATTTAAAAATTCTAAAGCTATAGCATGAGCAAATAAGAACTCTACCTCTCCCTTAAGCTTTTCCCATCCATATACATAAGATGTTCTATTTTTAGATAAACTTTCCCATCCTAATGTAAAATAAAGTTTATCAGGCTTAGTCAAATCAGCCTTTTCAAACTTAGAAAGCTTTGTTGTAAGCTGAGAAACATAAAAGAAATAATAATACTCTAAAAATCTCTTTAAAGATGTCTTATATAAATCATGATTACTTATTAAAAACTTAAAATCTTTTTTAAATAATTCACTTACAAATGGCAGGCAATCTTTATACCCTGCATCCTTTGTTCTCTTTCCATTTAAAGTAGGAAGTGCTTTTAAAACAAGTTTATATAAGATATTATCTACATCTTCATTATAGTTTTTTTCTACTACTTCCCTTATTTCATCATTTACAAATATAGAATATAAGAACTTAGCTATCTTTTCTTCGGCACTGTCTGCTGATATATAATTCATAGTCTTAATATCAAAGTCAACAAGCTTATTTTCATTTAAAAACATACTTTTAATTATTTCCTTAAATGATTCCTTACTATTTGAACCTTCAAAATCTCCAATTTCATCTAGAACAGTTTCTATAAACTCATTGTCATTAAATTCATCCTTTAATTCTACATCACACATATACCTTGAAAGCGCTCCTGTAACCCCATCAAAATTAGTAAATATATTCTTTTCATTAGCTACATAAGGAAGTAACTTAAACTTATCCCCTTGGGAATGTATCAACTTTCCATCAAACTTAAAATCATCTCTAATCCTCTGTAAATCTAATTTATATAACATTTCTTCACTCATAACCTAAATCTCCACAAATCTATAAGTTTCAAATTCTTCATCAAATTCTAATTTAAACTTCTTATTTTCTTCTCTATTCTTTTCCATAAATATAAGTTCCTCATTTTGAGAACCAGTCTCTACAACCTTATTTATAAACTCTATAAAGTTAATAAAGTAATTCTTATCCTTCTTATTAGGTCTATACCCCTTATTAACTTGTACTAAAAGTTTATATAGCTTATAATCAACATCTATTTCATAAGATTTATCACTATTATTTCCCTTATATTTAAGTTTAAGAGTTCCAATAAACTTCTTTAAGTCATCTTCATCATTTTTAGGAAGATTAGTAAGATCTGCCTTTATATCTATTCTTTCACTTACTTTATACTTTAATTGATTTTTACCTAAGAATATATTTATATGGTCTTTTTCTGCTTCACCATTCCAGTTTATAATACCTTCCTTAACATTGTTATAAACCTTCTTTAACTTAAGCTTATCTCCCTTATTCCAATAGAAAAGAGCATTCATATAATCATCATAATCTTCATCTCTTAGAGAAAATAACTCACTCTTGCTACACATATAGTAGCTTCTTATAAATAATCTTAATAATTCATACCTTATACTCTTATCCTGAGTCTCATTAAAATCTATATCTTTTACCTTACTTAGATAATTTCTTGGAAAATCAATATAATCTTTAAAGTATTCCATTACATTAGAATCATTATTAAAATCTATAATAAAATCATCCACTTTTTCATTTCTTATATTTAATGGATCAATAGTATTTAAAGATTCAAATATAAACGAAAGTTCCTTATGATCAAATATAATATTAGGCATTAGTGATTTAATATAGTCTTTATTATTTAATTTCTTTATCTGACTTTTAAATGTTGCTGAATTCACATCAATATATGCTCTAGGAACAATAAGTTCATACATAAAGTTTAGTAAAGCTCTTGTTGAAATTATTATCTTATTCTTTACTATACATTGAACTAATAAATCAACAATTGAATCTTGAACATTTTCTTGAGCTAATAATTCAAAGTTAGCCTTTATTGGACAGCATTCACAATTTTCACACTTTGAACAATTCTTATCGTATGATTTATAGAATATGTTATTCTCTATTCCTGCATTTTCATGTGACCTTGTAATTCTTTGAATCATTGATTTTATATACTCTGAAGATACCTTACCATTCTTTAAAGTAAATAAATGATAATCACTAAAGTTTACATATTGAAAATAGCTGTTTTCATCAAATTCATTATCTTCAATACTACTTTCAAGTATCTTTTTATTCTCTACAAACTCTCTAAGCTTTCTAAATCTCTCACCATACTGAGAATCTATAAAGTTAGTTAAGGTTCCTAAGTTAATAGCTAAAATAAGCTTCTTATTGCTTGTTTCAATTTTTTCATCACTAAATTCATCTAGAACTTCATTTAAAGTATCCATTGAAGTTTTATTAGGTTCTAAACTTTCAGTAGCATCATTATGTAAATAAAAGTCGTCCATTATATCTTTATATTTATTTTTACAATATGAAATAACGTGAGATTTACCATCTCCAACGCTACCACAAACTAAGATAAGCTCTGCCTTATCAGATTCATGTGACCTAACAATTAAATTCTCTAAACTCTTTTGAGTATCTCTTACAATATTCATATAGTTTTTAAAAGGACTAAATTCACATAAGTTTTCTACAGCTTCCTTAGACGACTCCTTAAGCTTTGATAGTTCTTGAATAATACATTTCTTGTCTGGCTGATCATCAAAAATTGATTCAATAACTAAATCTGTATATGCCTCTTCAATTTCCTTTACTCTATCGCTATCTAAATTTGCTTCTTTATTGTTATCAGGTATATCTTCTGTTTTGTTGTCCATATTTCCTAAAGTTGTATTTATGATTTCAATTATGGATTCTTTATCTAAGACTGCCGAACTTTCTTGTGAAGGCATTGGATTAGTATATGGTTCAGTTTCAAAATTAGGATCTAGATATAAAGCTATAAACCAGCTTGTAATATCATATACATTCCTGTGAACTCTTAATGCTGCCTCTAACTCACCTACAATATTTGAATGTGCTGCTTGATTTCCAATTCTTCTTACTGTATTAAAGGCTTTATCAATATTATCTGTTAAAACACCATCAGCTTCTAACTTCATAAGTCTTTCTGCCTGTGTTAAATTAACCATTAATCCATATCCCTCAAGTTTTGCAATTTCTTTAGTTAAGTTTTCAACGAATATTCTACCTTTCATAATTGATGTATGAGGAGATTTAAATAAATTTTCATCTATCTCTTTAACAAAATTATTAAGGTATCTATAATTTTTTTCTAAATATTCAAAAATTTTTTTACCCACGCCTTATCCATCCTCCAAGTTTGTATACATTTTAATAAAATTCAATAAACATTATAATTCTTATACTATTTATTTTATCACATTACCTGTATCTTCACATAAAGAAACTTTTTCTTAATATTTTTAATTATAACCATATAATTCTGTTTATAACCTTTATTAGTCTGTCATTACTTATTCATTTTATCTCAAGTTTCCCTCAGTAACTCTCAAGCGACATTATGTTCATCCTCATCTTTATACAAACACTTAAAAACTAAATAATATCCCGCCATAAACTTATCCTGTAAAACTACTTACCAACTTACCTTTGGCTCTAATATAATAAAGCTACTATCCCTGCTGAGTTATAAAGACTATATACTCTCTTACTCCCCAGAGTAAATATTCCAAAGTTCTTTTACTCAAAAAAAGCTGAGGCTCCCAAAGCCTCAGCAAAATCACCTTTATAAATGCTCTTCAAAGTAATAATAAAAGGTGTTTCTATTGATCTCACAAAATTCATGAATATCTTAATTCTATCTTATTCCAGAAATTGCATTCTATCCTACCATTTACCCAAGTAAATTTAGAAATTTTTTCCTTCTTCATCTATAAATGGATTCTCAAAACAGATATGCGAATCACTTGTTTTCACAATCATTGCTTGGTTTTCTAACTTTAATGATTTTAAATTAGTTAATTCATTTAGACATTTTACTTTGCTTAAATCATATATATTATTATTACTTAAATCCAATACACTTAAGTTTTTAAGTTCTGCTAATGGAGTTATATCTGATATATTATTCCCCTTTAAATTTAATGTCTCTAAGTTTTTAAAGGATTTTAGCTCATCAATAGATTGAAGATTTGCATCTGATAAATCCAAAGAAGTTATCTTTTCTATTTCCTCTTGAGTAAATCAATCTCAATAGTACCATTATTATTCTCAACTTCAGTTGTCACTTCTTGATTAGTTAAATCTAAATCACCAGTATACTGCGAATCATACTCCCAAGTATCATAAGTCCTCAGAACAAATTGATATTTAAGTTTTGAAATATCGAATATATTATTACCACTAAGTTTCAAAGAAAGTAAATAGAAATCTTCTATAGGAGATATATCAGAAATTTTATTATTCATTAATTCTAACTCCTTAAGTTTAGGCATATCGTGCAATACTGATATATCTTCTATTTCATTGTTATTCATACAAAGATGTCTTAATACTTTTAAATCTTTAACTGGAGTTATATCTCTTATATTATTATTAGCCTTTAAATATTCTAATTTTAGGCTTATCTTCAATATTATTACATTTTATAACTTGCCACAACCTTATCATCCTTAAGAACATTTGAAAAAGTAGCGTAGTCAACTTCATTACTATAAGGCACATCTACAATATCCTTGCTAACTAATAACTCATCATCTACTGTATAAATCTTACTCAATCTAAAATCCCCTTATCATTTCATTTCTTATAATTTAATATTAGCACAATTTTCCTAAATGATTGTATAAAAAAGAGTACGTACTTGAAGAACTAATCTCCTTGAATTTTTTATAAAGAGCCAATGCTTCCTTACTTAGAAACATTGACTCCTATCATCATTTTAATATATATTTACTTTTTATTTTAGTTCCATCATCTATATCAAAATTTACTATATCAACATTCTTAACAAGATTAACTATATTTACTACAGCTGAATTATCTCCAACATAAGAATCTTTATATTTTAGAACCGTAGAAATATTTTTCACACAAAAAGATACCAATAACCTAAGTTATCAGTACCTTTTATCCTCAAACCTTAATTAATTCTATTTTCTTTTTACAGGAATCCAAACTTCACTATAATAGTTATCATCTAAAACTCCATTTTTACATCCACTTGGATCACTATACATTTCTATATTATATCCTGCTGCAATTTCATAATCCTTATTATTAGGAAGCCACTCAGAGAATATCTTCTTATTTACTTCTGGCATAGCCACCTGGCAGTTACCATGACATGGGAAAATAGCCCATGTAAACTTAGGAATTGTCTTAACTACACATCCTTCTTTATAAGCTTTCTCCTCTGTAAAATTATCTGCTATATAATATTCAAATTCTGAACCGCCCATTGTTTCATCCATATTAATTCCGTACATACCACACACTGGTCTTTCTGATTTCGAATTATATTCACTCCAAAATCCTTGTATATCTCTAACTGCTGATTCGTATTTGAACTTTCCACCTACTCCTACAACCTTAAATTCATCTTTTTCTACTATTTTATATTCCATAATAAATCCACCTTCCAATGAAAACTTGATTTTTAGAGGAGCAAATGACTTTACCATTGCCTTTCCCCTTCGAACTTCAGATGGTGTAACACCATGAAACCTGCTAAAAGCTTTAGTAAAACTATCTGGAGAATCATATCCATACTTAATTGACAAATCTATTATTTTTTCATTGGTAGATACAACTTCACTGCCGGCAAGTGAAAGTCTTCTTTTTTTGATATATTCACTTAATGAATAACCACATAACATTGCAAATCCCTTTTGAAAATAGAAAGGAGAAATATTTACCTTATTTGCAACTTCACTAATAGATAATTCCTCTGTAATATTTTCTTCAATATAAGTAATGGCTTCTCTAATGCTTTCAATCCATTCCATATTTACGCCTCCCTCAATTCGTTAATCTAATTTTACCATAACAGCAGATTAGCCTCCCGACTTTTTATGCTTTCTTTTGTCCTATATCAAACTCACTATTTTGGATAATATTTTTATAAACCCCACATATTATAACATACTAACTCTGAATTTTTATTTTCAACTTCTAAGAACATTTTTGGTGAATCCTGAAAATAATTCAATTTAAACCCATATTTATCTGAATTTTCCTCGGAAAACTTTGCTCCAGCAGTTCCCTTTTTAATAGCTGCACTTTTTCCTTTTTCAAAATAAAAGCTAATATGTCAGAATGTAAAAAAAACAACGAGGCTTTATAAAAAAAATTGCCTCGTCGCATTCGCTAAGTTAAATTATATATTATTTATAATTACATGTAAATTTTTTCTTCTATCACCCAGCTCAATCATATATTATTTACTTTTTTCCGCTCTTAATTTCTTAACAACTTCAATATCCAATCCTGTTTTTAACACAATAGTCTCATCATCAAGTACATCTAACAAACTTTCTACTATTTGTAATATCCCTTGTTGTATTCCTTGTTGTATTCCTTGCTGTATTCCTTGCTGTATTCCTTTTTCAATACCTTTTCGTTCTGCTTCATTTAAAGCACTTACTTTGTCCTTTAATATCTTAGATCTCATTTCATAAATTTCACGCTGCTCTTTATTATTACTTATTCTTACAAGTTCATCCTTAGCTTCTCTTATTTCTTCTATGCTCATTTCTAGCTTTCTTACTTTCTCACTTTCAGGATTTTTTAAAAATTCTGTCCATGCTGTAAGTAAATCTCTTTCATCACTATTTTCTGAAAGCTTTGGGATTTCAATAAAATGAACCTCCATTATATTTGTAAGCTCTGTATTATCTTCTATTTCCTTAAACCTATATCCCGTATGGAACTTATCAGTTTTTAAATACTTAAAATTTAAAATATTAATACAGACTGTTCTTGTTAACTTTGAATATTCTTCACTTTCTCCAAGCTGCTCTTCATACATTTTACTAAGATAATAAAGGCTCCTTTGAATCATGTTATATTCATTTCTTAGCTGAATTTCTATATTAATAATCTCATCAGTATTAGTAGTTGCTTTTATATCAAGTCTTGAATATTTATCACCAATAAATTGCTTTTCTAGGTCTGTTCCTTTTATTTTTACTGATGTTATTTTATTAGTTGGTTTAAGTGTTGCATTTAAAAATGATATTAGAATTCTTGGATGCTTTGGTGACCCAAATATGTTTTTAAAAACAAAATCCACTTTGGGATCTAGTAATCCTTTAGCCATCTTTAGCACTCCTCTCAATATGTTTTCTTTCTATCATTATACATTATAAACATTTCTAATAAAATATATAATTTAACGCTCTACCACTACATTATCTGCCTTTTCTTAATTGTGCTTAATCTATGTGCAATAACCACAGTGGTGCAACCTATACTCTTAAAATAATCTGAAACATTCTTTTCATTAATATTATCAAGAGAGCTTGTGGCTTCATCTAATTCCAGCTTTATAAACTTTAGATTCAAAGTTTAGTCTAATATCTTATTAGAACCTAAATATATGTTTTTGCCCACAAACTTCTGAAAGCTTAGTAGGTCTTATTTTATCTGCTAATGGTTTATACATATAAGTTTTATCCCTTCTTTCATACTTTATATATATTGCTATAAAACGTAAATGTTAAAAATAATAAAGCGCATGCAAAATATTACATATAACATTTTGCATGCACTTTTTTAAAAGAATTATTATTTAACCAAATAAAGTTCTATCACTTAAATCATCTTTCATATTTACCTGTTCAAATAAATCAAAAAGTTTATCTGTATTTAAAGCTCTTTTTTCCTTTTCCTTAACATCAACTACTATTTCTCCTCTATGCATCATAAAAAGCCTATTACCACATTCCATAGCATGTTTTAAATTATGAGTTACCATTAAAGTGGTTATACCTTTTTCTTTAACTATCTTCTTAGTTATTTCCATTATTTTTTCAGATGTTTTAGGATCTAGGGCTGCTGTATGCTCATCTAACAAGAGAATTTTAGGGTTAGACATTACAGCCATAAGCAGTGTTAATGCCTGTCTCTGACCTCCTGACAAAAGTTCTACCTTATTATATAACTTATCTTCAAGACCTAAATCAATTTCCTTAAGTAATTCTTTATAATAATTAATTCTTTTTTTATTTATTCCTAAAGATAACCCATATCTTTTTCCCTTATTATCTGCTAAAGATAAGTTCTCTAGTATAGTCATTTTAGGAGAAACTCCTACAGATGGATTTTGAAATACTCTCCCTATTTCCTTTGCTCTTAAATACTCACTTTTTCTAGATACATCTTTTCCATCTATTAAGATCACTCCTGAATCTTCTTCTATACTTCCTGATATTATATTTAAAAGTGTAGATTTTCCAGCTCCATTTGAACCAATTATAGCTATAAAATCTCCCTTATTTACTTCTAATGAAATATTATCAAATACTTTATTTTCATTAATAGTATTAGGATTAAATGCCTTTGATAGATTCTGTATTTTTAGCATCTATAACACCACCCTTTACCTTATTCTTTCTTTTGAATATATTTCCTTCACTAGCTAAAGCTATTACTATGACTATTGCAGTTAACAAATTTAATAAATTTGGATTAAGCCCAAGCTTTAATGCAATAGTTATAGCTGCATAATAAATTACTGTTCCAAGTATAGCTTGAGTTGTTGATTTTATAAGTGACACTTTATGAAGTAATGAATTTCCTATAATTACACATGCTAATGCTTTAACTACTGTTCCTGTACCCATACCAACATCAGCATATCCTTGATATTGGCATGTTAAAGCTCCAGCTAGTGCAACTAATGCATTACTTATCATTAATCCTAATATTTTTATATTTCCTTTATTTACCCCAAGAGTAGTTACAACTTGTTCATTATCTCCTACTGCAAATAATAAAAACCCAGCTTTTGTTTTCATAAATAAATCCTGTAATAATTTAATAACTATCAATATACAAACTGCAATTATTAAAGGTGAAATATTATATGAAAATATATGATTTATATTTAATAAAGGAATATTAGACTTTCCCATAATAGTAAGATTAATAGAATATAATCCCATCATTACTAATATTCCAGACATTAAATTACTTATTTTTAGCTTAACATGAAGAAAGGCTGTTAAGAATCCACCTATTGCTCCTCCAAGACATGCTATAATAGTTGCAATTACTGGATTTACTCCATTTACTAACAATATAGCTGCAATACTTGCTCCTAAAGGATAAGTCCCATCTACTGAAAGATCAGGAAAATCAAGTATCTTATAAGTTATAAATACCCCTATAGCAACAAGAGAAAATAAAGATGCTTGTTCTAATATATTTATTATAAGATTCACTACTTAGCCCCTCCAGTTACCTTCTTAGCTACACTTTCTATATCCTCTGGAATTTTAATATTAAGTTTTTTAGCCACATCAGTATTTATTGTTATTTCTAATTCTTTCATTGCTTCTATTTCAATATCAGAGGGATCTTTTCCATCTAATATTTCTGCTGCCTTATATCCTGCCATCTTTCCAAGTTCTTTATAATTTATTCCCTTTGAAAATAATCCTCCATTTTCAACTAAAGCTGGTTCTGCTGATACTGCTGGCAAATTGTTTTTAACACATATATCTCCAACTAAAGCATATGATGCTGCTACATTATTATCTGTAGGAACATATAAACAATCTATAGAACTTAAAGCATTGTTTAAATTTTGATTTATTTCATTAATATTAGCTATACCTATCTCTTTTATTTCTAAATCATACTTAGGTGCTAAATCTTTAAGTTCATTTACTTGATTAATAGAATTTGCTTCCGAAGTAGTATATATAACTCCCATATTTTTTGCATTTGGAACTAACTTCTTAAATAATTCTAATTGCTCATCAATATTTACTTTATCAGAAGTACCTGTTATATTTGCTCCTGAACTTTTTAAACTTTTTGCAAGACCTGCTTCAACTGGATCAGTTACTGAAGTAAATACTATTGGAATATTTTTAGTTGAATTTAATGCAGCCTGTGCTGTTGGAGTAGCAATTGCAAAAATCAAATCCTTCTGTCCTGTTACAAACTGCCCTGCTAATTGTTGACACACATCTACTTTACCTTGTGCATTTTGTTGTTCAATTTCAATGTTTTTTCCCTCTTCATAACCTTTTTCCTTTAGCCCCTCTACAAAGCCTTCATTTGATGCATCTAAAGCAGTATGTTGAATATACTGTATTACTCCTACTTTCTTCATATCACTTTTTCCTGAACATCCTACTACTAAAGAAGAAACTGCTACTGCTACACTAATTAATATAGCTACTTTCTTTTTTCCTACCATTCTTACCATCCCCCAATTTCTACATATTGCAACAATTCAACTAATCTACAATTTATGTAATAATAATACTTCTACATTTTATGCCTTTTATAATCATTTTATTAATATTTTGAGACAAAGGTTAAATATTTGCAAATAATTCATTCTATGTTATCACAGTTTAGTATCTTTGTAAATATTTGCTTAACATTTTAATATTGTAATCTTCCTAATTTATATTTATACTTATATGGTAATAAAGGAGGTTTTTTTGTGACTTTAGAAAAATTATTAGATAAATTAATCAATTGGTGTCTAACACATGGCGTACGACTTGTATTTGGATTAATATTCCTAATAATAGGTTGGAAAATAATTAATAAATTATTAAAATCTTTTGAAAAAGTAGTTGAAAAAAGAAATTTTGATCCAACTCTTCACTCTTTCTTAAAAGCTATAATAAATGCTACATTAAAAGTCTTATTAGTTATTATTATTGCTGGTTATATAGGAGTTGATACAGCAAGTTTTGCAGCTATGATTACATCTGCTGGACTAGCAATAGGTTTAGCACTTCAAGGAAGTTTATCAAACTTTGCTGGTGGTGTTGTACTTTTACTTATGAGACCTTTTAGCGTTGGAGACTTCATTGAGATTTCAACTCTTTCTGGAAAAGTTGAACATATAAAATTATTTTATACTTATCTAATCACTCCAGATAATAAAGAAATAATGATTCCTAATGGAAATATAGCAAACTCAAGTATAATTAATTATTCTATGAGAGATACTAGAAGAGTTGACGTAACTCTTAGCGTAGCTTATGAAGAAAATGTACTTCATGTAAAAAAAGTATTGTGGGATATAATAAATTCAAATGATCTCATTTTAAAAAATTCTGAAGCTTTTGTTGGAATTTCAGAGCATGCAGATAACTCTGTTAACTTTGTAGTTAGAGTTTGGACTAAAACAGAGAATTATTGGGATGTCCATTTTTATATCCTTGAACAAGCTAAAATTAAGTTTGATGAAGAAAATATATCAATACCATATCCTCAAATGGATATTCATATGAAACAATAAATTATAATTGCAAAGGCAAAGGTAGTAAGTTGTTAATTTACTACCTTTGCCTTTTACTTTACTTCTAATTTATATTAAGCAAATATCCATTATCCTTTAGCCATTTATGCTCATCCTTATATAATGGCATATAGCTTTCTACTGTATTCCAATATTCTTTAGAATGATTTTTATGAATCATATGGCACATCTCATGAACCACTACATACTCTATAGCCTCTTCCCTTGCCATTATTATCTTCCAATTAAAAAATATCCTATTATCATAAGTACAACTTCCCCACTTAGTCTTTTGCTCTTTAACCTTAATTTCTTTAGGATTTTTATTAATAATAGCACTATATTTTTTCACCTTATTTTCTATAATTCTTTTAGCTTCTTCTCTAAGCCACCTTTCAAGTACCTTCTTATATTTATCTTCAGAAGATACATTAACTACTATTTCATTATTTATAATAACTACAAAATCCTTTTTAATAAAAGGCTGAACCAAAATCCTTATCTTAGTTACCTTTCCCAAATAAAGAATTTCATCCTTACTTAATTCCTGCCTTTTTGACATTTTTTCTAAATTTGAATTAATCCAATCCTTTTTCTTTTCTATTATGTCCTCTATAACCTTATCACTAGTTCCTAAAGGTACCTTTATTAAAGCACTTTCTTTATTTTCTATAACAATACTTATAGTCTTTCTTTTTTTATATTCAACCTTATATTTAAACTTCTCCATAATTTATTTATCACCTTAAATTAAAAACGTCTTAGCCTCTTGGATAACTTTAAGTCCTGTAATTATCAGCCTTCCCGCTTTTTCAAATTTTATACTTTCTTAGACGTTAAAAAAACCACCTAACAAGTAGATGGCTCTTTTAAAAACTGCAAACGATAAAAAATATTTACTTGCTTCTAATAGGTGGGAAACTATTAAGTAAGTTATGGGTTAACTTACTTTGAAGCAAGAGGTAAATTACCTATACTCTTATTATACTTGTTTAACTATAAAATACTAGATGACTAACGTCCCTTTTTTAATAGGACTTTAGTCCCTTTTTCTCTTTTTTTGTTTTTCATAGTACTCTTTTACATTATTTTCAATAGCGAATAATGTAGCATGAACCCTATCTTCAACATTTATTTTCTTAAATATACTAGTCACATAATTTTTTACTGTTTTTTCTGATAGGAATAATTCTTCTGCAATTTCCTTATTCTTCATACCTTCTGATAACTTAATTAACACACTCAACTCTCTTATTGACAAATTTTGCAAAACCTCATTTTCTTCAAAATAGTCATCTATAATTACACTTTCAATTAAGCTCTTATCTATGTATTTTTTTCCTGAATAAACTTCTCTTATAGCACTTGTTATTTCACTTCCTGCAGATTCTTTTAGCACATATCCTTTTGCACCTAAATCCAATACCTCTTTAATTTTTCTCTTCTGCTTTTCAACAGTTAAAATTATCACTTTCAAATCTGGCCAAAGCTTTCTTATTACACTTAATGTTTCAACACCATCAAGCTTATCCATATTTATATCCAGCAAAACTATATCAACCATTTTATTATGTAATTGTGAAATAAGATTTTCACCGCTATTGCTTTCAATTTCTATTTGTAAATCATCTTCATAGCTTAATATTCTAATTAAGCCTTCCCTTATTAAGGCATGATCATCTGTTATAGCTAATTTTATCACTTTTTTATTGCCCCCTATTTATAGGTAATTTAATTTTAAATTTAGTTCCTTCGCTTTTATTTGATTCTATATTTATATCACCATTAAGTTCATATACTCTATCATATATACCTAATATTCCATAATGCTTATTATTTATTCTTACATCATTAATAACCTCTTCTAAATCAAACCCCTTTCCATCATCTTTTATATCAATGTATATATTATCACAACCTATTTCTAATTTTAAAGATGCATTTTTAGCTTCTGAATGTCTTTTTATATTATGTAATATTTCTTGAATTACTCTGTAAACAGCAACTTCTAAAACATAATCAATAACTTTGTTACTATCTTTCATCTTTATAGTAAGATTTATGTTAGAATCTTCTTGAAAGGCCTCCTTAAGATCATAAATAGCATTTTCTAATGTAATACCATTTAAAAATGGTGGCTTTAGATCAAAAATTATTCCTCTAACTTCTTTTAGAGTTTTCTTTACATTGCCTTTTACATCTTCTAACTCTAATATTCCTTTTTCCAAATCTCTATTTAAAAGCATTTTACAAAAATCTAATCTCATTATTGTACTAGCTAAATATTGAGCTGGACCATCATGTATTTCTCTAGCTATTCTATTTCTTTCCTTTTCTTGTGCTTTAGTAAACCTAATTGAATAAGCCATTTTATTCTTTACATCTACTTCATCTATATTATTAAACACATCTCCTTTTAAATAATTAAGAGCTACACTTACTTGTTCAATAACTGAATCAGCTTCTTGTATGTTACTTTTACTATCTTTTATACTTTTTTGTAGAGCTGCTCTTTTATTTTGTAACCTATTTTCTTCCTTTTGTTTGGTTACATATTCTACTCTTACATTTAAAGCTTCTTCATATACAGTTTTCATTTCACTATCATCTTCTTGAAAGTTTGCCGAAACCTCTGCAAGTCTACGCCTCATCTTTTTATCTTCTTTTTCTAATGCATTAACTTCATCTATTAATTTTTCAATCTCTTTATTAATTTGATTAAGCTCTTCTTCATCTTTTTTATATTGCCCTTTTAAGCTTTCTGCAATATTAAGTATTTTTTCTTGTCCTTTATGAATATCATTTATTACTAAGGATAAAACTTCATTAATGTTATTAATTTCTTTGTTCATATTTCACCCTTCCAACTTTTAAGTCATAATAATACAAAAGAATTATAACATATTATTACTTTTTATGAAATTATGTATTTCATATGTAAATGTATTTTACCCGTATCACACCCAATCACTAAATTTCCATATCTTTATCTAATATAAAGCTTTAACAATTTTTCTTATATACTTTGTTTTTTTTATAAAATACTAATTTCCACACCTTATAATTACTTAATGTATAAGTTTACATACCTTTTATGCTTTTTATATTGACACCATATATATAGTGTGATAAACTAATTATTTATATTTTTAAAATTTTATGTTATAATATAAATATAAAAATATTGGAGGTGCTAATATGTTTAAAGAAGGAGACAAGATTGTATACCCAAATCAAGGTGTAGGTATTATTGATCTTATCGAAGAGAAAGAATTTCATGGTGAACTTAAGAAATTTTGTAACATTCATCTACTACACAACTCTCTAAAGTTAATGTTACCCTTTAATAAATTAGAAAATTCAAATATTCGTTTAGTTAGTGATGTTAATACACTAGAGACTGTATTATCTAATATAAAAAAATACAATATGGATGATGAATTTCTTAGTAAAAGTAAATGTAAAGACAGATATGAAATTAATTTGGCAAAAATTAAATCAGGTACATTAAAAGATTACGTAGATGTTTTTTCAAATCTTTACTATGCTAGAAAACAACATTCATTAAATTCTAGTGAAAACCAAATGTATAATACAACTAAAAAGCTACTATCAGAAGAAATTTCATTAATAAAAAATATAACTAAAGATGAAGCAAGTGACTTATTAACTCACTTACTTGCTTAATTAAACCTACATATTATTTAATAATTCATATATAAAAATGTAGCCTTTTTTAGGCTACATTTTTATGTTTTTAGGAGGTTCATTATGAAAAATATTGCCTTAATTAGTTTATCTAACGGCTTAAAAAGTAATCAAAAAGAAATTATAACTTCATTAACAAACTCACTAAAATCAAAAAATATTAATGTTTATACAGTCCCTACTCTTTATGAAGAAAAAGAAAATATAAGTTACTGTCCTAAAAAAAGAGCTAAAGAACTTATGAAACTTTATAAAGATGATAAAATTGATATTATATGTGATGTGTCTGGTGGAGATTTAGCTAATGAAGTATTAGACTATATAGATTTCGATTATATAAAAAAACATTACAAACCTTACTTTGGTTATAGTGATTTATCTGTAATCTTAAATAGTTTATATACTAAAACTTCATCTTCTAATTATCTTTATCAAATTAGAAACGTAGTATTAGATCAAAGTACTGCTTCCTTAAACAATTTTGTAAATTTTATTACTAATAATAATGAAGACTTATTAAATTTCTCTTATAAATGGCTTCAAGGAAATGAAATGGAAGGTATTTTAGTTGGTGGTAATTTACGTTGCTCTCTAAAACTTGCTGGAACTAAATTTATGCCTAGCTTTAAAGATAAGATATTATTAATAGAAAGTTTAGGAGGAAATGTAGCAAAAATAACTACTTACCTTACTCATTACAAACTATTAGGTGCTTTCGATGAATGCACAGGAATTATACTAGGTTCTTTTACTGAAATGGAGAAAAATAAATTATCACCTACTGTTGAAGAACTTATTATTAAAATAGTAGATAATAAAAATGTACCTATTATTAAAACTTTTGAAATTGGTCATAGCTCAAATTCAAAAGCCGCAATAATAGGTGGTTACTATAAATTCGCTAATAATAATATGACAATAAATCAAAAAGTTTGAGATGAATAAAACATCTCAAACTTTTTATTTATCTTATCTCTTTCCTGGTTCAAATGGTTCCCCAGATGCTTTTGGTGCACGTGATCTCTTTGAGAAGAATACCAGTACAAGTAATGTAGCAACATATGGGAATATCTTTAAATAAACCATAGGTATAGATGCAAGTTCAGGCATAACTTGTGATACATTTGCAAGTGTTGAAGCAAATCCAAAGAAAAATGTAGCTCCAAGTACACCTAATGGTTTCCATTGTCCAAATATTAAAGCTGCTAAAGCTAAAAATCCAAGACCTGATACAGAACCATTAAATTCTCCACCATAAGTTACAATTATTACTGCTCCAGCAAGTGAAGCTAAAGCTCCTGAAAGCATTACTCCAATATATCTCATCTTATAAACATTAATTCCTACAGAATCTGCTGCTTCTGGATGTTCTCCACAAGCTTTTAATCTCAAACCAAAACTTGTCTTGTTTAAAACAACTGCACTAATTGCTAATATTACTAAGGCAACCCATGTAGTAGCATAAGTTTTAGTGAAAAATAATGGTCCTATTAAAGGTATACTACTAAGAACTGGTATATCAACTGGTACAAATCCTAAACCTATTCTTATATTACCACTTCCTGTAATATTTCTTGCTAAGAATACTGTTAAAGCACCTGCTATCATATTAATAGCTGTACCACTAATAACTTGATTTGCATTTAATGTTACACTAGCAAAAGCATGTAATAGTGAAAATATAATTCCAGCAACTACTGCTGCTATTAAACCAATCCATAAGGCATATGCATTACCTTGATTTTCTAAAGTAACTATTACATAAGCTCCTACAAAGGAACCACATATCATAAGTCCATCTAAACCTACATTAACTACTCCACTTCTTTCGCAAAATACTGCTCCTAAAGCTGCTAATAATAAAGGTACTGTATATGCTATTGCATAAGGAAAAATTTGTTCTAATGTATCTAACATATTATTTCTCCTCCTTTGCGTCTTTTAATTGTTTTTTATACTTAATTTTATTTATTACTTTATCCATAATCATACTTGTAGCTGCAAAATAAATAATTATTGCCATTATTGTATCTGCTATTTCTGGTGGGATACTTGCCATAGTAGTCATGAATCCTTTACCAGCATATAAAAGTCCAAAGAATAAAGCTGCAAGTAAAACTCCTATAGGGGTACTTCCTCCAAGTAGTGCAACTGCTATACCATCAAAACCTTGATCTGGCATAACACCTATTTGCATACAAGTAGCATTTCCTAAATATTGTGCAACACCAGCTAATCCTGATAAAGCACCTGATATCATCATTGCAATAATTATATTTCTATTAACTGAAATACCTGCATATTCTGCTGAATATCTGTTAAATCCAACTGCTTTTAATTCATATCCTAAAGTAGTCTTTTCTATTATAAACCAGAATAATACTACTGCTATTAAAGCTATTATAATACCGTAGTTTATAAATGATCCTTGGAATAATTCAGTAAGCCAAGGTGCTTTTAAAGAAGCTATTTCTGGTATTTGTTTTGATTCAGTTTCAACACCTTCTGCTTTAAAATAAGTAGGTATTGCATAATAAACTATCCAATATATTGTCCAGTTTAACATAATTGAACCAACAACTTCATGAACATTAAATTTAGCCTTTAAAAATCCAACTAATCCTGCACATAATGCTCCACCAATTAATCCTGAAAGTATTATTAAAAGTAATAATATAGGTCTTGGCAAGCTTGTACATGTTAAAGCTACTGCAGTTCCACAAAAACCACCAAATAATAATTGTCCTGGCGCTCCTATATTAAATAAACCTGTTTTAAAAGCAAAAGCTAAAGATAATCCTGTTAATATTAAAGGAGTGGCAGTAGCAAAAGTATTTGCTATTCTTTCTACAGATTTTAATCCACCTTGAACTAAGTACTTATACCCTTCAGCTGGATTATGTCCCATAGCTGCCATTAATAATGCTCCTGCAATCAATCCTAAGACAATAGCAAGAATTGACTTTAATCCATTATTTTTCATTATCCTTATCCCCCTTTTTTACTCCAGCCATCATTAAACCAATTTCCTTTTCATCAGTATCTTTTGCATCAACTATACCAATTAATTCACCATTATTAATAACTGCTATTCTATCTGAAACAGTAAGAATTTCATCTAACTCTAATGATACTAAAATTACTGCTTTTCCTTTTTCTCTTTGTTCTACAAGTCTCTTATGTATATATTCAATAGAACCAACATCAAGACCTCTTGTAGGTTGAACAGCTATTAATAATTCTGGAGCAAGTTCTATTTCACGACCAATGATAGCTTTTTGTTGATTTCCTCCAGATAATGTTCTAGATAAAGAAACTGCTCCTTCACCTGATCTAACATCAAAATCTTCTATTATTCTATCTGCATACTTTCTTATTTCATTTTTATTTAAAATACCAAATTTATTTGAAAAAGGTTCCTTCATATACTTTTCTAATATCATATTTTCTTCTATAGAATAATCTAATACTAATCCTCTTTTTTGACGATCCTCTGGTATATGAGCTATTCCTTTTTCTATTCTATCTCTTATCTTTAGATTAGTAATGTCTTCACCCATTAATTCAATTTTACCAGACTCTACTTTTCTAAGTCCTGTAATAGCCTCAACAAGTTCTGTTTGTCCATTACCTTCTACCCCTGCTATTCCTAAAACTTCTCCAGCTCTAACATCTATTGAAAAGTCTTTTAACCCTAATAGCTTTTTGTTATTTTTAACATTAAGATGTTCTATTCTAGCTACAACATCCCCTGGTTTATATTCTGATTTATCTACACTAAAAGAAACTTCACGTCCTACCATCATCTTAGCCATTTCTGCTTCCGATGTTTCTTTGACATCTACTGTTCCTACATATCTTCCTCTTCTAATAACAGTACATCTATCTGCTGCTGCTTTTATTTCCTTCAATTTATGAGTTATTATAATTATTGATTTACCTTCTTTAATAAGGTTTTTCCATATTTCTATAAGATCTTCTATTTCTTGTGGTGTTAATACTGCTGTTGGTTCATCAAATATTAAAACCTCTGCATTTCTATATAACATTTTTAGTATTTCAACTCTTTGTTGCATACCTACACTAATATCTTCTATTTTTGCATATGGATCTACATTTAATCCATATTGTTTTGAAAGTTCTTCTATTCTTTTAGCTGCTTTCTTTACATCAATAAACATCCCAAATTTCTTTGATTCTTTTCCTAATATTATGTTTTCTGTAACTGTAAAATTTTCAACTAACTTAAAATGTTGATGAACCATACCTATACCCAAGTCATTTGCTACATTTGGGTTACTAATTTTAACTTCTTTTCCCTTTACCTTAATGATACCTTTTTCAGGTTTATACATACCAAATAAAACACTCATAAGAGTTGATTTACCAGCACCATTTTCTCCAAGTAAAGCATGAATTTCACCTTTTCTAAGTTGCAAAGTTATATTATCATTTGCTACTATTCCAGGAAACTCTTTTCGAATGTTTAACATCTCTACTACATATTCCATTCTGAATCCTCCAATTATATTAATTACTTATCCAAGTGATTAGTATAAAAAAAGACGGAAGATCCGCCTTTTTTTATCTTCTTAAATATTATTAATCAATTAAATTACCTTGTTCTTTTGAAATAGTAATTTCACCATTCTTAACTTTTTCAAATACTTCTGCACACTTATCAGTAGTTTCTTTACTTAAGTTTGGATTTTCATTTGGAATACCAACACTACCTGTAGTAGCATCTAATACTAAACTCTTTCCTCCTGGGAAGTTACCATCTAATTCATCTTTTATTAAGTTATAAGTAGTTACATCTATCTTCTTCATAGCTGAAGTTAATATTGCAGATTTACCTGATTCATATTCACCTTCACTATATTGATCTGTATCTACACCAATAGCCCAAACCTTTTGACCTTGTTTAGCTCTTGTCTTAGCTTCAGTAATAACACCTGAACCAGTTCCACCAGCTGCAGCAAATACTGCTTTAACTCCTCTATCATACATAGTTGCAGCTAATTGTTGACCTGCATCTGCACTATTAAATGTACCTTGATATATTACATTTTCAGCTTTTATAGTCATCTTTGTTCCTAATTTTTCATTAGCATATTGAACACCTTGTTGGAATCCCCAATTATATTTTTGAACTGCTGGAATCTTCATTCCACCAACAAATCCTAAGTCTCCTTCTTTAAGTTCAAGTGCTGCAGCAACACCAGCCATAAATCCTGATTGTTCTTCTGCAAAGGATATTGCTACTGTATTATCCCCAACTTTTTCTACTTTTTCACTTCCTTCAAGACCATTGTTTGGTGATCCATCAATAATTACAAACTTAGCATCTTTATATTTGTCTTGTGCTTCAAATATTGCTTGTTCAAATTTAAATCCAGGAGCTACTATAAACTTAAATTCTCCATCATATAAGTCCTTAATTCTTGCAGAATAATCAGCTAAAGTTTCTCCATCTGGTTGAAGATATTTATCTGTTATTCCTAATTCTTTCTTAGCTTTTTCTATACCTTCCCAAGCTCCTTGATTGAATGATTTATCATCGATTGTACCTGAATCTGTAACCATTCCTACTTTTAAAGTTTCTGATGTATTTGAAGTAGATTCTTTACTACTACTTCCACAACCAATTAATGCTCCAGTTAATACTAAACTAGTTAAAACTAATGCTAATGATCTTTTTTTCACTTTTACCCCTCCACTTTTTTAAAGTTAAGTTTATTGTTTGATTTTTTGACAATAAAATTAGTTTTATTATACTATTGCCACGCATTTTACGATTTTATTTTATCCCTAAAATGTGCTTTTTGCAAGAAAAAATTGAACATTTTTTATTTATAAAAGAAAAATGTTCTGTTTTTATACTTTTTTAAATTGTTTTTTACACTTTATGGATATTTTTTTTTATTTTAAGGAATATAATTAGTAATTATACGAACGTTTTATTTAAATCTTTATCATTTTACGACTTTTAACATTGAAGTTATTATTTGTTTTAAAAAATTTTTTAAATATTATTTATTTTTAACCACTATTATTTTGTCATTTTTATACAAAATTTTTCCGTATAACTTTTCCTCTCTTACCCAAAAACTATTCCTTTTTTTAGCTTCTTTATTAAAAATATCATCACTTATATTTTTTTCATCTATTCCTTTTATAATTAAATTTAAATTTTCCATTTTCCATCTTTTGTAATCACAATCTATATTCTTTAAAATAATATTACTATTAAGTTTCATAAAAGTTGGGCCTTTTAAATCACGTTCTAATCTATAAAGTACTTGATTATTTTGTCCTCCATCTAATATACAAAAATATCCATAATCCATAATACTTCTTATGAGTCTTCCATAAACCTGCTTTAACTTTATACAAAGGTTTGGATAATTAACATCCATATACTTCTGTCTTTTATATGTTGTTAGTGCTTTTAATAAAGGATCTTCTAAACTTTTATTGGGAATTTTATCTATCATTACACAAGTTAAAGCATCCCCTGGTACATCTATTCCCTCAAAAAAACCTTTACTTCCTAAGATAATTACTTTTTTATCTTTATCCTTTAAATATTTTATAGATTTTTTATGAGTATGAATTTCTATATCCGTTCCCTTAACCAACTTTAATAATTCCTCTTCTACACGCTTTTTTCTAAAATTATTTGTAAATAAAACTAAGATATGTCCTCCTATTTTTTTACTCACTTCAAAGATAAATTTTGCTGAGTTAGAAATAAAATTTATACTATTATAAGGACCTATATCTTTAACTATAAATATCTTAGTTTGTTTTTTTAAATTAAATGTTGGTGCTATTACAATTTCCTTAGCTTCTCTTTGCCCTAATATATACTTGGATCTCTTAAATGAATTATTACTCCTCATAGTTGCAGATAAAAATGTAGTACTTTTTACTTCTTTTAAGATTTTCTCATTAAAAAGTTCATCAATATTTAAAGGTATATTAGTAACTTTAAAATAACTATAATCTTTAGATACTTCTAAAACTTTTGCATAATCTTTTCTTTCCTTTGGATTTTCTAAAAAAGCATCTAGTACTTCAAAAGCTGACTTTAGTTTCATAACATAATTATTTAACGTTATGTATTCATTATCTTCTTTTCCCTCTTCACCCTCTAATGTTATATTATTAATATATTTATTAAGTAAAGCATATAGACCATATATTTTTTCTTTAATCTTATTTATATCTTCCTCTAACAATATTACCTTAGCTCTTACCCCTTCTTCTGCTAAATAATATTCAGTTCTAAAGTTATATTCCCCTCCTGCAAGTTTAAGTTCAATAGTTTTATTTAATAAAATACTTATGTAAGTCTCAATTTCTTTAACCCAATATTTAATCTTATCCAAGTCTATAACTTCTCTATAACCATAGCTAGCATTTAAATTATTTAATTGCCTGTATATTGTAGGTTCTGTTTCATAAGATCCTTTTAAAAGTTCTTGAAAATCATTTGATATAAATTCTTCTGAGAAAAAGTCATAGCACTTTTCCATTAGATTATGAGCTTCATCTATAATTAAATGAGTAATCTTTTTCTTTTCTCCGTAAGGCCAACTAGCAAGTAAAGAATGATTAACAACTGTTATATTTTCTAAAGGTAATTCTAAATATCTCTTTTTCAAATAGCAATTTCTATAACATTTCTCTAAGTTACACTCATCATTATCACAAACTATATTAGGCATATACTCCTCTAATCCAAAATATATATATGCCCAATAATTAATATTTTCTATATCTCCATAACTCCCATCTTTACATAATCTCTTTAAAAATATTTCTGCTAATATGCTTTTAAGGTCTCCATTAAAACATTGTGCTTTTATTAATTTTTCTGTACATATATAATTACTTTTTCCCTTTATAGCACCATATTTTATTCTTTTATTAAGACCTAACTTAAGTAAAATATTAGGAATATCTTTTCTAATAAGTTGATTTTGTAATTCTTTTGTATCAGTTGAAATTATAAAAGATGCATCTTCTACCTTGTATGTTCCACTATTTATATAAGCTTTTACTGCAGCTATAAGCACATATGCAAAGGTCTTACCACTACCTGTTGGTGCTTCAATTAAAATTCTCTCTTCATTTTCTATATTTTCTCTTATTCTTTTTGCTAAAATCCTTTGTTCATCTCTATATTGAAATTTAAAATCTTCTCCGTTATTCCATATCTTATCTTCTTTTAATAATTCCTCAAACTTATTATAGTCTATTTTAACTTTTTCTAACTTAGGCTCTATTACCTTATCTTCTTCATAATTTACATATTCATATCCTTCATATGTAAAAATTAAAGG
>CAKVLD010000036.1 GCA_934755305.1 uncultured Clostridium sp. | reverse complement strand
CAAAGATATCGTTGCAAGGAATGTGGTAAGACTTTTTCTTTAGTAACTAATTCTATTTGGAGTTATTCTAAAAAGGAAGCTAGTAAATGGATAAAGTTTATAGAATTAATGTTGGAGAAGAAAACTTTACAATGTTGTGCTAATGAGTTGGAGATAAATATAAATACAGCATTTTATTGGAGGCATAAAGTATTACATGCAATGACATATAGTAATATTCCTAAAAAGCTAATAGGAAATATACATATGATAAAAACTTCAACTAAAGAAAATTTAAAAGGAAATAGACATATAGATACTGATGTAAGGGAAAAAATATTTATAGTATCTGCAAAAGGGAAAAAAGACTCTATTTTATGTTTACCTGTATGTAAGAAGGTATGGGATATCAAGAAGTTTAATGAAAAGATATATAAAAGAATTGATTCAAATTCATTTATCATTCCTTATTTGGATAGGTATATTAAGGTGATAGCTGATAATCATAATAAAGTTAAAAAACAATATAATATGAAAAAAGATAAATTTATAGGTGGTTTTAATCAGATTTATAAATCATGGTTTAAACCTTTTAATGGAGTTGCTACTAAGTATTTAAAGGAATATTTTTGTTGGTTTATAATTTTTAATTTGCATAAAAAGTTTATAAATATAGTTTTTTTTAAGGAGTTATTACTAGGTGAATTTTTTATAAAAATTGAGGATATAGGAGCATAACAATAAAAGTAACAACATTTTTCGTATAAAGAGGTTTATGTAAAAAAACGTTAATATCCTAGAGTATATTCTTTGAGAAAGATTAGTGTATTTTTTGTTTTATGTAAAGTAAAACAAAAAAGTAAAGTTTGGGTATATAATTTTAAGAGGGATATAAAACTATGGGAATAGGTTTAAAGATAGAAAAATATGTGATAACATAAGATTGAAAAATATATAAATAAACTGATAAAATATAAAAAATAGAAAAAAATAGAATTTTGATTCCATAATTAATTTAGTATAAATAATAATGAATGTTTAGAGGGGTATAATTGTGAAGGGAAAAATTGTAGAGTTAAAAATATTTTCATTGTTAAATTTATTTATTAAAAATGATTTTTTAAATTGCTTTGTAAGTATTTTCAAAAAGCTTCTTGATTCAGTAATATATGCTGTTTCAATACTAGTAATTTCAAAGTTTATTAATAGTATAATACAAATGTCATATAAGGAGACATCAATAGTTAATGTTTTAGCTTGGTTAATTATGATGATGTTGATTTTTGCATATAGATATATATCTAGAGATATAGATAGTTTGTTTAAAGTAATTTTAGAAAATAATTTAAGAACAAAACTTGGAGGGATCATTTTAGAAAAGTTAGGAAATGTATCATGTAAAAATGTAGAAAGTGAAGAGTTTTTAAAGACGATTGAATACTTCAAGGATATACCAGAAAAAAAGCTAAGTAATATTTATATGAAATTTTTAACTTTAATATCTTCTATATTAGAATTTGTAATCATTTTAATTATAATAATGAAAATAAATAAATTATTAAGTTTTATAGAATTTGTAGTAATGGCATTAGCAGTAGCTTTGATTATTTGGTCTACAAAAAAAGAAGATGAAAAAAAATATAATATAAATAAGTACCTAGATGAAGTGAAGAAAATTAATAATATATTAAAGGTTGATGAAAAGCTTCAAGATAGAGAGATATTTTCTTATATAGATATAGTAAATAGTAAAGTTAGAGAACAATTAAAGTGTAAGGATAAATTGGAATTTGACTTAAACTTAAAAAATAACCTTATTTGCAAAATTGGCAGCATAGCATGTTTTATAAGTATAATAGTTTCTAGTTTGAATTTGTTACCTATTGTGAGAAATGACACAATATCAGTAGGATTTTTTATTGCAGTTAATATTGTTCTAGCCATTAATGTAAAGGAAATTTCTATAAATTTATTTATATATCTAAATAAAAGGAAATTATTAACAGAACTTATAAAATGTTTAGATGTTGTAATGAGTTTAGAAAAAAGAGAAGATGGACGAACTGTTCAAATAAATAAAATAGAATTTAGAAATGTATCATTTAAAGATCCGAAGAAAAAAATATATATTTTAAAAGATGTATCTTTTTCATTAGAAAGTGGTAAGAAATATGCTTTTATTGGAAAAAGTAAAGAAGAATTAAGCTTGTTATTTAAGGCTTTAGTGGGAATATGCAGGGAGTTTGAAGGAGATATATTAGTAAATGGAATTAGCATAAAAGAGTTGAAAAAAAATGACTTAATAAATGATACTTCTATATCATTTGAAAATTATAATAAGTACCCTATATCTATAAAAGAAAATCTATATCTTGAAAGTAATAAAGATAATAATAGTGAATTACTTAATAAAGTAATAAAAGAATTCGAATTATATAACTTTTTAACTTCTTTACCAATGGGTATAAATACGCTTTTAGATGAAATAGACGTGGAAGATAACATATGGAAGAGGCTTAATTTAGCAAGATTATCAATGAGTGAATCTAATTTAAAGATAATACAATGTGCATCAAGTATAAAAGAAAAAAAAGAAATCTTAAACTTATATAAGACCTTTAATGATATAAATAATGAAAAAATTGTAGTGTATATAAGTCAATCAGAGTCAGTTTTTGATATTGTAGATTCAGTTATACGAATTAATGATGTAAGCGTTCTAGAAGAAAAAAATAGAATAGAAAATAAGTGCAAGGCTTAGAGGGGAGGGAGAGTGGAGATGAAGAAAAGAAGAAAAAGACGTAATAGGGAAGACAATAGAATAGGAAAAAGAACTAAGAAGATATCCTTTAGTATTATTTTAAAGGTTTTAATACCTAAGATAATTAAGACAGATCCTTTAGCTTTGTTTTTTACAATTTTTATAACAGCTTTAAATGCTGAATTAATAGTATTATTAGCACTTAAATTAATGAATTTTATTGAAGGAATATTCTTATATGACAATTATACAATTACTATTAAAGCTTTGATAAGCATATTGATTAAATTATCTGTTATTGCAGTTTTATTTGAAATAATAAATGTTATAAAGAAGCTATCATGGATAAAACTAGAGGGAAAGATTTGTGCAAAAATGATTCAAGAAGTTAATATTAGAGTGTGTAAATTGGATGGTTCTACCTTAAGAGAATCTCAATCATTGCAATATATTAATAATGCAGAAGAAGGAATGAAAAAGTCTCTATCGTTAACTTTAAGTCTATTTCTAATAACAATAGACTTTTTAACATGCTCTTTTCTTATGTCTATATCGTTATTTGGAATAAGTAAGTTGTTATCTATATTAATAATTTTCATTTTTGCAGGAAAATATACTTTTACATTGATTAGAGGCTATTCAGCTCTAAAATTTGAAAGAAATCTAAATGTACCTGAAGAGGATAAGGAATATTATAAAAACTTTATTATAGAAAAAGATGCTTTTAATGAAACATGGTTTACAGGTGTAGCAAAGTATTTTATCGGTTTATATAATGAAGCTATTGAGAGATATAATAAAGTGGTTTTAAAGAATAGATTTAGAAAAACTTTTTACATAATTGTTATAAAAGCAGTTAATGTAGGATTTGATTTATGTATATTACTTGCATTTATGATTTTATTTTTTAAGGAAAAAATAACTTTTCAATGTTTAGTAAGTTTTTATTTAGTTTTAGAAGTGATGTTTTATTCAAAAGAGAGAGTTTTGATAAAAAATATAATTGATTTATTTTCCAATATTGAAATGATAAAAGATTATATAAGATTTTTAGATATACCTGAAAGAGAAGGAGAAGATATTGAAGTTATATCTTCTGGAGAAATATTATTTAAAAATGTATATTTTACCTATCCTGAAAATGAAAAAAGCACTTTAAGGGATATGTGGATTAAGATAGAACCTAATGAGACTGTAGCTATAGTAGGAGCCAGTGAAGCAGAAAAGTTAGCTATAAAAAGATTAATTACTGGAGTATATAAGCCTACTAATGGAGATATATTTATAGGTGGTGTTAATACTAAATTTACTTTAAAAGAAAATATATATAAACAGATTTCTGTAATATCTAATAATTATGATAAAGATAGTATTTCTTTATATAAAGATAATATAATGTCTATCTCTAAAGATAATAAGGAATTACTTGAGAAATTAATGAGACAAGCAGAATTGTCACAGGAATCTATTGATTATTTAAATGGCAATATTAATAACTTATATGTATCAGATAAGGAATTACAAAAGATAGCATTAGTAAGAGGATTATGTAAGAAACATTGTATCTTGCTATTGGATAATATCACTAGTTTATTAAATAATGAAGAAGAGAAGAAATTCTACGATGATTTTGAAGAATATATAAATAAATCCACTTGTATTATTTTTAGTGATAATTTAAGAGATACTAGATTAGTAGATAGAATAGTAGTAATTGATAGAGGATCTATTTTACAGGTAGGAAATCATAATGAGCTTGTTAATAAGCTTGGCAAATATAGAGATTTGTATTGTAGTCTGTAATAGAGGAAAAGGGGCTGTCGCACAATTAAGAATTAAGAATTTAAAATTTACAATGTTGGATGAAAACCTTAATAGGTTTTCTTTATAAACATATTCTATTAAGAAATTCTATTAGAATTTCATCCTACATTATAAATTTCTAATTTTAAATTCTCAATTAAAGTTTAATGCGACAACCCCTTTTATAAAGCAATATTTTAGCCTACTGCATTTATAGCATTTACTGATACATAACCAGTAACGCCACTTTTAGTTGTTATTAATGCCATATTATTTGATATGCTACCTTTATAAGTAACTTTTTCACCAGCTGAAACATGTCCAATCACAGAACCGTTTGAAGATGGCCATTGGTAAATATAAGCACTACTTCTCATTGTAACAGTAAATGATTTACTTCTCATAGAAATTTCAGTTGGATAAGTAGTTGTAGCAGCGTTTGCAACTACAGCTGTTGTAGATACTGTTAATGTAGCTAATAAAGCCATAGTTATAGCTAATTTTTTCATAAAAACACCTCCTTTTAAGAAGATATTATCATAATTGGCAAGATAAGTAAAATTTAAAAAAGCTTGATTTGATTAAATTTTACTAATAATAAAAAGAAGAGACAGTATATAGCCTCTTCTTTTTGTGATGTTTATGCTAATTTTATTATTGATATTGAAGCTAAAGTAATAGTTAAGTTATCTTTACGTTTACTTTTAGCTACTAAGCTTAGTTTTTCATTTTTGCGTGAAGTTTTAAAAATAGCCTGACCAGTCATAACTAATCCAGGTGTAAGTGTACTAGAAGTGGATGTTTCAGAGCCTACTAAAACTTGGTTATGATTTATAGCTAATGCTACTATACTTTCTGGAATAGTAGTTAAATTATCATCAAAGTCTAAGGTGTAATTGTAACTAACTGAGTATACTCCAGGAGAAGCTAATATGATATCAGTATAATTACTTCTATCAATAGAAATAGTTGTACCATCTTCTACAAAGAATGGGTAATTAAAAGTAAATGAAGTTCCTGTAGCAGATAAAGGGATAAATAATCTAGAAGCATTAGTGTAAAATCCGTATCCGGAAATTATAGCTGTACCAGGAGATCCTTGAGGGCCTTGAGGGCCAGTAGCACCAGTAGGGCCTATAACACCTTGTAAACCTTGAACACCTTGAGGGCCGGTAGCACCTCTAGGTCCCACAGGACCTTGTAATCCAGGAATACCTTGAGGACCGGTAGCACCTCTAGGACCTTGAGCACCAGGAATACCTTGAGGGCCTGTGTTACCTTGAAGGCCAGTAGCTCCGGTAGGTCCTATATTTCCTTGAGGACCTTGTAATCCAGGAATACCTTGAGGGCCAGTAGGACCTATAGGACCAATAGGTCCTTGTAAGCCTTGAACCCCTTGAGAACCAGTAGTACCTCTAGTACCTCTAGGGCCAATAGGTCCCTGTAAACCTTGAATCCCTTGGCAACCAGTAGCTCCTCTAGGACCAGGACAACCAGTAGCTCCAGTAGGACCTTGAAGACCTTGAAGACCTTGAGGGCCTGTTGAACCTCTAGGACCAGGAGTACCAGTAGCTCCAGTAGGACCTTGAGGACCCTGTAAACCTTGAAGACCTTGAGAACCAGTAGCTCCTCTAGGACCTTGAGGACCAGTAGGTCCTTGAGCACCTTGTAATCCAGGTTCGCCAGTAATACCTCTAGGGCCTTGAGGTCCAGTAATACCTCTAGGGCCTATTGGACCAGGAGTTCCAGTGGGACCAATAGGTCCTTGTAAACCTTGAAGACCTTGAGGGCCTCTAGGACCAGTAATTCCTTGAATACCAGGATCACCTTGTATTCCTCTAGGGCCTCTAGGACCTTGGATACCTTGACAACCAGTAGTACCTCTAGGTCCTTGAATTCCTTGAGGACCAGTAGGGCCAGTAGGTCCTATAGGCCCTTGTAAACCTTGAACTCCTTGAGGACCGGTAGCTCCTCTAGGACCAGGAATTCCACTTGGTGGAGGAGGTGGAGGAACAGGTGTACCTGCTGATAAAACTAAGTAGGGTGGAAATGAAGTATTTAATCCTGCAAATTGTGCAAAAGAAGTTGTATTATAGTAGCTAGCACTAAGGGTTAAACCAAAGTTTCTACCTGTAGATATCCAATAATTAATTATGTCGGTAATATCAAATTGAATGTATCTTCCCAATTCATAAATACTTACATTAAAGTTTCTGACATTATTAGATGCTGTTTCAGGAGCTGTATTAAAATTAACTGTAGTAGGATCATAGTTACATAAATTTTCTGTAATAGAAAATTCACCTTCTACACAACAGTTTAAAAATCTAATGTCTTCTAAAAATAAAAATAGTATGGCTTTTTTTATAGTTCTTCTTGTATTAGGTATTTTAAATTTTAATAGACTTTTAAAAGTAGTTGGAGCGCAGTTTTCATTTTCTATAGTTCCAGCCAAAATATTTTTTGTATTTAAAAAAGTACGAGTTGGATTAGCTGATGTTATATAGTTAATGCTCGTAGGCTGAATCTTAATCATGTTACTCAAAATAGAGTCAACTCCTAATTTATTAGTTGGTAATAATATATTATGATAGTTGTTTTTCTTAAGTTCATAAAAAACGAGTAAAGAATCTTTGGCTTAAATAGTAAAATCTGATAAAATATATTGTGATAAAACTTATTTGGATAGGAGGAGATAAATTGTCAATTATTCAAGGTTTAGATAACTATATATTGATGCTAATACAAGATTATTTAGTTAATCCTGTATTAAATGTAGTAATGCCTATTATAACTACTTTGGGAAATGGAGGAGCTATATGGATAGCAATAGCAATATTGCTATTGATTAATAAGAAGTATAGAAAATATGGCGTTCTTTTATCTATTTCATTATTGCTATGTTTATTAGTAGGAAATATCTTTCTAAAACCAACTGTAGCTAGAATAAGGCCATTTGATCTAAATGATACTATAAAGATATTAATAGAAAAACCTATGGATTATTCTTTTCCGTCTGGACATACTATGAGTTCATTTGCAGCTGCAACTATACTATTTTATATGAATAAGAAGATAGGTAACTTTGCATACATATTAGCATCTCTCATAGCCTTTTCTAGATTGTACTTGTATGTACATTTTCCTTCTGATGTGTTAACAGGATTGATTGTAGGAGTTTTATTATCATCAATAGTTATAAAAGTAAATAAAAATATAGAATTAAAAAAATAATAAACTAAACAAAAGAATTTGGGGTACATTAGTGTGAAAAAGATAATATTTTTAGAAAAAAAGGCTTGTTTATTAAATAAAAAGCATGATTTTCATTGTTTACGTGAAGAATTGAGGGGAGTAACAAAAGAGTACTATAACTTAAATAAAAATAAAGTAGAAGTTATATATATAAGTTATGAGAAATATTTATCAAAGATACTAGAATTAAGTGAAGAAGATATTAAAATAGCTACAACAGAAGAGATCTATAATAAATGTTTTTATGGTACAAAAGAAGGAGTATGTTATTTATATAACACAGATAGTAACAGTTTTTTAGACATAGATGATATTTTATTATTAGAAAGTATTATTTCAAAAGAGAAAAGTAAGAATGTATTAAAAAGAATGATAGGAATAGGAGATGGAGAGTATCCTATAAGTAGTATAGTTATTCAGATATTGAAAAAAATTAATTTTATTGAGACGTGTAAAAAATGTTTCTTGAAACTAGTAGTAGGTAAAGAACTTAATATGGAAGAGATAAGTTCTTTAGAGGATCCATTAAAGGAATATTTAATGAATGATACTGAAATAATAATTACTCAAGAAATAAGAAGTGAAATAAAGAATAAAATATACTTTTCTTTGCTAGGAGAATGATTTGAAAAAAGTGTCGATAAAAAACGACACTTTTTTATTTACAAAACTTTAAGTTGAAATTATTAACAAATTACTGTATGATTTGTTTTGAAGACTTTTGAGAAAAAGGAGAACGAATAAAATTATCTTATTTTATTTAAATAAATTAAATAATTGTTTAAAAACTTAAAATAATTGCTTGTGTATATTATAGCTTGTACAATAAAAAACGTGGAGAGATTGATAATAAAATAACACAGTCTGGTGTGTTAATAAATAAACAAAGGAGAAAAAATAATGGCAGAAATTATTATGAAAACATTAACTGATAATGCTATTCTAGGAGCAATTTTTTCATCAGTAGCAATTATTCTTTTAGGATTCTTTTTAAGAAAGAAGGAAATTCTTAATAGTGCAGCATCTAAGATGCTAACAAAGGTAGTATTAACAGTTTCATTACCAGCATTAGCTTTCACATCATTTATGAAAGATATAAATAATGAACAATTAAAACAAGGTATGAACGTATTAGTTTGGGGATTTGCAATATATATTCTTTTAATCCCGATAACTAAGTTAATGTATATGAAAGTAAAAGGGGACAAGCAAGATGTTTATAGAGTATTAACAATATTCGGATCAACAACTTTCTTTGGTACTCCAATAGTTACAGCAGTATATGGTGCAGTAGGAACTATGTATTCAAATATATTTAACATAGCATACAGAGTGTTCTTATATTCATATGCATTTATTAAAATGTCAGGAAAGAAAATGGATAAAGAAAATATAAAGAAGAATTTAAAAGAAATTTTCTTAAATCCAATTATATTAGCTACATTCTTCGGATTATTTATATGGCTTTGCCAAGATATGCTTCCACAAGTAAATGTAGTAGTTAAGGAAGAAGTTAAATCTTATGCATTTTTAAGAATAGATCAAACATTACCATGGCTTTATAAACCACTTACATATTTACAAGCATTAGCTTCACCACTTGCATGGTTATCAATTGGGGCAACTCTTGCAGAAGTTCCATTTAAGAAAGCAGTAGCTCAAAAAGATGCTTGGGTATACAGTATAATCAAAGTTATGTTAATTCCAGTAATAAATTTAGTATTACTAGCAGTATTAAATGTTACAGGAATATTACCAATAGAATTTACAGCAGTAGCTACAACAGTAATAATGATGGCAGCACCAACTGCTACAGTTGCAGCAGCATATGCTATAAGTTTTGATAGAGAAGCAGTATTTACTTCAAATTGTTCATTATTATCAACAGTAGTAGCAGTAGTAGCAATGCCTATATGGATAATTGTTCTAGAAGTAATAAAGAGTATAGGATTATTCTAAAAAAAGTATATTACTACCACTTTATAAGTTTGTAAAGTGGTAGATTTTTGATAAAAAACAAATGAAAAAATGAATTTTTGGGAGGATGAACAGAAATATGACAAAGATAGTTTGTTACGGAGTTAGAGATACAGAGGTACCATATTTCCATAAATTAAATGAGGATTTTGGATATGAATTAAAGTTAGTTACTTTAGGGTTAAATCATGAAAATGTTAAGGAAGCTTTAGGTGCTGATGCTGTAATGGTTAGAGGTAACTGTATGGCGGATAGACAAAACTTAGAATTATTAAAGGAAAATGGATTGAAATATCTTTTAACTAGAACAGTAGGTTTTGATCACGTTGATTTAGATGCAGCTAAAGAATTAGATATACCAGTAGCAAGAGTGCCAGGTTATTCACCAAATGCAATAGGAGAATTAGCAGTTTCATTAGCTATGATGTTATTAAGACATACAGCTTATACAGTAGACAGAACTAAGGATAAGAATTTTGTAGTAGATCCATTTATGTTCAGTAAAGAAATAAGAAACTGTACAGTTGGTATCTTAGGAGCAGGTAAAATAGGTTTAACTACTGCAAAATTATTTAAAGGTCTAGGGGCTAAGGTAATTGCATATGATATATTCCAAAGTGATGCAGCTAAAGAAGTAGTAGAATTCAAGAGTTTTGATGAAGTTATAGCAGAATCAGATATAATATCTGTACATATGCCATATATTAAGGGAAGTAATTATCATATAATAAACGATGAATTCATAAACAAAATGAAAGATGGAGCAATATTAGTAAATGCTGCAAGAGGAGAGCTTCAAGATTTAGATGCTATAGTTAGAGGATTAGAAACAGGTAAGCTTGGTGGATTCGGAACAGATGTGCTTGAAGGAGAAAAAGGAATATTCTTTAATGATTTAAGTGGCAAAAGTTTGGAAAATGAAAGCTTGGAAAAATTAGTAAATCTTTATCCAAAAGCTTTAATTACTCCGCATGTTGGATCTTATACAGATGAAGCTTTAGAAAATATGGTAAGTATTTCTTATCAAAACTTAAAGGAATTAATGGAAAATGGAGATTGTGCTAATAAAATAGCATAGTAGATATAATTATTATATATAAAAAGATTGCTGTATTTGATGTATTACATTGAATTAAGCAATCTTTTTTGTTCTTATACAAGCAGTTATATTTTAGGAAATGTTTGGGGAGATTATATGTTATGAAGAAAATAAGTTTTGAAAATAAAATTATTATATTAGCTATTTTAATAACTATGATACCTTTGTTTCTATCATATGTTCTATTTTATGGAGGAAGTATAAAAGAATATGATGACGAAATAAAAGATAAATTAAAAACAGTAGCTTTTTCTATAAGTAATGATTATTTGGTTGCAGAAAAATTAGCTAATAGAGAAAATGATAAATCCCTTCAAGAATATACTAAAAAGTTTATCTCAGAACTAACTGATATTGATTTGATTGTAATAGGGGATATGTTTGGAGAAAAGTATTCACATATTTATGAAGAACAAATAGGCGAGAAGTATGTGAATGAAGATAATGAGAAAGTTATTAAAAAAGGAGTTGGATATTATTCTCTTATGGAAGGATCAGCAGGCTTTACATTAAGAAGATTTGAGCCTGTATTTTTTAAGGGAGAGCAAGTAGGCTTTGTTATGGTAGGAAAATTTAATGCAGATATTAACCATATGACAAAACGTATAGGTTTAATGTATATATTATTATTTATTATCTCATGTATTGAATCTGTATTTTTAGCAAAAAAGTTTGCAAAAGTTATAAAAAGAGCAACTTTGAATATGGAGCCAGAGGATATAACAACGTTATATTTACAAAAAAAGATTATATTAAATAATGTTAAAGAAGGTATCTTAGCTTTAGATAAGGAAAATAATATAGCAGATGTTAATAATGTATGTTGTGAGTTATTTAAAGATTATCCTGTAGAAAAGGTATTAGAAAAATTAAAACCATATATAGAAAATAGAAAAAGTTTTGAGATGAAAGAGCTTATAATTAATGGGAAAAAAATATTTGTTACTTTAAGTTCAATTGTTGAAAATAAATCTTATTATGGAATGGTTATTACATTTAAAAATAAAGAAAATATAGATAAATTAGCAAAAGAAATAACTGGTATAGATGAAGTGGTGAAAAATTTAAGAGCAACTATTCATGAATTTAAGAATAATCTACATGTCATTTTAGGGCTTTTAGAGTTAGAAGAGTATAAAGAAGCTATTAACTTTATTAAAAAGATACAAAAGATAAAAGAACAAGATAGTATTAAATATAGTACAATAAAAGATCCTTATGTAAAAGCATTAATGATATCTAGAGAACTGGTATCAAGAGAAAGAAAAATAGATTTTCAATTAAAAGAAGGCTCTTTTTTAGAGGAAAAACACAAGCTTGTAAGTTCATATGATTTAGTAACTATTTTAGGAAATTTAATAGAAAATGCTTTTGAAGCATGTACAAGTGATGAAGATATTGAAGCAAGAGTTAAGGTGTTTCTATATGAAGAAGAGGATAAAATAATAATGGAAGTCGAAGATAATGGCAAAGAAATTGATAAGAATATAAAAAATAATATATTTTTAGAAGGTGTTTCATCTAAAGGAACAGGTAGAGGAACTGGATTATATCTAGTAAAAAGCCGTATTGAATTATATGATGGAGGTATTGAAATAATAGAGGATAAGAATAAGAAAATATTTAAGGTAATTATTTTAAAAGGAGATTAGGAATGATAAAGGTATTGATAGTAGAAGATGATCCTATGGTAGCACTTATAAATAGAAAATATTTAGAAAAGATTGGGGATATAGAGATATTTGGACCAGTTATAAGTGAAGAGCAAATTATTGAATACATAGAGAAAGAGAAGATTAATTTAATATTGTTAGATGTTTATTTGCCTAAAAAAAGTGGCTTGGATGTTTTGGAATCTTTAAGAAATAAATCATATTTAGTTGATGTTATTATGATAACAGCTGCTAATAAAAAAGAGGAAGTAAAAAAAGCGTTTGCTTTTGGAGCTATAGATTATTTAGTAAAACCTTTTGAGCTTTTAAGATTTGAAGATGCTATTAATAAATATAAGTTAAAAGAAAATTTATTAAATAAAAATGAGGAAATAGAGCAAAAAGATATAGATAGTATTTATGATAAAAAGGTAAAGGAAGATTTACCTAAAGGATTAAATAAGAGAACTTTAGATAAAATAATTAGTTTTTTAGATGAAAATTCTGATAGAATATGGACATTAAGAGAGGTAGCAGCAGAATTAAAAATAAGTAATGTAACAATAAAGAAATATATGGACTACTTAGAAAGTATTGAGATGTTAAAAGTAAAATTAACTTCTGGGAATGTAGGAAGACCAGAGCTTAAGTACTCAGTCAATAAATCTTATAAATAATATTATGAAAAAGTTAACTAAAGTGTTACAATATACATAAGAAGAATTTTACTTAAAGTATATTATTTGTAATATACAAAAGATAAGGGGGCGTTTTGTATGCAAATTGCAAAACACAAGTATTTAGGATTTTTAGGTTTAATTTCATTAGTTGGACTTAAGGGGTTTGTGACAGGAAATCATTTATGGTTTTTATTTTTTATTAACTATGCATGGTTTACTTTCTTTTATGAGAATAGTCCTGTATACAAAAAAGATATATAGTAAAATATTCTTTTATTGTGTTAAAGTGTGTTGAGATAGAGATATTTTAATACACTTAATTTATTTTTTAAGTTTAGTGCACAAGTGTTGAAAAAAGAAAAAATAGAAGTAATATTAATTAAATTTAGGGGGAATAGTTATGAAGGTAGTAGCTTTTAATGGTAGTCCTAAAGTACAAGGGAATACTTATGATTCTATAAATGCTGTGGCAGAAGAACTAAGAAAAGAAAATATCCAAGTAGAAATTATTAATGTTGGTAGCAAGTCTATAAGAGGATGTGCATGTTGTGGTGGATGTTCTAAGAATAAGGATCATAGATGTGTAATTAATGATGAAGTTAATGAATGGGCTTTAAAAATGAAAGAAGCAGATGGAATAATACTTGGATCTCCAGTTTATTATGCGGGATTGAATGGTAACATGAAATCTTTTTTAGATAGAGTTTTTATGATATCTGGAGCTAATGGAGGATTTTTAAGACATAAAGTTGGAGCAAGTGTTGCAGTTGCTAGACGTGCAGGATCTGTTGGGACTGTAGATGAGATGAATAAATTTATAAGTTTCACAGAAATGATTATGCCCACTTCAAATTATTGGCCAGTAGTATATGGGGGAGCACCAGGAGAGGCTAAGAAAGATGAAGAAGGTATGCAAACTATGAGGATATTAGGTAAAAATATGGCTTGGCTTATGAAGCTTGTAGAGTATGGTAAAGATAAAGTATCAGAACCTGCAGCAGAAACTAAGATAAAAACTTCATTTATTAAATAAAAGATGGGTGAATATCTTTGTAAGATATTCACCTTTTAATTTTGAAAGTAAAATTAGCTGAAAAATTATTATATTTAGTTCAAAATCCAGTTGTGGAATTATATGTATTGGTTAATATTGAAAATAAATATTATTTATAGTATAATATAGCATAAAAATGCAATGAGTTTTAGGGAGAATATGATAATGTCAAATAATAATAATATGTCCGAAAATAGAACAACACCTAAGAATAGGAATATTAGAAATGGGCAAAGATCAAGAACTAGAAGGAAAAAGAGGAAAATAAATTATAAATCACTATGTAAGTACATAACGTTTACTTTAGTATTTTCAGTAATAACAGCTCCGTTAACTTTACTATATGGACCTTTTGAAAATGCAAAAAAGATGTTTGTGGGAACAGCTATGGATTCAATGAATTATAAGTGGCTTGCAACAACATTTTTATCTCAAGAAAAGATAGATGAAATATTAACCTCTAATGATTCAATAGATTACGTTACAAATGTTATGACTACAAAGGATGATAGTTTTATAGAAATTTCACCCAAAAAAGATAATTCTATAGAGTTAAAACAAATATCAGACGAAAACGATAAATTTAAAGGCTATGCACTAATAATTGATGATCCTAGTAGGGTGAAAGTCGGGGTTTCATCAAAAATATTCAAAGAAGGGGAAAGTGTTTCTCAAATTGCAGAAAATTATGATGCGGTAGCTGCCATAAATGGTGGTTATTTTACACAGAAACCAGGTGAAGAAGAGCATATGTCTAATGGAGCTATTCCAACTGGATTTCTAATGTCTGAGGGGAAAATTATACAGGATATAGATCGTGATAAGGAAGAATATATTGTAGCTATTACTAAAGAAGGAAGAATGTTAATAGGTCAGACAACAGTTAAAGAATTATTAGCAAAAAAGGAGAATGATAAAGATACTGTAACAGAAGCTATAAGCTACACAACTACATTAATTAAAAATGGTAAAGAGGTTCCAATTGAGAAGGACGAAGGTTCTTCACCTAAGACAATGATTGGACAACGTCAAAATGGACAGATAGTAATGGTGGTTTTAGATTCTAATTTTCCAGGTGGTAGACTTTGTGCAACAGTAGAAGAGGCGCGTACTGTAATGAAAAATTTAGGTTGTTATAATGCTGCTAAACTAGATGGTGGTAAGTCTACAACAATGTATCTTAATGGTGAGGTAATTAATAATCCATCTTACCCTTTAGGGGAAAGACGAATATCAGCTGGTTTTATTGTTAAATAGTATAGTGAGGGAGATTAATGAAAAAATTTAGAAGAATATTAGGGTGTATAATTTTATCACTTATAGTTCAGTGTGGAGTTCTTTTATATTTAGATAAAGTACTTTTTAAAACATCAAAAGAAGTTAAGGTAGTTAATGTAGAAGTTCCTACTCAGAGTTTTGATATAGATTTAGAAATACCATCAGATGCAGAAAATATTCAAGTTTCTTATTCTGGAAAGTTTATTACATATTTTAAAGATAATAAGTTAATGTTAGTTAATACAAAGACTTCAGAGGTTAAGGAAATATTAAGTGAAACAAAAATACTTGATATTTCATGGGTGCCTGATAATAATACTTTATTCATAGTAGAGAATAAGGATAATAAAATTAATATTAAAACATATAATGCCAATAATGAAGTGGAACAAGATGTTGTAGAGGTATGCGATTATACAAAAGGAATTGAAGTTAGTTCGTACCTTTCAAGTTCATCAGAGTATATAAGTTTATATAACGGAAAAAGTACAAAGATATATAGAATTGATATAGATAAAAATACAAAAAAATTAAATAAAAATATAGAAAAGATTGAAAGTGCAGGTGCCTCTTGGCAAAATGAGGTGTTTGTGTATGAAGACTCAGAAAATAAAAGATTTTATGCTTATTCTAATGGAAAAGATAAGAAACTATCTTTAAAAAATTCAGATAATCTTACCATATTAAAGGTAGTTGAGAATACAGTATATATGGGTCAATATTCAAATGATAATAAAATATCTAAGATAGTTTATGGAGAAGTGGAATCAGATTCTAATGCATGGAAAACTATAGAATTAAAAGAACCTAAAGAAGTTAAAGATATATATGTTAGCGATAATAATGAGGTATTTATTAATTATAGTTCTGCAGGAAAGATAGATAATATTACAAAAGGAGAAACTTTAACTTATCAAGGAGAATTTTTAACTATAAATAATAGAGTGATTTGTTCTTTAGATAACAGAAAAGTTTGTTTGAAGAGTGTTAAGGATGTTTCAAAATAAATTTTAATTTAATATTATAATAAAAAACTCGTAACTTTTGTTGCGAGTTTTTTTTATGGATCAATTTTGTGTAGAAATATAAGATGTAAAAGAATATATGCATCAAAAAAATATAGGATGTAAAAAAATATATGTATTAAAAGAATATTTGAAGTTGAATTTTATATAAACAAAATAAATAAAAGTTTATTTATAGATAGACAAAACTAAGAAAAAGTTGTATATTGATAGTGCGGTAAAAAATGAAAGAAGGGATATAAGTGGAAAATAAAAGTGAAGAAATATTTTGGAATAGTTCATTAGAAGAACTAAAGAAAGGATATGTTGAATCTGAAGAAGAGTATAAATGTTTAATTTGCCAAGAAAAATTTGAAAGGGGAAGAATTTTTGAAATTAATTCAAAGTTATATGATGCAGAAAAGGCAACTAAAATTCATATAAGAGAAAAACATAAATCAATGTTAGATTATTTATTAAATATGAATTCATCTTTTATAGGAATTTCAGAGACTCAAAAAGATGTAGTTAAACTTATGGCAGAAGGATTAAGTGATAAGGAAATTGCAAAAGAATTAAATGTTACCCCTTCAACTATTAGAAGCCATAGATATAAACTTAGAGAAAAAGAAAAACAAGCAAAATTATTTATGACTATGATGAATTTATTATCAAATGCAACTATGAAAAAAGTAAATAAACTAGAAGATGAAGTTATAATAGATGCACATAAATCAGCAACAACATTAGATGATAGATACAATATTACAGATAAAGAAATTGAAGCAACTAAAAAAGCATATTTCACTAAAGAAGGGGCTATTAAGAATTTTCCTTCTAAAGAAAAGAAAAAGATTATTGTTTTAAGTGAAATAATAAAAAACTTTAAACCTAAAACTGAGTATTCAGAAAAAGAAGTTAATAGAATTTTGAAAAGGATTTTTGAAGATTATGTTACTATCAGAAGAGCCTTGATTGAATATGGTTTTATGGATAGAGCTCAAGATGGTTCAAAATATTGGGTTAAATATTGATGTTATAATGAAAGCTTTTATATGTAAAAATAAATATGATATTATATTTTTTAAAATGCAAGGAGAAAAAAAGATGTTTGGATTTAATACAGATGAAAAAGTTATAGATATAAATGAAATTGATGATTATATAGGAAAAATTAATTTGATTGATATTAGAGAGTATCATGAGTTTAGAAGTGGGACTATAAAAACTGCAAAAAATATACCCATGGGAGAACTTTTAGAAGAACCAGAAATATATTTGGAAAAAGATAAAGAGTACTATCTTGTGTGTAGATCAGGAGTTAAAAGTGCAAGAGCTTGTAAAGAACTAAAAGCTAAAGGATTTAATGTACATGATGTAACTAGTGGGATGATATTATACGAGGGAGAAAATAGAGTGTAGTTTATTATACCGTTTAATTAAAATATAAAATGATAAATTACGCATAATATTAATAAGGTGGTGAGAATAAAATGAAGATTATAAAAAAAGATGGTAGAATTCAAGAATTTAATAAAGATAAAATCTATACAAGTTTAATTAGTTCAGCTAATAGTTTGGATAATGTTCGGTTAAATGAGTCAGATATTAAGGTTTTAGTAGAAGATATAACTAAAGCTATTAAGGAGTTAAGAAAAGATGAAACACTTACATCTAGTTATGAAATAATAGGTATAGTTTCAAGTGTTTTAGTTAGAGATGGTTTTAAAGAAGTATTAAAGGCTTATCTAGAATATTAGTAAAAAAACAAGGATTTAACACTTCTTTAAATAATACTAAAAATATTTAGTGTGATATTAAAAAGGTGGTTAAATTCTTGGTTATTTTTAATAATTTTATAAAAATAAAATATAATATGTTAGAAATATTAAAAAAATGAACAGTATATTAAATTATATAGCTTTTTATTAAATTAATTTTCTGATACAATTTGAAAGGAAAATTTATAAAAATCTACAAAAGAAAATGGAGGAAAAACATGTCAGAAGAAAATAAACTGAGGTGGTATAACCTTGCACTTATGGCATTTGTTGCTGTATGGGGATTTGGAAATGTTGTAAATAACTTTGCGAATCAAGGTCTTACAGTTATAGTATCTTGGGTATTAATTATCGGTCTATATTTCGTACCATATGCTTTAATGGTAGGAGAGTTAGGTTCAGTATTTAAAGATGGTAAAGGTGGAGTAAGCTCTTGGATTAGAGAAACTATGGGAGTTCAACTTGCTTATTTTGCAGGGTGGACTTACTGGGTTGTACATATTCCATATTTAGCTCAAAAACCACAAGCTATATTAATAGCATTAGGATGGGCAGTTAAAGGAGATGGAACTTTAGTAAATGGAATGAGTACAATTATGGCTCAAACTATAATATTAGCTATATTCCTATTATTCTTATGGGTTGCTTCAAGAGGAATAACTTCTTTAAAAACTATAGGAACAATAGCTGGTACAGCTACTTTTATAATGTCATTATTATACATAGTTTTAGTTGTTGCAGCTCCAGCAATTACAGGAATGGAAATAGCTACAACAGATATTAGTATAAAAACAATAGTTCCAAAGTTTGACTTTGCTTACTTAACTACAATATCAATGTTAGTATTTGCAGTTGGTGGATCGGAAAAAATATCTCCATATGTAAATAATACTAAAAATGCTACTAAAGAATTCCCATTAGGAATGATTAGCTTAGCTATAATGGTTGGGGTTTCAGCTATACTTGGATCAATAGCTATGGGAATGATGTTTGATGCTAATGCAATTCCAAAAGATCTTATGATGAATGGACAATATTATGCATTTAAAATGTTAGGTGAATATTATGGAATAGGAAACTTTTTCTTAATAGTATATGCTTTAGCTAACATGACAGCACAAATATCAGCATTAGTATTCTCAATAGATGCTCCTCTTAAGGTGTTATTAGCAGATACTGATGAAAATTATGTACCTAAAGCATTAACGAAAACTAATAAATATGGAGCACCTATAAATGGTTATTTTATGACTGCTATATTAGTTAGTATATTAATAATAGTGCCAGCTCTTGGAATAGGAGATATGAACACATTATTTAACTGGTTACTAAAGTTAAATTCAGTAGTTATGCCATTAAGATACTTATGGGTATTCTTAGCATTTATAGCATTAAAGAAGGCTAAGAATAAGTTCAAATCAGAGTATAAGTTCGTAAAGAATGATAAGGTAGCTCTAGGATTTGGTATATGGTGTTTTATCTTTACAGCATTTGCTTGTATAATGGGTATGTTCCCAACATCAATAGAAGCATTTACTGGTGAATGGTGGTTCCAAGTTATATTAAATATAGTAACACCTTTTGTTCTTTTAGGGTTAGGACTTATACTACCTAAGTTTGCAAGAAGAAATAAATAGTTAATTAGTTATATAACAGGACAAGATATATGTTAAAAAATATACCTTGTTCTGTTTTTTATATCTATTACATGAAAAAAGTGGTTGAAATAGAAAGATAAAGTGATATAATTTAATTAAGCGATTACTTAATTAAATTAGAGGTATACAATGGAAGAAGTAAAGATATTTAAAGCTTTATCAGATGATAGCAGGATAAAGATATTAATGATAATATCACATAAAAATATTTGTGCTAAAGGTATAGCAAAACATTTAGATATATCTGAAGCAGCAGTTTCACAACACATAAAAATTCTTAAAGAAGCTAATTTGATTTCTGGAGTTAAGAGAGGATATCGTATTGTATATATGCTTAATAAAGAAACTTTTAATAGAATTAGCGAGTTTATTACAAAATTATGTAATGAAAGAATGAGAGTGTCATTTGTCTGTAATAGTAATTGCAATAACAAAAAATGTTATAATAAGTATATTTTAAGGGAGGATCTAAAAATGAAAATTTGTTTTCCAGTAAAAAGTAACTTAGGTATGGAGAGTATTCCATATGGGCATTTTGGTACAGCTCCAATGTTTGTTGTATGTGATTTAGAAAAAGGAGAAGTTAATACAGTAGATAATGGAGATTTAGGTCATGAACATGGACATTGTCAACCTATGAAAGCTTTAAGTGGTGCTGAAGTAGATGCAGTTGTAGTTGGTGGAATAGGAAGAGGAGCTATTTTAGGATTAAATGAAAGAGGAATAAAGGTTTATAAAGCTATTGAAGGTAGTATTCAAGAAAATATAGAAGCTTATAAAAATGGAGAATTAAAAGAATTTTCAATGAATCATACTTGTAATCATGATGGATGTGCACATAATTAAAATTTTAAAAATAGCACTATGTATGCTTAGAAAATACATGGTGCTATTTTTATTTTTAAAAGAATAAAATCAATATGGATTTATTTGTAAAATATGTATAAACAAAAATATGGACATAATAAATAAAAAGATATATTATTATAAAAAATAATATTATAGATGAATATTATGGTATAATATCAAGTAATAATAGATAAAAAAATAAAATGAGGTAATTAGCATGGATAATAGAGGTTTGAAGACAATTATTTATATTGTCATAGGCGTGTTAGTAGTAGGGTTTATTTTTAGAGTTTTACCATACCTTCTATTAGGTGGTGTAGTAGCTTATGGTGCATATAAAGGTTATAAGTTTATAGCTGATAAATTTGGCAAGAAAAAGAATACTAAGTTTAATGAAAATACATATACTAATGTTAGTGGTGATGTAAGTATTAGTGATGATGAGGATATTAGTCAAGCTATTGATGTAGACTATAAGGATGTTTAATATACTTTTTGAAAATTATGGGGGGAATTATTCCTCCCTTATTTAATTTAGGGGGAAATTATGAATATTAGAAAATTGAAAATTTTTTATGCTACAGCAACTAGTTTAAATATGACTAAGGTAGCAAAAGAACTTTATATAAGTCAGCCATCTGTTAGTCAGGCAATACATGAAATAGAAGAAGAAGTAGGTGCTATTTTGTTTGATAGAATAGGAAAAAGAATATATTTAACTGATGAAGGTTTGGTTTATCTAAATTATGTAAGAAGAATTTTAAACTTATATAAAGAAGCCTCAGAAAGACTTGAAGAAATGTCTAACATGGAAAGTGGAAAAATAAAGGTAGGAGCTAGTACTACTATAGGAATATATATTTTACCAGACATAATAAGAAGATTTGTGGAAAAACATAAAGGTATAGAAATATCTTTAATAATCGAAAATACAGCAAATATTGAAAGACTTATATTAGAAAATAAAGTGGATTTTGCATTTGTAGAAGGGAAAATTAATTCTGAAGAAATTATTAAAGAAGAAATATGGAAAGATGAATTAGTTTTAATATGTAGCGACAAACATCCTTGGAAAAGTAGAAAACTAGTTTCAGGTACGGAAATTAAGAATGAAAAATTTATAATTAGAGAAAGAGGAAGTGGAACTAGGGAAGTTATTGAAAGCTATATGCAAAATAACAACATAGAATATAATGTTTTTATGGAACTTGGTAATACAGAGGCTATCAAAAAATCTGTAGAAGCTAAGTTGGGAATTGGTTGTATATCATCAAAATGTGTAGATAACCTTGAGGAACTTGGAAAATTACACACGTTAAAAATAAAAGATGGTAACATAGAAAGAAGTTTGTTATTAATTATACATAAAGACAAATTTATAAATAATAATATAAAAGAATTTATAAAATTTTCTTATAAGTAAATACCTATAGAAGTTATTTAGAATATATATTTTACCTTATAAGTTAACCATCTTATAATAAAAAAGCAAAATAAATAGGACAGAAATAATTATGAGGTGATAATATGAATAAAATCAAAGAAATTATGCCTGGTTTTCTTGTGTGCTTAGGAATAGCGTTATTATCTAAGTCTATAGCATTACTTTTACCAACATTAGGAGCTGCAACTTTTGCAATTTTTATAGGTATATTTTTAGGTAATACGATTTTTAAAGGTGATATATATAATAAGGGAAGCAAGTTTTCAGAAAGTGAATTACTTGCATATTCAGTAGTGCTTATGGGAGCTACTTTAAATTTAAGTGATATAGCTTCAGTTGGAGTTAAAGGCGTGTTATTTATAATATTACAGATGATCTTAACAATTACAGCTACATATATGATTGGTAGAAGGCTTAAGTTTACTAAAAAGTTCTCTTTACTTATGGGGACTGGAAATGCTGTTTGTGGGTCTTCTGCAATTGCAGCTGTTGCACCAGTAGTTGATTCAGAACCAAAAGATAGAGCTTTATCAATTACTATGGTTAATATAACTGGTACAATATTAATGTTTGTTTTACCACTTTTAGCATCTTTTTTATATAATCATGAGTTATTTCAAACATCAGGGCTTATTGGAGGGATTCTTCAATCTGTAGGTCAAGTTATAGCTTCAGCTAAATTTGTAAATGATAGTGTAGTAGAGATGTCAACTATATTTAAAATAATTAGAATAATTTTATTAGTTGTAGTAGTAATTGTTTTTTCGAAATTTAATACTACAGAAGGAGAAAAGTTATTTTCAAAGAAAGAATCTACAGAGGTGAAAGGTAAAATTAAAGTAAGTATACCTTGGTTTGTAACAGGCTTCTTTATAGTAAGTATAATAAATACTTTAGGAATAATACCAGTTTCAGTAGCTCATACTGCTAAATTTATAAGTGGTCAATTTGAAATTATAGCTTTAGCTGCTATTGGTATGAGAGTTAAGTTTAAAGATTTAAAAGAAGAAGGACCTAAGTCAATGTTATATGGATTACTAGTAGGTGCATGTCAAATAATCTTTGCTGTTACTTTAATTAGGGTATTATTTTAGGATAAGGAAAATTTGAATAAGGAATACAATTAATGTATAATACTTTCTATACTATAGAAGTATTATACATTTTTTTTTGGGGGGCAAACTAATGGAAAAAATAAAAATGATTAATCCCATTGTAGAGATGGATGGGGATGAGATGACAAGAATCGTTTGGAAGTTAATTAAGGATGAGCTTTTAAATCCTTATATTGATTTAAAAACAGAATACTATGATTTGGGGATAGAAAATAGGGATAAAACAGATGATAAGGTAACAAGAGATGCTGCTTTAGCTATAAAAAAGAATGGGGTAGGAGTTAAATGTGCTACTATAACTCCTAATGCAGCAAGAGTAAAAGAATATAATTTAAAACAAATGTGGAAAAGTCCTAATGGAACTATAAGAGGAATATTAGATGGAACAGTATTTAGAGCACCTATAGTAGTTGATTTAGTAGAAAGATGTGTAGCAAATTGGGAAAAGCCAATTACTATTGCAAGGCATGCATATGGAGATATATATAGTGCTCAAGAAATGAAAATCCAAGGAAAAGGTAAATGTGAATTAGTATTTACAGCTGAAGATGGAACAGAAACAAGGGAACTTATACATGATTTCGATGAAGAAGGTATAGTACTTGGAATGCATAATAAACTAAGTTCGATTAAATCTTTTGCTAAATGTTGTTTTAATTATGCTATAGATACTAAGCAAGACTTAATGTTTGCAAGTAAGGATACTATATCAAAGAAATATGATCATACTTTTAAGGATGTATTCCAAGAATTATATGATAATGAATATAAAGAAAAGTTTGAAGATTTGGAAATAACTTACAGATATACATTAATAGATGATGCAGTATCAAAGATTATTAAGTGCAAAGGTGGAATACTTTGGGCTTGTAAAAATTATGATGGAGATGTTATGAGTGATATGTTAGCTAGTGCTTTTGGTTCACTTGCTATGATGACTTCTGTTTTAGTTTCACCAGAAGGAAATTATGAATTTGAAGCAGCTCATGGAACAGTTCAAGATCAATATTATGATTATAAAAAAGGTCTAAAGACATCTACTAATTCTATAGCTACAATCTTTGCATGGACAGGAGCTTTAAGAAAAAGAGGAGAAATGGATAAGAATGAGGAACTTGTTACTTTTTCTAAAAAGTTAGAGGAAGCTTGCTTAAAGACTGTAGAAAAGGGAATAATAACTGGTGATTTAAAAGCTGTTACTAAAAGAGAAGATGTAAAAGTAGTAGATACCTTTGAATCAATAAAAGAAATTAAGAAAACTTTAGAAGAACTTTTATAAAATTAGGTTATAATAAAATAAAGAGATAAAAACACAGCTTTGTTGGTAGTCAAAGCCTATAATATATTTATAGTAGTAACCTGCCCTCCTGGGTTGTCCGTTCTCTTGTGATTTTTTTGTTTACAGGAGGAGATTAAAATGGTAAAAGCTAAACTTACAGTATTTTTTGAAAATCCGTTTTGGGTAGGAGTATTTGAAGTGGAGGAAGGAGAAAAGTATAAGGTTAGTAAATTTACCTTTGGATCTGAACCTAAAGAGGAGCAGGTTCAATTATTGATTTTGAGAGATTTTTACAAACTTGATTTTTCAAAATTAGAAAACGTAGGATCTTTAAAAAAAGAATCTAAAAAGATAAACCCTAAAAGAATGCAGAGAGAAATAAAAAAAGAAAAAGCAAATGTTGGGGTAGGAACAAAAGCTCAAATAGCTATCAAAAAGCACCATGAAGAAAATAAAGTCTTAAGAAAAAGACGAAAAAAAGAACAAAAAGAAATAAAAAAAGACTATATTTATGAGCTTAAAAAAATTAAAAAGTTACAAAAGCATAAAGGTCATTAATAGTGGAGAATAAAAAGGTTTTACTAGGCTTCTGGTAAAACTTTTTTAACGTCTAGGAAAGTATAAAATTTGAAAAAGCGGGAAGGCTGATAATTACAGGGCTTAAAGGTATCAAAGAGGCTAAGACGTTAAAAAATAAAAATATAGGGCCACAGCAGAACCTTAAAACTTAAATAAAAAATATATGATAAAAAGGAAGATTTAAGCTTTAAGAACACTGCTGTTTGGCCAAAAAAAGTGACTTCAGTCAAGATGCATTAAATTAAAAAATATAATTGCTATTAAAAATGTACTTTAAAGTAATAAAAGCGTGGCGAAACCACTTTTTTAATGTATAAAAATTATAAAATTTTTCATTTGTACCTACAAAAATGAATTGTTGGTAAATAATATAAAAAATAGTATATTTTCTATTTACAACAACAAATATATGGTATACAATAATCTTGTAAAGATTTTCATTATATAATATAAATTACATGTTAGGGAAAGAGATGTATTTTATGTAAATGATATCATAAATGAAATGTATTATACTTTATAAAAAATAAAGGTGAGAAAATGGGAGATGTTATTTTTAAGAGGGAATATCAAGAAATAAATAGTTTAGCTAAATATAATATTTGTATTAATGGTAAAGTAGTTAATACTATTGAAAATAACAGTAGAAAAGTAGTTTCGTTAAGAACTGGAATATATGATATTTCTGTAACTTATAGAAATTCGAAAGCAGAAATGAAGCAAGTTGAAATAAAGAAAAATGAATCTTTAAGATTAGCTTGTGGCTCTAATTTAGTCGGTTTAAAATTGCTATTTAGTTGGTTTTTCACTTTTGGAAAAAACAATATTTATCTAAAAAGAATTTAAGTTTAGTTCTAAACTTAAAAAATGGAAATATTATATATTATGTAAAGGAAAATTTAATATTTTTGATATGTATGAGTATTAAATGATAAGTAGAGTATACTATTTAATTTAATAATCGTTCATATATATTTATTATTTTAGGGGGGAGCAAAAATGAGTTTCATGGACAAACTATCTGCAACACTTGAAAAATTTTTATTGCCAGTAGCTCAAAAAGTTGGTAGTCAAAGGCATTTGGTTGCACTAAGAGATGGATTTATAGCTACTTTAACTGCTTCAATGGCTGGAGCATTTGCCGTACTTATTAATTGTGTTTTTTTACAAAATGATTCTTTAATTGGATCATTATTAAACAAAATGTCTTTTTGGGCTAATACTGTCCAACCAGTATTAGATGATTATATAATGGATATAGGTTGGGCTGTTCAGTTAGGAACATTAAAGATTATTGCACTTTTATTAGTAGTAACTATTTCTTATTCTTTAGCAAAATCATATGATTCAGATCCATTATCTGCTTCTGTAATAGCTCTTGCATCTTATATTGCTTTAGTACCATCAAGTGTAGCAAAAGGTGTATTTACTTTAAAAGATGGTGAAATGGTAGAAGGTGTTAGTGATGTATTTTCACTAGGTTTATTTGGATCAACCTCTATGTTTGCTACAATACTTACTGCTTTTATTGCAACTGAAATATTTGTTAGAATAACTAAAAAGGGTTGGGTTGTAAAAATGCCAGACTCAGTGCCACCAGCAGTTTCTAAGTCTTTCGTAGCTTTAATTCCTGGTTGCTTAACATTGGTTATATTCGGTATTGTGTCAGTTATATTTAGAAATGGAATAGGAACAGACCTTCCAACTTGGATTTCTAATACTGTTCAACAACCATTAATGTCTTTAGGACAATCACCAGCAACTTATATATTCTTAATATTTATTGCACAATTCTTATGGTTCTTCGGATTACATGGTATGAACATAGTAGATGGTATTTTAAAACCAATGTATGAACCACCAATGTATGAAAATATTGATTTAGTATCTCAAGGATTACCTGCTAAATATGCTTTAACAAGAAATTTTGTAGATGTATATGCAATGCCAGGTGGATCAGGTGGTACATTAGCATTAGTAATTGCATTATTCTTATTCTCTAAGAAACAAGAATCAAAAGAACTTGCAAAATTAGCTTTTGCACCAGGCTTATTCCAAATTAATGAACCAGTTATATTTGGTTTACCAATAGTATTAAATGTAACTTACTTTATTCCATTTATACTTACTACACCATTATTATTAACAATAGCATGGGTATTTACAGAGAAGATTCATTTTGCAAATTATATATGTCAACAAGTGCCATGGACTTGTCCACCAGTTGTATCAGCATTCTTTGCTACTAATGGAGACTGGAAGGCAACAGTACTTGCAGCATTATTATTTGTGCTAGCATTATTCATCTGGTCAATATTCGTTATTGCAGCAAACAAAATGGGCAATGGAGAACAAGAAGCTTAATTATAAATTAATTATAAAGAAAATGCATAAGCTTTGGCTTATGCATTTTTTAAGGCTTAGGAAATATAAAACTTTTTGCTAAGCGAACACTGATAGATGCAGAGGTTTCTGGTATTTAAGAAGTTAAAGCCTTAAAAAATAATTATATTTATAAAAGCTTGGAGAAGTCACTTTTTTATGAGTATAATGATAGTAAAAGTGTAAAAAGCGGGAGGTGCCTTATATGGCTTTTTCAAATTCAGCAGTAATAAATTATCCAGTAGAAAAGGTATTTAATGTTTTTATAAGATCAGCTAAAAGAGATTTTCCTAAATTTAATGAGAATAATCCTGTTGGTTCAAAAGTTTCAAAAAAAGTGGGTGCTTATTCAACTCAAAGTGCAACTTTGGAAGTTGAAATTACAGATTATAAAAAAAATGAAATATATGCCATAACTAGTACAAGCCCTGAAAGAATATATTATTCTACTTATAAATTTGAGGTAGTAGATGAAAATAAAACAAGAATTACTTTAGAAGAATCAGATAAAAGTAAAGGTTTTGTATCTATTTTAAATGTACTAATTCAGACTTTAGTGTTTAAGGGAAGGGTGAAAAGAAGATTTACTTATTTTATAGAAAATCTACAAAGAGAAATTGAAAGATTTGATGAAAAATTAGCTAAAACTTCAAAAGTTAAAGCTGAAGAAGAAGAGTATATTAGGGCTAAAGAAGAGATTAAAAAGGCTAAAGAGGCAGCAAAGAAAGCTAAAGAAGAGGCTTTAAAACAAGAAAAAGCAGCTAATAAAGCTAAGCTTAAAGCAGAAAAGGCATTAGAAGAAGCAATGGCTATGGAAGATGCCCTTAATAGATAGTTTGAATAAAATAATTAATACCTAAACAAATTTAAAACTTTTAGTTTACTCCAAAAGATAGTTTTAAATTTGTTTAGGTATTTTTTTTCTTGTATATACTTATATTAAGTAATATAATAAATTACTACAACTAAAGATAAAAGGGGTGTTTGTCCTTATGTATAAATTACTAGAAAGCCTAGTTGAAAGAAATAAGGTATATGGTAAGGAAGGAGAGTTAGCTTCATATATACCAGCTCTATTAAAAGCAGATCCTGATGATTTAGGAATAGCTGTAGTAGATTTGCAAGGTCGTATATTTTATGCTGGAGAATGTGAAAAGAAGTTTACTATTCAAAGTATCTCTAAGGTAGTGAGTCTTATACTAGCCTTAGGAGATAATGGAAGAGAGAATGTATTTAAAAAGGTAAACGTTGAACCTACAGGAGATGAATTTAACAGTATAGTAAATTTAGAAACTAAAAAAGATAAAAAGAGACCATATAATCCTATGATTAATGCAGGAGCTATAGTTACAACTTCGTTAATATATGGTGAATCAGAAGAAGATAAATTTAATAGGATAATGGACTTTATAAAAAGAGCAACTAATAATCCTGAAATAGGATTTAATGAAGAGGTGTATAGGTCTGAAAAAGAGACAGGAGATAGAAATAGAGCATTAGCATATTTTATGAAAAGCAATGGTATGTTGGATGGGAATATAGATGAAATATTGGATTTATATTTTAGACAATGTTCAATAGAAGCTACTGCTAAAGATCTTGCTATGTTTGGATCGGTACTTGCTAATGACGGTAGAGCACCTTGGAATGGAGAGAGACTAATATCAAGAGAAAATTGTAGAATAGTAAAAACTATAATGGTAACTTGTGGTATGTATGATGCTTCAGGAGAATTTGCTGTTAGTATTGGAATTCCAGCTAAAAGTGGAGTTGGGGGAGGAATACTTGGAACAGTTCCTAGATGGGCTGGTATAGGAGTATATGGGCCATCTCTTGATAAGAAAGGAAATAGTTTTGCAGGTACTAAGTTACTAAGAGATTTATCTGAAGAGTTAGATTTAAGTATCTTCTAATAAACTTAAATATTATATTTTTAAGTTTATTAGCAAGAATATAAGAATGCAAGAATATTTGCATAGGAAAAATATATATCTTTTAAAATATATATTATTAAATTTTCCTTACGAGTTAGGTTGATAATGATTTTAGGAAAGAATAATAGTATAATAAAGTTTGATGGATGATAGC
>CAKVLD010000035.1 GCA_934755305.1 uncultured Clostridium sp. | reverse complement strand
GTTACATACCTTCTTAAATAGAGATAATAACTCACCTATCCTAGTTGTAATTGAAAAAAAATAATATTATTTATTAATTTAAAATTGTAAATAATTTAATTCATATTGAATAAAAGTGATGAAAATGGTACAATTAATTTGAAATTAGGCAAGGATTTTATGAAATGATAGGTGAATAAATAGTATGGACAATGCGATAAATGAACAAAGTAAGGATTTAATGAGAATTATTCAAATTAAATTTCCTAGATTAAGTAAGGGGCAGAAGCTTATTGCTGAATATATACTTAAAAATTATGATAAAGCAGCATTTATGACTGCAGCAAAGTTAGGAGATTCAGTAGGGGTTTCAGAATCTACAGTTGTTAGATTTGCAAATGAGCTTGGATTTACTGGATATCCAAAGCTTCAAAAAGCATTACAAGAGCTAATAAAAAATAAATTAACTACTGTTCAAAGGTTAGAATTATCAAAGGATTTCATATCGGATGGCGATACATTAAAAGGGGTATTAAAAGCAGATATGGAAAATATAAGAGCTACATTAGAAAAAATCAATCCATATACTTTTGAAGAGGTATTAAATTCAATTTTTGAAGCAAAGAAAATATATATAATTGGTTTAAGAAGTTCTACAGCTTTATCTGAATTTTTAGGTTTTTATCTAAATATTATTTTGCAAAATGTAAGAATTGTGAGTTATGGTATTTCAGATATATTTGAACAAATGATTAATGTAAGAGATGGTGATTTAGTAATCGGTATAGGTTTTCCAAGGTATGCAACTAAAACAATTGATGTTTTGGATTTTTCAAAAAGAAGAGGTGCTAAAGTTTTAGCAATAACAGATAGTTTACTTTCGCCTTTAGCGGCTAAAGCAGATTATACATTGATTGCGCAAAGTAATATGGCTTCTTTTGTAGATTCGTTAGTGGCGCCTTTATCTGTTATTAACGCTCTTATTATTGCAGTGGGTATGAGAGAAAAAGATAGTATCTCAGATACTTTTACAAATCTTGAATCTATTTGGCAAGATTATAATGTGTATTCTTATAATAGTAGAAACATGATGGATGAATAATATACTAAAAGACATTGTATTAAATTATATACAGTGTCTTTTTATTTTGAATTATAATTAATTTTATTTTTGAAATACTAACTAAAGAAAAGGAGATGATTAATTATGATAGAAAAAACATTTGTGAAAACTTTTCCATCAAATACACAAGAAAGTCAACCTGGAATAGAAGAAAAGATGAATCCTAAACCAATATATGCAAGTAAAGAATATTCTTTTAATGGAAATAGGTTGAAAGGAAAAGTGGCTATTATAACAGGTGGAGATAGCGGAATAGGAAGAGCTATATCCATAGCTTATGCTAGAGAAGGGGCAAAAGTTGCAATATTTTATCTGAATGAAGATGAAGATGCTAAAAGAACTAAGGAAATAATAGAAGAAATAGGAGGGGAATGTGTATTAATTTCTGGGGATATAGGTAATGAAGAATTCTGTAAAGATTCCATAAAATATATTATTAATCAATATAATAAATTAGATATATTAGTTTGTAATGCTGGCGAACAACATTATTCAAAAACACTTGAAGAAATAACTTTACAACAACTAGATAATACTTTTAAAACTAATGTATATGGAACAATATTCATGATAAAAGCTTCATTGCCATATTTAAAAGAAGGATCATCTATTATAATTACTACTTCTGTTACTGCATATAAAGGAAATGAGACATTAATAGATTATTCTTCAACTAAAGGAGCGCTGACTTCTTTAACTAGATCTTTATCTTTAAATTTAGCATCGAAAGGTATTAGAGTTAATGCAGTTGCACCTGGTCCTATATGGACACCATTAATTCCTTCAACATTTCCTGCAGAAGAAATATTGAAATTTGGATCAGACACTGCTTTTAAGAGAGCAGGTCAACCGGTAGAAGTAGCTGAAGCTTATGTATTCTTAGCAAGTCAAGGCGCTTCATTTATAACTGGTGAAACTATTCATGTTAATGGTGGCGTCTTTGTAAATTGTTAATAACCTGTAAAGACTTAAAATTTACTTAAATTTATCTTAATAAGATATTTTTGTGGCTATTTATGGTAATATGAATGTATATGATAAAAGGGGGAGAGATTTATGTTAGATAAATTAAAATCAGCTATTAGTGAGAACAATATAAAAAACGCTAGAGAAATACTAAAAAATGAGTTTTTGGAAAAAAATTATTCTGAAGAAACATTAAATACAGCAGTGGAATTAGCAGAAACGTATAATGTATTTGATGTTTCTGATAACGAAAAAATGGTGAAAGATGTTAAAGAGTGGGATGAACATTACTTAAATAAATTAAAACAAACACTTAATATAAATTTTTCTAAAGATAGATTTATTAATGCATATTATGTCTCAAGAAAATTACGTAATGAAGACAATAAAACATTAAATAATATTCACCTTTGTAATGAATATAAAGATTTTTATTCTGGAGTAAAGGTAGGAGCATTGTTAATAGGAACAGTAATTTCAACTTTTGCAGGAACTTTACTAATAAGAAAATTAATAAAGAAAAAATAATTTTTATTATATTATGGGTATAAAAAATTTATACTCATAATTTTTTTATATTTTAATATATATATTGACATGAAACATCAAAAATATATAATTAGTTTATAACGATTTAACATGGAGGGAGTATGAAAATAAATTGGAATACAAAGTATACCACTATTGCTATATATAGCTTCTTAACAATATGTGGTGTGATCTTGTTTTATTTAGGAATTTCAGAAGTTGGGAATTTGATGGATAAAATAAGTTTTATTCTATCAGTTTTGCAACCAATTACAATAGGTTTTGTTATAGCATATTTATTTAATTTTATATTAAAGTTCTATGAAAATAACATTTTAAAGGATGAATTTTTGGAGAAAGTTAATATAAAATCTAAAAGAGGGATAGGAATATTATTAACTTATCTAACTGTATTTGTAATAATGTTTTTAAGTATGAAATTTGTATTCCCTCAACTTGCTGAAAGTATTGTAGGGTTAGTAAATGATGTACCTAATTATATTAATAATTTGGGAGAGTTGTTCAATAATGCTATTAAAGACTTGAATTTAAACGAGGGTTTTGAGGAAATTGCGACAGAAAATTGGAATCAATTTGTAAATTATGTTATAAAAATAGCTACTAATTTATTGCCTATTTTAGGTGGAGCTATTACTAGTATTGCTTCGAGTGTATGGAATATAATTCTAGGGCTTATAGTATCAGTATATTTATTGATTGATAAAGAAAAGTTTTCTGCATTATCTAAAAAGATAGTTTATAGTTTAATACCAACTAAATTAGCTAATAAATTAATAGAATTAGGAAAAAGGTGTAATAGTACTTTTGGTAAATTTATTATAGGAAAGATACTAGATTCGACTATAATAGGAATATTAACTTTTTTTGTATTATTAATATTTAAAATGCCATATACATTATTAGTATCTGTAATTATAGGAGTAACAAATATAATACCTTTTTTTGGACCATTTATAGGAGCCATACCTTCTGTAATAATTATATTATTTGTTTCACCAATTAAAGCAATATGGTTTATATTAATAATATTAATAATACAACAAATAGATGGAAACTTTATAGGACCTAAGATACTTGGTAACTCCATTGGAATATCTGCTTTTTGGATATTATTTTCTATTTTGGTTACCGGAAAATTATTAGGTTTAGTAGGAATGATTATAGGTGTTCCTCTATTTGCAGTAATATACACAATAATAAAAGAAATAATTGAAAATCGTTTAAGAAAAAAAGGTTTTAAAACAGAAACAAAAGACTATATGTAATAAGGGTAATGAAAATTACCCTTATTTTTAACTAAAAATATATTTTATATGTTATAATATTCTAAAAGACATACAAATAAGGAGAGAATAGAATGAAGGCATATGAACGTTTGTTAAAATATGTGAAAGTACACACAACATCAGATGAGAGTTCAATATCTCACCCTACAACAGAAAGACAATTTGACTTAGCAAAAATATTAGTTGAAGAAATGAAAGAACTTGGTTTTCACGATGTAAGAGTTGATGATAAATGTTATGTATATGGAGTTATTCCTGCTACTAAAGGATATGAATCAAGACCAAGTATTGGGTTAATAGCACATATGGATACAGCTCCAAGTGCAAGTGGTGAAAATATTAAACCTCAACTGATAGAAAACTATAATGGAGAAGATGTACTATTAAAAGGAAATAATAGTATATTATCTGTTGAAAAATTTCCTCATTTAAAAAATTTAAAAGGTAGAACATTAATTACTACAGATGGTACAACACTTTTAGGAGCTGATGATAAGGCAGGAATAGCTGAAATATTAACTGCTTGTGAGTGTATACTAACTGAAAATATTCCTCACGGAAAAATATGTGTTGCCTTTACTCCTGATGAAGAAGTAGGCTTAGGGGCAATGTTTTTTGATGTAAAAGGATTTGGAGCAGATTTTGCTTATACAATAGATGGTGGTCAAGAAGGTGAAATTTCATATGAAAACTTCAATGCAGCTGCAGCAAATGTAGAAATTAAAGGTGTTTTAGTTCACCCAGGTTCTGCCAAAAATACTATGATTAACGCAGTGAATGTAGCTTGTGAATTTAACTCAATGTTGCCAATAGCAGAAAGACCAGAACATACAGAAGATTATGAAGGATTCTATTATTTAGAGAGTTTAAAAGGTGATACTGCTACATGTTCAATGCATTATATTATAAGAGATCATAGCACTGAAAAATTTGAAGTTAAAAAGGATACTTTATTACAAATCGAAAAATTTTTAAATGAGAAATATGGAGAAGGTACTGTAAATGTTACAATAAAAGAACAGTACAAAAATATGATAGAGCATGTTAAACCATGTTTTCACTTAATTGATAATGCAATAGAAGCTATGAAGGATTTAGGGATTGAACCAATAGTAGAGCCAATTAGAGGCGGTACAGATGGAGCTACATTAAGCTATATGGGATTACCTTGTCCTAATTTAGGAACTGGTGGATATGCTTTTCATGGAGAATCTGAACATATTACTGTAGAAGGCATGGATATATGTACAAATATAATTATTGAAATACTAAAAAAGTATGCTAAATAATTTGGGGTAAAAAGGAGCTGTCGTATTAACGTTAAAAAATCGTTATCGACAAGTTCCTTTTTTCTATTCAAGTTAATCTTTGTAAAAAGTATATCGCTTATGGATGTATATAATGTAAATATTCTTATGTTTATTTAATGTAGATATTCTTTTGATGTGGTTGATACGTATATTTTTTTTATGTATATATTTTTTAGAATATATGCATCCAAAGAAATGACTTAAATACTAGATTGAATTATATTAAAATTTATATTGCTTTTGTAAAGTCTTTCTCCCCGATAAAATATAAAAACATATCAAAAGCTTTAGGTAAAATTTTTTTATATAAATTAATTTTAAATTTATCATTCCTTATTAATGCTTCATAGAAATGAGCAAATGTTTCATAGGATAATCTCATTATAGAACCTTCCCAATATGAAGTTTCATGTCTATATTTAAATGAAAAACTATTTTTTGTAGCACCACTTAAAATATCACTAAAACCATTAGTTCGGGAGTCTTTCTGTATAAATAGAATTAAACTTTTTATACTGAACTCATTTAATATATACTCACAATCCATTAATATAGTTTTTCTAAAAAGCTCATTATTAGATATAAGTCCAAGCTCCCAATCAACATGATGTCCTAGTTCATGATAAAAAGAAGTATATTTTCCTTTTTTGTTAATAGAATCTTTATATATATCAAAAACAATACATCTGGTTAATCTGTCATAATGATTAATAGCGTTTTTTGAAGATAATACTTTTACATTATAAAAACATTTATTAATATTAGAAGAATATTCTTTTAATTCTTTGAATAAATCACCACTTAAAGAGTTATAATCTTTTCCGATGAACAAAGATAATGCAGTATCTTTTAGTATTTTGATAGTTCTATTCATTAAAATCACCCTTTAACTATAGTTAATTACTTTACATAAATATATATGATGATTTTAATAAATTAATACTAATATATTAAATTATTTTATAGTGTTTTAATGCAAATTCCACTCCATCTTCGTCTATATCCTTTGTAACAAAAGATACATAATCAAAAAGTATAGAAGTACTGTTTCCCATAGCTATACTGTTATTAACATACTGTAACATTGATAAATCATTAGTGCTATCTCCAATAGCATATGTATTTTCAATAGGAATATTAAGTTTATCTATTATAAATTTTATACCTGAAGCTTTAGAATATCCCTTAGGAACTACTTCATAAAAATTTTTGCCTCTGTTAATAAATTCAAAGATATTATTAAAGTCTTTTATGAAGCAATCAAAATTGCTGTTATCATCTCCAAATATAGTGAATTTATCGAAGTTTATATTGTTATCATCCCAAGTTAAACCTGTATAAAGCTTTTCGCTCAGGTGATAATTCTTTAAATTGAAAACTTCTTTTGATTTTATATTTTCATTTTGATCATAGTATAAACAATCTTTCCCTTCAAGAATTCCATCTATTTTATATTCTCTTAATTTAGAGACAATAAGAGATGACAAGTGATTTCCTAAACTTTTAGATAAAAGAACTTCTTCTTTAAATTCTACGTAGGTACCACATCCACAGATGTATCCATCAAAATTTAAATCAGTTATAAATTTATCTAAACTTATTTTTGGTCGTCCTGTGTTTATAAATACTAAATTACCTTTTTGTTGAGCAATTTTTATTGATTTTCTAGTGCTTTCTGGAATAATTCTGCTATTTTCAATAAGAAGTGTGCCATCAATATCAAAAAAAATAATTTTAGGTTTCATTCTATTTACTCCTCTCTATAAAATATTATTCAAATTATACAATATAAGTAAGCTTTTAGCAATAAAATAAATATTTTTATCTATAGTTTATATGAATATTGTCTGTTTTTTGCAGGTGTTGATTATGATTAAATAAATACTAGTAAAAATTATGATATAATAAAGTTATTAAATTTTAAAGATACATAAACGAAGTTATTAAATAAGTAAAGCGTTATACCGGATATTTACTAAAAGTGAATTTTTTTACATTTTATTGTACAATATAGTTAGGTATAAAAAAATGTATATGTGGAATAATATAAAAATATAATAAAATGGTTTAAGGGAGTGTTAGGGAAATGAAATATTTTTTTGTTGAGGGAACGTTTAATAATCCAATTCCAATAGGTGGTATTGAATTAGATAGAGCTATGAAAAAGCATCTGAAGTATTTAGAAAACTTTATTGATAAAGAAAAAATACTTTTTACTGGTCCTAAAGAGAATAATGAGGGTATAATATTTATAATAAAAGCAAAATCATTAGATGAAGTACAAAAAATTGTGGATCAAGATAGTTTATCTATATCAAAAGTGCAAAAATATAAAATAAAAGAATTTAATTTGAAATCATGCCAGCCTTTTATGGAAAGTTGGTTTGAGTAATATAAATAATGTTTAGTTACATTTTATTGATCTGGAGATAGCAGTTGATTTTTTTATTTATCAACTGCTATTTTTAAATTTATACAAAAATAGCTTTGTATGGTAATATATAATAAGGGAATATAATCTTTATAAATAGGGAAGGTAATAAAAATGAATAAAAAAGTTATATTATTGTTAGGTGACTATACTGAAGATTATGAAGCTATGGTACCATTTATATTTTTAAAAACACTTGGCTATATAGTTCATGCAGTATGTCCAAATAAAAAAGCTGGTGAAATAGTAAAAACAGCAATACATGATTTTGAAGGTGATCAAACTTATTCTGAAAAACGAGGACATAATTTTACACTTAATATGGATTTTGATAAGTTAAATTTAGAAGAATACGATGGTTTATATATATCAGGAGGAAGATCGGCAGAATATTTAAGATTAGATAGTAATGTGGTTAACATGGTTAAATATTTTTTAGAAAATAACAAACCTCTTGCTGCAATTTGTCATGGGCCTCAAATCCTTGTTGCTACAGGATTGTTAAAGAATAGAAATTTAACAGCGTATCCTACAGTTAAACCAGAGATAGAAGCCTGTGGAGGAAACTTCATTCCTGTTGAAGGAGATAAAGCAGTTGTGGACAATAATTTAGTCACTTCTCAATCTTGGGCTGCTCATACTTCAATTTTAAGTGAATTCATTAAGCTTCTTGGTATAAAAATAGAAATATGATTTTATAAAGGAGCTTAAGTATGAAATTTTTAGCTGAAGATAATAATGTAAAAATCTTAGGTAGAAGTTTATGTAAAGATGGCGTTAGATATTTAGGATATTCATCATCAGGTATAGAATTTGAATTTGAAGGTAAATTATTACAAGCGGTCATTAGTACTGATAACTTTAATAACGAAGAAAGGTTAAATGCCTGGATAGCAGTATTTATAAATGACGAATTAATTCCTAGTAAAAGAATAGAATTAAAAGAAAAAAAAGCAACATATGAATTATATAAGTCTGATGTAAAAAAAGTATAAAAATTAGAATTACTAAATTGTCCGAAGCTGCATTTTCTTTTGTTGGAATAGAAGGTTTATATATTGATAGTGAAGAAATGCCTATAAAAACAGTGCCAAAAGATAAAAGAATTGAATTTATAGGTGATTCTATTACTTGTGGATATGGTATAGAAGGAGTTTGTGAAATTGATGAATTTTCTACTTCAAGTGAAAATTGTTTGAAAGCTTATGCAGCTTTAGTGGCAAATCATTTTAATGCGGATTTTAATCTTATAAGCTGGAGTGGTATTGGTGTAATATCTAATTATGTTGAGGAAGATGTTAATGAACCTTTAGATGAATGTCTTATGCCTAAGTTATATAAATATACAGATCTAGAAATGAGCAAAAGATTAAAATTAAATAATAATGAAATTTGGAATAATGATAAATTCTCACCAGATATTGTGGTAATAAATCTTGGAACTAATGATACAAGCTATACTAGAGGGATATGTAGTAGAATAGATAAGTTTAAGGAAGAGTATTATAATTTTATTAATTATGTTAGAAGTCATAATAAAGATGCCACTATTTTATGTATTTTAGGTGTTATGGGACAAGAACTTTGCGAAAGTGTAGAAGAAGTAGTAAATAAGTATTCTTATGATAATAATGATTATAATATATACTACAAAAAGTTAGATTTACAAAAAGATGAAGATGGAATAGGAGTGAATTTTCATCCAAGTGAAAAAACACATAATAAAATGGCTGAAAGTATTATTAGAACTATTAAACAGATTAAGAAGTGGTAAAAATAAAGGAGTTTTACTATATAAACTAATAGCAAAACTCCTTTTAATTATTCTAAATCGTTAATATACCATTTATTTTTTCTTTTTACTAGAGTAAATTCGTATTGAGTATCTTCTTTTTGATTATTACAAATAATAGTTACATTAGCTCTTATAATGCACTTGTCCTCTTCTTCCATACTTTTATTTAGACTATTTATAGCTATTTTGGTGTTTGAAAATTCTTCTTTATATGCATTTGAAAGTTTAGAAGAATATTCATCATAAGAAATATTTGAGTTTGTTACAGCTTCAAATATTTGTTGTGTGTCCATACATTTAATACATTCTGTATATTTTCCATTAGATAAGTAATTAATAAATTCCTTAACTGTCTTTTCTGGAGTAGAAATACTTAGTATAATTCCAGTAATTAGTATCGTAATTAAAGCTAAAGAAATTCCAAGAATCTTTATTTTTCTGCTTAATTTCTTTCTTTCCTTTCTATTAGTTGATTCTTGATAATAATAAAACCCATCTTTCTTTTCTTGTAAATTATTTTTATTTATGGCATGAGCACTATTAATATGTTTTTCAGAATCATCTTCCACCTTATTTAAGCTTAATTTAGTACCACATTTTCTGCAAAAATTATCTCCATTTTTTGCTTGCTCACCACAGTTTGAACAATACATATTATAACCTCCTTTATAAATATGTATTAAATATAACAAATTAATACATATTTATAAAGTGGACTTATGTTATCTGTAATTTATATAGCTTAAAATATATGATAATAAACTTAAAAAAATATACATTAAGGCATATTTTCATAAAAAACTACTATAAATATAACTTTATAGTAGTTTCAGTTTGATATAACTTTAATAATTATATACACTTTTATATTTTTTATTATAATATATAGAAAGGATAAAAGTTATTAACTCTGCTAAGGGAACAGCTATCCATACTCCAGTTAAACCAATAATTTTAGGTAATATAGTTAGTGAAATTATCATACATACGAAAGTTCTAGCAAAAGAAATAATTGCAGATGTTTTTCCATCACATAAAGCAGTAAAAAGTGAAGATGAAAAAATATTAAATCCACTAAATATAATGTAATAGTGAAGGGTTATTAAATCTACTAGAAAAAGAAGAAGCTTTTATAGATAAAAAAATTAAAAAACTTAAAATAAGAAAATGTGCATAACTGAAAGACGTAAGGAGCTAGAAAACTTTAATAGAATAGATATAAATAAAATTTATATAAAAAATGAATTAGAAAGATATTATTTACTTAAAAGCTCTGATAAGTCAGATGATTTTTCTATTGCAAAAATTACTGGAGATTTAATATATGAATATAATAAAGCTTAATTAACTAATACTTATAAAATTACATGGCTACAATAATGAAGAAAATATAACAAAATGTATTTATAATAATTATCATGATGTTATTTTGTTAATGAATAAAAAACCTAAAGGTATAAAATATAATACATTAGAAAAAGATATACTTTTATTGAATTATACAAATACAATAGTATAATAAAAATAGACATCAATATTAAAATAAGGTATAAGACAAGGATAGATTTACATGAGTATATTTAAGTTTTTTAAGAGGGATGCTAAAGAAAAAAATAATACAAAACAAATAGATAAATTAATAGATGAGATATTTGAAAAAAGTGAGGAGTATTCTAATAGTATTGGAGAATACCCAAGATCATTACATGCATTAAATAATGATATATTTTTTCTTAATTCTGCAAGATATGAACTTGAGATAACCATAATTAGATTAGAACAATCACTAGATAAGTTTTATGAAAGCAAATATGTTGAAACAAATCAAGAAAAACCTGAGGAAAGTTGTTTTGCAAACTCTTTAGGAGCTTTTGTGACTTTATTTGAAAATTTTAAACTTTTATATGTAAATGCATCTACATTAACTAAAAACATATTAGATGAGGCATGCAGTAAAGCTGCTATTGAACTTAATAAAGTGGTAGAAATATTATTAGATAAGCATACTATAAATATATATTTAGCAAGGCATAGTGTAACTTTAGAAGATAGAAAAAATGAATATAAAGCTTATTTAGAGTACATAAATAAAGAAATAATATTTAATGATATGCTTAAGATTTCTTCTGGAATTATAGAAACTATTTCTATAATTCCAGAACATCTTCATAATAATAATTACGATTATGCTAAGTTGACCTTAAATTATATTTTGGAAAGGCTAATACTGTTAAAAGAGAAAATTGATGGTTTATCCAGATTTAATTCTAAAGTTCCTATGGAAGAATTATATATAAATAAAATTATGTCTAGTATAGAAAACTATAAATTAATAAAGAAGAAATCAGATGTAGCTATAAATCTTATGAAAATGGATTATAAGATTGGGCAAATAGTTAATAGCAAAGTTATGGAAGAAAATTTGAATACTATTAATATAGATATTAATAGTATTCATAGGGAAGTTCAAAATCTAAAGAAATCTATAAATAAAATATTTAGTCCTTAAAACTTAAAGTTTTAAAGGGCTTTTTATTTTGATACATTTGTATATAATATATAATTAATAAGAAAAATATAGTTTTTTTATAAGGAGGTATATATGGTAGATTTAACTTTATTGGGTTGTGGTGGAGGAATGCCAACACCTGAAAGATTTTTATCTTCGCTTTTAATAAATTTTATGGGACATAAAATTCTAGTAGATTGTGGAGAAGGTACCCAAGTATCTATGAAAATAGCTAATACAGGCTTTAAGACTATTGATGTAATATGTATAACTCATATTCATGCTGATCACATTATAGGATTACCTGGATTACTTAGTACTATAGGAAATAGTAATAGAGTAGAACCTCTTCTTATTATAGGTCCTAAAGGAATTAAAGAAGCCATTGAAGGACTTATGGTAGTATCTAAATATTTACCTTATGAGGTTAAAGTTGTAGAATGCCCTTCAGAAGATATATGTCTTTATAATAATACTTTAAGTATATCTATTTTAGAGCTTGATCATTCTACTCCTTGTATAGGATATAGTTTTTATTTTAAAAGAAGACCTAAGTTTGATATAGAAAAAGCTAATAATAATAAAGTACCTAAAGTGTTATGGAGTAAATTGCAAAAAGAGGATAAATCTATAGAATTAAATGGTGTTACATATATGCCTAATATGGTAATGGGGCAGCCTAGAAAAGGAATAAAATTATCTTTCATAACAGATTCAAGACCTTTAGTTACCATGAATGAATTTATAAAAGATAGTGATTTGTTTATTTGTGAAGGTACTTATGGTTGTGATGAAGATATACATAAAGCCATAAAAAATAAACATATGACTTTTAGAGAAGCTGCATATCTCGCAAAAGAAGGAAATGTAAAAAAGTTATTATTAACTCATTTTAGCACAGCTATAGCTGATCCTGAATTTTATGTGGATTCAGCCTTACGGGTATTTAAAAATACTATAGTAGGTAGTGATAGATTACAATTAAATTTACAATTTAAAGATTGATTTTATCAAAAAAGCTATACCAACATTAAATATAGGTATAGCTTTTTTGATAAAAATTTTCTCTTCCTCTATTTTCATTGATTTACAATGTATTATATTGAATATAAGTTATATAAAGGGAGAAAAAACAATAAATGTATTATATCAATTTAAAAAAAAAGTAGATTTTGAAAAAAATATTGGTGTGGAAAAATAGCAATTAATCTAAGAATAAAATTTTTAAAACGCTAAAAATCAAATTTGATAAAATGATAAAAAAACACTGTTTATTTTGATAAAAGTGTAATTACGAAAATTGTACATGTAATTCTATCCCTTAAAAAAATATATGACTATAGTAAGTTAGAATTAAATTTTAACTTAATTATAGTCATATATAATTAAAATAGATTTAAAGAGTTCTTCTTGGTATCTTCATTTCAATATGATTTTCTATCTCTTTTAGCATATTTAAATTTTTAGGATCTATGAAAAGACAAGTATATCCTTTTTCTCCTGCTCTGCCAGTTCTACCAATACGATGAATATAAGACTCACAAGTTTCAGGAATATCATAGTTATAAATATGTGTAACACCTGTAACATCAATACCTCTAGCCGCTACATCAGTAGCTATTAAATATTGTATTTTAGCTTCTCTAAAGTTTTTCATTATTCTTTCTCGTTTATTTTGGGGAACGTCACTATGTATTTTGGCACAATTAAATCCAGCTTGGGATAATCCTATTTCAAGATTATCAGCTCTTCTTTTAGTCCTACAAAATATAACAGCCATAAAAGGATTGTCCATATTTAATACTTTTATTAATGAATCTTGTTTCCATCTATCAGTAGTTTCTACAACTTCTTGAGTAATATTATCTAAAGTTTTATTATCTTTTTTAACTGATATAACTATAGGGTCTTTCATGTATCTATAAGCAAGTTTTTTTACTTGAGAATCCATAGTAGCTGAGAAGCATAGAATTTGATGTTTTTTAGAAGTATATCTTTTTATATCTTCAACTTCATTTTTAAACCCCATTAAAAGCATTTGATCTGCTTCATCTAGTACAAAAGTTTTAAGTTTTGATAAATTAATACTGCCTCTTTTTAAATGATCTAATAATCTACCTGGAGTAGCTATTATTAAATGTATATTATTTTTAAGCTTTTTAAGTTGTGAGGCTATATCTTTCCCACCATATGCTGCTAATATATTTATTTCTTTCCCTTCTTTTAGCTTATCTGATTCTTTAGCGATTTGAATAGCTAATTCCCTAGTAGGAGTAAGTATTAAGCATTGAGTATCCTTTGATAAAGGATTAATATTTTCAAATATAGGTAGTAAAAAACCCAAAGTTTTACCTGTTCCTGTATCTGCTTCTGCAATGATATCTTTACCAGATTTTATCACTTCTATACATTCTTCTTGTATTGGTGTTGGGATTTTAATACCATTTTTATTTAATATAGTTTCTATATCTTTTGAAATTCCTAATTCATTAAAATTCATCATTATTCTACCTTTCAGTTATTTATTAAGCTTATATATAATAACATAACAGCTTTATATTTACTAACATAAGGAGAAGGAATTTTTCATAAATATAAAATATAAGCAGTATAATGGAGAAAATATGTATGGACATAATTTGTTCTGTTGGTCCTAAATTTAATAGTTCTAAAGATATTAAGGATTATTATGATGCAGGAATGACTATGACAAGATTTAATTTTTCACATGCTGATTATGAAAAATACGGAAACTTAATGAAAGAAATTAAAATAAACTATCCTAATGTTTCAATAATACAAGATTTGCAAGGAAATAAATTAAGAGTATCTGAACATTTTAATAAAGAGATAAAAATATTTAAAAATGAAAAAATTATTTTTATGTTGGAGAAAGATTACACAAAATTAATGTTAAAGAAAACAAACTTACAGTATAGAATTATTCCTGTTGCCTATGAAGGAAGTATAAAGGATCTAACTAATGTTAAATATATATTTATGAAAGATGCTACAATGAGATTTAAAGTCCTTGATATTAATAAAGAGTACATTTTAACTATTACTGAATGTGGAGGGATAATAAGAGCACGTAAGGGGATAAATGCACCTGGTATAAAAAGAGATGGATTAAGTCTTACTAAAAAAGATAAAAAAGATATTAAGTTTGGACTTAAGCAAGGTGTTGATATAATATGTCTATCTTATGTTACTTCATCTAATAATATTATAGAACTTAGAAGATATTTAGATAGTTTAAATATTAATACTGATAATTTGAAAATATGGGCTAAAATAGAATGTAATGAAGGTTACTTAAATTTTAATGATATATTAAAAGTAAGTGATGGAATAGTACTTGGTCGTGGAGATTTAAAAGGTGAGGTGCCTATAGATAAAATACCAATTATCGAAGATAAATTAATAAATATAATGAAAAAAAATAATAAACCTTTTGTGATAGCAACTTATATTTTGGATTCAATGGCTAAATCATTGGTTCCTTCAATTTCAGAGGTGAATGATATTTATAAATATTCTTTAAATAAAGTTAATGGATTAATGTTAAGTACTGAACTTACAAGAGCTAAAAATCCTGTATATTTACTAAGATATTTAAATAATTTACTAAAGAAAATGAAAGATATTCTTGAGAAATGATAGTAGACATGATATTTTAGTAGTATTAAATTAGTATAAGGACTGATAATAATGAATTTTGTTGCTATAGATTTTGAAACTGCAAACGAAAAAAGGAACAGTGCTTGTTCTTTAGGAATAACAAAAGTAGTAAACAATAAAATAATAGAAGAAAGATATTGGCTTATAAAGCCACCAGAGATGAGATTTCTTCCTCAAAATACATGGATTCATGGTATATTTCCGAAGGATGTTGAAAATGAAAAGAATTTTAGTGAACTATGGGACGAAATTAAACCTTATTTAGAAGGAAATCTTGTAATAGCTCATAACGCATCCTTTGATTTTAGCGTTCTTAGAAACTTATTAGAGTATTATAGTATTGAGTTTCCTTATTTTAAATATGCTTGTACAGTGATTCTAAGTAAAAACCACATAGATAATGTGGAAAATCATAAATTAAATACCTTAGCTAAATTTGTTGGACATGAGTTTAAACATCATAATGCATCAGAAGATGCTACAGCTTGTGCTAAAGTTATGATATACATTTGTGATTTGCTTAAAATAAATAATCTAGTAACTTTAAATTTAAAAGGCGGCATTAAACTTGGAGAAATTTATCCGGGTGGTTATGAACCTTGTTCGTCTTTAATAAAAGGAAAAGGGAAAGTTACTAAAAAAGAAGCTTTTTCACTAAATAAAGAATTAAATCAAGATACAGATTATTTTAGGGATAAAGTGGTTGTGTTTACAGGGCCTTTAAACTCTATGAAGAGGTATGAAGCATCATCTTTAGTTTATAAATTAGGAGGGACAGTAGGGAGTTCTGTAACCAAGAAAACTGAAATTCTAATTACAGGAATAAAAAATAGAAAAGAAATAGATGACTTTTATAAAAGTACAAAGCTTAGAAAGGCTGAATCTCTTATAGAAAGTGGTCAACCTATTGAAATATTGACTGAAGAGGAATTTTTGAGTCTTACTTTAAAATAAAAAAATAAAGTACTATATCTTTAACTTATTGAAGGTATAGTATTTTTTTGTATTTTTAAAATTATTCGAAACATATTATCTCTGTAAAAACTTTACCTTACATTTTCTTTATATATATAGTAAAATAAATAAGATTAATAATATATAAAAATATTAAGAAAGGAGATGCTACTAACAGCTTAAAGCAAGGTAGTATAAAGCTTTCATATGAGTAAAGTTATTGTTATTGGTGCTGGTCCAGCTGGAATGATGGCAGCTATGACAGCTGGAAAAGAGCATGAAGTTATTCTTTTAGATGGAAACGAAAGAATAGGAAAAAAGTTATTTATTACAGGAAAAGGGCGCTGTAATGTAACAAATGCTAAGGATATATCAGAGTTTTTTGATTATATTCCAGGTAATCCTCATTTTCTATATAGTTCTCTTTATACTTATACTAATGAAGATACTATGAATTTTTTTGCTAGCGAAGGTATTAAATTAAAAGTTGAAAGAGGAGGAAGAGTTTTTCCTGAATCTGATAAATCATCAGATATAATACGTGGATTATCCAATGGTTTAAGTAAAGCAAATGTAAAAATACTTTTAAACCACAAGGTTACAGATATTATTTCTAAAGATAATTTAATTACTGAAGTAATAGTTAATGGATCAGAAAGAATAAAAGGTGATCATTTTATAATTTGTACAGGTGGTGCATCTTATCCATTAACTGGCTCTCGTGGAGAAGGACAAAAATTTGCTAAAAAAGTAGGCCACAATATTATAGATTTAAAACAATCTTTAGTTCCTATCGAGATTAAGGATGCTTGGGTTAAAGAAGTGATGGGGCTTTCTTTAAAAAATGTTGCTGTTAAAATTAAAGAAGGCAAGAAAGTTGTATACGATAATCAAGGTGAGATGATATTTACTCATTTTGGTGTATCAGGTCCTTTAATATTAAGTGGAAGTAGATTTGTTAAAGAAGATCATAACTATACTTTGTCTATTGATTTAAAACCAGCTTTATCACAAGTTGAATTAGACAAGAGAGTTCAAAAAGATTTTCATAAATTCATAAATAAAGATTTTAAAAATTCCTTAGATGAGCTTTTACCTAAAAAATTAATTCCTCTAATTATAAGGTTTTCAGAAATACCTGAAGATAAAAAGGTTAATGAAATTACTAGAGAAGAAAGAAAAAGATTAGTTAGCCTTATTAAGGATTTACATATGGAAATTAAGGGACTTAGAAGTATTAATGAAGCTATTGTCACAGCAGGAGGAGTAGATACCAAAGAAATTGATCCATCTACTATGAAATCAAAAATTATAAATAATTTATCTTTTGCGGGAGAAGTTATTGATGTAGATGCTTTTACTGGTGGATATAATGTTCAGATAGCACTTTCTACTGGGTTTTTAGCTGGCTCAAATATTTAAGCTTGTAGAAAATAGTAAAAAATTATATAATTTAAGAAGAGTTCGAAATTAAGAAAGGTGGAAATTCACTTTGAGAATATCAGTTGCTATAGATGGACCTGCAGGAGCAGGAAAAAGTACTATTGCAAAATTAGTTGCAAAACAATTTAATTTAATGTATATAAATACAGGTGCTATGTACAGAGCAGTTGCTTTGAAAGCTATGGAAAATGGATTAACTCCAAAAAATGTAGATGAAATATGCAATTTAATTAAAAAAATGAAGATGAAATTTGAAAATGATGATTTAATTTTAGATGGAGAGAATATTCAAAATAAAATTACAGTGCCTGAAATTAGTGCTATGGTTTCAGCATATGCATCCATTCCAGAAGTTAGAAAGATATTAGTAGAACTTCAAAGAAACATGTCTAAAGAATTTGATGTAATAATGGATGGTAGAGATATTGGAACGGTAGTATTAAAGGATTCACCTTTTAAGTTTTTCTTAACTGCTACTCCAGAAGAAAGAGCTAATAGACGTTATAAAGAATTACAAGATAGAAATATAGAATGCTCTTATGATGAGATTTTAAAAGACATAATAGAAAGAGATTATAAAGATACTCATAGAGAAACTGATCCTTTAAAAAAGGCAGATGATGCTATAGAAGTAGATACTACAGGGCTAAATATTCTTGAAGTCACTAATAAGATAAATAAAGTTATCTCTTCTAAAATAAAATAGAAAATTTCTATATAATAACAGGAGAAACGGTTATGAGAACAGTTGAACTAGCAAAAAATGCTGGCTTTTGCTTTGGCGTGCAACGTGCAGTAGAAGAAGCATTAAAAATTCAAAAACAATATAATAAAAAGATCTATACTTTAGGACCACTAATTCATAACACGGATGTTGTGAATTACCTAGAGAAAAATAATATATATGCTATAAGTTTAGAAAATATAGACTCTTTAGCAAAAGATGATGTTATAGTTATTAGATCTCATGGTGTTGGTAAAGAGACTGTTAAATTACTTGAAAAAAAAGAATTGATAGTTGTTAATGCTACATGTCCTTTCGTAACTAATATACAAAAGAAGGTTGAGAAGTTTTCTAATGAAGGTTACCATATAGTTATCCTTGGAGATGAAAAACATCCTGAAGTTGTAGGAATAAATGGTTGGTGCAATAATGAAGCTACAATAACTAAAGATGGTACTTTACCAGAACATTTACCAAAGAAAATTTGTGCAGTTTCGCAAACTACAGAAAAAGAAGCAAATTGGGATAAAACTGTAGAAAATTTAAATGATATAGGAAATAATGAAATTTTAACTTTTAATACTATATGTTTAGCTACAGATGAAAGACAAAAGAGTGCAGAAGATCTTTCCAAAAGAGTTGATGCTATGATAGTTGTTGGTGGAAAACATAGTTCAAACACAACTAAATTGTATCAAATTGCAAAGACAAACTGCAAAAATACAATTCACATTGAAAACGCTTCTGAATTACCAGAAGAGTACATAAAAAATAAAAATTTTGATAGAATTGGCATTACAGCTGGTGCATCTACGCCAGATTGGATTATTAGGGAGGTTATTAATATTATGCAAGACACAATGAACAATGTAGATCAATTACAATTAATGGACGAAATGGACAAGAGATTTAGAATAGGGGATGAAGTTGAAGGCGAAATACTTTCAAAGACTAGAGATGAAATATTAGTTTCTTTAGTTGGTTATAAATCAGATGGGGTTATTCCGTTTAAAGAATTAACAGCTATGTGTGAACCAAGCGAAATGGCTGAAAAATTATCTGTAGGAGATACTATTAAAGCTAAAGTAATAAAGCTTAAAAATTCTGATGGATATGTAGTTCTTTCAAGATTAGAATATGAAAAGAAAGAAGCTTATGAAGAACTTGAAAAACTATTTAATGAAGGTACAATATTTACTGTAAAAGTAGATGAAATAAAGGAAAAAGGATTAGTTTCATACTATAAAGGTGCTAGAATATTTATACCAGCTTCTCAAATAGATATAAGATTTGTAAATGATAAAGAAGCGTTAAAGAATCAAAATCTTGATGTTAAATTAATAGAATTCTCAACTGGAAAACCTGCTAAAATAATAGCATCTAGAAGAGTAATTTTAGAAAAAGAGCAAGCTGAAATAGAAGAAAAAGCATGGTCATCATTTAATGTAGGTGATGTAGTAAAGGGTGAAGTAAAGAGATTTACTAACTTTGGTGCATTTGTTAACGTAAATGGTGTAGATGGTTTACTACATTTATCTCAAATTTCTTGGAAACATGTGGCTAAAGCAGAAGATGTATTAAAAGCAGGAGATATTATTGATGTTAAGATAATTGAATTAGATAAAGAAACTAAGAAATTATCATTAAGCATTAAGCAATTAACTCCAGAACCATGGTCTAATGCTGCTGAAAAGTATCCAGAAGGATCTGTAGTTCTTGGTAAAGTAGTTAGATTAAATGATTTTGGTGCATTTGTTGAATTAGAAGCAGGATTAGATGGACTAGTTCATATATCAAAAATAAGTCATGATAGAATAGAAAAGCCATCTGATGTATTAGAAATAGGCCAAGAAGTTAAGGCTGTTATTCTTTCAGTTGATGAATCTCAAAAGAGAATAAGCTTAAGCATGAAAGATGTTTAAAATAAATAGATTTTATTCTAAAGTTTAAAGAACTCCCATATTATATATAGGGAGTTCTTTCCTATTCGAAAAGAGGTAGGATTATATATGATATCAATAGAAAAATTAGATAATAATAAATTTAGTATTTTTAATAAACTACTTAAAGAATCTAAGAATAAAACTAAATATACTATGGATTTCTACAAGTTTTATGATAATCAATCATTTATTTATAAATATTTTTTAAGAAAAATGGTACATTTAATAAAAATAGATAATGAATATATAGGTTTTATATGGGCTGAATCGGCTTTATATGAATCTAATAAAATTTCTGAAATATTTATACTTGAAGAGTATTTGCCTTATTTCAATAAAAATTTATTATTAATTTTAAAAATGAATACTTTAACATACGATTGCTTTGAAAATGAGTATACATTAAAGCTTTTAAGAACACTTGGAATGCATAGAATACGATTAACTAATTTGATGAAATTAACTGATTTAAATCCGTATTTTTTTCAAGATAATATTTCTCCTTCTTTTAGCATATATAAAACAAAAAAAGATGCTAAAATAAGATGTGCTCTTCAAAATGCTATCTTTAAAGATAATAATAGAATTTCTTTATCGGTAGAAGATATTTATTATGATGAAAAGCAAGAATATTATATTGAAGATCTATCTTTATTTATAAAAGATCATGATATTCCTATAGGATATGGGCAAATCATATTTACTAGAGGAGTATATTTTGTAGTTAATTTTGGTGTACTTGAATCTTATCGTTCAAAGGGATATGGTAAAGCTCTTATGATTGAGCTGATTAATTTAGCTAAAAATAAAGGTATTAATGAGTTGTTTATAAGAGTTGATCATAATAATCTACCTGCAAAATTTCTTTATAGGAAAGCTGGTTTTAGAGATGTTGGGGATTTTTCTACATGGATATGGCATAAATAATATTTAAAAGGAACAGTTGCATTTACTAAACTGTTCCTTTTAAATATTATTTAGATATTTTAGCTTTAAATTTTTCTAAATTAATAGGAGAGAATCCTATAACGTCTGCACAATGAATAGTTACCTCATCCATATCTACTGTAGTATTATTTCCATATATTATAGTAGCCTCTTCTAGAACTAGTAAACTTCCATCACCTATTATTTCAATAGTCTCTCCAGAATCTTTAGCAGCTTTAACATACTCTTCTTTATAATCATAAACTAATTCTGCAGCGTGAGGTACATCAGTTTCTGAAAATACAGGACTTATTTTACCTATAATCATACCAAAGCTAGTCATAATTAAAGCTCCATCAAAACAAGAAGTATTTTTAGATGATTCTATTAGAACTCCTAAACCTTCTATATTTAAATACTTTGATGAAATTTTAGCCATATAATCACCTCCTACAACATATATTAGCATAATACTTATTTTTATAAAATAAAATTACAATAAAATAATTTTTATATATATAACTATACAAAATAACATGGTAATTAAGTCTAAAATTAAAAATATTTTTCTATTCATCAATTATTCTCCTTTATGAATAAATATTGACATAATCTAAAGGAATTATTCAGTATTACTTATTTTTTGAATGATAAGAAACAAATATTAATAATTATCATACTATAAAATTATGATGGATAACAAAGAAGGGATGAAAATTATGACAGAAAAAAAATGTGATAAAGATAAATTTGAATATGCAAGAGCATATATATTACCACAAAAATATGAAAATTTATTTTCATTAACTGATGGTTTTTGTGCAGGAACAATTTTTATAGATTTATACAGACCTTACAAAGAAAAAAGATGTTAATATATAATAAGGAGTAAAAAGATGGATCGCAAAGAATTAATGAATGAAATACGAAAAATACAATTTGCTGCTGTTGAACTTAATCTTTACCTAGATAATTTCCCAAAATGTAAAGAAGCAAAAGAAGATTATGAAAAAATATCTTCTAAATTAGATAAATTAATATATGAATATGAAATGAATTATGGGCCTTTAACTAACTTTGGTACTACTTGTATTGTAAATCCAGTTGCATGGACTAAGCAACCTTGGCCTTGGGAAAATAAATAGGAGGATTTGTTTATGTGGTATTATGTAAAAACTTTAGAATATCCAATAAATTTAAAATGTAATGATCTTAGAATGGCAAAATTCTTAATTTCTCAATACGGAGGACCTGATGGAGAATTAAGCGCCGCTTTAAGATATTTAAATCAAAGATATACTATGCCTACAGGAAAGTCAAAAGGATTATTAACTGATATAGGAACTGAAGAAATGGCTCATGTTGAAATGATAGCTACTATGATATATCAACTTATGGAAAACGCTTCAATTGAAGATTTAAAAAAAGCTGGATTAGCAGGACGTTATACAGATCATGGTAAAGCGTTATATTATTCAGATGCTCAAGGAAATCCTTGGACTGCGACTTATATTCAAGCAAAAGGGGACGTAATAGCTGATTTACATGAAGATATGGCTGCAGAACAAAAAGCCAGAGCAACTTACGAATGGCTAATCAATCTAACTGACGACCAAGATATTAAGGAAATTTTGAGATTCTTAAGGCAAAGAGAAGTTGTTCATTATCAAAGATTTGGAGAGGCTTTAATGGATGTACAAGATAGTGGAAAATGTACTCCTGATATTATGAAAAATAGATGCAATTAATAAATAGAGAAAAGAGTCTTTTTATAAGGCTCTTTTTGAATTAGTAATAAATTATTATAACTTAATTTTCCAATGTTTTATTTTATTCTTTTATCTTTATAGTATTATATAAATAAACCATTAATATACTCTTTATTTTAATTTGTAAATTATGCTATAATACATAAAGGACTTTTTAGTATTAGGAGGATGTTTATGACTGAAAATAGAATATTAAAATATTTTATAGAAACATGGGGTTGCCAAATGAATGAAGAAGATTCAGAAAAGCTTTCAGGTATGCTTAAAAGTATTGGATATACAAGAACAGAAGTAAAGGAAGAAGCTTCAATAATATTATTCAATACTTGCTGTGTTAGAGAAAATGCTGAAAATAAAGTTTATGGTAACCTTGGTAACTTAAAAAAACTTAAAAAGAAGAATCCAGATCTTATTATAGGGATTTGTGGCTGTATGATGCAACAACAAGGGATGGCAGATAAGATATTAAAAGAATTCCCTTATGTTGATATTATTTTTGGAACACATAATGCTTATAAATTTCCTGAATATTTAAATAGAGTAAAAACAGAAGGTGTTCAAGTTAAAGAAATATTAGATAAAGAAACTAAGATAGTAGAAGGTATCCCTGTAGATAGAGAAAGTTCTGTAAAAGGATTTGTTACTATAATGTATGGTTGTAATAATTTCTGTACATATTGTGTAGTTCCTTATGTTAGAGGAAGAGAAAGAAGTAGAAAGCCTGAAGACATAGAAAATGAAATTAGAGATTTAGTAGCTAGAGGCTATAAAGAAGTAACTCTACTTGGACAAAATGTTAACTCTTATGGTAAAGGCTTAGAAGAGGAAATTAACTTTGCTGGTCTTTTAAGAAGAGTTAATGAAATAGAAGGGCTTGAAAGAGTTAGATTTATGTCATCTCATCCTAAAGATTTAACTGAAGAAGTTATAATGGCTATAAAAGAATGTGACAAGCTTTGTGAACAAATTCATTTACCAGTACAAAGTGGTTCTGATAGAATATTAAAAATAATGAATAGACATTATGATAGAGCTAAATATATGAGTTTGATTGAAAAAATAAAAAAGGAAATTCCAGATTGTACATTAACTACTGATATTATTGTTGGTTTCCCTGGAGAAACAGAAGAGGATTTCGAAGATACATTAAATCTTGTAAAAGAAGTTGGATATGATGCAGCATTTACATTTATTTATTCAAGAAGAAATCATACTCCAGCTGACAAAATGGAGAATCAAGTTCCAGATGATGTTAAGCATGAAAGATTTAACAGATTAGTTGCAGCAGTAAACGAAAGCGTTATAAAAGGTAATAAAGTTTACGAAGGTAAAACTGTAGAAGTGTTAGTTGAAGGACCTAGCAAAAACGATGAAACTAAGCTTATGGGTAGAACAAGAAATAACAAGCTTGTAAATTTTGAAGGTGATGAAAAATTAGTAGGAAAATTAGTTAATGTTTATATTAAGAGAGCTCAGCCATTTTCTTTAATAGGAGAAATTGTTGAATAAATCTATACTAGAACTAAAAACTGATGTGTGTCTAACATATCAGTTTTTTATTAATTTAAGAAAAATTTATATACTAGTGTGTATATTTTTAACAAATTGTATTATAATAATAAATATGTAATTAAACTTATTGATATAAATTATAATAAATCTTACTGAAAAGAGGAATTAAAGTGATATATAGTGTAATAAATATGGATATTGTTGGCTCTAGAAAACTTAGAAATAGAGTATCCATTCAAGACTCTTTAAAATTATATTTTAAACAATTAAATATAAAATATTCAGATATATTAGCTACAAATATTACTTTTACTTTAGGTGATGAATGGCAAATAATATTAAAAGCTCCTGAAGAAAGCTATAACATAGTAAACGAAATTAATATGTTTTTACATGATATTAACATAAAATCTTATTCCGGTATAGGTTTTGGTTCCATAAGTACAAAAATATATAATTCTACTTCTGAGATGGATGGAGAAGCTTTTATATATGCTAGAAAAGCTCTTAATATAGCAAAAGGAAAAAATCAAAATCTTAATTCAAAACTAAATAAGATTTTCTTTAAAGCTAATCCTTGTTATCTATTTAAAGAAGAGGACTATTTTAAAGAAGTTGCTTTAACTTCTTTAGATGATGAAGCTTCTACTATAGGTAGCTTAAATAGCCTGATAAATGTGCTTATAGAAAATACAGAAATATTATTTAATAAAATTACTCCCAAACAACTTGATACGATTAAATTATATGAGAAGTTTAAATCTTATAGCAAAATGGTAGAGGAAGGAGTTGCAAATTCAAAATCAAGCATTTCACAAAAACTAAATTCAGCTGAATACTTTACTTTTAATAATAATAAGAAGTATATTAAAGAATTACTTAAATTATATACTTTTAATATGAGTCAAGAGAGTAATTATACATGAATTCATTATTTTTACTCTCACTTATAGCTCATATACTTGGTGATTTTTTATTTCAATCTAATGCAATTGCAAAAGGTAGATCCTCTTCAGATTATGAAGGCTTTACAAGGTTAAAAAGGTCTTGCGTATTTAATGGAATTCATAGTATTACACATGGATTAACATTATATATATTAATTAAAATTATAGATAAAACATCTCATATAAAATCGGACAAGCTGTTCTTACTTCTAATATGTATATGTACTTGTCATTTTTTTATAGATATCTTAAAGCCATTTCTTGTGAATTTACCAAAGAATATAGAGTCTTTGATTAATAGTGTTTTTCAAAAGATTCAGTTAGGTACTTTTTCCTTAGATACTAATGAAGACAGAATAAATCTAATAGTATTTATTTTAGATCAAATTTTCCATCTTGGAAGTATAATATTAATTTTTAATTTACTATATAACTTTAATTTAAATGATCTATATAATTTAATAGTAAACATAAAAACAACAAATTATGTTCATGAAAAAGTATTAGCAATTATATATATATTATTAATTTGCACTTTTGAAGCAGCTTATTTTTCAAAATTTTTATTAAATAGTATAAAAACTGTACCTTACACTAATTCTAATAATGAAGCAAATCGTGGTGGATTTTTAATAGGTATTTTAGAAAGGCTGTTTATAATCTTAGGTATAGTTTTAAATCATGCTACTGCAATAGCTTTAGTACTAACATTAAAATCTATAGCTAGATATAAAAAATTTGATAATGATAGCTTTACAGAATATTATATTATAGGTACTTTTTTGAGTTTTGTAATAGCAATAATAGGAGGGGTATGTATATCTAATATCATTTAGATATGAATATAAAAACTTGTAGTGCAAAATAATGTGAATTGATTATATATTCAAGCAATTATAAAGTTGAAAATAGCAGGTCTATTGGTTGCGGTAAAAGTACTGCAACTCAACAGATCTTTTTAATAATATATATTGTTATATTTTTTATTGTAATTCAAACTTTCTCTTGCTTTAATAAAAGCTTCGCCATCTAGTAAATTAACATCCATAGTAAAATCATTAATGCTTAAATCTCCAATACCTATACCTACATAAAACTTAATATTAGAAGGTAAGTTATTTTTAAAATAATCTAATATATTTTTTTCTTTTGAATCTAATTTTAATAGTCCTTCCCATTCATCACCTGCTGTAATTTTAAAATCACATATTATCCACTTTTTAAATTTAGTATTACACTGAGCTAAAATTTTTAAAAGTTTCTTTTGAACTTCAATTCTGTTTTTTATATACCTAGATGATTGAATATCACAAATAATTACTTTATACATATATACACCTATTAGTTAAGGTATACATATTAACTCTTTGGAGGTTAATGTATAAACCTTAACATTTGAGTATTTTAATATAACTATATGCGCTTTTTTATATTTTGTTCTATTATTTTGATACATAAAAACTAGGAACTACATTTTTAAAATGCTATAATATACTTAATTTTTATAGAGCAGGTGAATATATATGATAAAACAAGCATTATTAGAAGGCTTTAATAAAAGTACTTTTGGCAAAAATGATAAATTAGCAGATAGAATTATAAAAAATGATTTAATTTCTGATTTTAAAGTTTATGGAGATGCAGAAAAAATTGAAATAATTACTTCTGTTATATCAGAAGACCTATTTAGTCAATATGCATGCAAAATAGATATAAATAAAATTACTAAAGAAGTAGAGTTTTCTAACTGTACTTGTTCAGATTTTGAAAAACATAGTTTAAGAAATAAAACTTATACTTGCAAGCACATAGTTGCAAGTTTTTACAAATTACTTCAAGAAATTGAAAATAATCCTGATATAAAAAATGAATTAGGTTTAATAGAGAATAAAGAAGAATTAATTCATGCTACAGAAAGCTCTTTGCTAGACTTTTTATTAGGCAAAGAAGATTATCGAGAAGATATAAAGCTTGAGGTTATTATAAATAAGATATCTTGGACAGGAAAGCTTGCTGCTGAATTTAGAATTGGATTAAAAAGTACAAAATCAAACAAGTTATATACTTTAAAAGATATAGATGGCTTTTTAGTTGCTTTATATAATAGAATTCCAATAACATATGGTAAAGAATTTACCTTCGATATAACTAAACAAAAGTTAAATTCATCAGATAAAAAGATAATTAAGTTTATAGAACTTTTAAAAGATATTGATTTGTCAGGTACTTCTTACAAAAAAGTAGAACAAAAATTTGTTCAAGGCAAACAAATAATAATTCCCAAAGCTTTAGTTAGACAGTTTATGGCGATAGTTTCTACTTATAGAGTTTTCTTAGGAACTGGATTTTATTCAAGACAGATAGAAACAGAAATTATTATGGATAAAATTCCGATACCATTAAATCTTAGAGAAGTTTCTAATATGCTAAAGCTCGAAGCTCCTAGAGGAGTACCAGAACCATTAACAGACAGTGATGATGTCTATTTATATGACGCGACTATATATTTACCTCCTGAGGAACAAATAGATAGGTTAAAACCATATATAGAAGCTTTTAATCATGGTAATACTATATTCTTTACAAAATCTGAAGAACATAGAGTATTATCTGAATTAGTACCATCAATGCAAAAAGTCACTACAGATATTGCTTTATCTGAAGGAATTAGTAATAAAATTGTAGTAGCTCCAGTAAGTTTTAAATTCTATTTTGACAAAGAAGATCAAATAACTTTAAAGCTTATTGTATGTTATGATAAATATGAATTTAATTATTTTGATACATTTAAAGAAAAGATAATCTATAGAGATAATTATAAAGAAGATAAAGTTGTAGAAAAGCTTAGGGCATTAGGGTTTGAAATTGTTAATAATAAATTTATGTTCTTTAAAGATGAAGAATATATATTTAAATTTTTTAAAGAAGATGTTTTAGAACTTCAGGAATATGGTGAAGTATTTTATTCAGACGATTTTACTGCAATTAAGTCAATAAACCAAGGAAGCTTTAAGGCAGATATAAAAAAAGGTAGATACGATTATTTTGATTTTAAATTTAAAATTGAAGATGTTCCAAGTGAAGAAGTTGCAAATATATTAAATGCCTTTAGGAATAATAAAAAGTACTATAGACTAAAATCAGGTGAATTCTTAGATTTAGAGGAAATAGAACTTAAAAAGTTCTTAAAACTTATAGATTCTCTAGAACAAGATTCCAATATAATTAACAATACTATAGAAATACATAAAAGTAAGGGGATGTATTTAGAAGATTACCTTGAAGAAGAGGGTATTAGATATGTAAAAGGTAGACGCGGTCTTAAAAGTTTACGTAATTCTCTTAAAAATCTAAAAAGAAAAGGATTTGAACTTCCTGATGATATAAATGCTAATCTTAGAAATTATCAAAAGGAAGGATATACTTGGCTCAAAACATTAGATTTCTTAGGATTTGGTGGAATATTAGGAGATGAAATGGGGCTTGGTAAAACTCTTCAAACTATTACTTTTATAGTTTCAAACAAGGGGAGTAAGACATTAATAGTAGCTCCAACTTCTTTGGTTTATAACTGGAATAGTGAATTTAAGAAGTTTGCTCCTTCATTGAAAATAGGAGTTTTAAATGGTGCACCTAAAGAAAGGGAAAATATTATAAAGTCTTTAGATAATTACGATGTTCTAGTTACAACATATAATCTAGTTAAAAGAGATTTGGAAATATATAAAGATATTGAATTTGATTATTGTATTTTAGATGAGGCTCAAAATATAAAAAATGGGCACTCTCAAAATGCTAAGGTATGTAAAGCTATTAAAGCTAAAAGAAAGTTTGCCTTAACAGGCACACCTCTTGAAAATTCACTTATGGAACTTTGGTCAATATTTGATTTTATAATGCCAGGATATTTATATAATGAAAAAAAGTTTACTACAAGATATCATAGAAGACTTTCAGAAGATCCAGTTATAATAGAAGAATTAACACGACTTATAAAACCATTTATTCTTAGAAGATATAAAAAAGATGTTATAAAAGAGTTGCCAGATAAAATTGAGAAGAAGCTAGTAGTACCTATGAACGACAAGCAACTAGAAGTTTATGGAACCTTTGCAAATTATGCAAAAAAAGTTATTGAAAAGAAAATTGAAGATGATGAATTTAAAAAAAGTAAAATAGAAATTCTATCATTTATAACTAAGTTAAGACAGATATGCCTTGATCCTTCAGTAGTTATGGATAATTATAAAGGGGGAAGCGGCAAGATAGATGCACTTATAGAATTGGTAAATCAAAGTATTGAAGAGGGACATAAGATACTGGTATTTTCTCAGTTTACTTCTGTTCTAAAAAATATTGCAGCTAAATTTAAGCTTGAAGATATAAGTTTCTATTATTTAGATGGCTCTACACCTTCTAAAGCTCGTGGAGCACTTGTAGAAAGCTTTAATAATGATAATACTTCGGTGTTTTTAATCTCATTAAAAGCAGGAGGGACAGGACTTAATTTAACTAGTGCGGATGTAGTAATTCATTTTGATCCATGGTGGAATCCAGCAGTTGAAGACCAAGCCACAGATAGAGCTCATAGAATTGGACAAAAGAAAGTTGTTGAAGTTATAAAGATGGTAGTAGAAAACTCTATTGAAGAAAAAATTATAGAATTACAAGAAGAAAAGAAAAAGTTAATTGATAAAATCGTAGGAGAAGAAGTAAATCTAGGAGAAAACTTTAATTCTTTAAGCGAAAAGGAAGTTTTATCTTTTTTTGAAAAGAATTAACGAAAGACTATTTACAGCATCTACATATTATCTTATACTAATATCAAACAAAGGAGTTTTAAAAATGTTAATTACATTTTATAAAACTCCTTTTGTTTTTCTAAGTAGCTTCTTTACTCTATAAAATTTATGGTTTTATGAGTTTGGAATAAATAATTGCATTTGTAACAATAATTAATCGCTAAGTCATAATGCCCCCCAGGCTTTATGGCTTTTTCCCTTTTATAGATTACTTCCATTCCATCCCCAAGTATCAACCTCTTCAAACTTAACATAAATAGATTTAGGAGGGATTTTTAATTCCTCTTTATATAAATCACAAATTTCTTTTGTAACTTTCTTTAAGGAATCTTCACTAACTCCACCAAATAATTTAACTTCAATAAATGCACCGTAATCAAGTTTTTGACCTTTAAAATATAGAGAATAGTTATCTTGAAATCCTAACATTAAAAAATTTTCTGATTTACCTGGAATATCGTTTACTATTTTGCCCAGTTCTTTTTTTAGGAGTTCCTTTTTTTTGTCTGATAGAGATACTGTTACTTTAGAATCAATGTAAGGCATATGTTTTATCCTCCTCTCAATATATCACTTTATTTACTATAATATTCAAAATACACCTAATTAATTCCAAATTTAAATAAAAATTTTATTCTTAAGTTAATATGTTGGCTACCACTATAAGTTAATAAATATTTCTATACTTATTAATAATTTTTCAAAAAATATATATCTATATTGATAATTATGAGATTGTCTCCCAGGGCAAATAAAGGACAAATTAACAAATTAATAATTGATATGTATTCAGATAGTACTAGAGAACAATTCCTTCTCTATAAAATTTTTAAATATTTTATGTACTTTAATCTACCAATAAAGTATAGTATAATACACAAGAAAGCTTGATAGTGTCTAGCTTTATACCAAAAAATATATAGAGGTGAAAAATACGATGGCTTTATCTCCAATGATGAGACAATATTTAGAAGTTAAAGATAAGTACAATGATTGTATTTTATTTTTTAGAGTAGGAGACTTTTATGAAATGTTCTTTGAAGATGCAAAGATAGCATCAAGAGCATTAGAATTAGTATTAACAGGAAAGGACTGTGGTTTAGAAGAAAGAGCACCTATGTGCGGTATTCCATTCCATGCTGCAGCTACATATATATCAAGACTTATAGCACAAGGTTTTAAAGTTGCTATAGCGGAACAAGTAGAAGATCCAGCAACTACAAAAGGACTTGTAAAAAGAGATGTTATAAAGGTAGTTACCCCAGGTACATATATAGATAATAATAGTACTATAGAAAACTTAAATACTTATTTAGTTGCTATAGTAGAAGATGGCAATAAAATATCTATAGCTTCAACAGATATAAGTACAGGAGAATTTAAAACAACATCTTTTACAAACTTAAGAAGTACTTTATTAGATGAATTATCAAAAATAAGTCCTAAAGAAATAATTATGGATGTAAATACTTCTAAGGAATTAATGAATGAAATTCATGCTTTAACTAACGCTTTAATAACAGTTAAAAATTTTAAGAATTTTACTATTTCAGATAAAGAACTTATAGAACAATTTTCAGATGTAGAAGTTGAAGGATTAGATGATATTTCTAAGACAGCTTCAAAGGTACTTTTAAATTATATTTTTGAAACTCAAAAGATGAGCCTTACAAATATAAATTTCCTAGAGCAATATGACATAGCTAATTATATGACGATAGACGGAAATTCTAGAAGGAATTTAGAAC
>CAKVLD010000034.1 GCA_934755305.1 uncultured Clostridium sp. | reverse complement strand
GAAGAATACTACAGTTAAGGGAAGTCAATTCGAACAACCATTACTTGAGTTCTCAGGAGCTTGTGCAGGTTGTGGAGAAACTCCTTATGCCAAACTTATAACTCAATTATTTGGTGATAGAATGATGGTTGCTAATGCAACAGGATGTTCATCAATTTGGGGTGGTTCTGCTCCTTCAACTCCATATACAAAGAATAAAGCAGGATTTGGTCCAGCTTGGGCAAACTCTTTATTCGAAGATAATGCTGAATACGGATTAGGTATGTTCTTAGGGGTTAAAGCTATAAGAGAAAGACTTGCTGAAAAAGCAGAAGCTGCTATAGCAGCAAATGATCCAGCAAAAGCTGAGTTACAAGATTGGTTAGATCATATGGATGACGGTGAAGGAACTAGAGATAGAGCAGCTAAGTTAGAAGCAGCACTAGAAAAATCTAATACTGAATTAGCTAAGGAAATATTAGAAGAAAAAGATTACTTCGTTAAGAGATCTCAATGGATATTCGGAGGAGATGGATGGGCATACGATATCGGATACGGTGGAGTTGACCATGTATTAGCATCTGGAGAAGATATAAATATATTTGTATTTGATACTGAAGTTTATTCAAATACAGGTGGCCAATCTTCTAAATCTACACCAGCTGCTGCAATTGCAAAATTTGCTGCATCAGGTAAGAGAACTAAGAAGAAAGATCTTGGTATGATGGCAATGAGCTATGGATATGTTTATGTAGCACAAGTAAATATGGGAGCTGATAAGAACCAAGTTCTTAAAGCTATAGCAGAAGCTGAAAGCTACCATGGACCATCATTAATAATTGGTTATGCACCATGTATCAACCATGGTATTAGAATAGGTATGGGTAAGAGTCAAATCGAAGCTAAGAGAGCTACTGAATGTGGATATTGGCAAATGTATAGATTTAATCCTGAATTAAAAGCAGCAGGAAAGAACCCATTCTCATTAGATTCTAAAGAACCAACTGCAGACTTTAAGGAATTCTTAATGGGAGAAGTAAGATACTCTTCACTTGCTAAGGCATTCCCAGAAGCAGCAGAAGCATTATTTGAAAAGACTCATAAAGATGCAATGGAAAGATTAGAAAACTACAAGAAGTTAGCTAATCAAGAATAATAAATTTTAGAAGCGGGTTTTTAAAACTCGCTTCTTTTTATAAATAAAACTTTCTAGGAATGGAACTAAAAACGTATTAATTAAAATTATTTTCAATTAATACTTTTATTTTAAGGGAAATAAGGGTACAATGAGAATAAGACTATAACCTAGGAGGTATTTAAAATGGATAAAGAACTAGATAAATGTGGATGTGGATGCGGATGTGGAAGTCACGAACATGAACACCATCATGAACATGAAGGTTGTGGATGCGGATGTGGACACGATCATGATCATGAAGAAAGCTTTGTAATTGATTTAGAAGACGATAACGGAAATGTTGTATCTTGCCCTATTATCGATGCTTTTGAATATGAAGAAAGCGAATATGTATTAGCTCAAAATCCAGAAGACGAGTCAGTATATATGTTTAAATCAGTTGGTGAAGAATTAGTTGTGCCAGATGAAGAAGAATTCAATAGAGTAGCAACTTATTACAATGAAGAATTAGTGGAAAAATAGAATATTAGGAAAGTTCTTTAATATTTATGTAAAATAAATTTATACTTATTAGCATGAAGGAAGAATGAAACTAGAAAATATGCCTTTGTGATACTTGTTAATAAATGTCACAAAGGTTTTTTAATAAGGCTAAAGATAAAAAATAACAGTAAATGTTTATATGAATTTTTTATATATTATAAGAAGGGATAAAGATGAAATTCGCAGATTTACATATTCATTCTTGTTATTCAGATGGATATTTATCTCCTGAAGAAATAGTAAAGTATTCTATAGATAAAGGTATTAAGTATATATCTATAACTGATCATGATTCTATAGCTGCTCAATATATAACTACTAGAGATATTGAAGAAATAACAATTATACCAGGAGTAGAGTTTAGTTCAAATTATAATGGTGCGGAGATACATATATTAGCTTATTTTATTGATATAGAAAATGAAGAACTTAAAAGGTTTATTGATTTATTAAGAGAAAAACGTAAGAAGAGAGTAGAAGAAATATTAAATAAATTAGATAAGATACATATAAAAATAGATATAGAAGATTTAATAGTGAAAGAAAATATTTCTTTAGGCAGAGGGAATATTGCAAAAGAAATGGTTAGAAAAGGTTATGTTAAAAATATAAAAGAAGCTTTTGACAAATATTTAATGAAAGATAGATGTGCTTATGTTAGTGGATATAAGGAAGATTATAAAAAAGTTCTTAATATAATTAAGGATTGTGGAGGAATTTCTGTCATAGCACATTTAGGAAAGTGTTACCCTAAGATTTATTTAGAAAAAGTGATATTAGATTTAAAAAGGTATGGGTTAAATGGTGTTGAGGTATATCATCCAAGTCATACAGTAGAAGAAACTAATAGTTTGTATAATATAAGTAAAAAACACAGATTATTAATAACTGGGGGAAGTGATTTTCATGGTAATAAATATGGAGAGTGTTTTTTGGGGACACATGGAATATCAGAAAAGTTATTTAGTAAAATAATTAATTATAAGCAAAAAGCAATAATGGAGGAGATAAAATGATATATTCAAAAAAGGCTAAAAATATAACACCATCAATTACTTTAGCTATTACTACAAAAGCAAAAGAATTAAAAAGTAAAGGAATTGATGTAGTGAGCTTTGGTGTTGGGGAGCCAGATTTTAATACGCCTGAACATATTATTAAAGCGGCTATTAAGGCTATGGAAGAAGGAAAGACAAAATATACTGAGACACCAGGAATACCAGAGCTTAGAAAAGCTGTTTGTGATAAATTTTATAGGGATAATGGTTTGAAATATACACCTGATCAAATAGTTGTATCTACAGGAGCAAAACAATGTTTAGCAAATTCTTTTTTGGCAATTTTAAATCCAGGAGATGAAGTTCTAATTGCAGCACCTTATTGGGTTAGTTATCCTGAATTAGTTAGATTGGCAGATGGAGTTCCTGTTGTTGTAGAAACTTCAAAAGAGAACAATTATAAGTATACTATTGAATCTTTAAATTCTGCAGTAACAGATAAAACTAAAGCAATAGTTATAAATAGTCCTAATAATCCAACGGGAACAGTATATAGTAAAGAGGAGTTAGAAGTTATAGCTAATTTTGCTAAAAATAATAACTTGCTTATTATATCAGATGAAATTTATGAAAAATTAATTTACGATGGAGAAAAGCATGTTAGTATAGCAAGTTTATCAGAGGATGCTTATAATAGAACAATAGTTATTAATGGGTTATCTAAGGCTTATGCTATGACTGGATGGAGACTTGGTTATGTAGCAGCTAATAAAGAAATAATAAAATTAATGAAAAGTATACAAAGCCATATGTCTTCAAATACTAATTCCATAGCTCAATATGCAGCAGTAGCAGCATTAAATGGAGTGGACGAAGATCAAAAAGCTATGATTATTGAATTTGAAAAAAGAAGAAATTATATGCTTGAAAGAATAGAAAAGATGGAGGATATTACGTGTATAAGACCTTCAGGAGCATTTTATGTAATGATAAATATACAAAAATATTTAAATAAGAGTTTTTATGGGGCAGAAATTAAAACTTCAGTTGAGTTTGCAGAGAAACTTTTAGATGAAGAAAAAGTTGCAGTGGTTCCAGGAGCGGGATTTGGACTAGATAATTATGTGAGATTATCTTATGCTACATCTATGGATATGATTAAAAAAGGATTAGATAGAATAGAAAGTTTTTTGGAAAAATTAAATAGAAAGTAGTTAATAGAGTAGATCTATAAGATAAAGTAAGAGGTATTATAAAATTTTTGTAATATCTCTTACTTTTTTTTTCTAATAAGATAAGATTAATAGAATTAATTTCTAAAATGAAATATAATATATATATAGTAAGTAAAAAGCTGGAGGAGTAAAATGAAAAGGTTAGCAATATTTGATGTGGATTATACTATAACTAAAAAAGAAACATTAATGGAATTATACAAATATAGTATAGAAGAAAATAAAAAAAATTTAATATTTTTACCTAGAGCTATTTTTGGTGGCCTTATGTATGTTTGTAATGTATATAATGAAAAACAAGTTAAAGAAATATTCCTTAAGTTCTTAGAAAACATGGATGAAAAAGAATTTAGAGAACTAATGAGTAGGTTTTATAAAAATAGATTAAGTAAGATATTATATAAAGATTCATTAGAAATGATGAAAAAACTAAAAAAGGAAGGTTGTGATATTTATTTAATATCAGCATCTCCAGAATTTTACCTATATGAATTATATAATATAAAAGAAGTTGATAAAATAATAGGAACAAGATTTGATTTCAGTAATGGAAAATTTACTAGAAGAATGAGTGGTGAAAATTGCAAAGGAGAAGAAAAAGTTAAAAGATTAAAAGAAGTTTTAGATGCAGAAGGGATAGAAGTTGATTTTGAAAATTCATATATGTTTTCAGATTCGTTATCAGATACACCTTTATTAAATCTTGTAGGAAATCCGTATTTAATAAATTATAAAAAGAAAAATGAAATAGAAATTTTAAAATGGAAATAGTGAGGAGGGATAAGTTTTGGAAGCTATTGATAAGTTTTATGTAAAAGATGGAGTGGTAGAAGGCATTTGTAAGTGGCAGGAGCCGATTAGTGATACATACATATACGAAGTGATAAAAATTATAGATAGCAAACCATTATTTTATGAAGAACATTATAAACGATTAAAAAATTCATGTACTTTAGTTAAAGGTAATTTATATATTAAAGAAGATGAGTTGAAAAACTTAATATTAAAATTAATTAATGCTAATAATAAAGCTATAGGAAATATAAAAATTATATATGGAATAAAGAACAAAGAGATAAGGATTTTCTTTATAAAACATTCATATCCAACTAAAGAAATGTATGATGAGGGAGTAAATACAATTCTCTATTTTGGGGAGAGAAATAATCCTAATGCTAAAATTGTTAATTCAGAATTTAGAAATAAAGTTAATAAAAAATTGAAAGAGAAGAAAGCTTTTGAAGCAATATTAATAGATCATAACAATTTAATTACTGAGGGGAGTAAATCAAATATTTTTTTGATAAAGAAAGATTCTATAATTACTTCAAAAGTAGAAAAGGTACTTCCTGGTGTTACTAGAACAGAAATAATAAATATGGCTAGAAAAGATAAAATGAATGTTATAGAAAAAAATGTTGATGTGAATACTCTTAAAGATTATGATGCTATGTTTATAACTGGGACATCACCGGATATTTTACCTATAAGAAGTGTGGGAGATATAGAGTTTAATGTAAAAAATGAAGTTTTACTCAAACTAATGGAGATGTTTAAAACAAAGATTTCAATATATTTGAACTAAAGTAAATAGAAAAATATTAAATATTTTCTTTTATTTAAACAATGTTATGGATATGTTATATTTAAGTAAGAAAAGTAGGGGATGATTAATTATGAATTATAAGTATTGGGGAAGAACCTTAGAAGAGTGTTTAGAAAAGGCAGAAAAAGAATTAAACGTAGAAAGAAATCAATTCACATATGAAATTATAAGTGAAGAAAAGGGTTGGTTTAGAAAAAAATGCGCCATAAATGTTATTTATTCAAAAGAGGATGAAGATATGGAACAAGAAGAAGAGGTGGAAATTGAGAAAACAATTACTAATAATGATGTATTAATTCAAGACGATAAAATAGTAATACAGAATATTGATGAAGAAACTGAATTGACATTAGATTTTGAAGAGGGAATTGAAATTTATGTTAATGATGAAAAGGTTAGTAATCAAACTAAATGTACAGCAAAAGATGACATAAGATTTATTATAACAAAAGAAAATGCTAAAAGAGCATTAAACCTTACTATTGATAAGAGAAGTATGGAGTGTAGGGCTAATGTATCCTATACTCCTGAAAAGATATTGGATATAGAGGGGAAAAGGTCAGGTACTAGAATAAAGATAAAAAAGAAGTTTAAAAATGGAGAAATGCCACCTGCATATTCAAAAGAAGAAGTGAGACAAGCTTTAGAAGAAAGAGGTATAAAGTTTGGAATAATAGAAGAGGCAATTAATAAAGCTTCAAATGCAGTAGATATAGAGGATTTACTTATAGCAAAAGGAATTGAAGCAGTTAATGACGAAAATGATACATTAAAAATAAATTTTGAAAAGACTAATAGAAATGTACAAGCTGATTCTAATGAAAAAGTAGACTATAGAAATATGTATTCTTTGGCTCATGTAAATGAAGGAGATATATTAGCAGAAGTGGTATTGGGTAAAGAAGGGATTGATGGGAAAAATATATTTGATGTTGATATAAAAAGAAAGTTGAAAAAAGAAGTAGTTTTAAGAGCTAGTAGTGGATGTAAAGTTGAGGGGAATAAAGTAATTGCTACAGCTGAAGGATGCCCTTCAGTAAAAGGTGGAGTTTTTTATGTAAATGAAATTTTAAATATATCTACAGATGTAGATATAAAAAGCGGAAATGTTGATTTTTCAGGAGATGTAATTATAAGTAAAAGTGTAAAAGAAGGTATGGAAGTTAAGGCAGGAAACAGTATCCTTATTCAAAAGAATGTTGAAACTGCAACAATTAAAGCTCAAGGTGAAGTCACTATTCAAGGAAGTTCTATAAATTCTAATATAACAGTTGGGGCAGATGATTTGAATTTACAAGATCATATAGAAGTATTGACAAGTCTAAATAAAGATTTAAATGGTATTATTATGGCAGCAAAAGAGTTAAGAAAGAGGCTTGGAGGAAATTTATCAAAATCAGATGGTGAAGTTGTAAAATTATTGATAGAAAGTAAGTTTAAGAAAGTTCCACAAAAAGCACTGAAGATTATAGGAGATAATACCGTTGAAGGGGATGAAATTAATAATATTAAAAAGGGATTAAAAGAAAAGATTATAGGATATGGTCCATTAGGTATAAAGTATTCTGATGAATTGTTCGAATTAATAAAATGTATAGATAATGAAATAGAAATTGAGATAAGCAAAACTACTCAGCCTATAGATATTTATTTAGGCTATTGCCAAGATGTGAAAGCTCAAAGTACAGGAAATATATTTGTAACTGGTAAAGGAGAATATGTTTCTAATTTAAATGCTAAAGGTAATATAGAGTTTTTTGCTGATGGTGCAGTAGCTAGGGGCGGGATATTGGAGGCCGGAAATAATATAAAAGCTAAAATAATAGGTAGTATAGCTGGGGTATCAACTATACTTAAAGTACCTAAGAATGGTATTATAACAGCTGATATAGCATACCAAAATAGTGTTTTTATATTTGGAGAAAGACGCTACTTACTAGAAAGTGCATCTAAGGATGTTAAGGCATTCGTGAACAAGGATGGAGAAATAGAAGTGGAAAAATTTGTACTATAGGAGGGTGGATTATGGAAGAAAAAGAAATGAAAATTCTTATATTCAGCTTAAATGGTGAACATTATGCTACTGATATTACTGATGTAGAAAGAATACTTAGATATATTGAACCAACAAAGATGCCAGATGTTCCAGAGTTTGTTGAAGGTGTTATTAACTATGGTGATGAAATATTACCTATATTAAATCTTAGTAAGAAATTTAAATTTTCTAGTAATGATGAAGTTAATTATGAAGAAAAGAAAATTATAGTAATAAAAAGGGGAAATAAATTCGGAGTAATCGTTGATATTGTTTATGAAGTAACAGATATAAGTAATGATATATTTGAAAAGGCACCGAAAATAACATCAGCAATTTCTAAAAATTATATAAAAGGTCTAGTAAAGTTAAATGGAGAAATAATTATTCTTTTAGATATAGATAAAGTTTTGTCTGATCAAGAAGAAGAATTAATTTTCTAGGGGGATAAATATGGGTGAGGTTAAGGTGGGCATAGCTGATTTGAATTTGGTTGTGTATCCTGAAAAAATTATGACTATAGGATTAGGATCATGTATAGGCATAGCTTTGTATGATAAAACTTTAAAGGTTGCAGGACTTGCACATATAATGTTACCTGATAGTACTCAATTCAAAAATGTAACTCAACCATTAAAATTCGCAGATTTAGCAATTCCTATTTTGATAGAAAAAATGTTGGAAAAAGGATGTAAAAAGCGAGGCCTAGTAGCTAAAATTGCAGGTGGGGCATCTATGTTTAATTTTTCAGATAAAAGCATGGTTAGTGATATTGGAAGTCGTAATGCAGAAGCTGTTAAGAAGGCTTTGGCAAAGGAGGGAATACCTATTTTAGCGGAAAATACGGGGGGGAATAAAGGCAGAACTATGATTTTAGATTCCGAGAATGGAACAGTACTGCTAAAAATAGTTGGAGAAGGTAGTATTACTTTGTAAGGGGTGACATAATGTCAAAAATTAAAGTGGCAGTAGTAGATGATTCTGCATTTATGCGAAGAATAATAACAGATAGTTTAGAAATTCATAATGATATAGAAGTTGTTGCAAAGTTTAGAAATGGTAAAGAGCTTATAGATCAATATGAAAAATATAAACCAGATATAATTACTTTAGACGTAGAAATGCCTATTATGAATGGGGTGGAAACACTAAAGGTATTAAAGGAAAAGAGAATATTGTGTCCAGTTATTATGTTAAGTAGTTTAACTAGTGAAAATTCTGTTCATACAATAGAATGTTTAGAACTTGGAGCAACAGATTTTGTTGAAAAACCTTCAATCAGTATTATGAAAGATAGTAGTGTTTTTGGTAATATTTTGATAGAGAAAATAATAGCTATATCAAAAAGTAAAAAAGATTATAAAGAAGAAAGTTTAGTTCTTAAAACAACTTATTCGGAAATACACAAAGTTAAAAATCCAATTAAAGCAGTAGTGATAGGAGCTTCAACAGGAGGTCCTAAAGCATTACAAAATGTACTAACAAAATTAGATGCAAATTTAAATGCACCAGTATTTGTTGTGCAACATATGCCAAAAGGATTTACTAAAGCTTTTGCTGATAGACTAGATACACTTTGTGCACTAAGAATAGTAGAAGCTGAACATGGTATGAAGATAGAGAAAAATACTGTTTACATTGCTAAGGGTGGTTATCATATGACTGTTAGTAAAAATAATGAGATATCTTTAAATGAAGAACCACCTATTTGGGGGGTAAGACCAGCTGTAGACAAGTTATTTGAATCAGCAGTTGATGTATATAAAGGTAATATACTTTCAGTAGTCTTGACTGGAATGGGACGTGATGGGGCTCATGGTACTGAAGTGATTAAGGATAATGGAGGTATAACAATTTCAGAAGATAAATCAACTTGTGTTATTTATGGCATGCCAAGAGCTGCCTATGAAACAGGAAAAGTTGATATGGTTATGGAATTACAATCGATTGCTGGAAAAATTAATACTTTGGTAAAAGGGAGTACAATATAAATATGAATTTTGAAGAATTTCATAAGTGGATACATCGAGAACTAGGAATTAATCTTTCTGCATATAAGCCAGAACAATTACATAGAAGAATAAAAAGTTTAATGAGTAGAATTGGTGTTGAAACATTAGAAGAATACACACAACTTATAAAAAGAGATGAAGAGCAAAAACAAAGATTTTTAGATTTCATTACAATAAATGTTACAGAGTTTTTTAGAAATCCTGAATTGTTTAATGAATTAGAAGAAGTTTTAGCTAAAGAAATTTTACCTAAAAATAATAATTTGAAAATCTGGAGTGCAGCTTGTTCAATAGGTTGTGAGCCATACACTTTAGCAATAATCTTAGATAGAATTAGTAAGGGAAGAAATCATAAAATATTAGCAACTGATATTGATAATACCATTCTTACAAAAGCTAAAAATGGTGAGTATACTCAAAGCGAAATAAAAAATGTAAAAGATCAAGATTTAAGAAATTATTTTACACAAAATGACAATAAGTATTATATAAATGATAAAATAAAGTCTATGGTAACTTTAAAGAAACATGATTTGATTTTAGGAAATTATGAAAAAGACTTTGATTTAATAGTTTGCAGAAATGTTGTAATTTACTTTAATAATGATGTGAAAAATGAAATATATAAAAAGTTTAGCGAATCATTAAAAACAGGTGGTTTATTATTTGTAGGTGCTACAGAAAGTATCTATAACTATAAAGAATTTGGTTTTGAGAAAGCTTCTACTTTTATTTATAGAAAATTATAGGGAGGAATTTTATATGGATACATCTCAATACATGAATATGTTTTTAGAGGAATCAATGGATAATTTACAAACATTGAACGAATCACTTTTAGACTTAGAACAAGATCCAACTGATGTTGATAAGTTAAATGAAATATTCAGAGTAGCTCATACTATAAAAGGAATGGCTGCTACAATGGGATTTAGTGATATTGCAGAATTAACTCACAAGATGGAAGATGTTTTGTCTAAGTTTAGAGAGGGAGAGTTAAAAGTAACACAGGAAGTAGTTACAGTATTATTTGACTGTTTAGATACTTTGGAAAAGATGGTTACTAATGTTGAAGAAGGTATAGAAGAACCTGTAGATATAGAACCAATTATGGAGTCATTAAATAGTATAGCTCATAGCACTAATAATGCTGCTTCAGAGATAAATGCAGAGGAAATAACTGCTAGTGAAGAGGTTAAGGAAAGTCTAATACAACTTAATGAATATGATATATCTGTAATAAAGCAAGCTCAAGAAAAGGGATTTAATGCTATTGAAATAAAAATATCATTAAGTGAAGATACATTATTAAAGTCTGCTAGAGCTTTTCTAATAGTTAAGGATTTGGAGGAAATAGGTGAAATAGTTAAATCTATTCCGGAAACTGAATCTATTGAAAATGAAGATTTTGATTTACAATTATCTTTTCTATTAGTAACTCATAGTACAGAAGAAGAAGTGAAAAATTTAGTTGAAGGTATTTCAGAAGTAAGAGGAGTTGAAATTCAAACAGTAGATTTTACAAACGAAGCTCCAGTAGAAGACAAAAAAGAAGAAAATGAAGAAACTGTTAAACCTAAAAATATAGTAGAAGAAAAGAAGCCAGCAGCTAAAAAGCCAGCTAAAAAGACAGTTGCTAAGAAGGAAGGGCATAAGAAAGCTCATCAATCAGTAAGAGTTGATCTTGAAAGAATAGATAAGCTTATGAATATGGTTTCAGAGCTTGTAATTTATAGAACAAGATTAGAACAAATAGTTTTAAATTATAAGTCTCCTGAATTATCAGAAACATTAGAACAAGTAGGAAGAACAACAACGGATCTTCAAGATTTAGTTATGAAGATAAGAATGCTTCCGCTAGATACAGTATTTAATAGATTCCCAAGAATGATTAGAGATGTATCTGTAGAATTAAATAAAGAAATTAATTTTATTATAGAAGGTGCAGATACAGAATTAGATAGAACTGTAATTGATGAAATAGGTGAACCATTAATTCACTTATTAAGAAATGCAGCAGATCATGGTATAGAATCTAAAGAAGAAAGAATTGCAGCAGGTAAGGATGTAGTTGGAACAGTAAAACTTATTGCTTATCAAGAAGGTACTAAAGCACTAATTAAGGTAATTGATGATGGTGCGGGTATAAATGTAGAAAAAGTTAGAGCAAAAGCTGAAAAAGTAGGAATAAATACAGAAGGTTTAAGTGAAAATGAAATTAAAAATTTAATATTTGCTCAAGGATTTAGTACTAATGAAGTAGTAACAGACATTTCTGGTAGAGGAGTAGGAATGGATGTTGTTAAAACTAAGATCGCTTCTTTAGGTGGTACAGTTGATTTAATAAGCGAAGAAGGTAAAGGATCCACATTTATAATTCAGTTACCATTAACTCTTCAAATTATTCAAGCATTACTTGTAAATGTTGGTGAAGAGACATTAGCTATTTCTCTTGGATTCATAGATAGAGTAATTGATTATAAAGAAGAAAATATTAAGAGAACTAATGGAAAAGAAGTTATTATATATAGAGATAGTGTAATTCCTTTAGTTAGATTAAATGAAAGACTTGATATCCAAGCTGATGATAGCGAAAAGAAATTTGTTATTATAGTAAATGTTGGAGATAAAACAGTTGGTCTATTAGTAGATTCTCTATTAGGACAACAAGAAATTGTTATAAAACCTTTAGGTAAGACGTTAAAATCTCTTAAAGAATATATTGGAGCAACTATATTAGGAAATGGCTTAGTAACATTAATACTTGATGTAGGTGCATTAATATAATAATATATTATAAGGGAGGGATTGTATGAAGCAGGGTCAATTTAGTACTATGCAGATGGATGCGTTAAAAGAAGTTTCTAACATAGGAACTGGAAATGCAGCAACTGCATTATCTATGATGTTAGGAAAGAAAATTGATATGACAGTACCTTCTGTTAACCTTATCGAATTTGCAACATTAATTGACAATGTTGGAGAAAGGGAAGGAGCAGGAATTATTGTTAGAGTATTAGGTGATATTCCCGGTAATATATTAATTGTTTTGGATAAAGAAGTAGCTTTTAATATGATAGAATTACTAACAGGAATAGAAACTAAAGAGTTTACCGAAATGGGTAAGTCTGCTTTATGTGAAATTGGAAATATTCTTTCAGGTGCATATATGAATGCTATTTCACAATTTACAGGACTTAATGCAATAGCATCAGTTCCAGCAATTACTTATGATATGTTGAGTGCAATACTCACAACAACTTTTATGGAATCTGGTCAATATGATGAATATATACTTGATATAGAAACATTATTTTTAAATGAGGATAAGGAGAATGTAGGATTACATTTTTACTATATTCCGGTGCCAGGTTCATTAGAAAAAATATTAGAAATTATAGGATTAAATTAAATTGGAGGTATGAGAAAAATGGCGAAAGTATTAATAGTAGATGATGCAGCTTTCATGAGAATGATGATTAAAGATATCCTTGAAAAGAATGGATTCGAAGTAGTGGGGGAAGCAAGCAATGGTATAGTTGCTGTAGATTTATATAAAAAGGAAAAGCCAGATGTAGTAACAATGGATATTACTATGCCAGATATGGATGGTATTGAAGCTGTTAAAGCTATAAAAGAATTTGATCCAGCAGCAAAGGTTATAATGTGTTCTGCAATGGGGCAACAATCAATGGTTATGGATGCTATAAAAGCAGGAGCAAAGGACTTTATAGTTAAGCCATTCCAAGCAGATAGAGTACTTGAAGCTATTAACAAAGTTCTTGGATAATAGACAGAAAGACTATGGATTAGGAGGCGAGTTGAGTGCAAATAGTAGCATTTAAGTTAGGAGACGAACATTTTGCGGTTGAAACTGAAAAAGTTCAAAACATTACAGATATAATGGGTATAACAATAGTGCCAAAAGCTCCAGCTTATATTAAAGGATTAATAAATTTAAGGGGAAATATAAAATCATTAGTAGATATTAATTTATTATTGAATGTTAACTCTGATAATGAACAACAAAATATAATAATATTAACAGTAGAAGATGAAGAAATTGGTATCACCGTAGATGAGGTTGAAGAAGTTTTGGATATAGAAGAGAGTTCTATTCAAAAAATGGATAATGAGCAATCAAACTCATATATAAAGGGAATACTAAATTATGATAATAAATTATTAACGATAATAGATATAGATAAGCTTTTAAATTAATTATAGGAAAGAGGGAGAAGTATGGCAGATGTTTTATCCCAAAGTGAGATAGATGCATTGTTATCTGCCTTGTCTACAGGAGAACTAGAACCTGAACAAGTATCAAAGGAAGAGGACAAACATAAGGTTAAAATTTATGACTTTAGAAGTCCTCAAAAGTTCTCAAAAGATCACATAAGAACTCTAGAGTTAATTCATGATAATTATGCTAGAATAATTTCAAATTATCTTACAGCTCAAGTAAGAGTTAATGTGAAGGCTAAGGTAGAAACTGTAGAGCAGATAACTTATGAGGAATTCATTCATTCTATACAGAATCCAACAATTATGACTCTATTCAAAATGCCACCATTAACAGGAACTATATTATTTGAAACAAATCCTCAATTTTCATTTAGGGTTATAGATATTCTTTTAGGTGGAACTGGTGAAAGGCAGGTAGTAAGTAAGGAGTTTTCAGATATAGATAAAAATATTATGAAACAAATTACAAGAGGTATGATTCATGGATTGAAGTTAGCTTGGGAAGATATATTAGATGTAGAACCAGAAGTCGAAACTATTGAAACAAATCCAGCGATGAATCAAACTTTGGCGCCAAATGAACCGGTAGCGCTTATAACTTTTTCTGTAGAAATGGGGAAAAGCAATACATATGTTAATTTATGTATACCGTATTTATCATTAGAGAAAGTATTAGATAAGTTAGTTGTACAATATTGGTTCCAAAATGAAGATGATGGCTTAATGGAAGAGTCAAGAGAAAAATTAGAAAAAGGATTAAATCCTGTAGAAATATCATTATCGGCAGAACTTGGAAAGGCAGAAATAAGCATTGATAATTTCCTAAAATTAGGAGCAGGAGATATAATTAAATTAGATAGTAAGTGCACTAACCCTATAAGGTTATACGTGGAAGATAAGGAATGTTACTATGCACAACCAGGAGTTATAGGGAAAAATATTGGAGTATCTGTATTGGATATTATAGATAAGGATGTGAATGAGTATGAGTAATGGTTTTTTATCTCAAGAAGAAATTGATTCACTGTTAGGTGGTGGAGATGGTAAAGACCAATCTATAAGTAAAGAGAAAGAAACTAACATAGAAATGTTAAGTGATATAGAGAAAGATTTATTGGGGGAGATAGGTAACATTTCGATGGGATCTGCTTCAACAGCTCTTTATCAAATTATTAATCAAAAGGTTAATATAACAACACCAGTAGTTACACATACTACACTTAATGATATAAAGGAAGGATTTGAAACTCCAACTATAATATTAGAAGTAGAGTATACAACTGGGATAATAGGTAGAAATATATTAATAATAAAAACAGAAGATGCTGCAGTAATAGCTAACTTAATGATGGGTGGAGATGGAAAGCCTGAAAATCATGAATTAACGGAAATAGAAATTAGCGCAGTACAAGAAGCGATGAATCAAATGATTGGTTCAGCAGCTACATCGATGGCAACTATGTTTTCTAGAAAAGTTGATATAGCGCCTCCAAAATCAAGAATTTGGAGAGACAAGAATGAGGAACTTTCAGATCAAATTCCTGGTGATGAAGGAATTGTAAGAGTTAACTTTAGAATGACAATAGGAGATATAGTTGATAGTAACATAATGCAAATTTTCCCTGTTGCTACAGCAAAGAAAATTGTTTCTATAATGATGGGAAAAGATGAGGAAACTGAAAATAGAGTTCTGGAAACTCAAGCATCTGCTAGAGTAGAAGCGCCAGTTCAAACAGTTGATAGTAAACCAATAGTTGAAGAGCCTGTAAGAGTAGAATCATCAGCACCTGCTCCGACAAAACCAGTAGAAGTTCATACAGCTAACTTTCAACCTTTAACTCAATCATCATCAGCATCTGCTCATAAGAATATAGATTTAATATTAGATGTTCCTTTAGGTATATCAGTAGTACTTGGAAGAACTAAAAAAAGTATTAAAGAAATATTAGATTTAGGAACAGGTTCGTTAATTGAATTAGATAAGTTAGCAGAAGAACCAGTTGAAATTCTTGTAAATGGAAAGAAAATTGCATTTGGGGAAGTAGTAGTAGTAGATGAAAATTTCGGTGTTAGAATAACTAGCATTGTAAGTAGTGCTGAAAGAATAAAATCTTTAAAATAAAATATAAAGAAAAGCGTAGTACAGCTACGCTTTTTTTAACGTATAGAAAATTTAAAAACTTTTTTAAGAGCGAGTACTGATTATTACTATCTTTTTGATATGTAAGTTGTCAAATACGTTAAAAATAATTATAGTGCCGCAAAAGAACCAAAAAGAAAAATAATTAAATGGTATTTTTATAAGGAATTATTTTTCTTTTAGAACCTTTTGAATGGCTAAAAAAAGTGACTTCAATTAAGATGCATTTATAATTAAGATGTAACTAGTAATTCAAGATGTACTATCAATAAACAAAAGCGTGGTGAAGCCACTTTTTTAATTAAACAAATTATAATAAATTGCTAAACTAAAATATTTATTATTCGATAATAAAATAGAGTGATAGATTATGGAGGAATAAAAATGAATGTTAAGGGGATTGGAAGCAGTAACATAATAAATCTATATAATAAAAATAATAACAAGGTTATTAATAAGGGGAAAGTTGAAAAAAATACTGACAGAATTGAAATTTCATCTATAGGAAGAAGTTTACATGACTATTCGCTAGATGATATAAATATTGATAATAACAAGAAGATTGCTGAAATAAAGATTAAAATTGCAAGTGGTACTTATAAAGTGGATTCGAAATTATTAGCTCAAAGTATTATAGACATTATTAAGGAGAAGAAAATTTAATGGATAAAAAATTAGTTGATATAATTATTAATGAAACTAATGCATTAGAAAATCTATTAGCATTATTACAAGAGCAATACGTATATATAATGAAAAAAGATGTGTTTTCAATAGAAGAAGTAATAGAAAAAATAAAACTAAGTAATCAACAAATAGCACAAGAAGAAGTTAATAGAAGAAAGTTAGTGGGGAATAAACCTATGAGAGAAATTATTAACGAAAGTAAAAATGAAGATTTAGTTGATGAATATAGAAAAGTTAAAAAAATAATTACTTTAGTAAAGCAACAAAAGGAGACTAATGAATTACTTATAAAACAACAAATAGGTTTTAATACTCAAATTTTAAATTTAATTAATCCTAGAAGAGATGTAAAGACATATACATCTATGGGGAATTTATCAAGATAGGAGGCTGAAAAATGTCAGGATTATTTACTACATTTAATACAGGAAAAAGCGGATTAAGTGTGAGTCAAGCTCAAGTAAGTGTAACATCACATAATATTTCTAATTCTAATACAGTAGGATATACAAGGCAAAGGGCTAAGGTTGTTGCTAGTACGCCATTATCTACAGGAAACCCTAAAATGGGACAACAAGGAACAGGGGCTCAAATTGAAGCTGTTGAGAGAATAAGAAATACTTTTTTGGATTATCAAGTAAGAACAGCTAATGCAGCATTAGGAAGCGCAGATGTAAGAAGTCAAGTTTTATCACAAGTTGAAGATATTTTTGGAGAACCATCTGATATAGGGATATCATCTAAGATGGGAAAGTTCTTTGATGCTTGGTCAGAGCTTGCTAAACAACCAAATAGTTCAAATGCAAGAACTATAGTTGCACAACAAACCTTAGCGTTAACTGATGCAATAAATAATGCATATACAAAGCTTGAAGAGTTAGAGACTAACTCACAAAATTCACTTAGACAAAATGTTAAAGACGTAAATACATTATTAGATAAAATTCAAACATTAAATAAGCAAATAATACAAGTTAAAGCGGCAGGGCAATCACCTAATGACTTGCTTGATTCAAGGGATGACTTAATAGATGAATTGAGTTATAAGTTTGGAATAACTGTTGATAACAAGAGTCATGATGGAATAGAACTAAAAGCAGCCGATGCTGGTAAAATGGGGGATCCTACATTAGTTACTCAAACTGGAAATTCTGGAGCGAGATTTTCATATATATCATCTATAGAAGAAGATCCATCTGATCCTAATACACAAATAATAACATATTATAAATTAGGTGACAGTACTTCAGAAGAGAATAAAGCAACTCTAAAAGTAGATGGACTAACAGCAAAAGAAGTTGAAAGTTTAAAGTCCACTAGAGTTTTGTGGGCAGATGAAGATGGAAACGCTATACGTTCAGATGGATCTTCAATAGGAGAAGGAAAAGAAATTAATGCAGCTCAACTTATGACTTTTGTACCACAACAAGGTGAAGTTTCAGGAAATATGATATCACAGGATGATATTAAAGAATTTAAATCACAATTAGATAGTTTAGCAAAAGGTTTAGCATATTCTATTAATGCTATTCATAGTGGAATGTCAACTACTATTCAAAATGGAGAAGCTGTAAGTTATGATGCTTTACCTTTCTTTGTTAATTCGAGTGTGGCTAAATATGATAGTAAAGGAAATATCATAAATATTGATGAAGTTTTAAACTCTGAAACTGAAATAACTGCAAAAAATATAACAATTAATAAAGAAATACTAAATGATGTAATGAAAATAAAAACGAAGACTCATGATAATAACTTTTTTGCTACAAGTGAAAATAATGTGGATGCAGAAGGAGATGGGGCTAGAGCTGCAGCTATTGCTTCTTTAAGAAATTCATTACTTAGAGTACAAGATTTTGGTAGTGTTATTATTTCGAGAGAAGATATATTTAATTCTTCAAAAGGAGGAGCTACTCTTGATAATTATGGAATGAATATTTCTAATGATACAAGCGGTATGACATTTGATTCCTTTTTTCAAGATTTAATTGATAGATTAGGTGTAAAAGCTTCAGAAAGTAATACAACGGTTGCAAATCAAGAAACTATTGTAAATACATTAGAGTCAAGTAGAGATTCTATTTCAGGAGTATCTTTAGATGAAGAAATGGCTAATTTAATACAATATCAACATTCTTATAATGCAAGCGCAAAGGTAATATCTACAGTCGGTGAATTATTAGATGTTATAATTAATGGATTAATAAATTAGGTTTAAGGAAGTGAAGTTTATGAGAATAACAAATAGAATGCTAGCAAATAATTATTTAAATGATGTAAATAAAAATCTTAGAAATTTAAATAAGATAAATAAGCAATTATCAACTGGTAAAGAAATATCTAGGGCTTCTGATAATCCTTTTAAAACAGTAAGAAGTATGCAATTAACTACAAATTTAAATACTAATGCGCAATATCAAAGTAATATAGAAGATACCGATAGCTGGTTGGATGCTACAGATACTGCATTAGCACAACTTAATAATACATTGCAAAGAGTTAGAGAACTTATGGTTTCAGCAGGAAATGCAGCTTATGGAAGTAATGAAAGTAAAACTATTAATGAAGAAATAAAAGAGAGAGTTTCTGAATTAGGCCAAATTTTAAACAGTAGTTTTGATGGTCGTTATATATTTGGTGGAAGTAAAACTACATCAAAGCCAGTAACTTCTACTGATGCATCTGCTGGAAATGTAGAATTGAACTTTATTGATAAAGATGGAAATAAAATAGATACTGAATCTACAGATATCTATGACTACAATCAAACTGGTGCTCTTTCTCAAAAGTTATCTGTTGAAATATCTCAAGGTGTTAGCATGGAATATAATGTGACAGCAATGGAAATATTAAAATTTAATAATTCAAAAGGCGAAAAAATTAATATGATGAGCTTGTTTAATGATATTCAAGCAAACCTTACATCTGGTAATTCTGAGGATATAAAGAAAATAACAGGAGAAAATATGTTGGCTATAGATGCTGCAATAGAAAATGTTTTAAAACTTAGATCAGAAGTTGGAGCAAAACAAAATAGAATGGAGTCAGCTTTATCTAAAAATGAAGATGAAAATTATAATATGACTCAAGTATTATCAAATACTGAAGATATTGATTTTACTGAAAAAACTATTGAATATAGTATGGCTCAAACTACTTATACAGCAGCATTACAAGTAAGTGCTCAAGTTTTACCAAAAACTTTATTAGATTATCTATAAGAGGTGTTTAATATGAATATTACTTTCAAAAAAGGGCTTTTAGGATTGGAAGAGTATAAGGAATTTAATTTAATGGAACTGGAGGATATTAGACCTTATAAAGTTTTACAGTCAAATAAAGATGAAAATATTGGTTTAGTATTAATATCTCCATTTGATATTTATAAAGAATACGAAGTTGAAATAGATGATAAAACTATAAATGAGATGAAAATAAAGTCTGAAGAAGAAATAATGTTATACACTACTGTGAATTTAAATACTGCTACAACTAATCTTAGAGCACCAATAATTATAAATGTTGTTGAAGGAATTGGAAAACAAATAATTTTACAGAATGAAGAATATAAAATTAAGCATCCTATAAGTAAGGGGTGATTGAAATGTTAGTGCTTACAAGAAAAGAAGGTCAATCAGTTTTACTTGGAGATAATATTGAAATAACAGTAACTAAGGTTGCAGATGGAAGTGTTAAGTTAGCTATAGATGCACCTAAGGATACCACTATTTTAAGAAAAGAATTATATAATGAAATTGAAAAAGAAAATATTGAATCAATGAATCTAGATTTAAATTTATTGAAAAATTTAAGTAAATAGGGGGAATTTAAATGAGCATTGAAGCAATAAGGGAAGATTTTATAAACAATCTAGGAACTAAAGATAATAGTCAAAAAGTATATGAAAAACAGAAAATAGTTAATAGTGAAGAAAAGAATTTAGAAGAAAATCAAGATGGATATTTAAAAAAGGATTTGGATAGAGCTATTGGAAAGCTTAATAAGTTTTTAGAAGAAGATAAAACTCATGCCGAAGTTTCAATGCATGATAAGTTTAATACAATAATGATAAAAATTATTGATGATAATAGTGGGGAGGTAATCATGGAAGTACCTCCTAAAAAGATTTTGGATATGGTTGCAAAGATGTGTGAACTTATGGGCGTACTTTTTGATAAGAATGCATAGGTGATTGTTATGCCATATCAGTTGAGTTTAGTGAATATTGATATTAGAGAAAAAATGGTAAAGTCCATTGAAAAAGATAAAGTTCATGATTTAGAAGGTTCTATAATTGATAGTGATATAAATAAAGAAGAGAAAAGAAAATACGAGAAGGTTAAAAAGGAAACAAATAGACAGAAAAAATATCTCACCATAAATGGAATAAAAAATTTAGATGATACTATTAAAGTAGAGGCTGAAAATAGTGAAGAAAATTTATTTAAGAAATCTAAAGGTGTATTTATTGATAAGGTGAAATAGGAGGTATATATGTATTCTAATGGATATAATATTTATAAAAATAATAGTGTAAATTATGCTTCAAAGGATCAATTACTTTTAATGCTTTTAGATGGGGCAGTTAAATTTGTAAAGAGAGCAGAAATTGCTATTAATGAAAATAATGTTAGAGAAGCTCATGAAAATTTGATTAAAACTCAAAATATATTTGGGGAACTTATGGTTACTTTAGATAGAAGTGCAGGGGAATGGGCTGTACAAATCTTTAAGGTATATGAATTTATAACTGAAAAATTAATGCAAATCAATATAAAAAAAGATATAAAAGAACTACAAGAAATAATACCGTTAATTGAACAAATAAGAGATATATGGTATGAAGCCTATAATAAGGCGAAAGCTTGTAGTTAAGATAAAAAAGGAGATGGTTCTATATGACAACTAGAATTACTGGGTTAGCAACTGGTATGGATATTGATGCTTTAGTAAGTTCAGAAATGTCTGTTTATAAGCAAAAGGTTACAACTAAACAACAAGAAAAAGCTATACTTGAATATAAACAAACAATGTATAGAGAGTGTATAACTGAAGGTGCTAAGATTTATGATAGTTATTTTGATATATTAAATAGTAATAATTTAATATCAGATAAATCATATACTTCAATAAAATTTACATCAACAAATGAATCAGCTGTTTCTGCAAAAGCAGTAAGTGGTAAAGCTATAAAGGATAATTATACTGTTTCAGTTGAGTCCCTTGCAAGTGCTCCTAAAATGACGTTGAAGGTAAGTGATTTAGATAATCTTGTTAATAAAGAACTTACTATAAATTATAATGGGAAAAGTAAGACAGTTGACTTATCAGCAGTTATTGATAGTAGCGAAAGTGATAAAAACACTCTTTTAAATAATGCTTTAAAGGAAACATTAGATTCTTTAGGATTAAAAGGTACTTATTCAGAGTTTGCTGGTGGAATAGTTATAGAATCAAAGACTATGGGGAAAAATCTTGAAGATGGAAGCGAAAATACTTTTTCATTACAGTCTGGAGGTAATGAGTTAGCTAAATCCTCAGCTGGAACAAATTTAAAGGCTACAATAACAAGCTCTAATGGTACCATAAAATATGGTGATGAGGGAACACCTGGAGTTAAGGTGGCAAAAACAAATAATATTGTTGTTGATAACGTACAGTTTACATTAAATAGTGAAACTGTAACTAGAGATTCTAGTGGAAATTTAATTGATTCTCCTATAAAGTTAACAGGAACTAATGATGCATCGGAAACAGCTGATAAAATTATAAAGTTTTTCGATGAATATAATAATTTAATTACTAAGTTAACAAAATATACTACAGATAAGCATGATAGAGATTATAAACCATTATCTGATGATGAAAAGAAAGAAATGTCAGAGAATGAAATTAAGCTATGGAATGAAAAAGTACAAAAAGGTTTATTAAATAGAGATTCTATGTTAACTAGTATATTAAATCAATTAAAGAATGCTATGTCTTCAAGCGTAAGTGGATGTTCAATAAATCTTGAAAAAATAGGTATAACTCCTGTTAAAGATTATGGTAGTAAGAATGGAACTTTTACAATAGATAAAGATAAATTAAAGGCTGCTTTAGAAGAAAATCCAGAAGAAGTTATGAAATTATTTAATAATGTATCAACTTCTACAGATGAAATAAAGAAAAATAATGAAACAGGAATTATGCAGAAGATAAAAAATATTTTAAATGATAATTTTAAATCAAATACTAAGTCTTTGTTAATAAAAAAGGCAGGAATAGAAGGTAATGATTCTAATTCAACTATTTCTAAAGAAATAAGTAAATATGCTACAATTATATCAAAATTACAATCAGATTTATCTGCTAGAGAGCAAAAGTTATATTCTAAATATTCGAAGCTTGAAACTGCAATGAATACTTATAATAATCAATTATCTTATTTGCAATCAGCATTTAGTTAAAACTTATGAGAGAATTGTTTGAAGAGTATGCGGTTTTAACAAGAAATGTAATGTCTGGAATTAAGCTTAATATTCCTGTGGATGAATTTTTCTTAAAAAGAGAAGAGGTAATAAAACAGATAGTTAATTTTGATGTTTCTAATGAAGAAAAGAAAAGTATATATTGTGAAATGAAATTAGATGAATTGGATAAAAATTTAGGCATTTTGATAAAATCAGAGATGGCTACAACAAAAGAGGATATTAGAAAGTTAAGTAGAGGAAGAAAAATGCAAAGAATGTATTCTTCTAATATAGCACCAGGAAATTATTTTGGTGGACGAGCTTAGCAAAATAAAAAATAGAGATTATACATCAATGTTTTAAAGGGGAGCTCTACTAAAAGGAACTAAAAAATAAAGATTCTGTATAGATTAACACTTAAAAGGTGTCTATCTATATAGAATCTTTTTCTTTTAAAAAAGAAATTAAAGAAAAGTTATTTGGAATAAAAAAGAATTAAAAATAAAAAAATACAAAAAAACTATAAAGTTCTATAATAGCTATACGAATATATAAATATAAAGGTTAACCAATAAAACTCTTAAGAGTAAAAAATAAGTAAAAGTAAAATAATATGACATGGATGTCACGTTAAATCAAGGAGGAATTTTAAATGGTAATTAATCATAATATGAGCGCATTAAACGCTTTAAGAAACACAAATATAAATTCAGGTAATGCATCTAAATCAATGGAAAAATTAAGCTCAGGTTTAAGAATAAACAGAGCTGGAGATGATGCAGCAGGTCTTTCTATTTCAGAAAAGATGAGAGCTCAAATTAGAGGTTTAGATCAAGCTTCAAGAAACTCACAAGACGGTGTTTCAATGGTTCAAACTGCTGAAGGTGCTTTAAATGAAACTCATAACATTCTTCAAAGAATGAGAGAATTAGCTGTACAAGCTGCTAACGATACTAATGTAACAGCAGATAGAACAGCTATTTCAGAAGAAGTTAAAGCGTTAGAAGCAGAAATTTCAAGAATAGCAACTCAAACTCAATTCAATGATCAAACATTATTCTCAGATGCAAGCAAGAGTGTGACATTACAAGTTGGAGCTAATGAAGGTCAAACTATAGCAGTTACATTTAGCCAAATGACAGCTGATGCTTTAGCAGTTAGTAATATAAATGCTCAAATGGATACTGCTGCTAATGCAACTGCAGCTATTACTGTAATAAATAATGCTATAGAAGCAGTATCTTCTCAAAGATCAGCACTAGGAGCTATTCAAAATAGACTTGAATACACTATAGCTAACTTAAATAATGCTTCAGAAAACTTAAGTGCTGCTGAAAGTAGAATTAGAGACGTAGATATGGCTAAGGAAATGACTAACTATTCAAAGAATAATATTCTTCAACAAGCAGCTCAAGCTATGTTAGCTCAAGCTAATCAAGCACCACAAAATGTTCTTCAATTATTAAGATAATTTAATAGAATATTTTGAATAGAACTGTTTTAAGATGGGCGTATCATCTTAAAATAGTTCTTTTTTTTTTTTTAGTGTAAAATAAATGTATAATTAGGAATAAATTTAAGTTTAATTATTTATTTACGATAATTAAGATATAGTTTTATTAATGGGAGAGTGTATTATGAAGTTGAGTGTTGCAATGATTGTAAAAAATGAAGAAAAAAATCTTAGAAGAACGTTAGAAGCTCTTCAGCTTTTAAATAATAAAATAGATTATGAAATTATAATTGTAGATACAGGAAGTACAGATAGTACTATGGATATTGCAAGAAATTTTACGAATAAGGTATATGAACATCCTTGGAATGGTAACTTTGCAGATATGAGAAATATAAGTATAAAATATTGTACTGGTGATTGGATATTGGTTTTAGATGCTGACGAAGTATTAGAAAATCCAGATGAACTAGTATGTTTTATGAAGTCTGATAAAGCACGTTTATTTAAATCTGCGAAAGTCAATTTAAAAAATATAACTACATGTAATGAAGAAAAATTTGTTTATGGGTCATTAATAAGAATGTTTAAAAATTCTCCTGATTTAAAATATGTAGGTAGGGTTCATGAACAAGCAGAAGCAAAAACACCTACTGCAAATACTAAAATATCATTTTTGCATTATGGTTATTCTAGAGAAGATTATGAAGTTATGAGATATAAATATGAAAGAAATAAAAAATTGCTATTACAAGATTTAAAAGAGCAAAAAGGTGATAATCGTATATACACCTTATTTCAATTGTCACAAACATATTCCATGGCAAATGAATATAAAGAGGCTATGAAATATATAAAAGAAGCATATGATTTAACTATTAATAGGAAAGATGGACTTATAAATACATATGTTTTACATTTTTATGCTAAAGAATTATATAGAATGATGAGGTACGAAGAAGCAATTAAAGTAGCTTTACAAGGAATTCAATATAATAAAGTTAATTTAGATTATTATTATATATTATCTCTTAGTTATTTTAGTTTAAAAGAATATAAAAAAGCTGAAAAGTATATGGATATATATTTCAAAATTATAGAGGGAAGAGAAAAAAATATAGATAAATATTTCCAAGACGATAATTCTTTAACGGAATCTTCCTATGCAGATTTAGATATTATTCTTGAAAGACGAGTAATGTGTTATTATGAACTTAAAAACTTTGAAAAAGTAGTAGAGTTTTTTGAAAAAATAGAAAAGAAAGAAAGTATTGAATTATTAGATGAAATATATTTATACTCTTGTGTTAAGGTTAAAAAACTTAATAAGATAAAGGAATATTATAAAGATAGGAAGTTTGAAGATTCTGATACTCAAAAAATAATTAATATTATAGAAAGAGTAGAGTTAGAAAAATCAAAATCTGAACTTAAAAAGATAATATCAAATCTTAAATCATTAGATAAGTCATTAGAATATTATTTAAGTTTGATTTATGATCAAAAAAGCTTAAATGATGAGGAAATAAACATTGATTTTGAAAAGTTCTGTTTTTGGAAAGCAGAAGTTTTAAGAGTGTTAATAAAGAAAGATAAGCATAATATTCTTTTAATTAAAAATTGTAAAAGTATAGATGTTGAACGATATATAACAATGATAATTAAAAATTTTGAATGCCTAAAAGCGTTATATGAGTTTGTAGAGGAGAGTTTTTTAGTAACTGATTTTAAAAGTTTGAATTTTATAACATTGATAGAAGAAAAGATGCTATTAAGTAGTTCTATAGAAGAAAATAAATATAGTTCTTTAAATGAAAGAGCTAGAATAAATAGAATTAATTTACTTAAATATATGTATAATAAAGAAATGTTTGAAAATAATTATATTTATAATATATTAAGTGAATATGATAATTTCATTTTAAAAATTAATGCAAATATCAAGTATTTTGAAAAAGATAAAATTAAATATATTAATATATTAAAAAAACAATTAAAGGAAACGCCTAACTTTAAAGAGATAATTAATTATTATTTAAATAAGATAAATGAAAATTTTATAAGTGATGCTATGATAAAAGAAAAAGATAATGTGTTAATAGCCGTGGAACAACTTATAAATGAGAATAACCTTAAAGAGGCAAAAAGTATTTTAGAAGAGTTAGAAAGTGTATTTGTATATGATGCTAAAATAAACAATTATTTAGGTGTTATATATTATATGTTGGGTGATTATAAGCAAGCTATCTTGAGAATGGCAAAAGCAGAAGAATTATCAGAAGATAAATTTGATGCAAGATTTAATTTGGGATGTATTTTAGAAAATATGAATAGAATAGATGATGCAAAGTATTATTATAAGAGAGCTTATGAAGTATGTAATGATGAGCAAATGAAGATGGAAATTAAGAATATACTTAATAAGTAGAGGGAAAATATGATTTCGATATGTATGATAGTGAAAAATGAAGAGAAAAACATAGAAAAGTGTTTAAAGAAAATAGTTAAATATGGCTATGAAATAATTGTTGTAGATACAGGATCGAAGGATAGGACTAAAGATATTGCTTGTAAGTTTACTGATAATGTATATGATTTTCAGTGGTGTGATGATTTTAGTGGGGCAAGAAATTATGCTATAAGCAAAGCTACTAATAATTTTATTTTAACTATAGATTGTGATGAGTTTGTTGAAAGTTTTGATAAAGATGAATTAGAGAAAATAATATTAGAAAATAGAAATAAAGTAGGTAGAGTGAACATAATTAATTATATAGATTCTAATGGGAATGAAAATTTATATAGAGAAAGAGTAAGTCGAATATTTGATAAGAATTTATATAAATATGAAGGGACTATTCATGAACAGTTAGTAGCTGCTGGTAATGAAAAGATAGAAGTATATAGTGTACCTATTAATATTAAACATTATGGATATACTTTTGAGGAAGTTAGTAGGAAAGATAAAATAAAAAGAAATATAAAAATATTAAAAAAAGAATTAGCAATAAAAGGACTAAATCCATATATTCTTTATCAATTAGGAAAAACATATTATATGAATAAAGAGTATAAAGAATCGGTTGAGTGTTTTGATAGAACTCTAGCTTTTGATTTAGATACTGACTTAGAATATGTTCAAGACTTGATAGAAAGTTATGGATATGCACTTATAAATTTGCAACAATATAATGAGGCTATGAAGTTATTAAATATTTATGATGAATTTTCAAGAAGTTCTGATTTTATATTCTTAACAGCTTTAATTTATATGAATAATGGCTTTATTGAAGAAGCAATAAATGAATTTGAAAAGGCTGCTAGTATGAATAATGAGAAGATGTTTGGGGTTAATAGTTATTTATCTTATTATAATATTGGGGTTATAAAAGAATGTTTAGGAGAAAAAGAGGAGGCTAGGAAATATTATGAAAAGTGTGGCGAATATGTTCCGGCTATAAATAGATTAAAATTGATAGAGTAAACTTTTAGACTGGGAAAAATCTTTCCAGTTTTTTTACGTCGAGGAATTTATAAAATTTTTAGAGCCAGAAAACCTGAAGATTTTATAGTAAACATGCAATTATAAAGATTATAAAAAAAATTACGATAATAATTATAAAAGTATTTATGGGGGAATAGAAGATGAGATTAAATCATAATATGAATTCTATAGGATTGTATAAAGAATATAAAACCAATATAAAAAGTAACAAAGCTGCTATTTCAAAAATAAGTTCTGGTTTGAAAATACAAAGTTCAAAAGATAATCCTAACAAAATTGCACCATCAGAAACTATGAAACTTAAAATTAGAACTTTACAAACTGTACAAAGAAATGTGCAAGATACTACATCTATGTTACAAACAGCAGATGGGGCTTTACAACAAGTTAATAATTCACTTTCTAGAATGAAAGAATTAATAGTAAGTGCTGGTGATGATACAAAGACAAGTGATGAGAAATTAATAATTCAAGAAGAGTTAAATTCTTTATTAGAAGGTATAGACGGTATAGCAGATCAAACAGATTTTAATGGAATAAAAATGATTGGTGATGAAAGTGTTGTAGATAACAACTTTCCAAATTATAAAATTGGTTCTATTGGTGTAGAAGTTGGTGAAATAAAGAAAATTCCTTTATTTAATGTTAGTACATCAAATCTGAAAGATTCTGATGGGAATTCTTTGAAAAACATAGATGTAACAACTAGGGACGGAGTAGATAAAGCTTTAAAAATAGTTGATGCATCTGTAAATATTATAGGAGATATAAGAGCAAGATATGGATCAATGCAAAATTCTTTGGAAGATTGGTATAATGGATTAGGTTCTATAGAGGAAACTACAGAATATGCAAGTAGTAAGATAACCGACTGTAATGTTGCGGAAGAAATGGCAGAAATAGCCAGAACTCAAATTTTATATCAAACACAAATATCGTTAATTGCTCAAAGTAATGACTTTCCAAAAGATGCTTTGAATGTATTGGCGAATGCTAGATAAAACGACAAAAAGCGACTTTGCTGTTAAAAAAATATGCGGAAAGTCGTTATTTTTTTTTGAAAAAGCATATAAAGTGAGTTTTGAAACAAAAAAGTATAATGAAATAATAGAAAAAATTTTCATTTTGGAATTTTTAATTAAAATGTTATGGAAAATTAAAGGTATATAGATTATAATAGAGTAATGTAGATGTGTATAGTAGATTTGAAGAATAAAACTAAAGAAAATGGTATGAGAAGAAAAAGGGAGGTGTATAGCCATGACAATTAATTTATTAGGAGGTGCTGGAAGCTCTTATGATTTGTTAAAGCAGGGGATAGATGCTGCTAATAAAAGAGCTGAAGTTATATCTAATAATATGGCAAATGTTAATACAAAGAATTATAAGCGATTTAGTGTTGTATTTGAAGATAATCTAAATGCTAGTGGGAATAATTCGGTTAATATGAAAAAGACAAAATCTCAACATATATCTGTTGGAAATGTAGATGGGAATATAGAAGTTGTACAAGATAAAAGTACAAGTATGCGTGAAGATGGAAATAATGTTGATTTAGAATATGAAAAAGTTGAACAAGCTGCAAATACGATGAAATACAATGCATTAATACAACAAGCAAACGGTAAATTAAGTAATTTGAAATATGTTATAAGTGGAGGTAATTAAATATGAGTAGTTTTGATTCAATGAGAATTAGTGCTAGTGGTTTAAGTGCAGAAAGGTTACGTATGGATACTATTACTTCAAATATGGCAAATGCATCTACTACAAGAACAGAAAGTGGAGGGCCATATACTAGAAAGATAGCAGTGTTTCAAGAGGCTTTAGATGCTCAAAAGAATCCTTATGGAGTTAAAGCAGTAGCAATTGAAGATGATACATCTGCATATAGAAGTGAATATGATCCTACACATGTAGATGCAAATGAGGAAGGGTATGTGTTATATCCTAATGTAAATATATTAAATGAAATGGCTGATATGATAGCTGCAACAAGATCTTATGAAGCAAATGTAGATACATTAGATGCTAATAAGGATATGTATATGAAGGCTTTAGAGATCGGAAAATAATGTATCTTTAAAGATTTGTAATAAAAATAGGAGATGAATTTATGAGAATAACGAGATATGTTCCAAGTGAAGAAATATTTCAGATGGATAATAATACTGGTAAAACAAATACAATCAGTAATGGGAATGGGATTGTAAGTTTTTCAAATGTATTAGGACAAGCAATGGATACAATAAATGATCAGCAAGTATTAGCAGAAAATATGAATACTAGCTTAGTTAAAGGAGATGATACATCTATTACAGATGTCATGTTAGCAGGAGAAGAAGCTAAGATATCCTTACAATTTGCTGTTCAGGTAAGAAATAAGTTGTTAGATGCATACAAAGAGCTAACTGAGATACAGTTGTAAAGTAAGGAGTGCTATAGATGAATAAGTTTTTGGATATGTTTAAGGAACTTGGGAAAAGGTTCAAAGCATGTAACAAGAAAGTTAAAATTGCAATAATAGCAGCAGTGGTTGCTACATTAGTAGCGTTAGTAAGCGTGATTTTCTTTGCAACTTCAACAAAATATGCAGTATTATTTTCAAATTTAGATTCAGCTGATGCTAATGTTATAAAATCTAAATTGGAAGAAGATAAAATAAGTATGAAAGTTGAAGGTAATTCTATTTTAGTTCCGGAGGAAAATGTAGATGAATTGAGATTAGAGTTATCTTCACAATTATCATCCAGTAGTAAAGGATATGAACTGATGGATAATAGTAATTCTTTTGGGATGACAGATGATGAATTTGCAATAAAAAAAGTAAGAATGGTTCAAGGTGAATTAGAAAAGTCTATTAAGAGTCTTGATGCAGTAGAATCAGCTAGGGTACATATAAATGCCGCTACAGATTCAGTATTCGTAAAAGATGCAAAAGAAGGATCGGCTGCAGTAATATTAAAGTTGAAATCAGGTGCAAAAATTACTGAAGATCAAGTAAAGTCTATAGTAGCAATGGTTTCAGCAGGAACTGAAAGTATACCAAAAGAAAATGTTGAGGTAATGGATAATGAAATGAACCTTTTAACTGAAGGATTAAGTTATGATTCGGATGGAAATAAAGGAGTTAGTTCAGCTACTGTAGCAGAGAAAAAGAGTTTAGAAGAAGCAGACGGAGAGAAGTACTCTAAAGCAATAGTTGGTTTATTAGAACCAGTTTTAGGAAAAAGTAAAGTCTCAGCTAAGGTTAATGTGGATTTGGATTTTGATTCAACACAAAAGACAGTAAAAACAATAGATCCCAATAAGGTTATAGTTAGTCAGCAAACTTCTAAAGAAACTAATGGATCTGGTAGTACAACAACTACTACAGAAAGTCCTGTAGATAATAACATGAGTGCAACAATAGCTACAGATAACAATAATAATAGTGGATATACAAAAGAAGAACAGACTACTAATTATGAAAGTGGTAGTTCGGAAACTACTACAATAAGTAGTCCTGGTGAAATAAAGAGAATGACAGCATCTATATTTGTCGATGGAGATATAGATGAAGCTACTAGAACTCAATTAGAAAAATCAGTGGCGACAGCTATAGGTATAGATGAAAGTAGAGGAGATACTATATCGTTAGTAGGTATGGAATTTGATACTACTGCAGCTGAAGAAACTCAAAAACAAATTGAAACTTTTAATCAAGAGTTACAAACAGCAAAAAGAAATAAATTGATAATGTACGGAGTAATTGGAGTAGCCGCTCTTATAGCTATTATAGTTATTACTATACTTCTTAAGAGAAGAAAAGAAGATGAAGAAGATGAAGAGGAAAGACTATTAGATGTAGTAGTTAATGATCAAGGATTAAGAGATGATACTATGCAATATTCTCCAATAGAATTTGATGTTCCAAATGAACAAGTACATTTAGAAAATGAAATTAAAGATTATGCAAAACAAAAGCCAGATCAAGTTGCAGACATTATTAAATCTTGGTTATCTGAAAATGAGAGGTGATGACTTTGGCACGAGATACAAGTAAATTAACAGGAGTACAAAAAGCAGCTGTACTATTTATAACTTTAGGTCCAGAAGCTTCATCAGCTATTTTAAAAAAGTTACCGGAATCAGAAATTCAGAAGATAACTTATGAAATAGCTAATATTACTGCTGTAAGTTCAGAACAAAGAGAAGTAATATTAAATGAATTCTTAGAAATGAATAAGGCTAGAGATTATATTTTAGAGGGTGGTATGGACTATGCTAGAGAATTATTATCAAAGGCTTTAGGTAGTCAAAGAGCTAGTGAGATTTTAGATAAAGTATCAGAAGCAACTCAACAATATAGACCTTTTGCAATAGCTAGAAAAGCAGATGCACATCAGTTATTAAATGTAATAACTTATGAGCATCCTCAAACTATTGCTTTAATACTATGCTATTTATCACCAGAAAAAGCAGCTCAAGTTATGGCTGAATTACCTGAAGAAACTCAAAGTGAAGTGGCTTTTAGAATAGCAACCATGAAAGATACTTCACCAATGGTGATTAAAGAAATAGAAAAAGTTCTTGAAAAT
>CAKVLD010000033.1 GCA_934755305.1 uncultured Clostridium sp. | reverse complement strand
GTATATATATAAGGAGTTTCACTTTTAGATTGTTTCTTTAAGTTTTTAAAATCTTCTATGGTTTTTTCTCTATTATCCATTGAAAATACTACTTCACTAATGCCTTGATATTCTCCCCATTTAATTTGATAAAAATCATTTAAAGCTTCCTTTTTTAATAAATTTTGCTCTTCAAAATCCCATAACCATCTTCTTACTTCAAAAGACATATTTATATAGCACTTAATTACAACATCAAATAATATTTTTTGAATATCATACTTATTTACTTTTCCAACATAAACCTTGCTTTCTTCAATTAACTTATTTTTAAGTTCCAAGAATTCATTAAATAAAAATTTAAAATCTATATATTTACTAACTGGATTCTCATCTAAATAAAATAAGTTATTGTATCCATTAAGACGTATTTTATAACTTTCATTTAATATATCTGTTCTTAAAATTTCAAATTGTAAAACTGTTATCTTATCTTCTTCTGTAATGATATTCTTACTATCACATATATCTTTTAAACTATTAAAAATTAAGTTTTTAATAGTTTCTGTATTTCTTTCAATATTTTTATGAAATTTATTACAATATTCTTCTGAATACTTCTCAGCAATTTTCTCATTAAACTCTACTAAACATTCATCCCGATTCATGTTCCCCCTCCTTTACCAAAATACAGTTATACTATTAATTGTTATTAACATTTGCTCCCCATTCTTCTATTTCTCCAGAAGAATTAAAGACTAATTTTCCACCTTTATCACAGGCTATACTAGTGGATTCTTTTGCACTAATTAAAAAACTTTTATTTGCAACTATCTTTAAACTCTCACTAGCTGTTATATTTACATTGTTTTGACTTGTTATACTTAAAGTACCATCAGAAGACAAATTAAAATCAGCTTGTCCACTATTACATGATACCTTTATTCCATCTGGTGTAAGTTTTACTTCTTTATCATTTTTTGTTCTTAAATATTTTGTATCAGGATCTCCCATTCTATCTTCAGCTTCACCTGCACCTTGTGTATAACCACTTACAGCACTTATTGCAAAAGACTCATCTTCATCTTTACTTGGAAAATAAACCTTTACGCTATCACCTATTTCAGGCATACAATACCATCCACTTCCATCACTTGAAGCTGACATAGTAGAAAACTTAAACCATCTAGCTGTAGATGTACTTTGAGAAGCATCTATTTCTAAATGTACTTGTACTACTTCTCCTTGTACCCCTATTATTTTTCCATCTATAGAGCTTCCAATAATATTAGTATTAAATTCAGTTTTTTGCCTTAAACCTGGCTTTATCCTTAACTTATATCTATTCTCTAAAATTCCATCTCTAATTTCATATACTCCTTTATATACATAGAAAGAATTTGACATAAAACTTATGCATTCCCCAAGGTTTAATATATTGTAAGTATCAATATCATAAGTTATATAATCTACTTCATTAGCATCCTTTAAATAGTTTTTACTAAAAACATCATATTCCTTAATATCTTTATAAACTTTATATTTTAAATTACTTAAAGTAATATTTTTATTTTGGTTTGGTACACCTAAAGATAATTCAATTTCATTTGAATTAGCATAAACAAATATCCCTTGATTATATTTAGATATAACTCTCTTTAAAAATTGCCAGTCAGTTTCTTCAAATTGGACAAGTAATTCTGAAATAGCTACGTTAGGTATATTTGATACATATTTTACTTTTCCATACTCCCCTAATACAGTTGCAATTAAATCATTTAATAACATAGACTTATCTTGAAATGATCGTGACTTTTTTCTTATGTCTAATAAATACGACATACTCTTTGCTTCTATTTCTATTTTCTTAACATTATCACTAACTTCTACACTTATATTAGTAACAATTCCATAAAAAATAGTTGTTCTACTGTTGCCATAATATACTTCAATATTTTTTGTATTTACTACATTATTTACATCTTCTGACTCTTTTAAAACAGCTGTTAAGTTTAATTTAATATGCTCATTTATATCTAAATCAACTTTTAAATCTTTTATATATTCTAAATTAAACCCACTAACTCTAATTTCGTCATAGCCTATAGCTCTAGCTTCTTCTACCCCCATATTGTCTCCTCCCTATTAAATTAAATTTATATATGCTATTTAGTTTTTATAAAATTTAAAGTTGCCTTAATTAAATACTCCCATTTTTCAATATTCTTGTAAGAGGAATTATAATTACCTATAACGCAAGTTCCTCTAAAAAATCTATAAAAAATAACATTAAATAATGGGCCTCTACCTGTTGGAGTTTTATATGTTGCGTAATATAACTTATCTTTTTCTCCTATTTCCCCATCTTCAAGCCATTCAACTGAAAAACCGTTATTCTTAATATTTTCCTCTATCCCCTTTTTAAAACTTTCTAATGTTGGAGTATTTAATACTTTATCTAGATATGCAGCAGTAAAACTTATTCCATACAAATCATTAACTAAAGAAACATTTTTCTCAGTATTTATTACTTCCCTAAAGTATCCTACTGGCATAGGTAATTCTATTTTTCCATTTAGATATTTATAATTTTTAAATTTAAAGGTTACATCCTCTATAGTTACCTTTCCTTCTTTAATTCCACTTACCACTTCATCTAAAGATATTTTTTTGCTTTTCTCTTCTGCCTTTGCTTCTTCTATTTTTTTTATTTCCTCAATAGTTCTTTTTTCCATCTTTGCCTTAGCTATTTGTTCATCTATATTAGTCATTTATATACGCCTCCTTATAACTTGATTTTTTAACCATTATTTCTATTTTTATTAGCTGTAAATAAAACCTCATCTCCCTCAGACAAAACAAGGTTACTTCCAGATTCACATAAAATATCTACACTTTTCTCAGCTGATATACTTATATCTTTCTCTGCTCTCATCATTAAATTATTGGCACAAGCTATATTAATATTCTTTTGCCCTACTATATCTATAGTTCCATCCTTATTAAGATTCATAGAAGCTTGTCCACCTGAACAAGTAATATTTACACCACTTGGAGTAAACTTAACTTCTTGACCTACTGCTTGAAGTGATTTATTATCTGGATTAGACATTCTATCCTCAGAAGCCCCAGCCCCTGTTTTTCCTTCATAAGACTCTATAGCATTTATTACATAAGCCTTACTTTCATCCTTAGTTGGACAATTCATCCTTATCTTTTCTCCAATCTCTGGCATACAGTACCATCCTCCACCATCTGGTGAAGCAGCAACTGTTGCATAAGGGAACCAATAAGCTGCTCCTGAAACATTTATAACTTCATCTAAAGTTACTTTAACTCTATCTCTTTTAACCTCTGCAATAGACCCTTTTACTGAAACCCCTATTACATTCATGTTATATAACCTCTTTTGAATTAAACCACCCTTTGGCCTTAACTCATAAGTGTTTTTAAAACTTCCATCAATCATATTAAAGTCAACTTTTCTTACATAGAACTTTTGACCTTTTATATTAAAGTTTTCTCCTAGGTTAAATATTTCATCAGTTTTAATTTTATAAGTAATAAAATCAGTTTCAGGAACTCCTTCAAAATCATTGTTTTTTATATCATTGTATTCTTCCACAGCTTTTGAAATAGTGTAATTATTAATTTCAAGCTTAGGATTAACTGCAATTTCTGGTGTTCCAAAATATACATGAATATTGTTAAGCTCCATAGCTGCTATTACTCCCATGTGATATTTTGATACTATCCTTTTTAAAAATTCATAATCTGTTTCATTGTATTGAAGAATATACTGATTTATAGGCTCATTTGGAATATTTATGTCATATACTGCTGTAGGATAAGATTTCATAACTTCATCTATAAGTGCATGTGTTGTCATACTTGTATCTTGAAAGTCCCTCTTTACCTTATTTATGTCCATTAGATATGTGTAGCTTTTTGCTTCAATAGATAAGGAATATACATAATTGTCTACATTAGTTTTTACCTTTGTAACTACTCCATTAAATAAAACATAACTACCATTTTCCTTTTCACAATAAACTGACATTATTGTTTCTTCATCTGTACTATCAACATAACTGTCTTTTAAGGATTCATCTACTATGGCATTTAACTTTAAGGTAGCATGATTATTTAAATCATTTTCTATGTGTATTTCTTTTATATACTTTACATTATAAGGGGAAACCCTTAAGTTATCATAAGCTATAAAGTCTTCTTTCATTTTTACCTTCTCCTCCCTTTAATCTATTAATATCCTCTTATACCTTCCTCTACTTTCTGTTCCTTCCCCATTATTACCCTCTTTTGCTTTTCTTAAAGCTTGTTCAAGATAATAATATAAATCTTCATTTGAATATTCTTTTCTTGCTATATTTATCTTAAATACTAAGTAATTAGTTATTATGCTCTTTTCTATTGGATCTTTGCTTTGAATACAGGTACTTGCAAACTGTATATCCCATGGATCTTTTAAGTCATATCTTATAAGCTCTTCTCCAAAGTATCTTGTAATTTTAGGAGATAAACTACTTCCCTCTATAGCTCCATAAGGAACATTTATTATATTTACTGTGTCAAACTCTGTTGCAAAATCTTGAAAACTAGTATAATCTACTCTAAGCTTTGCTCCTTCTCTTAATTTAAATCTGCAAAGCTCCATCTCGTTTTCTTTTTTATCTATTTCTTCATCTATATAAACTTCTGTAGAGTTTTTTAAAAAATCATTATCTCTTATACTTGCTAAAAACCTTACTTTTAAACAAACTAACTTATTGTTATTTTCATATCTAATAGGCTTGTCTTCTGTAAGTATGTAAATAAGTCCACCATATTTTATTATTCCTTTTTTCACTACTATAAAATTATCTGTAACATCTATATCACAACCTGAGATTATTCCATCTGAATATTCACTAAATCTTATATTAAAAAACTCCCTAGGATAGTCTCTAAGTTCTTCTAGCATTTCTGTTTTTAAAATTCTTCCTGCACTAAATAAAGGATAATTATTTTCAAACATATCTTTTTCCCCCCTCTACTTAATCTTTAATTACTTTAATCCATCAAAGAAATTCTTTTCCCATTCATCATTTTCAAAATAGAAAAATTCTTCCTTTGCCTTATATAATTCATCATCTTTTCTTAAAATAGCTAGTACATAAAAGCCCCATAACTCTTCCTCTGCCCAGGCAAAGAACTTAACTTCATTATTTTCTATGTTGTCTGTTTCATGTTGATTTATCTTTGGATATTCATTAGAAATTTCTAAAGCATCAGTTTTCTCTAAATTCTCTTCATTAAAGGTGTAATTATATTCATATTTAACTGTTTCATCTGAAGCTTTTAGATATAACTTTAATAATATCCTCTCCATAAACCTTGATATAGAGCCTTTTCTAATATCTTTTCCATTAATTAATGACTTTTCTTCTCCTGTATGAGTAAAGGCAGTAACTTTATATGGAAGGCTTGGTGTTTTGCTTTCTATACTTATATCTGCATAACCAAAGTTTCTTGCATATAAATACTTTAAAGCACCTTTTATGCAGGCAAGTTTTAATTCATATTCTTCCTTTACTTCTTTTTTAGATTTATTTACTTCTATTACCCTACCTGGTATAAATTCTTTTAAAGCATCTCTAAATATGTCTACCTTGCATGATTGGCCTGTAAGCTTAATTAAGGAATAATCATAAAGTTCATCATTTTCATAAAGACTTTCTAAAAACTTCTTTATAATGTTATAAACATCTCCTTTTATTAAGGTTGTTATTTCATATATATTAAGTGAGATTTCTGGCGCCTCTTTTAATACCTGTAATTCATTATTTTTAAGGTAAGATAACTTCCATTTATCAAAGGTAATTATTTCCTTATCATCTTTTAAATTTTCCTTCCATGTTAAAGTTACATTTAAAATATCTGGATTACTAAAAAATAACTTCTTAACTTTCTCTGCTAGGTTAAATAGAAAATAAAAATTACTTCTAACCTTTGAGTAATCTTCCTTGCTTCTTGTTTCATATAACTTGAACTTAGTTGGAATTATGTTTTCTGTATTTTCATATTCCTCATCTAAAGTTTCATATAAAACTTTAATCCCTTCCTTATCTACAAATCTAAAAATATCTATATTAAACTCATCTATAATAGCTCTTTTTATAGCTGCATCTTCATGACTTAAACTTTTTGCCATTAATATTTTTATAAACTGCATTATTCTAAAGGTTAGGTTATTTCCTCCAAAATCTGTATCTCCATTTTCATAAGAAGTTTCTATATCTAAACTGTAAGAAATTCTATTATTTTTTATAGAAAAACTACATCCTGAAAGATCTGTAGTACCTCCACCACAATCTATAATTAAGGCTTTGTACCACTCGCCTTGCCTGTATCTTTTTCTTTCTATTAAATCTGAAATTGTATTGTAAAGCACTGCTACACTTTCTTCTAAAATATTTTCACTTTCTAAGGTGTAGTCTTTTAAAATATCTTTAAATAAACTGTGGAATTTGTATTTTTGTTTTGATGGACATGATATATAAATATTTTTGAATCTACATTTAAACCTTGAATTTGCTAAAGATATTATGTGTAAAAGATAAGCTTTTATAATATCCTTCCTCTTAATAAAACAAGTACTTTCATTTGAATCTACTACCTTTTCCTCTTTTTCATAATCACTTACCCATCTTTTTATGTCATAAAATATTGTAAGTCCATCATCTATATATCTTCTTTTTGCCTCTTCTAAAGCATCATAACCAAAGATATAATCTACTTTTCCATCATGCACATTTTTAACTCCTACTACACTTGGAATTAAAGGTGTTAGCTCTAAATTCTTATTTTCTTTGTTATAAACTTCAACAAGTTTTATTTTGTGATTATCATTTATTTTTGTATTAATTAAGTCTTTAAAAACTTCTCTATCTATAAAAATTCCTGCTGTTGTATTAGATGTTCCAAAATCTATTGCTAGTGGAATATCAGTTTCTTCTGTATCCTTTACTTCTAGCTCTAATAAGTTTAAAGTTTTAATTTTCATTATAGTTTTTTCTAAAGTTGTCTCTCCGTTATAGATGTGATATATAAGCTCTGAATCTTTATTATTTAATAAGAGTAAACTATAATGTGTGCCTTCTGATTTTCTAATTTTTATCTCTTCACTTTTCACCAAAAAATATTTATTATTGTATTTTTTTACATTTAATATAGTGCAAATTTTTAAGGTATTATCTACAAGAAGTACATTTCCTTCTATAAGATCCTCCTTAACCTTTAATGTATAATCATCATAAACTTCTAGGGCTAAGTCATTATACAAAGTTATTTTACCTGGATAATCTATTTCTTCTGATTCTTCAAATTCTTTTTTGCTTTTATCAAAAAACTCTTGAACTCTATCTATTCCACTTTCAATATATTTATTTATAAAAAGACTATCTTCTTCTCCTCTGTATTTAAGAATTAACCTTATAAGCTCTTCCTTATCTAAAGGGTTAACTATACTTTTTACTAACTTCTCTTTATTGCAAATTTCCCTAAGCTTAACCGTAGTCATGAGCCTTAAATCTTTTTCTTTATATGTCTTTTTTGATATATCTTCTTTATTACCCTTGTGTAATTTGTATGTATAAAAACTCATCTTATCCCCCTATTTCGCTAAAATAACTTTTATTCCACCATAATCATATTGTCTATTATCATAGTAGAATCTACTCCAACTATCCCAAAATGTTTGTCCCAAAATATTAAAGTTTCATTATTTATAGGTAAAAATGTATCTATTATTCCTTGAATTTTACTTATCTTTAAACTATCTCTTTTTTCAGCTAAATAAATATATATCTTTTTCACATTATCCTTACTTACATATATGCTGCTATCTTTAAATACACTTGTTAATACTTTTCTAAATAAATATAAAGATGTTCCTGTAGTATATAATGTAAGAATTCCATCTAAAACTGAATCTAACTCTCTTTTATTAAAAGCATTTATATTATTTGCTAAATTTTCTCCAAATACTTTGTTCTTTATATCTTGTAATATAAACTTTTTATATAATTCTTTTTTAGAAATGCCAGACTTTAAATCTAATTTACCTAAAAAGTGCAATATTATATCTAAAAGTACATTACGGATTTCTTTATCTTCCTCATAGTTAATGTCAAATAATTCTTTAAAAATCTCATAAAATCTATAATAAATATTAACTTCTATTTTATTATCTTCTGGTAAAACCTTTGTATTTAAATCTTCAAAAGAAACTTCCATATATGGACTGCAAATTTCTGCATTAACAAATTCTATTTTATTTTTATCTATTCCCATTTCTTCTGCCTTTAAAAGACAGTTCCATATATAACTCATATAAGTTTACCTTCACATTTATATTCTGGATAAATAAGCTGCACTTCTGATACTAAAAAGCTTAAAATATCTAAGTTTAAATAGTTTTCTTTATCTTTTGGTTGAAAATATAAAATCATTTTTCTTTTTATTTGTTCCTCTCTTATTTCATCAATTATAAAATCATTAACTTCATATGTTTCTTCATTAAAATTTTCATTATCTTTAAGGCTTATTTCTTTAAAACTTAAATATTCAGATGCTTTATAGGAATTAATAACTCTTGAAAGTTCTGATTTTGTTCTTATATTTAAAGGATTTTTAAATAACAATTTGTTAGAGAAATTTATGTTTATTTCATTGCTCATAAGTTTAAATTCATAATCTTTTTCCTTATCTTCTCCAAAAGATATAATCTTTAAAATTTCCCATTTTTGAGGAGTGTCATCCTTGGAAGATACTATTATGGCTTCATCTTTAAACATTACATAATTTACATCCTGTTTATTTAAAGTAACTAAATATCCATTATCTTTTCCTTCTTTTGCTACTGAAATTGTATGTTCATAATTAACTTTATCCTCACATGGTACAGGGAAACCACTTCCTTTTAAAATAAGCTTTTTTATATTCCACATAGGAACCATGTCATAATTAGCATATTTACTATATTCCCCAAAATCCACATCTACTTTTACTATAGTTTCATCTGCTTCAATAGTATCTCTTGCACTTACTATATATACATCTGCAAATTTATGAATATAAGGATTATTAATAGTTGACCATGCTATATTATTGTTTATGAAACTTTCATAAAGATTTTCTATAGAACTTTTATATTCATTATTTTTTCTTACTACAAAATCTGCTTCATGAATTCTTTTATCTGTTTCTATTACCCCTTTAAACTTCAGATCTTTATTTAAAAATTCCTTAAACATTTTATAATCACATTTCATAAAAACTTTAAAAAGCTTTAAAGGTTCTGCTTTTTCTAAAGCTTTTAAAATATCTTGTGTTTCTATTACATCTTCTTCTAGATCTAAAGGTAAAATAGGATATAAAAAGTCATTAGTTAAATCTATGTTATCCTTTTTTATTAATCCTGAGAAAATATTGTACTTTTCCTTTTTGTACTTAATTTCACTAAAGACTCTATCTTCAATTGAATTAAGTTTTTTATCTGTATACTCTTCTAGTGCTATAAATACTCCATTTAACACATTTTTAAGAAGAATTCTATCTTCTAAAGATTCTATTTTATTAAGCTTTTCATAAATTTCATCTTCCAAATCTTTTCACCTCTTTCTATCCTTGTCCTAAAGCTGACATCTTTTTATCTACTTCTGAAGCTTCTTTAGTTAAACCTAAATTTGTGTATTTTTCTTTTGCTAACATATATAAAACTTTGGCTGATTCTTTATCCCCAGAAGCAAGTCTAGTATTAGCTTCTTCTAAATATCTATCTGCTTCTGCTTTTAAGTCAGCTGTTTCAGTTATTTTCTTGTCCATTAATACTATTTTTTCTTGCATTTCTTCTACAAATCCCATTTCTTTTGCTTCTTTAAAACCTTGCTGTGCTAAAGTATAGTACATTCTAGCACTTACATAATCTCCTGCTACATATTTGTCATCACCATTTTTTCTAGAGTCTATAGCCTTTGATAAACCTTCATCAGCTTTTGCCTCTTGCTCTTCCTTAGCCTTTTTATCCTCTTTAGCCTTTGCCTCTTCATCTGCTTTTCCTTGAGCTTTTTTATCTGATATTTCTTGAAGTTTAGTTAAAGCTTCTTGTCTTTCATCTTTTAAATAGCTATCATTTGAAGCTTTTTTTGCATCTAGATATGTTTTTTCAGCTCCATCTAAATCGTTATTTTCTAATTGCTTATCTGCAAGAACTAACATATCAGAAACATTAATGCAGTTTTTAACTATTTCTATTTTCTTTTCTATATAAGCTCTTGAAATGCTACCTACATCACCTGATTCTTCAAGAGCCATCATGTATTTATCTAAGGCATCATCATACTTTTTATCTTTTAAATCCTTATCTGCTTCTATAACCATATCTGTAAATTTGAAATCTTCATCTAATGTTTTTATATCATCTTTAAGCTTATGTTTTTTTGCTAAATCTATGGCATTTTTATATTCTTCATTTGCCTTTTCATAATTTTCATTTACTATATATTTTTCTGCACTTAATTTATAGTCATTCATTGAATCTATATCATCTAGCTTTTTATTTCGCATTATTAATAAAGTTACTATTAAAATTGTTACTGCTATTAATATTGGTATAGCTATCATTATTATCTTTTTTATTTTTTTCTTCTTTTCTGGATCTACGTAACACTTCTCTGCAAAGGTTACTGCTAAAGTGTAATTTTCTAATTTTTTTGGTTGTTTTGATAAAATAAGATCTTCTACTCTATCTACTACTTCCTTTGGTTCCTTTGCCCCTTCCAAGGCGTCTTCCATTTCTTTTCCATCACAATTTTCCCAAATTCCTTTTGTGGCAAGAGCAAATACATCACCATCTTTTAATTTGAATTTCTTTGATACAAAAGGCTTGGCTAATTCACTTTGTCCTAAAAAACTAGTTAAATTATTTCTTTCTTTATGCTTTGCCATTTTATCTAAAGGAATCATGCCCTTTTCTGCCATTTCTTGAGTTAAAGATTGATCTTTACTTTCAAGTTTTAAATAACCATCTTTAAATAAATAAAATCTTGTATTTCCTACTAAAGCATATCTAACTTTGTTATAATTAGTTACCGCTATAGTTATTGAAGCTTTTAATCTAGTAAACTTACTAGAAGACAAAATTTCTTCATTAGCCTTTTTTATGTATCTTCTTAATAAGAATTTGCTCATAGTAGGTCTTTCTGTAAACTGCTCTATAATAGAAGTTACGGCTATTTTTGCACTTTCTAATTCTTTATCTTCATCTATTCCATCACATACTACATAGCAAGCATAGTTATCTAATTCAACAAAGGCAAAGTAGTCTTTATTTTTTATAAAACTTCCTTCCTCTGATACAAAATTTGTTGTAAATTTTGAGTTTAACTTCCTCATTTTAAAAATCACCCTAACCTAATTTTTATTTAGAACAATATTTCATTAGTATAATACTTCCATTTTTTTCTTTGTCTAATTCTTCAATTATAATCTCACATTTTCTATCTAGATCCTTTGACTTATCTTTTAAAATTTCTTCTAATGTTACCCATCTTATACTTTCATAAATTCCTCTATTCATAAGGATAACTATGTCTCCTTTACAAAGCCTTATAGGCATATCTGACATTTCTATATTATCTAAGGCACCTTCACCTATATAATGTAATAATTTTTCTTTTTTTAAGGTAACCACAGCTTCATTTCTATTTATGTTCCCCTTGTAATACTCATTTTTTGCTACTTCGCTAATATTATGACCTTCACTAATTCTAACTAATTCACCTTTTCTATATATTGCAAGCATTACATCTCCAACTAAGGCATAATGTAATAAATTATTTTTTATAAATGCAGCTGTAACGCTTGTACCACCTTTATCTTTTTCAATTCTTTCTATTACTTCATGATTAGCTTTCATAAAAGCTTTTTTAAAAAAGTAAGCTATTTTTTCTGTGCTATCTTCTCTTTCAAACATTCTAGCTATGAAGTTTACAGCTATATTACTTGAAACTCTTCCAGCTCCATTTTTACCAAACCCATCTCCTAGAATAGCTAAAGTACCATATTCTTTTCTTACTATACATAAATGATCTTCTTGAATTTCTTCTTTTCCTATTACTATCTCTTTTGCTATTTCTAAGTCCTTCTTATTTAAAAAGTAAATTAGAATTCTTCTTATAATTAACAAAACTAATATTGCTAATATAAAGTAAATCATTAATTTATAATTTGTATCATACATATGTATCATCCTATTCATTATCTTCCCATTCAAAATGTTCCCCACAAAATGGAACAAATAAAAATTTACTTTTTCCAAGTTCAATTACATCATAAGCTGCAAGTTCTACAGGCACATAAGCTGGTTCACCATTTAAATATGCAATTCCAGCAGAATCTCCAGGAAGTAGTACATTATTCTTCTTTTTAGGATCATATACTACAATGGCATGATTTCTATTTGCTATAGCATTATCCCCTATAATTTGAATATCCATATCTTCTGCTCTACCTATAAAGTTTTTTCCTGATTTAATCTTATAGTCCTTACCTACTCTTGTTCCTTCTATGCAGACAAGCCATCCACAAACTGGTTCAACCTCTTGAAATAAAAGATTTTTTTCTACTTCACTTTCCTCTGGAACAACCTCATTTTCCTTTTCCACATTTTTAGTATCTATATTGCAATATGGACAAATAGTTCCATAACGTCTTTCGCTAAACATATGTCCATTTGGACATCTTAAAAGTCCCATCTTATTCCCTCCAAAAGTAAAAATTTATTTAAGTAAAAGTTTGACCTTTGAAATATAAAGAATATCTCCCCTTTTTATTTCACAAGGACTTTCTTTAACTATTCTGTATTTTATATCATCATCTCTTTTTTGAATGCTAATACCACTGTTTATAGAAATATCCTCTATATACCACATTCCATTAGCATAATTTAAAACAGCATGCTTATCTTCAATTAATGTAGAATATACTGAAGAATTTAGATCAATAAATACTTTTTCATCCATTGTACTTTTTCCAATAACAAAGGATATTTTATCTTCAATATTCCATCTTTTCACAACATCATTATCTTCATTTACTAATTCTATAAATGTTATATTGCTTCTATCATCATAATTTTTATCTAGATACAAACTCTTATAAATTTCTAAAAAACATACAATTCCTATAATTATAATTACTGTAACCCCTATTGATTTAATTGTTTCATCTTCAATAGAACTATATATAACTACACATAATAAAGCTACTAAAGCTCCAAGTAATGCATTTATAATTTGTATACTCATCATTAGTTTATTGTTATATTTTCTTTTTTCATTTTCCATAAAAGTAACCAACTCCATTACTTCTTTTTAATATTAAAATAACTATCAAACATATTACTAACATCTATTGGATTTTTATTTTTCTTAAGCTTATCTTGATTTATATCATTTGAATTTGCACTAAATCCAAAGAAACTTTCAAAATAACTGCTTAGATTCTCCATGCTTGCTTTTTTACCATTAGCTGATGTACCCTTTTCTTTTGAAGCTCTTTTCTCTTCTTTTCTTGCTTCTTCTCTTTTTGTAAAATCATTTTTTCTAGCACTTGAATTTAACTTTTCATCATATTTCTTTCTTGAATCTTCTTTTCCTATTACCTCATAAGCTTCACTTATATCTTGAAATTTTCTTAAAGCCTCTTCATTATCCTTATTTCTATCTGGATGATATTTCTTTGCAAGACTTCTAAATGATTTTTTTATTTCATCTTGAGTAGCAGTAGAACTAACTTCTAAAATTTTGTAATAATTCTTCACAATACCCCTCTATTCCTATATAATAAAATAGTGACTGGCAGTAGATTATCTATACCTTATGGCTCAAGGCGCAGATAAAAACTACCACCAGCCACTTCTTAAAAATTCAAAACGGTTTTTCTCTTAAATTTAAGTATTTAAGAGAAAAATCATAAATTCTAAGTAGCTTGTAAGATAAGTGCCTTTTCTTAAATAACATTAATTCTAAGCGCTATATCCACCTTCAACAGTTACTAAGTTTAACTTATCCTTCTTTTGTCTTACAGTAAGTTCAAAAGTTCCTATACCTTCTGTATCTCCAAAATGTTCTGTGTAATTAATTACAAAAGCATTTGGATAAGTTATCTTTCTTATAACTTGATCTGCAGAAATTACTTCAACAGTAACTTTTCTGTAGCTATCAGCTTTTTCTGCTGGTACTAATGACCAAGTACCCATCTTTCTTGTAGAGTCAAATGGATCTCCATCAACAGCAGTTAATATTTTTCCTGATATAGTAAGTGTGCTACCTACATCCTTAGAACGAGCATTTGTGTCCTTTGGTGTATCAGTACTAAATTTTACATTTTCAATACTTTCAATGCTAAGATCTATAGTCTCAGCTCCTTCAATTTTTACTCTAAATCCCATAATTCTTACCTCCTTAAATTATTACTCTGCAAATCCACCTTCGAATTTAACTTTAGCTATCTTGTCTTTCTTTTGCTTAACATATAGCTTAAATGTACCTACACCTTCAGTATCTCCGTAGCTTTCTTTGTAGTCTACTACATATGCATTAGGTAAAGTAAATTGTCTTACAACTTGTGATGCAGAAATTACATCCACCTTAATATTTCTGTAGCAATCTGCTTTTTCAGCTGGTACTAATGACCATTGTGCTAATTTAATAGTTTGGTCAGCAGCCTCTCCATCTACTGGAGTTAAAATTTTTCCTTCAATAACTAAAGATGATCCTAAATCTGTAGAACGAGCATTTGAATCATGTGGAGTATCTGTCTTAAACTCTACATTTAAAATACTTTCAATACTTAAATCAATTGTATCTGCTCCTTCAACTTTCACTCTAAAACCCATTTTATTTTCCTCCTTTTATCTTTTTAATATATAATAATAATAGATTTTTTAATCTATTAGAATTACCCTACATCACTACGTGTGATTTCAACTTCTAAGTTCTTAACATTTCCATTAAATACAAGATCAATATTGCAAGTTCCATTCTTATCATCAATTACAAAATTAATATCATCACCATCTTGTATAATACCGTTAACATATTCCTTATTATTCATCCATTTGCTCTTAACGCTATTTGGATTATTACTAAAGAACTTAATTATATTATCTTCTTTGAAATCATTAGTATAGAATCTTAACATTCTTTCAATATATGTTGTAACTAAAGTTTTATATATAGATTCATAGTCATTTCCATTAGTTTGTAAACTTCTTGCTTTATATACTGTTATCTTTTTAATTTCTTGTCCATCTAATTGTGCATTTTCTGATGAGAATACAAATCCAAAACTCTTTCTATTAATTGAATTTTTAATTTCATTAGTGAAACCTGATATTTCCTTAGCTAAAGTAGTTGGTACTCTTAGGGCATTTTCTCCTGCTTCTATATCAAATCTAACTCCTGGATATTCGCTATATATATTTTTAAAGTTATCTCTTAAGTATTCAGGACATTGATATGCAGCTACAGTTCCTGCTGCAACATAAGAGCTTTCTATATAAACTCCTTCTATCCAAAGTTTTAAGATATCTTCCTTTTCTTTTGAAAGCTCTGCTGAGCCATCTTCTGAAAGTACCATCTTCTTATCTAAGATAACTCCTGATTTTTCTCTTGGGATTACGGTAAAGTTTGGTAGACAAGGTATTGCAAATTCACTATAAGTATTTCTTAATAGTGGTGTACACTTATCTACAAATTTATCTATTCCTTCTGTAGCTATATGATTGAAAGTAGTTTCTTCCTTAGTTTCAAAGCTAAAGAATACTTGTATACGGTACTTTTGTACTGCATTTAATAACATTGATAAATCTTCCATAGTATTTGAATCAGCTTTTTCTACTTTCTTATTTGATTTAAATCTTTCTCTTCTAACTTTGTTCTTATTTTGTGAACCAAGTTCTATTGAAGGAACTATTCCAAACCAAATTGTATTATTAAAATCATTCTTATCATTAACTGAACTTAAGAATGTATTTAATCTTTCTATATTCTTTGCATTTACTAAATTGTTTAATTTATTATTTGTTATTAGTAATGAAGGCTTCATACCTTTGTTTTTAGTTTGATATTGATCAAAGAACATTTTTACACCAAGTAATTTTTCAATTAATGGTTTTACTGTTTTTATAAAATCATCTTTTGAACTCTTATAGAATTCTAAGTAAGTATTGTAATTTGAAACTTCTACATCTACATCTATAGAACTTTCCATTGTAGATGCTAAAGGACAAAATGTTCTAACTACTAAGCTCTTTATATATTCTGATTTTGATTCACTTACTTCTTCATAATCCTCTTCAAATGCTTCTATAAGTCCTTGATTAGCATTATCATCTACAACTGTAAGAGCTGTTTCTTCTTTCTTAGGAGCTTCTAATACTTTTAATTCTCCATTTTCCCCCATACTTAATAAACCTAAAGTAAAGGATTCCTTATTACCATTGTCCCCTTCAGAACCTAGTAATAATCTAGTTTTTATATCTTCTATTGCTAGTGGAAGCATAGCCATAATGTTGTTATAATTAGTACTTGCTTCTTCAAACATATCATTAAGCTTATCCCCTAAGTCTAATTTATTCGGATCTTCGTCATCTAAGGCATCGTATTTGCTATATGTATATTGAATTTCTTTTCTGGTTTGTCTTATATCATCCATAACTTTTTTAGGTGAGATCATGTCTAAAAGATTTTCGAATTTAAAATCTACATTTGCTATTCCTTGAGCTCTTTTTGTATCAATTAAAGTGAATAGCATTTTTAAGAAGTCATTATTTTGATTGATAGGAATTTCAGTTATCATATCTTCTGGAATTCCTTCTGGCTTTTGTAATGTATACATTACCTTTTGATTACTTGCGTTAAAAAATGAATACACTACTGGATCAAATTTTTCTAAGAATTCTTCAAAACTGTTTACTAAAAGATTCTCATTAATTTCTTTTATTTTGTCATCATTTAAGCTATTTAATCCTTTAGTATCTCCTACTAATGTAATCAAATCTAACTTTTCAGGATTTATTTCCTCAAATAATATTGTTCTATTAGTTTGATTTATAACATCCAACTCGTATAACCCCTTTCATTCTGTTTATATTTTAATTTTATTTGTTTTGTCTTTAATTGTATGTTTTGTAAATTATGTTTTAATTGTAATTCATTCGTTGCGTTTATAAAATAGGACTTTAGTCCTATTTTGGTGTATTTTACCTGTTATTGTCATACCATGTTGTTTTTTCAGCATAAACGGTTGCAAGAAAGCAATAGTTTTTTTGGTTAATATTCTTTTTAAGATAAATGTTGTTGTAATTATTTTATAATTTTATAAAACTATTAAAGCATCTAAATCCTTAAATATATTAACAACATTTATCTTAAAAAGCTTTGTAAATATAAACAAAAAAGACAGTGCTCCTTTTTTGAAACATTGTCTTTCTCAATAACATTATTCAAATATAATTTTTTCAAATTTACAATTATGATTTTTATTTTTAGAATCATAACAAATTGCGACTGCTAAAACGCTCTTATTTTCTTTTACAAACTTCCTAAAATACTCTTTATCTTTAATCTGTTCTATAGCATGGTCTACGCTGTCATCTTTTTTTAATTCTAATATTATAGGAATATCTCCCTTTTTTCTTGGATGAAAAGTAAAATCTGCATACCCCTTACCTGTTTTTTCTTCTCTCTCTATTCTATAAATATCTCTTGCAGCCAAATAAGCTAAAGTTACAACACAAGAAAGACTATTTTCATCATTATATTGAAGTATTGGTATTTCTGAATTATGAATATCATGAAGTATGCTAGTTACAATATCAGCATCTTCATTAATAGTTGCTTTAAGCATTCTTTCTGAGTTTTTTATAATATCTGCTACATATCCAAAACAGTCATCACTTAATGCATTTTCAAACTCAATCATAATTTCTTTATTAGGTATCTTTAAATATCCATCACTATAAGATAAAAAGCCTAAAATTATCATTGCTGAAAATATTTCCTTTTTAGTAGAAGGAGCTTTTTGACCTGCTCTAAATTCTTCTTTTATTATAATTCTGACACTTTCACCATCTAGCATTTTAATAACATCATCTCTTATTTCTAAAATATTATACTTTAAATGATGTTTAACTTCATCCATAGAACCTGTATTAGTCCAATAGCTTTCACAATATCCCATATTTAATGCCTTATTTACAGAACGTGGATTAAAAATCTTTATTCCTTCATGAGTAGAATATCCATTATACCATTCACTTATTTCTTCAAAAGATACTTTATTTTGCCTTTCACAAAGTTCTTTAGTTTCACTTTCAGTAAAACCAAAATATTCATCAAAAACTTTATCTTTTAAAAAAGTATATTCATCAAACATATTTAATGCCGAACCACTTGAATATTTCTTAATAGGTAATACACCTGTCATATAAGCAAGAGCTACATAAGGTTTATCCTTTAGAAGATTTCTTATAAATTCAAGAAAGTCATTTTGATTTTCTTCAAATAAATTATTATTAAAAATATAATCCCACTCATCTATTATAAATATAAAATCTTCATCTGTACTTTCAAGCATATCACTTATAGTAAAATATTTATTGGGATCAATTCCTGTAAACTTTTCTGTAATATCTTCTATTAAGGAATCCTTAACCATATTTATATAATCCTCATAAGTGTTACCTTTATCAGGTATTTTATTAAAACTTATATTTATAACATTATATTTATTTAGATTTTCTAAATAGCTTTCACTTTTTCTTATATTTAAAGTATCAAAAATTCCTTTGCAATCTATATCTTTAGTGTAATATGCTCCAAGCATATCCACTATTGATGTTTTTCCAAATCTTCTTGGTCTTGTAATGCATACATATTTGCTTTTTGTGAATATTTTTTTATTTATTTTGGATATTATTTCACTTTTATCTACAAAAAACTCTTCTCTATATAATTCTCTAAAGTTTTTTAAAGATCTTTTTGTATTTAAATATACTGCCAAGAGCATATCCACCTCTTTTCTTTTTATATTCTAAATTCTTTCCTACATTATATAGTAGTATTCATTAATATATCAATAAAAATATATTTATTAATTTCTCGAAACAGCTCTTAAATATAAACTTCTTCATTAGACCCACTTATGACCATAACAGGAGCATCTGTTGAATTAATACCATCAATTGCTGAAAAATCTGCTAAAGGTCCATTTTTAAGATTTATATAAATATCAGCATATGGTGCAAGTTCTTCTCCATTTTCTTTATTAAACAATCTAGCAGAATCTATCCACATCTCTCTTGGAGTATCAATCCTGAACCTATTACTGCTGCTTTGACATCATGTCCATATTGTAATGCTGAAGCACTCACATATCCACCAAGACTATGTCCCCATAAAGCAACAGGTACATCTTTAAATCTATCTTGTTTTTCTACATATGTTAATACTGCATCTCTTCAAGTTTTTCATGGTCACATCCATGCATACCAAGACTTATTATAAGATTATTATTTATCTTCACTGATCGCTTATAAGATACATCCTTATTTACATATCCAAATACTTGCCTATCTGTTACATTTAATAAAGAGACAGTAGATACAACTCCTATCCCCACTAATATTTTGACCATTCCTCTTTTAAAATTAGTTTTCATTTTCCCCCCCTTAAACCAAATTTTATTAATAACTATCTTTTTGTTAGTATAATTACATATATAACTATATTTCATTGTTTTTTCAAAATAATCAAGTGGAATTAATCAAATAATAAAAAAGAATCAATACTCATTTAACAGAAATATTGATTCTTTATAAATATCTTTTAAAACTAGTAATGTTTTTTTGCTTAATTTGTCTTTATCGGATAATATTTTCTCCAAAAAACTATACCTCATTATTAAACTAACCAATTGAACACTTAACTCCTTCTAAAAATACAGCACCTCCTTCCTCTGCAACTACTGTAGGCAAATATGGCGCTGCATAAACTCCAACAGCTAAAACTGCACAAGTCGCAGCAATTAACTTTGTATCTTCACCATATTCACCTTTAAGCCCATATGATTGTCCATCTTTATTTTCTTTTCCAACTTCTAAAGAAACCCCACAATTTTCCACACCTAATTTGATACCTGGTGCTATTACATATTTATCATTTGTTGTATTATCCTTTATGGATAATTCTCTTGCTATAGAAATATCATCATTTCCAAAACTAAATCCATCTTTTAAACCTATCGAATACTTAGTAAAAGGTATTTTTATATTATCATAATATTGAATATTTAAATCCTTAGACTGTATCTTTTGGGTCTGTGAGTCTATAACTGTAACAAACATATCTCCACCCTTATGTATTTTCTGAAATACTGAAAGCGAACGTCCATTACCATTATCTAGAATTTTGCCTTCTGCAGTATAATCTATACCAGAATTCTCCTTAATCCATTCACCTACCTTAGAATTTTCAAATGAATTTGATGAGTTATATTCAACGGCATTATCAGGAATAAATTCAAACTTTCTCCACCCACCAGTTCCAATACTTCCACTTTCTTTAACTGTACCTTCATACCACTTACCATCTATAGCTTTTGCCTTTACTCTTTGTCCTTCAATATATTGTCCTGCATTATTATATACAGGTAAGTCTGAACACTTTGAAGTAGATTTTGATACACTTAAACCTAATCCACTTCCTGGTTTTGAAGCATTCATTAAAGAAACTATTTTTGCTGCACTTCCCATCTTAGCTAGGCACCCAATTAATGCCGCACTAATTGCTTTCATAGTTGCCTCTAATTCAGCATTTAATTTTGCACGTGCTTCTGCTGCTCCACTTTGTGGATCATCATCAGTAAACTTATTATAATGCTGTCTATCTCTACCCCATTCACAAGTACAACTTCCTTCACAATAAAACTCACTTTCAAGAGAAATATAAGCCCCCTTACTTTTAGAGATCTTAACTATACTTGTTCCAACTATGTCCACTCTTCCAGAATTTATACTTATTCCTCCAGCTGCTCCTATACTTAAGCTATTAGAACTGCTAAAACTAATTCCACTTTCGTCACTAAAATTGACAGAAAAACCTGGTCTAGAAAAAACTATTCCCCCTGGTAGCATATCTAAATTATTACTACTTTCAGTTCTAAAATGCCTGTTATAAGTTTTAAACAATCCCTTAGAATTAGTATTTGTTCTAATACAAGATGTTACAATTGGTTTATCTGTATTATTACTTTGAAAATACAACTTTGCCCTTGTACCTACTATGGGCATAGAATATAATACATCTCCTGATACAGGAGCATATCTAAACCACACAGAATTTCCTGTATTTTTATTCTTATCTATATCTAATTTAAGTTTTACCTCTTCTCCCCGTACTTCTAAAACTTCCCCTTCAAGAGATATACCTTTTATTTTCTCATTACAAATTTTCTCTTGCCACTTGCTATTTCTTCTACATAACTTATAGGTATAAATTAATTCTCCATGATTATAACAAGCTTCATAGGAGTACACACAAAGCTCTATATTTTTAAAGTATACTGTAGCACCTATCTCCATAACAATTCTAGTATCTACTTCATAATAGAAATAGTCAGTATCATGAAGATTACTAGCATAAGGTAGCATCTTTAAATATTTCTTTATATCCTTATAACATCTATAATTACTTTTCTCATCAAGAATATACTTTTTACCCCTTGGCATGCCAAAATAAAAAACATTGGCTGCATTCATTATATCAGGAAAAAGCTCTAGTCCCACTTCACTAGCTACCCTTTTTAAAAACTCATAATCTGTTTCTTCATATTGAAATAAAGATTTCCCAATTTCCATAGGCATATCCATACATTCTGTAAAAGAATAAATCTTATAATAACTTAATATCTCACTTATAAGATTATCATAACGCATTTCTGTATCTTGAAAAGATCTACTTTTCTTTTCTATATCTAATTCAAAACTACTTGTTAATGCTTCTAACTCAAGTAGATATTCTCCATTAATACAAGTAGTAGTTACTTTTTGTATTAATCCATAAAAAATTATTGACCTTTCACCACTTTTTTTTTCCTCATAAATATATATCTTATCATTTGTAGAAGCTTCAATAGAATACTTAATATTTATACTTTCATCTACTACTGCCTTTAAATAAAGACTTCCATGCTCATTAGGTTTATAAGAAACCTTAATATCTTCTATTCTAAGTATAGTATAAGGACACTCTACCCTTAACTTATAAAATGCCTCCATATATCTCTCACACTCCCACCAAAATTTTATAATTATTGTCCACTTGAGACAAACTTTATATTACCTCCACGACAACAATAAATTACAGACTCAGTAGTAAGAGCTGGCTCACCATCTATTAAATTATCTTTTTGAGTTTTAAGCCAATTTGTAACTATTATTGGGCTACATTTCACTCCATTTTTTAAAACTCCATCCTTATCTATAACATCAATCTTTGGTTCTTTTTCAGTAGCTGTAAAACATCCTTCTTCTGAACATACTCCAAAGTAACTTATATTTTCTTCTGTTGAATCTTTTTCATTTAATATAGGTTTATCAATAACATAACTACCATGACTTTCAGGAAGATTTATTTTTCTCTCATTACTTCCTTTATTACAATACATCTTAGCTCCTCTAACAATATAATCAGCCATAAATTTCATCCCCTTATAAAACTTCTAACCTCTTAAGTGATATACCTTTAAAATTACGCCTTAACAAACTTTCCGCTACATCTAATCTTACAACTATTAATGTTTTATCACTTTCTTTTATCTTAAACATTTTTTTATCCTTAACTTTTGTACTATCTAAGACTATCTTTTTTACTATGGTCTTATTTAAATTAAATTCTGATTTATCATTTAAAGATTCTATCTCCTCAAATATAGGAAGATAATAAATATATTGCTTAAAAATTTTAAAATCCACTAAAACTATCATCTTAAAAACAACATTAGCATTATATTTTTCCAATATATTCTTTATTTCTTCCGACACTAAAAATATTTGTGTATCTAAAATATCTAAACATTCATTCCTATCATCATGTTTTATATATAGAAGAGTGTCAGAAATATTACTTTCCCTAACTAAAGTTAAATCTCTTTTGTCTATTTTCTTAAATAGATCTTTTATATGAGGAGTATTATAATATCTTTCATCTTGCTTTAATAAAAAATAATCCATCCTCTCCTCCTACATCTTTATCTTCACTATAAATTAAAGTAACATCATCTCTATATTCTCCTGCCATTATAAGAATTTCTTTTTTCTTCATTGATTTATATAATTCACAATTAATTATTGAAGGAACCATATTTTTAAAAATATATATTGATATATTCTTATATTCTTTCCATGCAGATATTTTTATATTCTCCAAGTCCATCTCTGTAATTACCCTATTGTACTCCTTACGTTTAACTTTCAAACTTTCATATACACTAAATAAATTTGAAAATACATCAGATAAATCAATATATATAGAACATTCTTCCTTATCTAAAAACCAATTTTCATCATATAAATCTATTCTAAAAATAACTTTATCCTCTAAAAGGTAAGCCCTTAAATAAGATATATAAATATATTTAATATCTCCCTTTCTTCCCTCTTCTTGAAAATTAATTGCCTTTTTAAATACCTCTTGAAATTTAGAAATTATATTACTTTTTATCTTCTTATTATTAACATGAATATAGTTATTTACCTCTTCTTTTGAAAAAGCATTATCAACATACTTTTCCTTAAATTCTTTTAATGCTTTCTCTTTATTAACTGGAATTATCATTTTTTCAATCCTTTATTGTGTATTTATCTTTCCACCACTCATTACAATATCATTCTTTATAGTGATTTTTGCACCTGCTTGTGATAAGGTAACTCCCCCTTCACCATTTATTAAAACAGAACCTCCACTTATATTTACACTAGAAGCTGACATTGATATATTTTTATCACTATTTATAGAAATACCTCCCTTATCACTTAAAGTCATAGAATTACCAGAAGATATTATTTCTATTGCCCCTGGCCTCATGACTATTGATTTTCCATATTTAGTAGAAAAACTTTTTGCTGATGGATCTATACGTTTAGCACTATTGCTACTCTTCAAATCTACAGAACTTATAACATATCCATTGGCTTCATTGCTATCTGGAAAATACATTCTAACTGCATCTCCTATCTCTGGCATGCAATACCACCCTGTACCATCTGGTGAAGAAAAAACAGTTGCATAAGGTACCCATTCAGTAAAAGAATAATCCTCAGAATATGCATTAACAGCTAAAGCAACTCTTACCTTATCCTGTTCTACTCCTACTACTTTTCCTTCTATGGAAGCTCCTACTATGTTTTCATTCCACTTCTTATTTACCAACATTCCTTTTTCTTCTTTTAAAGTATACCTAGTATAAATTAAATCTTTATTAATAACAGTTTCAGATTTAGAAACATATAAACATCTATTTTTAAAATTTACTACTGCATATAAGTCTAAAAATAAATTGCTCTCAATTTCATAACTTATTAAATCTACATCATTTAACCCAAAGCTTGTCCTACTTGATTGTATTCTATAGTCCTTCAAGGATTTATTCACCTTATAATTAAACTCATCTAAACTATATAAAGAACCACCTTCTCCACGCCCTACTGAATATTTAACACCATTAAACTTACAGTTAGGTACAATCGGCACATTAAAATGAGAAGCAATCCTTTTTATAAATTCCCAATCTGTTTCATTATATTGAACCAACATAGTATTTATTTTTCTGTCTGCTGTAGTATAATCAATCATACTTACATTTCCAATATCACAATTAATAACCTCAAAAATTCTTCTATAGGTCATCCAATTTCCTTGAAAACTTCTACTTCTTTTTTCTATATCTAACTTAAATGTATACCCTAAAGCTTCTATTTTTAAAGTTTTAACATTATTAATGCATTCAATTCCTATATTAGCTACTAATCCATGAAATAAATCAGTAACATCTTCTTTATCGTTCTTTACAGATATCTTTATAGTAGAATCTATTCCTGCATATTCTACTAACTTATCAGATAACTCATATTCTTCAGAAACAACACCTGTTACATATAACTTTGAATGTTCATTTACCTCACTCTCTATTTTTAAATCTAAAATCTCTTCAAAAAACTTAGGTTCTACAATAATATCTCCCTTAGTATATACATAACCATTTCCCATCTTACTCAACTCCTAAAGACTAATCATTAATTATCCTCATTAGTTAATTCTATAGTTTTTATCATTTCTAACGCTACTTCTTTCCATTCTTTATATTCTGAATAAGGGCAAGAAAAAGATCCCATTAAAGTTTTCCCTTCAAAAACTAAGATAAATATAAGATTATATAAATAATCATCTAAAGCTGCACTCTTAAAATCAAAAAATCCAACATTTTTAGAATTTACTTTTATAACTTCCTCATCAAAAAATATGTTTGCTGGATTAAGTCTTTTAATCATTAACTTAGCCATATTTGTAATAAACTTCACGTTTTCCTCGCTTAAAAAGTTATCTATAAATTTGAAAGTTATAGCTATACTTCCGTCTTTATTACTTTTAATAATTTCTGGTCTATTTTCAGATGGATACTTAAACCTTTTTGCCTCTTCTGACATTTCTTCAAATATATTAGGTATATACATTTTCAATTTTCCATCAATAAATCCTCTTGCTTCAAATTTATAATAGCTTCCTATGATTTTAGTTAATCCATCTTTTATACTTTTTCTATTATTCCTTTCTTCTACATCTTTTAAGTAATCTAAAATTTTTTCATCTGTTCTTTCTTGCATAAAAGTCCTCCTTTCATTATATATTTTCTATTTTTTAACATATATTATATAATACCACAATTTATTTTTTACATAATAGGACTAAAGTCCTATTATGTAAAAAATAGCAACAAACTGTATGATTTTCATCCTACTCTGTTCGTTGCTACTTTTATATTATAAAATAATAATGAGAAACCTATTTTCTTACTAATATTACACTTATCACATCTAAATTTAATAAATCCATGTCTTATGTCTCTACACTTTAATACTTTATCAACTTCTTCTTTAACGTTTTTTCTCACTATTCTATTATAGATTTTCAAGAAATCACTCCAATGACCTTCTAAAATTAATTTTATTTTACTTTTTTTATTTTAAAACCTCATATATATTATTAACTAATTTACCACATAATGAGGTTTAAAGCTAGATATAATCTAGCTTTCGCTTTTAAATTTTTTTAAATTTCTTATACATTAAAAAATGAATACACTACTGGATCAAATTTTTCTAAGAATTCGTCAAAACTGTTTACTAAAAGATTCTCATTAATTTCTTTTATTTTGTCATCATTTAAGCTATTTAATCCTTTAGTATTTCCTACTAATGTAATCAAATCTAACTTTTCAGGATTTATTTCCTCAAATAATATTGTTCTATTAGTTTGATTTATAACATCCAACTCGTATAACCCCTTTCATTCTGTTTATATTTTAATTTTATTTGTTTTGTCTTTAATTGTATGTTTTGTAAATTATGTTTTAATTGTAATTCATTCGTTGCGTTTATAAAATAGGACTTTAGTCCTATTTTGGTGTATTTTACCTGTTATTGTCATACCATGTTGTTTTTTCAGCATAAACGGTTGCAAGAAAGCAATAGTTTTTTTGGTTAATATTCTTTTTAAGATAAATGTTGTTGTAATTATTTTATAATTTTATAAAACTATTAAAGCATCTAAATCCTTAAATATATTAACAACATTTATCTTAAAAAGCTTTGTAAATATAAACAAAAAAGACAGTGCTCCTTTTTTGAAACATTGTCTTTCTCAATAACATTATTCAATTATAATTTTTTCAATATGATTACACATGCAACCACATTTTATCATATTCTATTATCTTTTTCCAAAATAATTAAATCAGATTTATTACTTATTAAAAATAAGAAGCTGTATCTAAATTAGATACAGCTTCTTATTTTTAATAAGTGTTTTGACAAATAAAAAACTTTTTTAATTAAAAAGTTTTTTTGGATAACTGTGTTTAAGTCAACTGACTTCTTGGGAAGAATTCAAAAGTATAATTAATATACTTTCTTTAATTATAATCCCTTTTATATAGCAGAACAATAAACATTGACTACAAAAAAGATGCTTTCTACAACATTCATCATTTTATATATTAATATTCTACATATTTTTCAACAAAAAATCTGCGTATTCATCTCGTAAAGTATTTATGTACTTTCTTCCAACTGGCAATTCAATACCATTTCTAAGCAATACATTCTTACCATCAAAAGAAAGTACTTTCTCTATATTAATCATATAAGATCTATGTATTCTTACAAATTGTTTATAGTGTAATTGTTTTTCTAAATTATCCATTGTAGAATAGAATTCTTCCACAATATTTCCCTGACAATTTATATTTACAACTCTATTTCTTATCTCAAAAAATATAATATCTTCATATTTTTTATATCTTTTTTCATGACCTACTTTATATACAAAAATGCCTTTCTTATTTTTTTTAGATAAATTTATTGCTTTCATAAAGATTTTTTTTATTATTTCTTCATTAACTTCTTCTTTTATCAAATAATGCAAAGGCATAAAATCTAATGCATCAAATACATGAGCTTTAGTAGATGTGATAAAAATAATTTGAGCCTTTGATTCAAGTTCTCTCATTTTAGATGCCACATCTATTCCTGTTATATCTCCCATTAGTACATCAATAAATATTATATCTATATCATGTATTGATTCCTCTAAATCAAATAGCACACTTTCTCCACTTAGATAAGTTTTTATATTTATATTAAATTCATTTTCTATTGCTATCTTTTTTATTATATCTTCTATGTAACTTAAAAATTCATTATTATCATCACATAAAACAACGTTTAACATCTTTTTCTCCTTCTATAATAACTCTAACTTTAAACATCATATAAAACAAACGAAAGTTCAAAGAATTGATTATTATTTTCAATCTTCATATAACCATTATAATTTCTCACAGCTTTCTCTATATTCTTTAATCCTAGACCATGTTCACTTTTATCTTTCTTGGTAGTTTGATAATTTGTTAATATTGAATTTATCTTTATAGAATTTCTAACTTTACATATAATCATATTATTTTGAGAATTTAAATTAATATTTATATATCTACTATCATTTAACTTTATACAAGCTTCTATTGCATTATCTAATGCATTTCCAAATATTACGCAACAATCAATAGGATCTATCTTTATTCCTTTAGATATGAATATTTTATGTGAAATATCTATATTAAGTTTTCTAGCCTTTTGAATTTTTTCACTTAATATAGCATCTAATACAGGATTGCCAGTATCTATTATCCAATCTTCTTGAAATGAAAGTTCTTTTGCCATTTTAGACGAATAAATTTCAGACTCCTCAATTTTTTTATCTTTAATCAATCTATTTATTAATATCCAATGGTTAGCCATATCATGTCTATATCGTTTTAATCTCATATTATTTTCTTCTATTGCAATATAATGTTGTATTTGATTTTTTAATTGTAACTCCAAATAAATACATTTTTGTTTCTCTTCATTTAACTTTAAAAATCTATCATAAATATTTGCACAAGTTATTACTCCTATTATTATAATTTGTAATTCTAAAGATCTTAATGTTAATGAATTCCCCTTAAAATCATACAAAAAACATTCTAAAAGTAAGCTTATAAATACTATAAACAATATATATAATATTTTTCTTAATTTTTTATCATATATAGCTTGATAAGCTATATAAATATTTAAAATAAAAAAGGTTATGATAAATATAAATAAGAATAAGGTTTGTCCTTGAGTAAATGGAATTAATCCTGTAACCTGTCCAATTATTAATATTATAAGTAAATATATATGTATCTTTAGTAGTATATTAATTAATCTTTTATCTTTTAAATCAAATCTTAACATTATATACCTAATTCCAAATATAGGAAATAAAAATAAAGCAACAAATTTTATGTAATAAGCTAATGCATAATTATTACATATAAATGAATAAAGTTGAGTGTCTAATGAAATCCAAACTAATACACATAATGCTAATATAACAATATAAATATTATTAGATTTATATCCTCTTTTTCTTATTTTAATTTCAATATAACTAATAAAAATAATCAAAAATAATAATATTATTATTTCTATTACTACTACATTTCCAACAATACCTTGAAAAAATACTTCACTTATTAACTGATTTTTCGTTCCAATTTTAATACTATCTAAACTTCCTGATCCACGTTTGTAAGATGATTTAAAATCAATCCTTATTTCCTTACCAAAGCAATCTTCAGGTAACTTAATAATCCTCCAAGTTTTCCCCCCTGTTTTCCCATTATTAATCTTCCTGATAGAATCAAATTTGTATATTAATTCATTTTCTAAATATACTTCAAAAGATTGATGTAATGATTTAACTCTTATATGTGGAGAACTTATCCTTTTATCAGGTATTATATTTTTTATTGATATAATATTTTCTACAGTATTTTCATCCGTATAATAAGGAAGATCAATAACTTTTTCTATGTCTTTTCCTTCAATAGACATCTTCCATGAAGTTAAAAAATCATTATTTTCTCCAATATTAAATCTTTCTTCATCAAAAGATTTAGCTTGATAAATGAAAAATATTAATGCTAAAGAAATAAAACTATATAATATACAAAATAGTTTCTTTGACTCAACCATTTCATCTCCTAAAATAAATAAATTAAACTTTTTTTTAAAAAATTCTATTTCATTTTATAATAGTCCACATTTATTTTCAACGGAAGTTCTATCCAAAAAAATAAAACCTATAAAATATTACAATTATAGATTTTACTTCAAATTTCATAATATATATTTAATTTTATTAAGTATATATACCTTTGGGTATTTTGTATAGGGTATATTAATTTTTCTTTCTTTTTTCACTTTAAGTATATAGAGTTTTGAATATTGTGTATATGGCACACTAAATCCAGGTAATTTATTACAAATATATTGTATAATCTGTTTTGGTATATGTAATCTCAATTATTTGTAATTTTATTTTTTTACTATTTCATTTAATATATAATTATGAAATCTATGAATCAAAACAGTTGCTATTCTTATTTTTTCTTTCCGTATATGCTTGTAATTTCATGAACCAATTCTAAATAGCATTCTATTTTGATAAAATATGTTACATATTTTTGAATCAAATTAATCGATTTTTTGACTTCTTGATTTTTTTAATCTTTATAGACCATCTAAAAGACAATTTAATTATAAATTAAATTTATATAATTAAAGAAAAAAAGATGTGAAATATTACTTTTTTGTTGTAAATAACATGTTATATATTTTTATTATTTCTAGAGTACTAATCTACTTTTCTTTAATCAATTCAAGATAATCTCCGTTAAATTCTAGAATAAGATTATTCTCATCCTTTATAATAAATGTTATACAAACCCCAGAATTATCTACATTATCAATAGTTACTTCCTTTATATTATCTCCTGAAATATTAAGCTTTGATAAACTCATTTTGTATTCTTGTTCAAATTCATCACTGGATAAATTTCTTTCTACATACTTTGGATTTGAATATACTTTTCCATCATAAGTTACTTCTGATTCAGACATATCTATTACTTTTCCAATTTGTTTATTTATATTTTCCTCCGAATTAGCACTTACTTTGCCATAAGCAAGTAACTTATTAACTTTCCATTTTCCATAAAAAGTATTTTTATCTTTTTTTGAGGATTCATTTATATTTTGACTTGAGTCTTTTTTATCTGATGTAGCATTATTTGAAGAATCCTTTGAATTACTGTTATTTGTATCACCTTGGGATATAGTAGTCTCAGGTAACTTTTCTTTAGGTTCCTCTTGCTTATTAGAGCATCCACTTAATGTTAAAAATGTTAGTGCTAAAAATATATTTATTATATTTCTTCCTTTCATAATATTTACCGTTGCCAAAACCTTATAAAACTTTATAAAGCATGTTTGATTCCTTATTCAACGTGTCCTATTTTGTCTTGATAAACATAGACTACTCTAGTTTGATATAACACTCCAAAGGCGTAAATTGCCATACAACGAATGGTACATATTAGCAATGTTCTGAAAGTGATTAAATTGCTAATTCATATCTACTAAGATTAATACTTGCATTGTAGTTACTTGATGAATATAATTTAATCTTATATTAGATAATCTACGGTGAATAAGTTTAATTTGCTTTTCAAGTTTTGCAATATTCTTAGTTTTGACATACTCCTTTCCTTTTTTATTTTTTTCATATTTCCTTGAACATTGTCTTTGTTTTCTTTTTAAAGATTTTTTTAATCTTCTAACTTCCTTAGATTTATTAATATTTTTAAAAGTCATTCCATTACTGCATACAGCTAAATCTTTAATACCAACATCAATACCCAAACTTTCACCAGTTAATTGAACTACAGGCATTTTTTCTTCAATACCTACAGATAAATACCAGTACTTATTATCATAGCTAATTCTTGGATTTGTATATTTAACATCCATAGGTACTTGTTCTTTAGTTTTAACCCAGCCTATTTTTTCAATTAAAACTGATTTTTCTTTAGCTTTTAACTTAGAAGTATCATTATAAAAAGATGGCTTTGATTTTTTTCTACTTTTAAATTTAGGTTTAGCAAATTCTCCTATTGAATAATATTTCAAAAGTTCCACCTCCTAAAACTATCACATCATACCTTGCAATTTTTGTCTAATATTTTATAAGGTTTTCTAATGTTTCATCAACTGTTGCTCAGCCTCCAAAATAATTAGATAGTGTAAAGTTTATACACTATTCTTTTTAAAATTTTTCTTTATATATCAAGGTTTCGAAGGTTTTTGCATAAAAAAACAAGGACGCCCTAATGTAATGTTTTTATTTTTTACATCTATGTTTATTTTTGTAATAACACCCCTTATTATAGCATTTACTGGAATATTTTTTCAATAACTTTTAAAAATTGTAACTTTGTAATTTTTTATCTTCTGATGCTACTGGATTTATTAGTGGAGAAACTATTACAATTCAAGGTGAAAGTGTATTAAGACCTTAAGTTATATATTAAACAAAAAAATGCTGGAGCTTGTTCATCTCCAACATTTTTTACTATTCTATTACTTCAAAATCTAAAAGACCATAAAAATTAATAGTAATTCTATTTTCTTTTTACAGGAATCCAAACTTCACTATAATAGTTATCATGTAAAACTCCATTTTTACATCCACTTGGATCACTGTACATTTTTATATTATATCCTGCTGCAATTTCATAATCCTTATTATAATGTGAGGAAGGCAAACATCATAACACGCAATTGGTGCTGTCTGCCATAAACTCACACATATAATATATGCTATAACACGAGATAACAAACATTATGTTTCCCAATAGCTATATACTATTTTAAGTATTGACCATTATTTTAAAATTTATTCACCTTTAAAAATACCATTTAATTATTTTTCTTTTTGGTTCTTTTGAGGCACTATATTTTTATTTTTTAACGTCTTAGCCTCT
>CAKVLD010000032.1 GCA_934755305.1 uncultured Clostridium sp. | reverse complement strand
AGAGAGATGTATATATCAACAATTCTAACATTAGGTAAGGACAAAGGCTTAGAAGATAATAAATTAAGCAGATCTTATTTAGCAGAACTAACTTTTGAACAACTAAGAAAACTAGCATTAAAATTACAAGGTTAGTCAAGAAAGGAATAAAGATGGATTCGTCTATTAATTATTAAAGAGTAGCTTTATGGTGTGGAAAGCTGCTCTTTTTATATATAAAGAATGATATAATATAATAAAAAATTAATTAAGATAAATTAATAAAAATGGAGGTAATATGGTTTTGAAAATTATTCTAATAACTATTATAGTTTTATTTCTATTATATAGTTATATAGTATCAGAATATGCATTTAATAAAGCTTTTTATGAAAAACGAAAGACGGAAGAATATGAAATAAATCGTATAAAACAATGGGGACTTTGGGATGAAGAATACTTTGAAAATATGAAAATAGAAGACGTGGAAATAAAATCTGCGGAAGGCTTTAAACTAAAAGGGCATTTAATAGAACCATATAAAGACAGTAATAAATACATTATACTTGTTCATGGTTACAGTGCTCATTACTCGCTGCATTTTCCTTTTATACCATTATTCACAAATGAAGGGTTTAATGTACTATTAGTAGAAGAAAGAGCTCATGGGTCTAGTGAGGGTAAATTTGCTACTTATGGATATAAAGAAAGTAAAGATTTAGACTTATGGATTGAATATTTAGAAAAAAGACATACAGAACCTCTGATTTTAGGCCTTCACGGACAATCAATGGGAGCAGCTACATCATTAATATGTGGAGCTAGAAATAAAAATGTTAAATTTATAATAGAGGATTGTGGATATTCATCAGCCAAAGAACAATTAAAATATGAATATAGCAGAAAAAAAATAGCTTCCTTCACATTAACATATTGGCTTTTTTACTTAAAGGTAAAGTTAAGATGTAAATTTAACTTTAATGATGCAAATCCATTAAAAGAAATATTAAAAAGTAAAACACCTATATTTTTTATACATGGAGCAAAGGATATAAAGGTACCTTATGAAATGTGTCTTAGCATGTATGAAAAAAGAAAAAACAGTAAAGACAAATTGCTTATAGTGCCAAATGCAGTTCATTTAACTGCATATAAAGAAGCGCAAGAAAAATATTCAAAAGAAGTATATGAATTTATAGAAGATGTAATTAGATAGACATATAGTATGATTAAATGAGGAATATATGAAAAGATATATGCAACTATTCGCAAAAAAGTTCTTTAGAGTAAAAAAATAAAACTCTAAAGAACTTTTTTTTACTTTAAATAACATTTGAAAAAGTAAAAGAGGTATAAAAATATTATTTTAAAAATATTAAAAAAGATTCCAGAAATATAGAGGCCTAGAGAAATCGCATTCTTTAAATAACAAAAAAAGGTAAAGTTATAAAAATTAATATCAATTTACATAAATATATTATAGTATAGGGAAATTCGAATGAGAATTTAAGTAGATATATGTAAAAAAGATAAATAACAGTAATAATTTTGAAAACATTTTTGTATTAGTGTAAAAGGGAAATCAATTTAAAAACTTAAAAAGTATAGTATCCAGTGAAAATATTTTAGGGGGTGAGAAGAGAGGATGAAAGGAAAGATGTTGTTAGGGATAATAGGGATTGCTTCTATAATGTTTGTTTCATCCATTGGAATGACTTATGCAGCCTTTATAGCATCAGACTCAGAAATAAATGAATTTATAGATGGAAATGTTGAATTAGATATAAAAGAAAATTTCCAAGGCACTTCTAGTTGGGATGGATTAGAAAAAACAAAAGAAGTTAAAATCTTAAATAAAAGTAATGTACCTGCTCTTATTCGTGTGGCAGTAATTCCAAGCTGGGTAACTAATCAAGGAAGTTTATGGCCTGAAGATACTAATTACGCAAAGATTAATTTTTCCGACAATGTAGTGGTGGCAGCTAATAATGGTTCTGATGAAAAGTGGATTAAAGATAATAATGAAGATAGTAAAGTTAAATATTATTACTATAATACAATTTTACAACCTAATGTTGAGACAAAAGAAATAATAAACTCTGTAACTGTAAATATACCTGATGAAATTGAAAAGAGATTTAGAGGAAAAAACTTAGTAATTGATGTAAAGGCAGAAACTGTTTTAGCAACAGAGGAAGCTTATAAAGCAGCTTGGTCAGATATTGATAACCCAGATATCTCAGCTATGTTAGATAACCTATGTAGAAACTAATTTATACGTAGTTGAAAGAAGGGATTAAAATGAAAAAACAAATAAGGAAAATAGTATTAAATATAGTATTTTATTTAGTCATGGCATTTTTCATATTTATATCATTTATAGTGCTTAAATCATATAAAACAGGAGAGCAAGCAGAAATTTTAGGATATAAATTTTATGTGGTGTTAACAGGTAGCATGGTTCCTACAATAAATCCTGGTGATTTGATAATAGTTAAGGATGTCCCTACAAATGAAATAGAAGTAAATGACATAATTACCTTTAGTAGTGAAAGAATAAGTGATGTAACTACCCATAGAGTAAAAGAAATATTATCAAAGGATAAATTACAGTTTGTTACAAAAGGTGATGCTAATAATACAGAAGATCCTGCTCCTATAAAGGAGACTTTAGTTCAGGGGAAAGTAGTTAAGTGTATTTCTAAAATAGGTAATATAATGAAGTGGATGAAAGAACATTTGATTACATTAATAATATCTATACTATTAATAGTAGTTTTTATTGCTTTAATGGTGAGAATAGTAAAGAAACCTAAGAAAATAGAAGTTAAGAAATAAATTTTTTAGAATATGTATATATTTAAATAAATAAGAGTATATATGTAAAAAAGACACAATGAAGGCAGTTTAAATTAAAAACTAAAAGCAGCAGATTCAATTAATAAAAATAAATTTTATATTTGTGGGAGGTTTGGGTATGAACAAAAAGAAATTAGCAGCATTATTAATTTCAGGAGCTTTAGCAATAGGAATAGTTGGAGGATCATTAGCTTGGTTCACATCAACTGATAGTGTAGAAAATGAATTTACAACTGGTACTACAGAGGATAATAAACCAGATGCAGGTATTAAGATTGATGAAACATTTGATAAAGATGCAGCAAAAAAAATAGTACCAGGAACTGAAATAAATAAGGATGTAGCAGTAAAGAGTACAGCTAATTATGCTCAATTTATTAGAGCTAAATTAACTTTGAAAATTAAAGATGAAAATGGAAACTACGTAGAAAAAAAATTAACTGACAATTATACTGATGGTGTTACTTATGGAGATTTAATTAATTTAAAATATTTTGAAGATGAAAATGGAAATTTAGGGGAAGATGGTAAATGGATTCAAGATGGAGATTACTTTTATTACATGGCAGCAGTACCTGGAGCAGGAACAACAAGTAAATTATTAGACTCTGTCACATTAAACACAAAAGCAGATAACACATGGAAGAATAAAGAATTTGAAGTAGTTGTAGATGCACTAGGTGTTCAAGCAAGTAATGATGCAGTTGCAGATGTTTTTAAAGAGGCTTCAGCAGATACAATAAATACTTTAAAGAGTCTTCAAGTATCTAATTAATAGTAATAGTTAAAGAAACTAACCTGATTAATTTATATTAATCAGGTTAATGCATATGTTTATAAAAGGGAGGGGGATACATGAAAAATAAAAGATTAATTGGGACACTGGCTATATTACTTTTTTTGACTCCGAGCTTAAAGATTTCAGCTATTGAAGATAGTAAAAATACAAATCCTGAATTATATTGGGGACAAAAGATGATGGAAGAAAAATTACAAGAAGGTTTAACACATAATTTTCAAGGGCTTTTTTTGAATGGAGAAGGTATGCTTCCAGGGGATTCTGTTGAAAGAAGTATGAAATTAAAAAATACGTATAAATATCCATATACTATTTCATTAACTGGTAATAGAAATCCAGAAGATATAGATAAAGAATATGATTTGTTGGATAAAATTAACTTGGATTTAACTATTATTAAAGAAGATAAAACAGAAGAAAAAGTATATTCGGGATTTATATTTGATGGGAATAAAGTAAAAGTAGACTTGAAGCTTTGTACTTTGAATCCAGGAGAAGAGGTTACTTTAAATGCATTAGCCACTTTAGATGGGCAATCTACAACTAATGAATATATGGGAAGAAAGGCAGCTGTAGAATGGATTTTTAGAGTAGATGGCGACGATACAAAGATCAATCCAGAAGGACCTGTTAATCCAGAGAATCCAGAAGATCCAGTAAATCCAGAAAATCCGATTAATCCAGAAAATCCTGATAAACAAAATGATCTTAATACTAAAAATGATGAAAATTATACTCCTTTCAGGTTAAGCAATAATGATAGCAGCTATTATGGTGGCTTATCCTGGTCTAGTTTGGGTAAAGGATTGGTAAGTACAGGAGATTCAGCAAATATATTAATTATATTAGTATTAGCTGGTAGTAGTTTACTTATAGGGACTTTACTATTTAAAAAGACAAATAAGGAGGAATAACTATGGTGAAAGGATTTATTAAAAATTTAAAAAAGTTATCTAAAAATAAAGTTAAAGTATGTTTATTTGCTATATTATTCTTATTTACATTTCAAATGGGAATACCGAAGTTTTCTGTAAATGCAGAAGAAAAACAATCTGATACTAATATAACTACAGTAAAAAGTGGAGATTTGACTTTAATAAAGCAAGCGGAACAAGTAGGAGCAAATGAATATAAAATAACTTTTAAAGTTAATGGAAAGTCACCAGAACCTCCTACAGTAGATATTGCTCTTATGATAGATGTGTCAAAAAGTATGGAAGATAAGATAGATTATATTAAGAATGCAATAAATGAATTTTGTGATTTATTTAATAAAGAAAATAATAGAATAAAAGTAAATGTAGCTTTAGGAACATTTTCTCTTACAAGTAAAGAAGAATGGGGAGTTGTAGATCCAGAAGAAGTTACTATTTTTGATAGGTATGATATTTTTTCTCAAAAATATAAAGGCTATATTCATAAAGCTAGTAATTTAGGAGATTCAAAAGATATTAGTAATGGGTTTAAAAGCTTAGAAACAATAAAAGCTTTAATAAATGCTAAAGATTCTGATAGTAAAATAGTAATTAATGGTGGAACTAATACTCAAGCTGGAATCTGGAGACTAGGAGAAATGATAAAATCTTCAGATTTAACACATAAGCGATATGCAGTATTATTTACAGATGGATTACCAACAGCCTCATCAGGAAATAATTGCAAGGGGGCTTATGATTTAGATAAATATTATACAGCAGCAGAAAATGAATATAAAAATGTAGTATCAAAATTTAATAAGTTCTATAGTGCGGGTATTTTTACCAATTTAAGTTCTAGTGAAGTTATTAAAGGTAAAAATTTTTTAAGTAAAATTCAAAATGTTTGTGATGGAGAGAGCTATAAAAAAGACTATTTTTCAGAATCAGCAGGTTCAGCAAAACAAATATTTAAGGAAATAGGAGAAAGTATAATAGCAGATGCTGAATCTATAATTGCTAAAAATTCAATAATAACTGATAAATTAGATAATCATTTTGTAATGCCATCAAAAGAAAACTTAAAAGTTACAGGCATAAGTAAAGATAAGGTGACAGTCAATGAAAATGGAAGTATTAGTTTTAATATAGGAGATATAGTTGATCCAGGAATTGAGATATCATTTATAGTAACAGGTAAAGATCCTTATTATTGTGGTAATAGTATACCTACTAATGAGAAAGCAACTATTAAGTATAATCCATTTAATAGCACTGAAGAGATAGAGGGGGAATTTGGGATTCCTAAAGTTAATATAGAGCCAAAGACAGGAATAATTTCTTTTGAAAAGAAAATAAATGATGTTTTAGATCCTAAGGATAATTTTACTATAGTTATGGAAGGTAACAATAAAAAGATTGTTGAAAACTTATATGGAAATACTAAGGAAACTATTAATGTTTACCTTAGAAATGAAGATACAGATATATCTAACCATCCTGACAATGAAATGGGATTTATAACAGCAGGGGAATATACAGTTACAGAAATAATCCCAATGAATTATAAAAAAGTAAGTATGGAAATAAGTTTTGATAATGGTCTTACTTATAAAACTTTAGGTGAAGGTGAGAAGTTCATTATAGATTATCAAAATCCTAATGTTTCTATTAGAGTTAATAATGAGGTTTCTAATAGAGCTTACTGGTGGGATAAAGAAAATATTTATAATGTTTTGCCATATAAGGCAGCAAGATGATTTATATGTATTTACGCTAAGAAATAAAATCTTGTGATGTTTATGGATTGTTAATTGTATTTTATGATTCATATATGTTACAAGATTTTATTTATATAAAATTGAAAAAGAAAGAAAAATATAGAAAATAGGAAGAGGTTATGAAATTTGAGCTAATATGGCTATAAATCTTTGAAAATAAAAATTCCTATTTTGTAAAATAAGTGTTATACTTTGTCTTGTGATTAAGGTCCATTGGTCAAGCGGTCAAGACGCCACCCTCTCACGGTGGAATCAGGGGTTCGATTCCCCTATGGACTACCATTTGTTTAGGAACTGTTGAAAACACTGGTTTTCAGCAGTTCTTTTTATTTTAAATTCACTTCTAAATTTCATATTTAACACCATTTTAACACCATAGTTTTCTATACACTTAATAAACTTAGTGTATCTATGGCCTTTTCTTTTTCCTTTTTTAAAACATGAGTATAGATATCTAAAGTAATATCAATGTTACTGTGTCCTAGTAATTTAGATACTGTTAAGACCTGAGTACCTGATTCAAATTGTCTAGTAGCATATGTGTGTCTTAATGCATGAAACTTCTTATGTTTAATGCCACATCTTTTTAAGAACGAAATCCAACTTTTATCAAAGTTACTTGAATTAATAAAGTTGCCTTCTTTAGAAATAAAAAGCATATCTTTAAAGTCATCTGATAAATTAACACCATACTTTAACACCATTTCTTTCTTTAAGATAATAACTTTTTTAATTATAGATATTAATTCATTAGGTAATGGAATTGTTCTAATAGAATTTGAAGTCTTAGTATCAGATACATAAGTTTGTTTATTTCTATTACCATGTTCATCAATTATAGTAGAAGTTACTATAGATCTTTGAATATTTATTTCTCGTGTTTTATAATTAATATCGCTTTCTTTAAGTCCTAAAATTTCTCCTTTTCTCATACCAGTTGCATAAGAAATTAAAGCAGCGTATTTAATTATTGTATTTTCTTCTATAGATAAGATGCTTTTCATTTCTTCATTCGTAAATACTTCTACTTCTTTTTTTATATTAGTATTATTAGTATCCTTAGGTATCATTACCTTTTTACCTGATATAGGAGTTTTAACTATATAATCATTATCTTCGCAGTAAGCAAAAAACTGTTTTAATAATTTATGAACGTTCTTTATAGAATTACTGCTTTTACCACTTTTGAATAATTCATTATAATATCGTTGGATGTCTATAGGTTTAATTTTATCTAGTGCCATTATAGATATAAGGCTATCTTTTAGATAATTTCTAAAGATGCCTTCATATCTTTCAAAACTAGAAGCTTTTACTTCTAATTTTTTAATCTCATACAACCAATCATTCATTGCTTTTCCTAAATATAGCGTATTATCTACTATACCAAGAGCTGAGTTTCTTAAATATTCAAGCTTTTTTTCTTCAGCTTCCTTTTTTGATTTTCCGTAGAATTGCTTTCTTACTCTTTTTCCTTCAGCATTTCTTCCTAAGTCTAGCGTAATCCTATAGTAATCTTTATTGTTAATTTTAGTATTAGTTTTGTTAGCCATTTTATAAAACCTCCTTGTAAAAAATAGGCGAACATATGTTCTTGCAAAATGAGAACATAGATGCTAATATAAAATTAGATAAGGGGATGATTACATATGGAAAACGAAATAATAAAATTACTAGAAGATATTGAAAATCCTAGAATTCTACGTCTTATTTATGCATACATAAAAGCCTTAATAGATAATTCAAAAGCAAGTTAAAGTCGAAACTTGCTTTTAATTATTTCCATTCATCAACCCATCTATTAGCCTATTTATTAACTCTAAGTTAGTATCATTAAGCTTTGTCAACTTTTCGGCTATTTCTTTAAGGTTTTTATTTTCAGACAATGATATTTTAGCTATAGCATCAGCTATTTTTTTATCATCTTCAGCAATTAAATATATTTCGCCATTACCAGTTCGTAACCATTCTTCATTTACATTAAATTCTCTGCATATATCTTTAATTGCTCTATCTGTAATTTCTCTATATCCTGTTTCATAACATGCTATCTGACTTGGAGATATTCCTATCTTTTTACCAAAGGCAGCTTGTGAAAGTTTGTTATCTTTTCTTATTTTTTTAAATCTTTCTTTTAAACACATTTTATACACCTCGTTAATATTGTATCGCAAAATATTTCGCAATGCAAACAAAAAGAAAAATGCGAATAAAAAAATACTTGCAAAGCGTAGAAAATAATAGTAATATGTAGCTATAAAGTTCGCAAAGCAAGAAAGAAGGTGAAAAAATGCAAGTTCAAAAAGTATTAGAGAGTATTGATAAGTTGAAAATGTTAAATGACAAGAATTTAAATTTTGTTGAAACAGCAATTGATTCTTTATTAGTTGCCCAATCATTAGAAGAGACTGTAAATGATCCACAAGCATTAAGAAAGATTGCAAGTTTAATAGGTTAGGAGATATTAGGGGATGGAAGAACAATTAAAAAAGATAGTAGCAATATTAGAAAATAGGGGAATTGAAAGAGCAGTTATGACAATAGATGAAGTCTCTGAGTATGCTTCAATAAGTAGAACTAGGTTGTTAGAAATTGTGAATGTAAGAAATACTGATTTTCCTTATTTTAGAAATGGAAAGAAGATATTAGTTAATAAAGTGCTATTGGATAAATGGTTAGAAAGAAAAGCTGAAAAACATGAAGTAATTTAAAGGTTTAGGAATTGATTTTATTTATTACTGAATAAAAGGTAAAAATATGATGATTATATATAAAGTAGTACTTTTTGGAGGTAATAAATATGAGAAGACATCAAAAGATTAAGGTTAGGGTTTTTTATCCTGAAGATAAAGAAAAGATTAAGGAATTAAAAGAAAGTCAGGCTAATGTAGTTATTTCAATCTTAGAAAATCAATTAGGAGGAAAAGGATTAAGAGATTTTATAGAATATGCAAGAAAAAAGACAAATTATACTTCTAAATTTTAGTATGTAGGGGGGAAGGTATGAATTATCAAGATTTAGTAGGAAAAAGGAGTAGAGCACTAATGGATATAAGGATAGTTGTTAATAGTAAAAGTAATACAAGTGAGAAAAAAGTGGAGAGAATAAAGGAGATATTAGATGAGATAGAAACTCTTGAAAAAGAGTGGGAAGAGAATGTATTAAAAACAATAGAAAGCGATAATTAGAAAGAACATAAGGCGATTCTAATAACAATAATGTAGACAAGCTGTATAGTATTAATATTTTTATTAATGTTAATGCTATAGAATTTGTTAACTGGAAGGGAGAAATATATAAATTCATGATTGAGATTAGGAAACTATACTCAATCAATTTTTTTAAAATCTTTTAAGAAAGATATTAATTAAACTATTACAAAAAAATACACATTACAATCCGACCAAAGACTTGTAACGTGTATCCCTGTAAATAAAGTACTACTTAATTATAGCACAACTGAATATATAAACAAGGCTTTTAAGGGGCTTGTAATAGGTATTATCTTAACAACTATATTTAATTATTTAACTAATAAAGAAAACTTGAAAAGAATAGGAGTAAGGATATGCCAATAAGAGAAAAGAGAATATACAGTGGAAATTACTTAGAGGTGGAAGTTTACCCCATTTCTAAGAAAGAACAACAACAAAAGAGAAGGAAGAAGTGTAAGGTATCTTTACCTAAGCAAAGAAACTTGAATGATAAAAATGCAAGAAAGCATTTAAGGAGATTAATAAACACTAATTTTACAGATTTTGATATAGTACTTCACTTAACATATGATAATAAGAATTTACCAAGTAGTGAAGAAGAAGCTAAAAGAAATCTAAGTAACTTCTTCAGGAGAGTAAAGAACTATAGAAAAAGAAATGGTTTAGAAGATTTAAAGTATATAGCAGTAACAGAATATAAAGAAGCTACAGATGATAAAAGAACTAAGACAAGAATTCACCACCATATTGTTATAAGTGGAATGGATAGAGATAAGTTAGAAGAACTTTGGGGAAAAGGAAAGGCTAATGCTGATAGACTACAAAGTAATGAGCTTGGTTATGAGGAATTAGCCAATTATATTTCTAAAGATCCTAAAGGAAATAAAAGATGGACTCAAAGTAGAAATATAAAACAACCTACAATAAAAGTTAATGATCATAAATATTCTCTTAGAAAGGCATGGGATTTATTTTATTGTCAAGGTGAGAGAAAGCTCTTAGAAGATTTATATCCTGGATATACATTAAGTACCTTTAAAAGTACTGTTAATGATATTAATGCAGGATGTTATAGCTATATAAAGATGAGAAAGAGAAATTGAAAAGGAGAGGTATAGATGATAGCAAGGGCAATAGAAAAGATTAAGAATGAAATGAAAGTTAATAACAATACTCCATATATCCAAGCGATTGGAACTTATGTAATTAATAATATAGAAATTAACTTAGAAGCAGCAAAGGAAATAGTTGAAGATAAAAAGACTCTAAAGGAAGCATTAAAGAAAATAGAAGTTGCAGCATTAAAGAAGGTTGTTGAAAGAAGAGGGACTCAATGTGTAGTTATGAGTCCTGAAGAAGTATTTGGTGTAGTTAATATATATTATGAATTTAAGGCAATACAGTCTAAGAAAGAAGTAGAACCTGGAAAAGAATCAAGAAATGTTAAAAAAGCTTCACAAGAGAATAAGAGGTTTAATGTAGATTTAAATAGTTTATTAGGGAGATGAGTAGATGGGAGAAGTTAAAACAGTAAGAACAACTGAACTTATAGCTGCTGAAATTAATGATATAAAGGATAGAACTAAGAAGGTAGTTATATATAACAGTATAGAAATAGGCAGAAGATTAACAGAAGCTAGAGAGCTAGTAGAACCAGGGGAGTGGGGAAAGTGGTTAGAGGAATCAGTAGATTATAAAAAGAGTACTGCAAATAATTTAATGAGGATATTTAAGGAGTATGGTTCAGAACAATTAAGTTTACTAGGAAGCAATACTGCAAAAGAGATATATGACAAGTTAGATTATAGTAAGGCTGTTATATTACTAGGTACTACAGAAGAGGAAAAAGAACAGATTTTAAATGAGAATGATGTAGAAGAAATATCAAGTAGAGTATTAAAGAAAATAGTTAAAGAGTTAAAAGAAGCAAAGAAGGATAAGGAAATAGCTGAGAATAGAGCGAAGGAAATAGAAGAAAAAAGTAATCAAAAGATAGATCTTTTATCAAAAGAAATTGAAGAGTTAAAAGATAGGCCAATAGAAGTTACTGGATTAGATGAAAGTAAGGAAGAATTGGAGCAGGAGCTGAGGGAAGAAAGATTAATTAGTGAAGAGCTTAGAAAAAAATTAGAAGATAGTAACAAGATTATAGAAGTAGATGATGCAACTCAAAGATATGCTATATATTTCTCAGAAATTAATGATAAGTTTGACAAGCTTTTAGGAGCTTTGGAGCAGATAAGAAATGAAGAGGAGAAAGAGCAGTATACAGAAGCTACTAAACAGTTGTTAAAGATAATGGAGGAAAAGATTGAATAATGTTATTTGTATTTTTCTTCTTTGATGAAGAGAGGAATATTGATATTAAAAGATATGAGGATGGATCTATATTATTAGATTCCATTCCATATTTAAAGCTAGAAGATAAATGGCCAGGATATTTTGAGTGGTATGGCATTGAAGAGGAAGATAATATAAGAATATTTAGATGTACTAGTGAGATATTGTTTAAAGTTAAAAAAGGTAGGGGATTTACAGATAAAGATTATTATATTGAAATATATTCTTGGTTTAAGAATTATAAAGGACATTTATTAGATCGTGAGAGCGTTTATAAGATGGTGAATAAGTATTATGACAGTAAATATAAGGTAGAAGAGTATTGGGATTATACATTACTTATTCCAAAGAACTTAGAAAGTTATAAAATTGATAAATCATATTTAGGGGGAAAAGAAGATGGAGAGAATAAATAATTTAAAAGAATATGAAGAGATAGAAGCATTAAAGTATTTTGAAGTTAAAGGGAAGTATAGAGCTATTATAATTGCTAAAACAGAAGAGGAAGCTAAGGCAGAATATAAAAATAAGATTGGTAAGTTAGAAGAAGAAGCTTCAGTAAAGGAAATAGATGAATTAGAAGCACTTAAGAGACATCAAGAACTTATTAAGGCTTGTGCTGAAGAATGTGGAACTTATGTAATGTGTATTGATTATTCAAGGGATAAATGATGAATTTATGAAGGGAGATAAGTAAAGTGGGGAAGTTAGAAGAAATAAGGGAAGAGGTTAAAAAGTTTAGTAATAAGTATGGACAGGCTAATAAATTACAGTTAAGTGCTGATTATTATAATGATAAAGAAGTTGATGAAAATTTAATATATAAGTCAGGAGCATTAAGGTTAGATGGTATTGAAGTATTGTGTAATATATTAACTCCATCAATAAAGTTTAAGATAAAGAATGATACTAGAGAAACAAGATATTATAATAAGGAATTTTAGGAGGAGTAGTAATGGTAAAAATAAAAGAAGTAAGAAATCAAGTTAAGAAGTATAAGGAGCTTAAAGCTGATATTGTTAATATAGATATTATGATAAAGGAAAAAGAGGTTGAGTGCTTAGGTATTACTGCAATGCCACAAGGAGAGAGGACAAGTCCTACTTATAAGATTACTAGTACTGTAGAGATACAGGCAGAGAAACATCAAAAGGAGATAGAACCACTATTGCATCAGAAGTTTTTAAAGGAAAATCAGATTAAGAGAATTGATAATGCTTTAACTATATTGAATGAAATAGAGAGAAGTATTGTAGAAACTGCATTAATTAAGGGATATAGGTATTCTAAGTTGGAAGAAGAATTACATATTACTTATACAAGGATTAAGCAGATAGAAAGCGATGCTTTAAATAAGATGGCTAGATATATAGCTTATAATTAAGAATATAAGTTTTTGTGGATAATTATGGTATAATATAGTGTAGGGAGAGAGAATAAAACAAATAATTAGAAAGTAAGGCGAGAAACGATGGGATATAATGAGAGATTTGTAAGTGAAGTAAATAGTTTTGAAGAATATATACATTTTATTAAAGAATATAAAGAAAAAAATAATTGTGAACTTTGGTATAGGGGACATGCATCTAATGCATGGGAACTAAAGCCCAATTTATACAGAAATGCTAAAATGGATGTAGGAGATGGAAAGGAAATAACAAGATTAAGATACAATATTGTTAATTTTAATAATGAATTTAAAAAATTCAAACAAAAAGTATTAAATGAAGGATTGTCTGATACTTTAGAATTAAATGATTTTCATTTAATGTTTATTGCTCAACATTATGGAATGTTAACTCCAATATTAGATTGGACGATAGATCCATTGGTAGCATTGTTTTTTGCAGTTGAAGAGGCTAATAAGTTCAACGATAATTTTCCTGTAATATACATTTTGAAACCTAATTTATTAAATGAAAGTTCAATGGTTTGTAAAAGTGATAAAAGTAGTATTAAAGAACCTATATGTATTGATGATATATCAAATGAATCATTTTATAGGTTAACTAAGGATTTAAATAATACACCAGCAAATCATATACCAATTGCTATATTTAGCGAAATGGATTTTTCACATAGAATATCTAGACAATCAGGGAGATTTACTTTGCATGGGGCAATTGGACCATTAAATTATTCATGGAATGATATAACGATAAAAGGTCAACAATTTACAGATAAAATAAAAATCAATGCAGGAGCAGTTGAAGAGATGAAAGAATATCTATCCTCTTTAAGTATTAACAAAAATACAGTATATCGAAAATTAAATACTCCACTTGATAAGATATGTAATAGAATAAAACAGGAAGAATTAAAAAAATTTGAAAGAGAATAGCAATAACAATTAATATAGAAAAATTTTATATAAGTTTAAGAAATGCTTATTAAAGTATATAAGAAATGTGACTAAAAGTGTAGTATAATAGTATCATGGATAAAGTGAAGTTGATTTATATTTTAAGTTAGTGATAAATATGTAATTTTAAAGCAGTTTATAGAATTTTAAATTTATAAAATACTTGAAAGATCATTTAGTTTACAAACTAAGTGGTCTTTTTATTTTAAACAGAAGAGGAGGGATGAAAATGATTGATTCACCCAATAAGTAGAATGGGTGGTAAGAGCCGATTAAGAAAAAAGATAATAGAAATAATGCCAGAGCATACTTGTTATGTAGAGTTATTCTTTGGAGCAGGATGGGTATACTTTGGAAAAGAACCTAGTAAAGTTGAGGTAATTAATGATATTAATAAGGAGTTAATAAATCTATTTAGAACTTTAAAGTATCATGCACCAGAAGTAGAAAGATTATTAAAATATGAATTTTCAGGAAGAGATATTTTTAATGAATATAAAAATTGTACAGTAGAATATCTAACTGAAATACATAGAGCAATAAGATTTTTATATATGCTTAATAATAGTTTTGCTAGTAGAGGTAAGGATTATGGTTATTCCATTACTAAAAAGCCTAATCAAAAGATATTTATGGAAGAAAATTTGGAAGAGGTTAGAAGGAGATTAAGTAACACATATGTAGAAAATTTGAGTTTTGAAAAGATTATAAAAAAGTATGATAGAGAAGAAACTTTATTTTATTGTGATCCACCATATTATGAAACTGCAGGATATGATAGTAAGTTTGGAGAAGAGGAACATATTAAATTAAGAGATATGTTGAGTAATATAAAAGGAAATTTTATTTTGTCTATTAATGCTCATGAAAAAGTTAGGGAATGGTATAAGGATTTTAATATTAAAGAAGTTGATGTGAATTATTCTGTTAGTAAAGATGTTAAAGGAAGAGGAAAGTATAAGGAATTACTAATAACAAATGATTGATATTATGTAAATAAAAAAGAAACAAATTATATGGTATAATATTACATAAATGAGATGATGTAAAAAGTCATAATTTGTGGAGGTAAACATTATGGGAGTAAAGGCTTTGGTTACTGGAGTAAGTTTATATAGTATTAAAAAGGATATTGATTTACCATTTTGTAAAAATGATGTTGTTGAAGTGGAAAAAGCATTAAATCTAGGTTTAAAAGTTGAAAAAGAATGTATATATACTTTAGGTAAAACAGGTATTGTGAGTAGAAATGATTTTTCAAGAGGTTTATCAATGGTAATGGATGAACTAAAAGAAGAAGATACATTGATTTTTTATTTTTCAGGTCATGGAACAAAATATGAAAACACTCATTGTCTAGTTTTTAGTGATGGATTTATTGCTACTAATGAAATTATAGAATATTTTGAACAGATAAAATGTAAGAATAAAGTTATATTTCTAGATGCATGTTTATCGGGTGATTTTTCTATTGATAAACATGTGAAATTTGATATAGAGGATACAATATCAGAATTTGTAAGTAAAGGATATGCAGTATTATCATCAAGTAATTCTCAGCAATTTTCGTATCCACATCCCAATGGTAAAATTAGTCTTTTTACTTCTTTTTTATGCGAAGCATTATATAATAAGTGCATAGTGCGAGAAGGAAGAAAATCATTATATGATATTCAAAGGCTTGTTAAGTTATATCTAGAAGTATGGAATACAAGTAATTCTTATATAAAACAAGAACCAATTTTTAGATCTAAAATTGGTGGGACAATTTACTTTAATGTTGAAAATTATACACCATATTGTATAAAAAAAGTTTATGAAGAGACTGAAAAATATATTATTTATAATGTTGAGCCGATTCATAGTGGCCTTGTAAAAAGATATGCAGTCAGAGTAATATTAAAAGAACCTTTTTCAATTGAAGAAATTAGTAAAATATCTTTGGAAATTAAAGAAAAGATAAAGCATGTTGAAGTGTACAGTAATTCAATAATGGAAAATAGACTTAAGGGATTAGATGCAAATATTGTAGTGATGTATTTTGGATTAGATGAAGAGGATATGATACTGCATAGGCATATGTTTATAGTAACTTGGGTTGATGAAAATCAAGATAAAGATTATTGGTATAGAGTTAATAATAAAAATACTTTTATTAAAAATGGTGTTCGTTTTGAAGTAGTTTCTTATTATGAATTATTAAAAAATCTTGAGAAAGAAAATGTAGGAGAAAAGAAAGAATTTATATTTAAGACAAAAGAAATTGCATCACGTTTAATTACAGATGTTGAAAAGTTTATCAGTTTATATAATGAGTATAGGAATGGGGAATATAATGAAATTAAATTTGTTGAGTTAACAAATGAATTAAGAGAAAGAATGTCAAATTACTATTTAAAATCAACAAATTTGGAATTTCCACCTACAGAATTTTATGAGTGGAGTAATGCATATAGTGGTTTATTTGGAACAATATATGACTTTACTTTATTTTATAATAATAATGGAATGACTCAAAGAGAGGAAAGAAATAGAAAAAACTGTACTGAAAGTACAATTAAAAGATATTATGAGGAATTAGAAAAGATAAAAAAACTGGAAAGCAATTTAGATCTATAAAAAATAACATGTCTTAAAAAAAGAACTCTAGCACTAGGGTTCTTTTATTGTGTACAATTCTACAAGGAGGTGACAATTTAATGAATGAAAAAAAGGCCAGCTAAACCAATATACACAACAGAAAGTGTCCTAGACATACAGGACTATCTAAAATACAAAAACTACAGAAACTATGTTTTATTTATCCTGGGAGTAACCACAGGCTACAGAGCAGGAGACTTAGTAAAACTAAAAGTAAGAGACATAAAAGAAGCACTAAAGCGAAAAGAGTTCACAATATATGAAGGTAAAAAAATGAACTCAAAAAATATCAAAGAAAAGAATAGAAAACCGAGAACAGTAGAAATTATACCAAGTGTAGCTAAAATCTTAAAAGAATATATAAAAGATAAAAAGGATTATGAATATATATTTAAAAGTAGGAAAGGAACAAATGAACATATAGGAGTAAAAGCAGTAACAGATATATTAAAAGATGCAGCAGCATATTTTAACTTACAAGACATAACAGCTCATAGCATGAGAAAAACTTATGCATATAAAATTTATCTATCAAGTGATAAAGATATAGTAGCTGTAAAAGAATTATTAGGACATAGATCCATAGAGGAAACAAAAAGATATATAGGATTAGATAAAGAAAAATATCATCAATACAGTAAATCATTAAGTGATTTTGTAAGATGATATTTTTCTTTTTTACTAATTAAATGTTTTATTTTTTACACAGTAGATATTCAAGAGATAAAAATTAAGACATATATTAGTAGAGTTTTAGATTTATGAATGTTTGATTCTCCATATAAATTAAACATTCAAAATTAAAAATACGAACATTATTTTTATGTTTTTAAAGAATAGTTTGGCAAAAATAATATATATTTTTAAGCTTTTTTGAGCAATAAAAATATAAAAAGTCCAAGCGTTTGGAAGAGGTGAGTGAATGGCGAGAGAGTTTGCAAAGAGCTTTTATAGGAGTAAAGCATGGAAGGATTGTAGAGATTATATTTATCATAAGTTTAATGGAATATGTGCAGAATGTGGAGGGCCTGGTGAAGAGGTACATCACATTGAATTTCTTACACCTGAAAATATTACAGACTCAAATATAACTTTAGGTGAAGATAATTTAATTTTATTGTGTAAGAATTGTCATTTCCTAAAACATAAAGATACTAATCCTTTAGCAAAGAGTTTAAATAAAAGGAAAAGAGCTACATCTAATGGTTATTACTTTGATGATAGTGGTAACTTAGTACCAATGAAGAAATATATAGTATATGGTTCACCAGGTTCGGGTAAGACAACATATGTAAGAAAGCATAGAGAAGTAGGTGATTTAGTTGTTGATTTAGACTTAATTAAACAGGCTATAAGCATGGAGGATAGGACATATGAAACTGATAACTTACTAGATGTTTCAATAGGTATTAGAGATTATATATACAAAAGAATAGAAGATAATGATGTTAATGCTAAAGCAATATGGATAATAGCTTCATTACCTAAGAAAAAACAAAGGAAGGAGCTAGCAGAAAGGTTAGGAGCTGAATTAGTTTTTATAGATAAAACAATTAGTGAATGTTTAAATCAAGCTTACATGGATAAGACAAGAAAAGATAAAACTTTGGAGAAAATTATTATTAATAAATGGTTTGCAAATTATGAACCATAATCCCCCCTTAAAAATTTTATGGGGAACTTCAAGGAAGACCGTTGGAGTAGGACATGAATTTTCCTCCAAAGAAAAATTTTTTTGAGGGAGGGGGGTATATTTTTGGAGATATACGAACAATTAGAAAAAGAAAAGAAAATTAAACAAGAAGTAAATAGAATTAAGAAGTTATACAAAGAATTTAATAAAGATAAGGCAAAGATTCTAGAAGGATTAATTAATGAAGCTGCATTTATGAAGTTAACCTTAGAAGAGTTAAGAATAGATATAAGCAAAAATGGATTAACAGAATTATTTGAACAAGGTGAACAAAAGTTTAATAGGGAAAGACCAGAGGTAAAACAATATACTACTTTTATACAAAGATATTCTCAAGTTATGAAACAACTTATAGATCTTCTGCCACCTGAAGAGAAGAAGGAAGAAGAGGATAAGCTTATGGCCTTTGTAAAGAAGGGAAAGAATTTTAAGTGAAAACTTATATAGAAGAATATTATGAAAAAATAATGTCAGGTGATATTGTTGCATGTCATAGAATTAAACAAGTTTATACAATGCTTGTGGACAAGCTTTATAATAAGCAGGGTAATTTTATATTCGACTTAGAAAGTGCAAATAGGCCTATTGAGTTTATAGAAACTTTTTGTAAGCAAAGCCAGGGGAAGCTAGGGTCAAATATTGAACTTATGCTATTTCAGAAAGCTAAGCATCAAGCAGTTTTTGGCTTTATAGATGAAAAGACAGGCTTTAGACAATACCAGGAGGTATTAGACATAAGAGGACGTAAGAATGGAAAGACAACAGAACTTGCATGTGATGAATTATACATGGGAGTAGGTGATGGTGAAGGTTCTCCTGAAGTTTATAATGTTGCAACTAAGAAAGAACAAGCTAATAAAGGGTGGAATGAATGTTGGAAGATGGTTCAGCAGTCTAAGGATTTAAGTAAGCATATAAGGAAAAGGAAATCAGATTTATATATACCATTTAATTATGGAAGTATACAAGCCTTATCAAGTAATACAAATGGACTTGATGGACTAAATTCACATATGGTTACTATTGATGAGTTAGCAGCAATTAAAAATCGTGATCTTTATGACCTTATGAAACAATCTATGGGAAGTAGAAATCAGCCATTATTAAATTGTATAACCACAAATGGATTTATAAGAGATAATATTTTTGATTCTCAATATGATTATGCTTGTGGTGTTCTTGATGGAAAAATAATTGATTTGAGGTTTATAGCTTTTATATATGAATTAGATGATAAGTCAGAATGGGATAAAGAAGAATGTTGGATAAAGGCTAATCCTGGACTTGGTTGTATTAAGAAGTGGGATTATTTAAGAGGTAATGTCAATAAAGCGAAGAATGATCTAGCATTTAAAGCCACAGTTATGGTAAAAGATTTTAACATGAAAGAAAATAGTGCTAGTGCTTGGCTTAGGTATGACCAACTTAATAATGAAAAAACATTTAATGTTAAAGAAATGGGATTCCGTTATGGTATTGGATGTTTTGATTTGGCAGAAACTACTGACTTAGCATCAGCTAATGTTATATGTAAAAGAAGAGATGATGATAATATTTATATTTTATCTATGTATTGGATTCCTGAAGAAAAGCTAAATTTATTAGAAACAAATAAAGAAGAGGATCAAGTACCATATAAATTATGGGAACAGCAAGGACTTATAAGGGTATGTCCAGGTAATAAGGTTAATAAATATGATATGTTAGAATGGTTTAAGTCAATGAAAGATGAATATGACATATATATTCCTTGGATTGGATATGATCCTTGGCATGTAGATGATTCTTTATTAAAAGCATATAAAGATGAATTTGGTTCTAATAGTATGATTCCAGTAAGGCAAGGAGTAAAAACTTTGTCAGCTCCTATGAAGGAAATGAAAGCAGATTTAGAGGCTGATAAAATTATTTATAATAATAATCCTATTGATAAATGGTGTTTTAGTAACTTACAAGTTAAGACAGATATTAATGGAAATATTCAGCCCATTAAAGGGCAAGATGCTCGAAAAAGAATTGATGGTGGAGTTTCTAAGATTATTGGGTATGTTGTTTTGAAGGATAAGGAAAGTGAATATGAGAATATGATATAAGCTTTTTATTGTGATTATTCAATATATTGAGATTATATTTAAAACTATAAATTGTAAAATTGTAAATTTATAGATAGTCAAGTTGTTTTATGAACATAAATGGTTATTATGTTATAATTTTACTAAAGGAGTGATTGATATGATTTTTACAATAACAAGTTATAATTATTTATTAGGTTTAAAACAAAATTATAGGTTGAAAAAAGATGGTTCTTGGCAAAAAATTGATGATTTTCATAATTATAATGAAAATACAGATATGATATTTTATAATCATAATGATGCAGTTAGATGGTTAAAAGCTAATGATGAGCAAATAATTAATGGTATAAAGTGTAGTACAAGCCCATATGGATCATTTAAGCTATGTGATGAAAAAAAATATATTTTTGAAATTTTAGTTCATAGGAAAACAAGACCACATATATTTAAGAGAGATGAGTTACGAAAGGTTTTAAAAGATGGAGATGATAAAGTAAATAATGCATTGTACGTAGATTTTGATGGATATTTAAAACTAAAAAATATAAATCGTGATAAAGATTTTATTGCTTATCATAAATATGCAGTTAGAAATGAGAGTTTTATTGCATTGAATGGATATGTTGGTCGTGAATTTGATGATGAGTACATTGATACGCTTTATCTTAATTTATTAGATGAATGGGAAAGTCATCTAGAGTCAGGACGAAGTCTTTATGTAGACTATGATAAAGGAAATTTAGATGAAAAAACCATATTAATTAATATAAATAAAAGTTTATTAAATTTAGAATGATATTCAAAGTTAGAACGAGTAGTTGCTAAAAGGTATAGTAACTACTTTTATTATTCCCATGAAAGGAGGTGAGAAAAATAAATTTTATAAAAAAACTCTTCAATAAAAGTTCTTCAGTAGTAAGATACGAACTAATAGAAGACAGAGGAAATGGCTTCTATGCCTTTAATGGTAAACTATATAAATCAGACATAGTAAGAGCATGTATAAGACCACAAGCAAGAGCAATAGGAAAGTTAGTACCTCAACATATAAGAGATGATAAAATAAACAATACATTTAAAGTTAATCCTGAAGCATATATAAGATTTTTACTAGAAGAACCTAATCCATATACAACAGGACAGGACTTCCAAGAAAAACTAGCTACTCAATTAGAACTAAATAATAATGCCTTTGCACTAATAGTAAGAGATGCAAACGACTTACCATGTGAATTGTACAATATTCCATGCATATCAGCAGAGGCAAAATATGATAAGGAAGGTTTATTATATTTGAAGTTCACTAATAGAAATGGTAAGACAGTAACCTATCCTTATAAAGACATAATTCATATAAGACAGGATTACAATGAAAATGATATTTTTGGTACAAGTCCAAGAGAGAATATACTTCCCTTAATGGAAGTAGTATCAACAACTGACCAAGGTATTATAAAAGCTATAAAGAACAGTAGCATAATAAGATGGTTACTAAAATTCAATACTACTATGAGACCTGAAGACATAACAAAGGAAACAGAAAAGTTTGCAAAGAGTTTCTTAAATGTAGAAGATGGGACAGGAGTAGCAGGTGTTGATAGTAAAGCAGATGCAAAACAAATAGATCCTAAAGATTATGTACCAAATGCAGCAGTAATGGATAGAACTACAAAAAGGCTTTATTCCTTTTTTAATACTAATGATAAGATTGTACAAAGTACATTTAATGAAGATGAGTGGAATGCTTATTATGAAAGTAAAATTGAACCTATAGCCATGAAGCTTAGTAATGAAGTTACAAGAAAAATATTTACAAGGAGAGAGCGAGGTTTTGGTAATAAAATAATGTATACAGCTAATAACCTTCAGTATGCATCAATGTCTACTAAACTTGAATTACAAGCAATGGTAGATAGAGGAGCAATGACACCTAATGAATGGAGAGAAGTTTTAAATCTACCTCCTGTAGAAAATGGAGATAAGTTATTACTTAGAAAAGATACAGGAACAGTTAATAATAAAGCTACTTTTAGAAATAAAAAAAGCTTTGTCAATTTAACTAAGATTTCAAATAAGAAAGAGGAAAAAGTGTATGCCATAGATTTTGATGGAACACTATGTAAAAATATTTATCCAAAGATAGGTGAAGCAAAGGAAGAGGTAATAGATTATGTTAAAAGTTTAAAAGAAGATGGCAATAAACTGATTCTTTGGACTTGTAGAACTGGTGAAGAGTTAGATAATGCTATTGAGTGGTGTTCTAAGAGAGGTCTAGAGTTTGATGCCATAAATGAAAACTTAGAAGATACTATAAATGAATATGGAACAGATCCAAGAAAGATATCAGTAGATTGTTACATTGATGATAAAGCATTAAATGTAGAAGATATTTAAAGGGGTGAAAAGATGGATATAGATATAAAAGGAGACATTATAGAAGATGACTCACAATGGATATATGATTGGATTGGCTGGAATTATACAAGTCCAAAGAACGTAATAAGTAAACTTAAAGAAGCTAATGGTGAAGGTATAACTTTGAAAATAAATAGTCCAGGAGGTTCAGTATTTGCTGCATCTGAAATATATTCAGAACTTAGATCATATGGTGGTCAAGTAAATATAAAAATAGTTGGTTTAGCAGCTAGTGCAGCAAGTGTAATTGCAATGGCAGGTTTTTGTGAAATGTCCCCAACAGCTCAAATGATGGTTCATAATGTTTCATCAAATGCTAGTGGAGATTATAGAGCAATGGACCATATGTCAGAGGTATTAAAAAATGCTAATGATACTATTGCAAATGCTTATATGAATAAAACAGGAATGACCAGGGAGGAAGCTCTTAAAATAATGGATAATGAAACTTGGTTAACTGCAGATAAAGCTAAGGAATTAGGATTGATTGATAAAATTATGTTTAGTGATGATACCAATATAAATAATAAAGTATCCTTTACTAATTTTAATAAGAAATCATTTTATAATTCATATTCCACTATACCTAAAGAGTTATTAGATAAATTAAATAATATAAATTCAAGTCAACCTATTACAGAAAATAATACGGTTGATTTTTTTATTAGACAAAAAGCACAGGCAGAATTAGAAATGTTAAAAATGAAGGGAAGATGTTAAATGAATAAAGAACAATATTTAAAGCAAAGAAACTCACTAATTGAAAAGGCACAAGGATTATTAAATGAGAATAAGTTTGAAGAATTTAATTCTGTAAAGGCAGAAATAGAAAAGTTAGATACAGATTTTGAAAATGCAGCTAAAGAACAAGCTAATTTAAATGCATTAAAAGATAATGCAGTAATAACAGATATTAATAATAAATCAGTACAAGTAGGAGGGGGAACTGTTATTGATTCTTTTAATGCAGATGGTTTAAAGGATGAGGAAAAAGATACTATATACACAAATGCATGGGCAAAGAGTATGCAAGGAAAGCAACTAACAGAAGAGGAAAATCAAGTGTTTACAATGGTAAATGAAGCCTTTACTCATACTAGTGAAAATACTGCAGTAGTAATTCCTGAAACTGTTATGACTGGTATATGGAAAGAAGTAGGGGAACAATATCCATTATGGAATGATGTATTAAAGACTACAGTACCAGGTAAAGTCACATTATTAAAATCTGATTCTTCTTCAGATTCAAAATGGTATGATGAAGAATCAGAAACTGAAGATGGAAAAGAAACTTTTGCAAATGTAACTTTAGATGGCTGTGAGTTATCTAGGGATATAACAATATCATGGAAACTTAAAGAGATGGCTACAGATGAATTTATACCATTTATTCAATCACAATTAGTAGAAAAAATGGGGGCAGCTCTTGGATATGCAGTATCTCAAGGTAAAGGAAAACCAGGAGATGGAGAAGACTTTAAACCTGAACCTTCAGGAATAATTACAACTCTAAATAAAGAAAAAGATACTCCACAAGTTATTACTTATACAACTAAAGATCCTTTAAGTTATGCTAAGTTTACTACTGCTATGTCAAAGATAAAAGGTACTTATAAAAATGGTACTTGCATTTATGCAAATGGAACTACAATATGGAGTGAAATAGCAAATATAGTAGATAAAAACGATAGACCATATTTTGTAGCTAATCCAATAGAGGGGGGAGTAGGTACTATTTTAGGTAAGGTAGTAAAAGAAGATGATGGTATACCAGATTCAGTTATTTTACTTGGAGATGCAAACAAAGGATATCATGCAAATATTAATAAACAAGCTACTTTAGATAGTGAAGATCATAAGAAAAAGAGAGAAACAGATTATATAGCTTATGCCATTGTAGATGGTGGAGTTAGAAGTACTAAGGCTTTTGCACTAATTAAGAAAACAGATGAAGTAAGTAATAGTTAATCTATAGGTAATAAGATATGTTAGAAAAGATAAAGTTAGCCTTAAGAGTATCCTCATCTGTAACTGACGAGGATATTTTAGATTTAATAGAAGCTTGTAAAATTGATTTGAAGATATCAGGAATAAATAGGATTAAGGAAGATGATCCTTTAATAATTCAAGCAGTAAAACTTTATTGTAAAGCTAATTATGGTATTGATAATAGTGAGTCAGATAAATATACAAAATGTTATGATTCACTTAAAGTAAGTCTTTCCTTGTGTGGTGATTATAATGTGGAGTGATAATATTTGTTACTTAGGCAGCTATTTAGAAAAAGATAATGACTTTGGAGATCATGTAAAAGAAATAATCTATAATAAAAACTATATATTTTGTGAAGAAAAGTCGGTAAAATATTCAGAGTTTTATCAGGCACAAGCAGTAGGTTTAAAACCTGAGATTGTACTTAAAGTTAATACTATTGATTATAATAAGGAGCAATTTGTTAAATATGAAGAGGAAGAGTATACAGTATTAAGAACTTATAGAACTTCTAAAGAAAAGATAGAGTTAACTTTAGTAAGGGGTGTTAATAATGTCAGTGCCACGTAGTGTAATAAAGATAAATAGAAATGGTGTTAAATATGTAAGTAATGTAGACAGGGCAAATTACACTATAAGAGAACTGACAAGGGCAGCTCTTAGAGATGTAGGTAAATTTATATGTAATAGGTTTAGAAAAAGTTATTATAGCCATTTTAGAAGGAGAAAAGGTAGAGTAAGCAGGTATACTCAATATTGGGTAAGAACAAGAGATAAAATGCCTAACTTACAAGTAGGATTAAAGCCAGGAGGATTTTATGGAGCTTTTCAAGAGAAAGGAACTGTAAAAATAAATGGCTTAGGACTATTAGAAAAAGCAGCAAAGGAAAATATAAATGAAATTATAAAGATTGAAGCTAAATATTTAAGTGCTATGGAAGATGAAGCTAGAGCATTAGGTTTAATAAGTGAAGAGGAATATACAGGAGGTGGAGAAGATAGGTAAAACACTAGAATTAAGAAAAGATATACAAAAATTATTAAAGGAAGTAGCAAGTAATGTAAGTTATAAAAGTGCTACAGAAAAAACTTCATTTCCTTATGTTGTTTATAAAATAAAGGATTATGGTGAATATTTAAAACAATTAGAAATTGATGTATGGAATAAAGGCACATCTACAGAAGTAATTGAAAATTTAGTAGATGATATAGAAAATAGATTAAATGATGAGATAGTATGTAGTATTCAGCATACTATTATTTTTTGCAATGATAACAATAGACAATGGTTAGAGGACCAGGATAAAGAGTTACAAAGAATTAATTTAAGCTATACATTAAATTATTATGGAAAGGAGAAATAGCAATGAGAAAAGCAAAAAGTGGTTTTACTAAAAAGACAAAGGAAAACTTATTAACTGGAGCAGGAGCATTTTTTAAAAACTTTAAGGTGGGAGTAGATACTTTAGAAAGTGCAATAGCAGATGGAAAGCTTTTAGGAGCTACACAAGGAGGAGGGGAATTTAAAGCAGTAGCTACAGTAAGGCAAATCGAAGTAGATGGAGTAGCAGGAAAAGCTCAAGGTTTAGAAATAATAGATTCCTGGGAAGTTAGTCAAACTATGAATTTAATTGAAACTACAGAGGATAGTTTAAAGTTAGCTTTAGGTGCAGCAGATATAGATACAACAAGTAATGGAACTTACAACATAATTAAAGGGAGAAGTTATTTTGTTGATGATGATTACATGGATAACTTAACCTATATAGGGACTATAACAGGAAGTAATATACCAGTAATTATTCAGATTTATAATGCTTTAAGTACTGATGGTTTAGATATAAAAACAGAAGATAAAAAAGAAGCAGTATTAGCAGTAACAGTATATGGTCATTATACTGAAGATGATTTAGACAGTCCCCCATATGCTATATATTATCCAAAGAAAAATAATATAGCTGCTCCAATAGCTAATATAAAAGGAGGTACTTATAATTCTAGTAAGTCAGTTACATTAACTACAACAGAAGCTGGTGCAACTATACATTATACAACAAATGGATTTGAACCTACTTCAAGTGATCCTAAATATTCAGAAGCCATTACAATAAGTACTAATACTATTTTAAAGGCAAAATCATTTAAGTCAGGTAAAGCTGATAGTTTAACAATGACAGAAAAATATATTATAGAAACAAAATAAGGAGCGTAATAGCTTCTTATTTTAATTTAAGGAGGAAATATCAATGAGAAAATTACAATTAAGAGATACATTTTCAGTTGCAAGACTAATTAAAAAGGCAAATTTAAAAGAAACTTTAAGAGATATTATTAAAGATCCTAGCGTTAAGAAGATTGTAGATGATGAAAAGAATAATAAGAAAAATTTAGATGATAAGGCAGAAGACATTGGAATAAATATTATTTTTTCAATTATAGAAAAGATAAGTGATGAAGGAATAGAAAAAGACCTTTACAAGTTATTTGCTTCAATTTTTGAGATTACAGAAAAAGAAGTAGAAGAAATGTCTCCACTAGAATTCTTAAATAACTTAAAGATTTTAGCAAAGGAAAATGATTTAAGAAGTTTTTTATCTCAAGCAACTCTATAGATTTAATAAAGTATCAAGAGTTGCTTCTTAGTAGATATTCAGATATTAATTATATGCTTGAATTAGATTATTTAGAAGGTTTTAAGCTTATTGAAGCTGCAGCCATAGAAAAGAATGAGGAAAAGATATTTTTAATGTGGGTTTTAAGTCATAGCGATAAATCTTTAAATGAGTTTAAGAAGCTAATAGGATATTCAGAAAATAAGGAGAGGCAAGAAGAAAAGATAGATAAAGATGAAATATTTAATAAAGTAAAAGGAATTATAGATTTAACTTTGTAAGAAAGGAGGGGAAATATGGCGTTTGAAGTATTTAAGTTAATGGGTTCTGTTTTTGTTGATACTACTGCTGCAGAAGATTCTTTGCAAAGAACAGATAATAAAAGTGTAGGTCTAGGTAATACATTAATTAAAGGCGTTGAGACAGTTAAGAAATGGGGAATAGCAATAGGAGCAGCTGCAGGAAGTGCAGCATTAGCTATGGGAACTTTTGCAGTAAAAGCAAGTAATGATTATGAAAAAGCTTGTAATCAATTCCAAGTAGCTACTGGAGCAACTAAAAGTGACATGGAGGAGTTTGGAAAAACAATAAAAGATGTATATGGGAATAACTTTGGAGAAAATTTTGATGATGTTGCAAATTCAATGAGTCAAGTTAGGACTAATTTATGGCTTACAGGAGATGAACTTAAAAAGACAACAGAATATGCATTAGGTTTTCGAGATACCTTTGAAGTAGATGTAAATGAATCAACTAGAGCAGCAAAAGCTCTAATGGACAATTTTGGTGTAAGTGCAAAAGAAGCATTCACCATGCTTGCACAAGGACAACAAGATGGTTTGAATTATTCAGGAGAATTAATAGATAGTGTAAATGAGTATTCAGTTCAATTTAGTAAGCTGGGTATGGATGTAGAGGACATGTTTTCGGTTTTTGATTCAGGAACTCAAGCAGGAGCCTTCAATCTTGATAAGATTGGAGATGCTGTGAAGGAATTATCTATAAGAGTTATAGATGGTTCAGATACAACTAAAGAAGGTTTTGAAACATTAGGCCTTAATGCAGATGAAATGGCTAATAAATTTAGCAAAGGGGGAGAAAGTGCAAAAGGAGCTTTTAATCAAGTTATAGAAAGCTTGGCTAAGTGTGATGATCCTATAAAGCAAAATTTAGCAGGTACTGATTTACTAGGTACTATGTGGGAAGACTTAGGACCACAAGTAGTTACTTCATTGTCTACAGCTAATGATTATTTTGATAAAACAGCTGATACAATTGAGGAAATAAATAATATAAAATATGATGATTTTGGAAGTGCAATAGAAGGTATAAAAAGAACTTTAGAAACTAATGTGTTATTACCATTAGGTGAGAGTATATTACCTACTTTAAATAGATTTGCTAATTGGTTTCAGGAAAAAGGTATACCAAGAATACAAGAGTTTGCAAATAAGATACAAGAGCATATGCCACAAATTGAAGAGGTAATAGGAATATTAGCTGAAAAGTTCGTAAATACAATAGAATTAATAATAGATAATTTAGATACAATAATTCCGTTATTAACAGAATTAGGAGTAGCATTTGGAGTATTTAAGATAGTAACAACTATAAGTGATTTAATTGGAAAGTTTAAAGCTTTAAAAACATCTATAGAAGCAGGAAAAACAGTAATGGAAGCATTAAACTTAAGTTTTTCTTTAAGTCCAATAGGAATAGCTGTAATTGCGATTACAGGAGCTATTGCAGTATTAACAATACTATATACTAAGTGTGATTGGTTTAGAGAGAAAGTAAATTCATTAGGTGAATATATTGTAAGTTTCTTTACAGAAACAATTCCAAACGCTTGGAACAGTTTAGTAAGCTTTTTTACAGAAACTATTCCAAGTTTTTTTGAAGCCTTAGGACAATGGTTTATGGAGTTACCAGGTAATGTTTTAGGTTGGCTTGGTGGAATTATAACAAGTATAGGGGAATGGTTTTCTAACTTATGGACTAGCTTAGGAGAGTGGTTAAGTTCTACCTGGACAAGTATAGTAAATTGGTTTACACAGATACCATATAATATAGGTTATTTATTAGGAAGTATATTAGTAACAATAAGTACGTGGTTTCAAAATTTAATAACATTTTTAACAGTTACAATACCTCAAATAATTGTTTCTATAGGAGAGTGGTTATCACAGTTGCCAGGAGTAATGTGGCAGTGGCTAAGTAATGCAGTATCAAGCGTAATTAATTGGGGTTCAAGTTTATTTAATGCAGGTGTTAATGCAGCTAGTAATCTAGTAAATGCTATAGTTAGTACAATTTCAAGTATTCCAGGAAGAATGTTATCTATAGGACAAAATATAGTCCAAGGAATATGGAATGGTATTTCAGGTGCTGCAGGTTGGTTATGGGATAAAGTAACAGGTTTTGCTTCAAGTATTGTTGATGGATTTAAAGATGCACTTGGGATTCATTCACCTTCCCATGTTATGAGAGATGAAGTAGGTAAATATATGGCTCAAGGTATTAGTGTGGGATTTGAAGAAGAAAATGAAAACACTAATAAAAATATTGAAAGAGCTATAAATAAAACTATAGATATTAGTAGTAGTGTATTAGGAAATTATTCTTTTGAAAATGAAAAACAAAATAATATTGCAGATATAAGTATAGAGAAAGATAATGCTAATTTAGAGGTATTATCAAATTCTTTAGATAAAATGTATAGTTTATTATCTGAAATATTACCATCTTTATTAAATAGAAAAGTAATGCTTGATACTGGAGCAATAGCAGGAGCATTAATTAATCCAATCAATAATGGCTTAGGTAATAATATGATGTATCAGGAGAGGGGGAATAGTTAATGCAGGGTATAACTTTTGGAGATAAACATACATTTAATGATTGGAATTTATATTTAGCTAGTCTAACAATATCAGTACCAAAAATAAAAGAAAATACAATAGAAGTACCTGGTAGAGATGGAGTAATAGATTTAAGTGATGTATTAGATAATGATATTAAATATGATAATAGAACAATAGAAGCTGAATTTATTACATTAAAACCTATTTCATTATTTCCAAGTATCTATAGCGAAGTAATGAATTATTTGCATGGTAAAAAGATGAAGATAATTCTAGATAAAGATACAGGATTTTATTATATAGGGAGAGTAAAAGTAGATAAAACTGAAACAGATAAAAGAATGGGGAAGATAGTAATTAAGGCAGAAGTAGATCCATATAAATATGAGATTTATAGCAGTACTGAAGATTGGATATGGGATACATTTTCATTTGAAGATGGAATCATAAGAGAATATAAAGATTTACAAGTTAATGGAACAATGTGGCTAACAATAATAGGATTAAGAAAAGTAATACATCCTATAATAACTACATCAAAAGCAATAAAACTAACTTTCAATAATAAAAATTATGATATTCCTAAAGGAAAAAGTGAATTATTGGATGTTAATTTAATACAAGGAGATAATTATTTGTTATTTACTGGTGATGCAACTATTTCAATAGAATACAGGGGAGGGAGTCTTTAGTGTATCAAATTGTTGTAGACAATGAAGTGCTTTATGATATAAGAAGTGAGAAAAGATTAGTATTAGAACCTAAAATATCTAAAGAGTTAAATAAAAGTGATAGCTTAACATTTATTCTTCCCTCTAGTAATCCATGTAACATAACTAAACTTAGAGGTAATATAAAAGTTTTTAAAGATAATGAGATAATTTTTGAGGGCAGATCATTAGAAGATAGTAAAAATTTTTATAATAATTCTTCATGTAAAATAGTAGGAGTTTTAGACTATTTTAATGATTCTATTGTTAGGCCCTTTGAATATCACAATATGAGTGTTAAAGATTTTCTACAAACATTAATAAATAATCATAATAGCCAAGTAGATGGATATAAACAATTTAAAATAGGAAAAGTTGATGTAGTTGACTTTGATGGAGAGGAAACTCTTTATAGAAAATCAGAAACATATGAGAATACATGGAAAACAATACAAAATAGATTATTAGATAAATTAGGTGGTTATTTAAAGGTTAGATATTATAAAGATATGAAGTACTTAGATTATCTAACAAAGAGTGGTGAAGAGGTAAGTCAGTCTATAGAGTTTAAGAAAAATATTTTAGACCTTAATCAATATACAAAAGCTACAGATTTAGCAACATATATTATTCCTTATGGTTCAAAAGATGATGCAGGAAATTATTTAACAATAAAATCTGTTAATAATGGTTTAGATTATATTTGTTCTAAAGAAGCTGAAAAAATATACGGAAAGATATGGCGAACAGTTGAATTTAGTGATGTTACAGTTGCAAGTAACTTATTAACTAAAGCCAAGCAATATTTAAATGAATGTTGTAACTTAGCATTAACTATTGAATTATCAGCTTTAGATTTAAGTTTACTAGATAGCTCTATAGAAGGTTTTAACATAGGCGATTATCCTTTAGTGAAATCATCTTTTCATGGATTAAATAAAAGAATGCAGATTAATAAAATGGAGATTGATTTAGTAAATCCATCTAAAAATAAACTAACCCTTGGAGATGAAATCCAAGGGTTTACTGTTAAGCAATTAAATATTAACAAAACTATAAATAATAAAATGTCAAAAAATAATATAACAACAACTAATTTAAATAATGATGTTAAAAAATTAAATAAGAAAACATCAGATAACATCATGGAATTAAATAATCAAAAGAAATTTATAATAATGGGAATTTAGAAGAAAGAATATTAATATTAAAACTAAAATATACGTGCTTTGTTAATACTAATTAATCTACAGATTAATATAAATAAATTCAAAAAAATATATTTATTTACAAAAAGAGTATAATAAAGTATAATTTAGAAGAACAATTTTAAGGGGGGAAATAACATGTCTAAATGCAAAAAGCCATTTTATAAAAGAGGGTGGTTTATATTATTAGTATTAGTAATTGCTATATGTGCATTAAAACCAGGAGGATCTAAAAAAACTGAAGATAAAAATACCTCAACAAATACGACAAGGAACGATACTTCAGTTGATAAATCAGAAGAAAAGAACGATGTACCAACAGAATATAAGAATGCACTAAAAAAAGCAAAGAGTTATTCTGATTCAATGTCAATGTCTAAAGCTGGTATATATCAACAATTAACATCAGAATATGGAGAAAAGTTTCCAGCAGAAGCAGCACAGTATGCTGTAGATAATTTAAATGTAGATTTTAAGGAAAATGCATTAAAAAAAGCAAAGACATATCAAGAAACAATGTCAATGTCTAAAGATAGGATATATGATCAACTGACTTCTGAAGCTGGAGAAAAGTTTACACCAGAAGAAGCTAAATATGCAGTGGATAATTTAAAATAAGTTTTGAATATAAATATTTTTAAAATTTTAGTTTTAAAAATTTTTGATGGTTAAGTTTAAGGTAGTATTCAACATGAGTACTACCTTAAAATTTTGTCTAAATACTTAAAGAGTTCATAGATCAAATTTATAATAATGTGAATTTAGGAGGAAAGAAATATGAATGAACAAATTAAAAAGTTCTATACAGGAATTATAGGAGTTACCCCACAAACAGTAGTGAGTGAGACAAGCTTAATAGTAGCAAAAACAATAATGATAGGAAATAATACAGAAGAGGAAGTAATGGTAGTATTAACAATAGATGGAGCACCTTTTAGAGTTTCCGTGCCTAGTATGGATACAAAAATATTAGATCATCCAATTTGTTGTACAAACATTATTGCTGCAGCTGATAAAAATATAAGTTTACAAATAAGTGGAGTAACTTTATAAGGAGGAAGTATGGCAAATATATCATATTGGCTTAAGAAAATTAAAACTGCAGGTACAGGAAAAGAAATGAGACCTGCAATATATAATTCAATAGATTTAATTAATCAAGAATCTAGTAGTGTTGCTGCAAAACAAAAAGTACTAGAGGATAAATATAATAATCAAATTAAGAATATGTCAAATAGCAATCCAAGTGTTAGTGAAGTAGTAGATGCCAGGACAAATGAAAGGGGAATTAATTACAATACTTTAGGAGAAAGAATGACAGCTGAAAGAGTAGATGGTGGATGCAACTTATTGAAAGCGACAGCTTTAAAAAAGAATATGGATTATATTAGTTACTGGTCTATGGGGGTGGCAGATAAAACTAAAACAGATATTCATATATCAGATGTGAATCTAACAC
>CAKVLD010000031.1 GCA_934755305.1 uncultured Clostridium sp. | reverse complement strand
ATGATAGCTTGTCTTAAATAGGCAGGCTATTATTAAAGGAGGAAAAAATGGAAAAATTATTAATATTAGATTCTAATTCGCTTATGAATAGAGCTTTTTATGCAGTGCCAGACTTAACTAATAGTGAGGGTATTCATACAAATGCTATTTATGGTTTTACTAATATGTTATTAAAAATGAAAGAAGAATTTAATCCGGATTATATAGTTGCTGCTTTCGATAGAAAAGCACCTACTTTTAGACATAAAGAATTTTCAGATTACAAAGCTGGAAGAAAAAAGATGCCTCCAGAACTCGGAGAGCAATTTCCTATAGTCAAAGAATTATTAGAATTATTAGCTATTAATATTTATGAAATAGATGGATTTGAAGCAGATGATATTATTGGAACTGTGGCTAAAATTGCAGAAAAGCATAATATAGAAGTATTTGTGGTAACAGGAGATAGGGATGCTCTTCAATTAGCTTCAGAAAAAACTAATGTAGTTATTACTAAAAAAGGTGTAACAGAAACAGCAATTTATAATAAAAAAATATTTATGGATGAATTTGGTGTGACACCTACACAATTTATAGATGTAAAAGGTCTTATGGGAGATAAGTCTGATAATATTCCAGGGGTACCAGGGGTTGGAGAGAAAACAGCATTTAAACTTATTCAAACTTATGGATCAGTAGAGGAAGTACTTAATAATATAGATTCAATAAGTGGAAAAAAACTTAAAGAAAATTTAGAGAATAATAGAGAACAAGCTATATTTTCTAAGAAATTAGCTACTATTATGACAGAAGTACCTATAGAAATAGATTTAGATGAAATAAAGAGTAAGGATAATTATGATAAAGAATCATTAAAGAAGCTATTAGTGAAGCTTGGACTTAAAAAGTTAATGACTAAGTTATGTAATGATTCTGAAGAAGAAAAAGAAGATAATATAGTTATTGAAGTGATAGATGATATTGAAAAGATGAAAGAAGCTATAAATTTGACTGAAGAAACTTCATACATATCTTATTCAACTTTAAATTCTTCAGTGTATTCAAAAATAGAGCTTGAAAAAATTATATTTGGATATGATAAACTAATTAAGGAAATTAAGATAAAAGAAATTTTTGAGTCTAATAAAGAAGAAGCTATAGCAATCCTTAAGAGTTTTATGGAAGATGAATCTAAAAAGAAGGTTATTCATGATGCAAAATTACTTATTACAGTTTTAAATAAAGAAGGAATAGAACTTAAAGCACTAGAGTTTGATACAGCAATAGGTGCATATTTAGTAGATTCATCAAGATCAGAATATAGTTTGAACATGCTTGCAAATCAATATTTAGGCGAAGAACCAAGCGGTGAAAAAGATGAAATAGCTGTTAAATGCACTACTTATATGAAAGAATTATATGAAATTATTCACAAAAGAATAGTTGATGATGAGATGGAGGATTTATACTATAAGATAGAACTACCATTAGTTTATGTACTCTCATATATGGAAAGTGAAGGTTTCACTGTAGATAAAGATAAGTTAGATGAACTTGCAGTTAAGTTTAAGGAAGAAATAGAAAGAACTCAAAAGGAAATTTATGAATTAGCTGAAGAAGAATTTAATATTAATTCTCCAAAGCAATTAGGAAAGATATTGTTTGAAAAACTAGATTTACCTGTAATTAAGAAAACAAAAACAGGTTATTCAACTAATGCTGATGTATTAGAAAAATTAGCAGATAAACATCCTATAATAGAAAAGATTATATTTTTTAGACAAATAACAAAATTAAATTCTACTTATGTAGAAGGATTAAAGAATGTGATAGATGTAGATGGAAAGATACATTCAAGCTTTAATCAAACAGTAACTACAACAGGTAGATTATCAAGTACTGAACCAAATCTTCAAAATATACCTGTAAAATATGAAATGGGTAGAGAAATTAGAAAAGTATTTATAGCAAAAGAACCAGGAGATAAATTATTATCTTGTGATTATTCTCAAATAGAACTTAGAGTACTTGCTCATATTGCAGGAGATGAAAATATGATTAATGCATTTAAGCATCATAGTGATATTCATAGAAAAACTGCATCTGAAGTATTTAATGTTCCTTTAGAAGAAGTAACTGCTCTTATGAGAAGTAGAGCTAAGGCAGTTAATTTTGGAATAGTATATGGAATAAGTGATTTCTCTCTTGCTCAAGACTTGAAGATTACTAAGAAAGAAGCTGGAGAATATATGGATATTTATTTTGAAAGATATCCTAAGATTAAGGGTTATTTAGAAGATATTGTTACTAAGGCTAAGGAAGATGGATATGTGCTTACTATATTTAATAGAAGACGATTTATTCCAGAAATAAAGGCTTCTAATAAAATAGTTAAAGCTTTAGGGGAAAGATTAGCTATGAATGCACCAATTCAAGGAAGTGCAGCAGATATAATTAAAATAGCTATGGTAAATGTATATAATAGATTAAGAAGTGAAGAATTGAAGAGTACTTTAATTTTACAAGTACACGATGAACTTATATTAAATGTAAAGCCAGATGAAGAGGAAAAAGTTAAACAATTAGTTAAAGAAGAAATGGAGAATGCAGTTAATTTACATGTTGCTATGGAGGTAGATGTAAATGAAGGCTTTACTTGGTATGAGGCTAAGTAAGGAGGGGAAATTTTGATTAAGGTAGGATTAACAGGTGGTATAGGTACTGGAAAGAGTACCGTATCAGATATGTTTAGAGCAGGTGGTTTTAAGGTAATAGATGCTGATCTTATTGCTAGGCAAGTGTTAGAAAATTATCCTGAAATATTAGAAAAGGTTAAAGATGAGTTTGGGATAGGGTTCTTTGATTGGAGAGGTCAGTTTAGAAGAAAAGAATTTGGAAACCATATTTTTAGATTTCCAAAGCAAAGAGTAAAGTATGAAAATATTATAATGCCATATATAATAAAAGAAATAAATGAAGCTTTTGAAAGATATGAAAAGCACGGAGAGAAGTTAGTTATTTTAGATGCACCAACATTAATTGAAAATGGACTTCATACTGAAATGGATTATGTTATGTTAGTTTATGCAGATAGTAAAACTCAAATACAAAGAGTAAAGATGCGTGATAAATTGATGAATTCAGATGTTTTAAGTAGAGTAAATGCTCAAATGCCTTTAGATGAAAAAAAGAAATTTGCTAATATATTAATAGATAATAATGGTGATGTAACAAAAACAAAAAAACAAGTGGAAGATATAATAGAGTTTTTGAAAATAATATAAATAAGAGGAGACATTAATGAAGTTCAAACGACTAATTGTATTACTTATATTGATAATAGTTGCGTTCTTTGCGGGGAATTATGTGATTAAGGAAAAAATATTTCCATTTAGACATAAAGAAGCAATTTGTAAATATGCAGAAGAAAATAATCTAGATCCTTATTTTGTGGTTTCTGTAATAATGGCGGAAAGTGGATTTAGACGTGATGCTATATCTAATCAAAATGCAATAGGTCTTATGCAGATAACTGAAGAGACAGCGGAGTGGATAGCACAACAAATGGGACTTACGGATTATACGCCAAATAAGCTATATGAAGAAGAATACAATATAAAGATGGGATGTTGGTATTTAAATAATTTAAGAGAAGAATTTGGTGACATTGACTTATTTGTTGCAGCTTATAATGCTGGTAGAGGTAGAGTGAATGAATGGCTTAATAATAAAGAATATTCAGCAGATGGAAAGCATTTAACATATATACCATATAAAGAAACTAAAAATTATGTAGATAAAGTAAAGACTTATTATAAGATTTATACTAAGTTATATAAAAATGAATATAAACAAAAATAAAAAAATTTGATAAATTTGCATATGAAAAAGCAAATTTATCAAATTTTTTTATTTTTGTTTACAAAACTGTACTGTATTCTTTTTTTAATAGTGTATTCATTAAAATATCATAGATACTATTAAAAAGGGGTTGAATAATAATGAATGAAGAAAAAAAAACAATATATACTGGTAAGAAAGGTGTTTGCTTTGGGGATAGTATAACCCATATATCTATATATCCAGTTATGATGGCAGAAGAATTAGGTTGTAGTATTCAAAATGTAGGTTTTGCAGGAAGTTGTATATCTAAAAATGATGCGTTTTCTATGGTAGAGTTAATAGATGCAATAATAAGTAGAGATTTTACAACTCAAGAGGAACTAGGAAATAAGCCAAACGATTTTAATTTTATTAATCAAGTAAAAAAAGTTGAAGAAATAGATTTTAATGAAATTGATTTTATAACTATTGCTTATGGAACTAACGATTTTGGTTATGGATTACCTCTAGGATCTTTTGGAGATAGTTGTAAGGATACAATTTATGGAGCTATTCAATATGTAATTAGTAATTTTCAAGCAAAATTTCCTCATATAGAAATAGTTTTTGTTACACCTATTTTTAGAAAGTTAGGTGGAAGTGAAGGACATTATTGCGATGAATCTAAGAATTCAAGTAGAGGATATTATTTAAGTGAAGTTGTAACAGCTATTCAAGAAGTTTGTAGAGCAAGTAACGTAAAGGTTGTAGATAATTTTCATAATGCAGGTATAAATAAATATAATCTTATGCATTATTCTAAAGATGGATTACATCCAAATGATACTGGAAGTTACTTATTAGCTAAAAATATAGTTAGTGGATTATTATCTAGTCCTAATAGTGAAGATTCTATATCTAAGAAAGATGCTATGAAATACATGCTATTAGCTAATGGTGTTCTTAAGTTAGATAATGAACAAGCTTTATATCATATAGAGGGTAACTCTGTGGAAGAAATAGATAATAAAAAATATATTACAAGTGATAAAAATACACATTATACAGGGGTATTTTTAGGGATTGGTAATGGGATGTGCTATCAAGCAGGTGATAAGCTTAGATTACGCGGAATAGTAAGAGCAGATTATACTGGAAAAGCTAGGATTGATTTTAACTATTTTTATAGTAAACCTATAATGGGTGGAGTATATGTATCAGGTGAACAAAAATCATCATGTATAGAAATAGACGTATCACCAGAAGAAAAAGAAATTGATATTACTCTTACTGTACCAAAAGAAGATGCAAAAGATAGGATTAAATATACAGGGATTAAAATAATTAATATGAGCATAGGAAAGATTTTTGTTAGAAATTATTCAATAGAGCTTATAAATAACTGTGCTTTATATTTTGGTAATACACTTACTGTTATAGGGGAGGATAAGTTTAGAAGTGGAGTGAAAGCTGGAAAAGATGCTCCAAGCTTTATGAAGATATCTAATATAATTAAATTTAAAGGTAATATAAGTTTAGAAGAAGTAGAGGAAAGTAAGTTCAAGGGTAATGTTCTAATATTAATGTATTTACCAATCATATTTAATGAAAGAACGATATTTGCACCTTGTCTATATACAGATGGAAGTTATAGAATGGTTCCATTAATCTTGGGGAATACAGGTAGTGTTGTATTAAAGTTAGTGAAGTCAAATGATGCTGCAAGACCTAAAGTTATATATTTAGATCAAATAGATATAATAAAAAATTAATTAGTTGTGAAAAAGGAGGAAAAAAGATGAACTTGATTAATGAATTTATAGCTAAAGAAACTCAAAAAGGTTGTGTAATTAGGCTTGATGCTAAAAATTATAAGGATTTAAGTTACAATTCTTTATATGATATATGTGTAAAAATAAAGAATCTTGGTTTTACTCATCTTTTATTTAGTTGTCCTATAGATATAGATGTATTAGCAGATGAGTATTATGTAAAGGTATTGAAAGGTTTTATTGATATAGTAAAAAATAATGGATTATATTTATGGATTAGATATTCTGCTAATAGTTATAGTTATAATGATCCTGAAGTGTTTTTAAATAAAGTGAAACCACAGATGATAGGTTATGCTAAGATATGTAAGGAATATAATATTGATCATTTTGTTATATCAAATGAGTCTTCTAGTTTAACTTCTATTCCGGTTAATGAACATGATGATACTTTAAGAAGTACATGGAAGACAATAATTAAAGAAATAAAAGAAGTATATCCAGAAGTTAAGATTGGTATGTCTATGAATTATAATGAGATAGCTAAATCTACCATTATATCTCAGTTGGATTTTGTAGGGTATAATGCTTATATACATATGTCTGATAAAGGGTTAGATGCTACTTTAATAGAGTGTGCTAATACTTGGTATACAGATACATATAGACAAAATCACATAAAGGTTATAAATGATATCGTAAGTAAATATAAAATTCCTGTATATATTACTGAATGTGGTTGTCAACCATATGAAGGCCGTTTATTCTTTACTGGTACAAGTAGTGGTCCAGGAATATATAGTAAAGAGGTACAAGCTAAATTTCTAGAAGCAAGTTTGAATGTTATGTTGAATGAGGAGAATATTAAAGGTTTCTTCATATTTGATGTGTTTGGTGGTGGATATAATTTTATAGGAAATGAATTAGCTGAAGAGGTAATAACAAATTTATTTGAAGAAGTTAAGGAGGATGCAAGTGATGCAAAAATCTAATAAGATAAATAATACATTTAATTATTTAAACGAAATGAATCATGGACATACAGGAAATCCTCATAGCCAATATAGGTTAGCATTGTATGAAAAAGTAACTAATATGGAAGCGATTATGGCAGATAAATGGTATAAGATAGGACAAATACAAAGTTCAGATTTTTATTATGATCCTCATGGAGTATTTGAATTTGAAATAGAATCTGCAAGTAGATTAGATTATTATTGTAAGTTGAAGTTTATTATTCATTATAGATATAAAGATTCTAAGAATAATGTTAATTTATATATAAATGAATGTACAGGTTTTTCAAGAGATGATATAAAAATAGTATTAGCAACTAATGATGAAGAACTTAAGTCGAAGAGGATATTCGATATATATTTTAGGGCAAAATCAAATTGGGAAGAATACTTTTATAGAATAAACAGTATGGCAACAGCAAAGGTAACTGCCTATACAATAGATGCGGTTGGACCTCTTGATACAATACCGGAAGGTTTAGAATATAACCTTAAAGTAATTGACAATTCTATAGGTACTTTAGCTAAGGTTAATTTATTATCTCAATATCCATTAAAGGAAATCAAAGATATACAACTCATTAAATTTAATAATATAAAATTTGCGAATAATATAGACTTTGATATATCAACAGGATATTATACTGTCACTAAAAATGGGATTTATTCTATATCTGCGCTTTTAAATATAATAAATATGGGAAGTAGTGATATTAATAATACTAGAGTTAAAATGTATGTAGGTATAGTGGAAGATTCTAAAGCTTATTATTATGCTACGAAAGTACAATATATTTCTTGTGTTGCATATAAAACTAATAGCATAGAACTTAATGATTTAGTTGAACTTAAAGTTGGAGATAGTATAGCTTGCTTCTTTAGTATGGATGAAATAAATAAAGTGGCAATAGATACTCAATCAAAATTCAATATAAATAAAGTGGACTAAACGAATTTTTTGTAAAAATATTATGAGGTTTATGAAGAATTTATGAATATTTAAAAAAAAAATGTTTTTTTGTGAAGTTCGATTAACAATATATCAAATATAATATGCTAATATTGTTAAAGAGTTTGGATAATTGACTTTTTTTTAAAATAAAAGATAAAAAGAAAATGTTTAAATAGAAAAAAAGATAATAACACAAAATTATTACTCTTAGTCATAATTTTGTGTTATAATTTTATACATACTTATTTTTGAAATATAATTGAGTTAATTTAGTGAGGTGAAAATGTGAAAAATATACTAAGAATATATAAAAGAGATTTAAAGAATATTGCAACAAATTGGGTGGCTATGGTTATTGTATTAGCCTTAATTATACTTCCATCTTTATATGCATGGTTTAATATAAAAGCTTCATGGGATCCATACGGAAATACTGATGGAATAAAAGTTGCTATAGTAAGTGAAGACAATGGCACAATCTTTAGAGATAAAGAGTATAATATTGGCGATAAACTTACAGAGAAACTTAGAGAGAATACAGCTATAGGATGGCAATTTGTTACTAGAGAAATAGCGGAAAAAGGCGTTTTAGAAGGAGATTATTATGCATCTATAATAATACCAGAAGACTTTTCCGAAGATATATTATCGTTAACTTCCGATAATATTGTTAAGCCTAAGTTAGAGTACACTGTAAATGAAAAAAGTAATGCCATTGCTCCTAAGATAACAGATAAAGGAGTTACATCTATAAAGGATGAAATAAGTAGTAATATTGTAAAAACAGTAAATGGTATTATATTTAAAATTGCTGATGAAGTTGGGATAAATTTAAATGATTCTAAAAGTGATATAAGAAAAATAATAGATTTATTGTATGAATTAAATGATAGAATGCCTGAAATTGAAGAAAAAGTAAATAAAGCTGATGATGGTGTTAATACTTTAGAAGAAGTACTTAGTGAAGTAAATAATAAGATGCCTATATTATCAGAAACTTTAACTTCTAGCATAGATGTAGTTACTAAAGGAAAAGAATTTATAGAGATTTCTAAGGCAAGCTTAGAAAGTAGTGCTCCAGACATAAAAAATAAATTAATAGAAACAGAAAAAGTAACTAATAAGGTTAATAGTGATTTGGCTAAAATCGATTTTTCAAAACCAATTAAAGATGTAATTCCAGATGGTTCAACTGGAGATAATAATTATATTGGAGAAAAATCTGTTAATGAGTTGCTTTCGGATGCTAAAAAACAAGTTGGTATAGTTAATGAAAAATTACTTGAAGTTATAAAAATGCTAGAAGAATTAAAGAAGTCTTTAGATGAAAATGGTATAGATATTTCTAGAATACAACCACTAATAGATAATCTAAAAGTGGAACAAGAAAAAGCTAGCGCACTAGAAATTAAAGTTGATAAGATTATAGAAAATGTAGCAGAAAAGAAAGAAATGTTAGATCAGGTAAAAATAACATTATCAGGAATAGATGGAGAATTACAAAAAGTTATTAATTCTTATGATTCCACTATAGTTCCAAAGGTAAATGAATTAATTAATAAATTAGATTCTATTGCTTCTAACTCATTAGTAATTTTGAATTCGGCACAAGAAACTTTACCTAAGGTAGAAAAGTTACTTGGAATTGCTAATGAAGGTACAGAGTTTGGACAAGATTCTATAAATTTAATAAAAGAGGAATTACCAAGTTTAAAAGAAAAATTATCAAAGATAGTAGAAAAGATTAAATCTGTAGATGATGAAGAAGAAATTGATAGTTTATTAGATTTAATAATAAATGATTCAGAATTAACTAGTAGTTTTTTATCTGATCCTATAGAAGTGGAGGAAACTAAATTATTCCCAGTACCAAACTATGGTTCTGGTATGTCACCTTTTTATACAACACTTGCATTATGGGTTGGAGGAACATTATTAATTTCATTATTAACTACTAATGCAAAACCTTTAGAAGAAGGAAAAGAAATAACAGCAGTAGAAGAATACTTTGGAAAAGGATTGACATTTATTACTGTAGCTATAATTCAAGGTTTAGTAGCTACTGTAGGAGATGTTGTTTTATTGAAAGTGTATGCAGTACATCCAGTATTATTTGTGCTATCAGGAATATTTATTAGTATTGTATTTGTTACAATTATATATACTTTAGTTTCTGTATTTGGTGATGTAGGTAAGGCAGTAGCAATTATATTTTTAGTGTTACAAGTTGCGGCTTCAGGTGGTACGTTCCCTGTTGAGGTTATGTCTGATTTCTTTAAAATGATACATCCGTTCCTACCATTTAAATATGCTATAGGAATAATGAGAGAGCTTACAGCTGGAATAGTTCCTATTTTACTTATTAAAAATATTATTTATCTATTAGTATTTTTGGGGATTTCTATAGTAATTGGAGTGACCTTAAAAGCATTTGTAAATATACATACTAAAAAGTTATCTCATAAATTAAGTGAAAGCGGTATAGCTGGTCATTAAGAAAAGTTAATATTTATACTATAAAAAATTGTTAAGTTATTATAATATTTAATGTCTTAGCAATTTTTTTATATTTTGAATAATTTTGTATAAATATATTATAGCTTTTTGGGTAAAAGTGATATTTTGAATTTCGTTGAAAATAGTGTAAAATATACATATATTTAACTGGAGGATAATTATGGAGAAAACTAATAAAATTTCTATAGATTTATATGTAGCAAAAAGAAAACTTATAATTATGATTGGTATATCTTTAACAATATATGGGATATTTAATATTATATTTGTAAAGTTATCAGAAGTTAGAGATTTGTTAGAAAATATAATTTATATGATGAGTTCTACTATGGCTTTATTAATAAGTAGAGTGGTATTAAAAACCTATCATAGCTCTTATCAGATAAAGATGAATATTTTTTATGAGATGATAGCAATAAATAGTATTTCTAGATTAGTACCAATTACTTATATCTATGATTTTTTTTATTCAATTTTATATAATAGAAATTCAATTTATACTAATTGGGTTTTTTCACTTATGTTTCTTTGTCTTAGATTGTATTTTTATCAACAAAAAGAAAAGAGTAATTATTTAATTTACTTAGCTATTTGTGGTTTTGTTTTAACAGATATAATAGGAATAATTACAAATAATGTTTTATTTTATGCTATCATGAATTTAATAGCAATACTTATATGTTTGAAGATTATTGGTATGTTAAAAGATATTAAGTTAACTCAAAATGATGATATAAGTATAGTATATATGTCGGTTTATGGAATACTAATATCTATATTGCTAAATATATCATATATGTACATTGGAAAGTGGAGAATTATTATTGCTAATTTGATAGATGTAAATGTATTTGTTATGTATACAATCTCTATCATTTTAGTAATAGATAAGTTACTTAGCACTCCATATAAATTATTATTTTCAGATTTATATGAAGAAAATATACAAATGAATAAATTAAATACTGAGGTAGCTAGAAAGAATAGAAGTTTAGAGCTATCTCAAGTGGAAATAAGAAAAAAAGAGAATCTATATAAAGAATTTTTTGCAAAGGTACCGGTTCCACTAGCTATAATATTAAAAAGTGGTAGGATACTTTATGCTAATTCAAAATTTCAGGATCTTTTAGGAGAAACTAATATAAAAAGTATAGTTAATAAAAAGTTATTTTCAATAATAAAACCAAGTGAAAATATAGATATAGAAAATATTATTACTAATAAAATTAATATTATTAATGGTGTGCTAAAAAAAGGCGATAGTGAAAAAATTATAGATATGGAATTTATAGATGTATCAGAATCTAGGGATGAAGTATTAATAACTTTTACTGATTTGACATATAAGATTAAGATGGAAAAGTTTAATATGGAGATTAAAAATAATAGGTTACAAGAGAAGATAAAAAGTGATTTTTTATCTAATATTTCACATGACTTAAAGACACCTATAAATGTTATATATTCAGCAATTCAGCTTAATGAAGTCTTTATAAAAAATAAGGATAAGGAAGCATTAAAAAAATATAATTTAGTATGTAAATCAAATTGTTTAACATTAATACGCTTAACTAATAACTTAATTGATAGCAGTAAAATTAATTCTGATTATCTCTCTCCTAGTTTTTACAGAAAAAACATAGTTCAAACTTTAGAAGAAACAGTTATGTCACTGGTGGATTATGCCAAAACAAAGGGGATTGATTTAGTTTTTGATACAAATAGCGAAGAGATTTATTTGGATTTTGATGAAGAATTTATGCAAAGAATAGTAATAAATCTTGTATCAAATGCACTGAAGTTTACTAAAACAGGTGGTTATATTGAAGTAAGAGTAACTGGCTTGGAGAATACTGTTAAGATAAGTTTTTCAGATAATGGAATGGGAATGGAAGCAGATTTTATAAAAGAAGCTTTTAATAGGTATTCCATGGGGGCTTCAAGGGATAAAGAAAGGGGATATGGAATAGGTTTATTTGTAGTAAAAAAATTAGTTGAAGCACAAAATGGTAGTATTAAAATTAATAGTAAGATAAATGAAGGAACTAGAATTGAACTAAAGTTTAATAAGGAGAATGAATATGAAAATAGAGAAAAATAGAAAATATAAAGTAGAAAAAGAGTATCTTAAGCTATTTGTTAACCTTTCAGTTTTTTCTTTATTATTTAGAAATAGTTATTCTACATTCTTATTATTTATTAGTATATTTTGCACTTGTATAGCATTTAGCTTAGGAATTATAGCTTTTTGTGGTAGAAGTTTGAAGGGAAATTTTTTGTATAGAAATATAGGTATAGGTTTTTTTAGTATATCTATTATAAGTTTTATTAGATTAGTCTTGGAATGTAGTCCACATTTACTTAGAAATTCAAGCTTTAGTTATTATATGGATGTAGTTAATTTTAATTTAGAGTATATAGTTTTAATAATAGCGTTTATTATTGAATATTTAAGAGGTCCGGTTAAAGAAAAAATAAGTATTGTAATTGTTGGGAACTCTATAATTATGATTGCAGTAGTGTATTTTTATTTTTATTATGCTAGAAATAATATATCAGCAGTTTTTTTGGGATTTATATTTATACTTCCATTAGTAATTTTATTATGGATGTTAGTTTTTTTTGATTATGCTAATTTAAATGGTGATAAGAAAAGAATAATGTATAAATATATATTAAGTATAGTTATATATCAAGTTTTTACTGTATTAGATATGTACTTTAAATCTAGAATAATGTTATTAGCAAGTGGCTTAAGATTATATTCATATTATTTAATATATATATTGATATCAGGAAATGTAATAAGAAAAACATATTTCAATATGAAAGATAAATTAATAGAAGTACAATTAAAACAAAAAGAGTTAAATAAGTTATTAAAAAAGCGTAATAAAAATTTATTAGAATTAGAATATTTCATAGAAAAAAGTGGGGAAAAGTATGAAGAAATTATAGAAAAGGTTTCTGATGGAGTGATAATATTTAATTTCGATAAAATTTACTATATTAATAAAATGGCTATGCAAATTATGGGATTTTCTAATCGTGGGGATACTATAGGAAATAAATTTGGTGAATTTATAGAAAAGGTATATCCCCAAATTTCAAATATAAAAGATTACGAATTAATAAAAAAGGATATAGAAGCTATAGAACAAGGAGAAATAGAAAGTTGTACATTTGATCTATCAGTTGGGGAGGATAATCAATATTTAATATATTTTTTTAATATGAATAGCGTAACAAGACTTGTCTACATTAAAGATGTGACTGAGACTAATAAGAATTATGAATTTAAAAGAAAATATGAAGAGTATAAGAAAAACCAAGAGTTGAAGAATAAATTTTATTCTAATATTTCTCATGAATTAAGAACACCTATAAACTTAATATATTCAGCTTTGCAATTAAGTGAGGTTAATATAGATGGAAATAAGCTTGAAAAGTTGAATGATTATAATAAAACTATAAAGCATAATTGTTTAAGGCTGATTAGAACTATTAGTAATTTTATAGATACTAATAAAATTAGTGAAGGTTATTTAAAGGCTAATTTTCAAATACATAACATAGTTCCTATTATTGAGGATGTATCACTTGCTTGTTATAAGTATGTAAAAAAGATAGATAGTAATCTTATTTTTGATTCAGTAGAAGAAGAGCTTTATGTTAAATGCGATAAAGAGATGATTGAAAGAGTTATGTTAAATATACTATCTAATAGTGTTAAATTTGGGAGCGATGGAGAAAAAATATTAGTAACTATTTTTGCTACAATAAATAATGTTATTATTAAGATAAGAAATGATGGATGTAAAATTGATGAGGAGGTAAAAAAACATATTTTTGATAAATTCACTATAATAAATAAGTCATTTAATAGAACTACAGAGGGAAGTGGCTTGGGATTATATTTAACTAAAGAACTATTGGCTTTGCAAGGTGGAAGAATTGATTTAAAATCTGGTGATGAATTTGGAACAGAGTTTATAATATATTTACCAAGATATTATCCTGATTTGATAGAATATAAAAAGGATGAACTGGAAGATGCTATGCATCCATTAGAGGAAAAGGTAGATATTGAATTTTCAGATATATATATATAAACTTGGACATTGTAGGAATAGTATTATTGGCAAAACATAATATTAATATAGAGTATTATATTTAAGAGGTGTTTATGAAGAATATATTTAAAGTTGGGGGACAGGTAAAGATACTACCTTTATTAGTATTTTCGTTAGTACCTTTAGTTGGTGCTTCTTTAGTTAGTATTGTAACTAAAGATAGTATGAATATATATAGTCAAATAGATAAGCCCTTTTTTGCACCACCCCCTATAGTGTTTATAGTAGTGTGGACTATATTATATTTGCTAATGGGCATAAGTTCGTATAGAATTTATATGATGAAAGGTCAAGGAAAAGATACTGGAACTGCGTTATTTTTTTATAGTATACAATTATTGTTAAATTATTTGTGGAGCTTTATATTTTTTTCTTTTAGACTTTATGGATTAGCTTTTATTGAGCTTATAATATTATTTATTTTTATAATAATAACTTTTATTAAGTTCATTAAAATTGATAAGATTGCAGGATATTTACTTATACCTTATATTGCATGGTGTACTTTTGCATTATTATTAAATTTTTTTATTTGGGATAAAAATGAAAGATAAAAAGTTGAAGGATAAATAAATTTTATGGTGGAGGAGATTATGAAAGTAACTATAAAGGATGTGGCGAGAGAAGCTAAAGTGGCAACATCAACTGTTTCTAGGGTATTGTCTAATAGTGATAAAATTAGTGAAGATACAAAAGATAGAGTAAATAGGGCTATAAAAAAATTGAATTATGTACCTAATGCTATAGCTAGAGGACTAGCAAATAATAAAACTAATATTTTGGCAGTAGTAGTGCCAGAAGGAGCTGAAAATATTTTTGAGAATTCATTTTTCATTCAAGCTATGAAGGGGATGAGCATATATGCAGAGCATAAAAACTATTATTTAATGTATGCATTCAAAGACGATAGTAGTAATGATGAAGAATGGATAAAAAAGTTTACTGGAAGTAATTTGGTAGATGGGATATGTTTGTTTAGAGTAAAGGAAGATGATAAATGTATTGATTATTTAAAGAATATTAAGTTTCCTTTTGTAGTAATAGGTCGTCCAGAAAATATTGATGATACCTTATGGGTTGATAATGATAACTTTAAAGCTATGTATGATTTAGTTAATTTATTGCTAGATAGAGGACATACTAAAATAGCTTTTATTGGCGCTAAGAAAGATTTAAATGTATCTATTGATAGATTAAGAGGATATAAGGAAGCTTTATTTAGTAGAGGAAAAAAGGTAAGAGACGAGCTTATATATTTAGGGAAAGAATTTAATAAGGAAACTGGTGGAATAGCAGTAGAGAACATTTTAGCAAAAGAAGAGGTATCGGCTATAGTTGTTACTGATGATATGCTTGCTTTTGGTGTTCAAGATAAATTAAAACAATTAGATAGAGAGGATATTGCAATAGTAGGTTTTAATAATGTACCTTTAGCTGCTCATAGAACTCCTAAATTAGCATCAGTGGATATTAATTCGGAAGATTTAGGGTATTATGCTGCTAAATTATTAATTAATAAGATCAATAATAGTGATAATAGAAAAAAATACTATATTATTAATACCAAACTTGTAGAGAGGGAATCTTTGAAGGACTATGAAGTTAAATAATTAAATTAAGAGTATTTGAATTAATCAAGAATTCAAGTACTCTTAATTTATGCAATCGCTTGCATAAATTAATGAAAAAGAGAGAAAGCTTAAAATAAATCAGAAATTTGACTGAATTTAAAGAAAAAGGATGTTGTAAATGATTACTATAGGTGGTATAGTAATTTTAACAAAAGAAAAGAATTAGTGTAAATATTCACACGATAAAGCAAACGGTTGCACTGGGAGGAGAGGCAGATGAAAAAGGTTTGGTGGAAAGAATCTATAGCTTATCAAATATATCCAAGAAGTTTTCAAGATTCTAATAATGATGGAATAGGTGATATTCAAGGTATTATATCAAGATTAGATTACATAAAAGACTTAGGAATAGATATTATTTGGATTTGTCCAATGTTTAAATCACCTAATGATGATAATGGATATGATATAAGTGATTATGAAGATGTTATGGAAGACTTTGGAACAATGGAAGACTTTGATGAATTATTAAAGGAAGTTCACAGTAGAGACATGAAGCTAATTTTAGATTTAGTAGTAAATCATACAAGTGATGAACATCCTTGGTTTATAGAATCAAGATCCTCAAAAGATAATGATAAAAGAGATTGGTATATATGGAAAGAAGGTAAAGAAGGACAAGAACCAAATAACTGGGAAAGCATATTTAATGAGTCAGCATGGGAATATGATGAAAACACAAAAGAGTATTATCTGCACCTATTTTCAAAAAAGCAACCAGATCTTAATTGGGAAAATGAAGATGTAAGAAAAGAAGTTTACAAAATGATAAATGGATGGTTAGATAAAGGAATAGATGGCTTTAGAGTAGATGCTATCAGTCATATAAAGAAAGATTTGACTTTTGAAGATATGCCAAATCCTAATAATTTAAGATATGTTTCATCATTTGATAAACATATGAATGTAGATGGAATACATGAATTATTAGAAGATATTAATTCAAATACTTTTTCTAAATACGATATTGTAACTGTTGGGGAAGCTAATGGAGTTAAAGCGGAAGAAGCAGTTGAGTGGGTTGGAGAAGATAGCGGAAAATTCTCTATGTTATTTCAATTTGAACATCTTGAACTTTGGCAAGAAGATGAAAAAACTGATGGAAATAAGGTTAAAAATCTTAAAGATACATTAACTAGATGGCAAAATGCATTAGATAAAGATGGATGGAATGCATTGTTTATAGAAAATCATGATATTCCAAGATCAGTTTCAAGTTGGGGAAATGATGAAAAGTATTGGAAAGAAAGTTCAAAAGCATATGCATTAATGTATTTTATGCAAAAGGGAACACCATTTATATATCAAGGACAAGAAATTGGTATGACTAATGTACACTTTGATTCTATAGAAGACTATGATGATATCAAATGTGTAAACCTTTATAAAAGTAAAGTTAAAAATGGTGTTGATAAAGAAGCTGCATTAAGACTTGCAAGAAGTATTTCAAGAGATAATGCACGTACACCAATGCAATGGGATGATAGTGAAAATTCAGGATTTACTAAAGGGAGTCCATGGTTAAAAGTAAATGATAATTATAAAGATATTAACGTAAAGGCACAAATTAAAGATGAAGATTCTGTATTAAATTTCTATAAAAAAATGTGTAAGTTAAAGAAAGAAAGTCAAACGTTAATTTATGGAAGATATGACTTGATATTAGAAGATCATGAAGATATTTATGCATATACGAGAACTCTTGAGGATGATAAATATATAATTATAACAAACTTATCTGAAAAAGAAGTTAAATATGCTTATGATAAAGAAAATTTGAAGTATGAAAATTTAATTTTAAGCAATTACAAAGTAGATGAGCATCAAAGTATTACAGAATTTAATTTAAAACCATATGAAGCACGTTTATACAAAATTTAATGTTACATATACAAAAAATAAGGAGGAATAAATATGGGGAAAAGTAATAAAAAAGGAAAGTTATTTTCTTTTGATTTTTGGCAAAAATTTGGTAAGGCATTATTAGTTGTTGTAGCTGTAATGCCTGCTTCAGGAATTATGATATCTTTAGGTAAAGTAGTAGCTATGTTTTCAGATGCTGCATTTATACAAACTGTTGGTAATGTAATGGAACAAATAGGTTGGGCATTTTTAAATAACCTAAATCTATTATTCGCAGTTGCTATAGCTGGTTCTTGGGCAAAAGATAGAGCACAAGGTGCTTTTGCAGGGGCAATAGCTTTCGTATTAATTAATCAAATTACAGGTTCTGTTTTTGGTGTTACATCAGATATGTTATCAGATTCAACAGCAGTAGTAACTACTATGTTTGGAATGAAGTTAACAGTTGCAGATTACTTTATTAGTGTATTAGGCGCACCAGCATTAAATATGGGTGTATTTGTAGGTATTATTTCAGGTTTTTTAGGTGGTACTATTTATAATAAGTATTATGATTATAATAAGTTACCAGATTGTTTAGGTTTCTTTAATGGTAAACGTTTTGTTCCTTTCGTAGTAATTGTAGGTTCAGTTGTAACAGCTTTAATAATGACTTTAATATGGCCATTTGCACAATCAGGGTTAAATAGTTTTGGTATGTGGCTTGCTGAATCTAAAGATACTTCACCAGTACTTGCACCATTTGTTTATGGTACTTTAGAACGTTTATTATTACCTTTTGGTTTACACCATATGTTAACGATACCAATGAATTATACAGAACTTGGTGGAACATATCAAATTCTATCAGGAAGTAATATAGGGTCAGTAGTGTCAGGACAAGATCCATTATGGTTAGCTTGGATTACAGATTTAGTTAACTTAAAGAATTCTGGAGATATGACTGCATATAATAACTTATTAACTTCAATTACTCCAGCAAGATTTAAAGTAGGACAAGTTATTCTATCATGTTCATCATTAATAGCAATAGCATTCGCTATGTATAAGAATGTTGATAAAGATAAGAAAAGTAAATACAAGAGTATGTTCTTTTCAGCAGCTATAGCAGGTTTTTTAACAGGTGTTACTGAGCCAGTAGAATTTTTATTCTTATTCGTATCTCCAATACTTTATGTAAGTTATGCAATAATAACAGGTATAGGATTTGCTTTAGCAGATTTATTTAACTTAAGAGTTCATGCATTTGGTATTATAGAATTAATTACACGTACACCACTAATGATCAATGCAGGTATAGGTAGAGATTTAATAAACTTTGTGATTGCATGTGGTGGTATGTTTGCATTAAACTTTGGAGTATTCAATTTCTTAATTAAGAAGTTCAATATAGCTACCCCAGGGCGTTTAGGAAACTATGTTGAAGATGAGTCAGGAGCAGATACTGCTAAGGGAGAAGTTGCTGCTGGTGATAGCCAAGTAGAAAATATAATAAAATTATTAGGTAATAAAGAAAATATAGAAGATATAGATGCTTGTATGACAAGACTTAGAGTTACAGTAAAAGATATAAGTAAAGTAGCAGGCGAAGCAGAATGGAAGAGAGAAGGGGCGTTAGGATTATTCCTAAAGGATAATGGAGTACAAGCTGTTTACGGACCAAAAGCTGATGTATTGAAATCAAAAATTCAAGATGTTTTAGGTATGTAGAAGGTGTATAAGATGAAATTGTTAACTTTAAACTGTCATTCGTGGAGAGAAGAAAATCAATTAGATAAAATAAAGTATTTAGCTAAAGTTATATCAGAAGAAAAATATGATGTTATAACTTTACAAGAAGTAAGTCAAAGACTTAACGATGGTAAAGGTGTAACAAAAGAAAATTATATATCAGTATTACTAGAAGAACTTAAAAGTTTAGGTGTTGAAGAATATGATTATTTTTGGGATATGGCACATATAGGTTATGATATATATGAAGAAGGTTTAGCGATTTTAACAAGACATAAAATTATAGATAAAGAAAGTTTCTTTATTACAAAAAATGAAGATATAAAGAATTACAAAGTTAGAAAAATAGTTAAAGCTAATATATGTATAGAAAATAAAGAATATGCATTTTTATCATGCCATTTAGGTTGGTGGCATGATGAAGAGGAATCTTTTAAGGATCAAGTATCATCTTTATTAAGTAAAGTTAGTAAAGACAAGACAACGTTTTTAATGGGTGATTTTAATAATAATGCTTTTATAAAAGATGAAGGATATGATTATTTATTAAATCAAAACCTTTATGATACTTATTCTTTAGCAAAAGAAAAAGATAATGGAATAACTGTTCCAGGAAAAATAGATGGATGGAGCAATTGTTCAGAAGAAAAGAGATTAGACTTAATTTTAACTAACGACAAAAATATGGTTCCAAAGACTTCAAAAGTTATTTTTAATGGAAAAAATAAAAATATAGTTTCTGATCATTATGGTGTAGAAGTTGTTTTATAATAAAAAATAGTTGAAATTTAATTAATAAAAAAATATAATAAAACTAGTGCAGATAGTTTGTTATTATATAAATAAAAGAAAAAATAGGCATGATACATGCCTATTTTTTGTGGTGTATAGGAAAAAAATATAAAAATAACATTGAATTTTACAATTAATTAATCATTATGGATTAAAAACTATAAAAAGGTAAATAATTAAAGTAGCATAGTTACTGTATGAAAAGGTAAGGTGGAGGATTATTTATAATATGAAAAAAGTAGTAATTGCAGAAAAGCCTTCTGTAGCTAAGAATATTGCAGATGCTTACAATATAAAGAAAAGAAATGATGGATATTTTGAAGGAGATGATTATTTAGTAACTTGGGCTTTTGGTCATCTTTTTCAGTTATATGATGCTAAAGATTATGATGAAAGTATGAGAGGGTGGAGGATGGATAAGTTTCCTTTTATACCAGATAAATTTGAATATAAAATTAAATGTGATAGTATAGATAGATCAGTAGTAGATAAGGGAGCTCAAAAGCAAATTAATATAATAAAAAGTCTTATAGAACGAGAAGATGTGGATGGAGTAATATCTGCTACTGACCAGGATAGAGAAGGAGAACTTATATCTCTTGAAGTATTTATGTATCTTAATCAAAATAAACCTATATATAGATTGTTACTTAATGAATGGACACCAGATGAAGTAAAAAAAGGAATGAATAACTTGAAGAAAAATGAAGAAATGAAATTCTTACAAGATGCTGGAATTAGTAGACAATGGGCAGATTGGATTATAGGAATAAATTTGACTTCTGTAGCAACATTAAGATACAATCCAAATGATAAGAAAATATTAAATATTGGGAGAGTGCTATTACCCACATTAAAAATAATATATGATAGAGATAAGGAAATAGAAAATTTCAAGGCAACTACTTATTATAAGTTATTAACGTCTTTTAAAACAAAGAGTAATGAAGAGTTTGAAGCAACTTATTATAATGAAGAAAATAATGAAAAATTTGAAGATAAAAAAGTAGTGGATGAGCTTAAGAAATCTTTAAGTGAAGCACAAGGTGAAATAATAGAAAAACAAATAGAAAAGAAAAGAGAATATGCACCATTATTATTTAATTTGTCTAATTTGCAAGGGTATATAACAAGTAAATATAAAGGATGGACATCTGATAAAGTATTGAAGGTAGCGCAATCTTTATATGAAAAGAAATATACCACTTATCCAAGAACAGGCAGTGTTGCTTTAGATGAAAGTTTAAAGGACAAGACTAGAAAGGTTTTAGAAACAATAAAAAAGGGACTATCTTACGAAAGTGAAATTAAGTTTACAGATAATAAAAGAATTTTTGATAATTCAAAGGTGGAAAGTCATAGCGCTATAATACCAACGTATATTAAGCCTATAGGATTGAGTAAGGATGAAGAAATAGTTTATACAGCTATAAAAAATAGATTTATAATGCAATTTATGCCTATAGCTCAGTTTGAAGAAACTAAGTTAATTGTTAAGGTAAATAATGATTTATTAAAAGGAAATTTTATAGCTAAAGGAAAGGTTCAAATAGTAGAAGGTTGGCGTGTTGTTGAAAAAATAGAAAGTAAAGATACTATATTACCATTAGTTAATGAAAAAGAAATAGTAGATGTTGTTGATAGTAAAGTGAATAAAGTAACTAAAAAGCCGCCTAAATTACATACAGAAAAAACTTTATTAAGAGTTATGGAAACTTGCGGGAAAAGTTTCAAGGATGAAGAAGATTCGGAAGAGATGATGCAGGCAATATTAAGTGGATTTAGTATAGGAACACCAGCTACTAGGGCTGAAACTATAAAAAAACTTAAAGATACAGGTTATATTAAGTCTAAAGGAAAAAGTCTTACTTGTACTGATCTTGGAAGGACTTTAGTAGAGATATTCCCAGTTAAAGAATTATTAGATCTGCAATATACGGGAAGACTTGAAAAAACTTTAGCTGATATAGAAAAGGGAAAATTTAAAAAAAGTGAGTTTTTAGATATGATAAAAACTTTTACTGTAGGTGCAGTTGATGATATAAAAAAAGATACCTCTATGTTGCGTAATTTTAAGGTTGATTTACCGGAAGGTAAAGAAAGCTTAGGAAAGTGCCCTATTTGTGGAAATGATGTTATAGAAGGGGATAGAGGCTTTGGGTGTACTAACTGGAAAAATGGTTGCAAATTTACTATTTGGAAAGATGATAAGTATATTAACTCTTTAGGAAAAAAAGTTTCTAAAGAAATGGTTCGACTTTTGCTAAAAAACGGAAAAGTTGGTTTTAGAAATTTAAAAAGTAAAAAAGGAAGCACATATTCAGCTTACTTTAGATATGAACAGAATAAAGAAACTGGATATTTTAATTGGAAAATAGAATTTATAAACTAATAATTAAAGAGGGCTTAAATTTAATTTAAGTCCTCTTTAATTATTAGTTATATACAATTTTTTAAAGTGTTTCTTAGCTTAAGTAAAGATCTGTTTTTACATTGATTAACTGCTTGTCTAGAAATATTCATAACTTTCGAAACTTCTGTTACTGTATATCCTTTTTTAAATAATAATGTAAGTATATTAGATTCTTTATCAGTTAGGTATTTATCAAATAATTCATCAAAGTAATCAAATTCCATTTCTTCAGAATCTGTTATAATGTCTAAATTTAACTCAGAAAAAGAGTACTTTGCTTTTGCTTTTGATAAACGTATATATTCATTTTTTATAGTTTTATGCAAATAAGATACAAGTATCGGATCTGAATTCATAGAATTATTTAATTTCATTGATTTTACAGTTTTTATAAAATGTAAAATTAAATCTTGTTTAGCATCTTCGTAATCCAATAAACGTGCATATTTCGAAATTAATTTATTAAATTTTTCCAGTAATATTTCCAAACAACTACAATTATTATTTTTACTTAATACGATTAAATTATACAACCTCTCATCCATTTATAGCACCTCTTTCTATCTTTTAACTATAAAAAAGATAAAAAGGATGAAATTGTAAACATATTTATAAATAAATAAAAATGTAATTATAATCAAGCAATGTAAAATATTACAATTGTATTATGATTTGAAAATTCAAAAATGTCAAAGAAATACTAAAAAGGTATAAAGAATGACTATAGTAGTCATTCTTTATCTTTTAATTGCAATAATGCATCAATTAACTTTTGTGGAAGTGGCAAGCCTAGTTCGCCACAATTTTCTAGAATGCTCAAGCCTTCATTTACTATATAAAAGTAACAAACTAAGGTTCTAAATACCCAGGTTGTATTAATTAATCTATCTAATAATACAGCTACTACAAGTACTATTAATATAAGACTCTTCTTAGCAAGCCCTCTAATTCCAATGCTAGAAGAAAGCTGTTTGTTAATATAGGCTTTTATCATTCCTGTTAAATAATCTAAACTCATAAATAGGATAAGAACGATTATTGAAATATCCCAGGTTCCAAAAATCCAAGTTACTATTGTTGCTACGACTGATATTAATAATTTTAAAAAATCTATAATTGCTTCCATATGAAGTCCTCCTTTTAAAAATCTCTTCACTATATAAAAATAAAAAAACATCTATTTTGTAAATCTCATTTGGAAAAATAAAAAAAAATGTTTTTTATTAGATTTAATGTTACATTATAAAAATTAAAGTTTATAATAAAAAATTAATAAAAATTAGACTTTAACAAATACAAAATTGCAAAAAAAGACAAAAAAATTATTTCACGACAAAATAAACCTATTTCGCGATTTGAATGTTTACATTAATCGCAAAAGCTGGTAGAGTTATATCAACATATGAAAATGTTTACTTAAGCCTGAAAATACTAGTTATAAATACAGGGGGAACAAAAATGAAAAAGATAAAAGCACTTTGTATAGCAACAACAATAGCTTTAGGAATGGTAGCATTACCAAACTTTAATTTCGTAGGAGTACAAGGGCTAACTTCAACAATAGAAGCGTCAGCAGCAACTACTATAACAGTAAGTAGCTCAAGTAGCAAAAACTTAAAACAAGTATTAGCATCAGTAAAAAGTGGAGATACAGTAATAGTAAATGGAACAATAAAAAGTGAAGAAGTAAAATTACCAGCAGGAGTTATATTAAAAGGTATTAATAATGGGAAAATAGATTTTTCATCTTCAACTACAGGAAAAGCAGGTATAACTATTAGTGGTGATGGTGCTACAATTCAAGATTTAGAAATATATAATGCAAAAGATAATGGAATATTTATAACAGGAAATAAAAATACATTAAAGAATTTAAATGTACATGATAATTCAGATACAGGAGTTCAATTATCAAATGGAGCAGCAAACAACTATCTATATAAAGTAACATCACATCATAACGCAGATAAAGGAAATGGTGGAGAAAATGCTGATGGATTTGCAATTAAATTACATTCTGGTACAGGAAATGTATTAGAACAATGTATAGCTCAATATAATTCAGATGATGGGTATGATTTATATGCAGCTCATGGAGCAGTAACATTTAAAAATTGTCAAGCAAACTATAATGGAGATTGTTATGGTATAAAGGGAGATGGAAATGGATTTAAACTAGGTGGAGTAGATAATAAAACACCAGGAGTTGCAGCTCATTTAAATCCAGTAAATCATTCATTAACAGGATGTAAAGCTATAGGAAATAAAGCATCAGGATTTGATAGAAATAATCAAAGTGGTGTAGTAACTATGAAGAGTTGTACAGCAGAAAAAAATGGAAAGAATAATTATAATTGGCCAGCAAAAGGAAAACCATCACAATTAGGTTATGAAGTTACTTTTGGTAAGGCTAAAATAATAGATTGTATATCTAGAAGTGGAAGTAATAATATATCAGGAGCAACCTTATCAGGAAAATGTCAAGGATTCTAGAATATAAATAAAAAATGATGTAGCTATATCCAAAAGTAGCTACATCATTTTTGCTTGAAAATTACATATAAGAGAAGCTAAGTTATAGATAGCTGGTGCAATAAATACAGTTATAAGTCCAGCAACACCTATAGATAAACTACTCATAGCTCCTTCAATTTCTCCGATTTCAAGTGCTTTTGTTGTCCCTACAGCATGAGAAGCAGTACCTATAGCAACTCCTATGGCAATACTATTTTTAATTCTAAAGAATTTACATACATATGGTCCAATTACAGCTCCTAAGATACCAGATAAGATAATTGCTAAAACAGTAATTGGCACAATTCCTTCTAGTTGATTACAGATTTCTATTCCTATAGGAGTTGTCACAGATTTAGGAATTAAAGATTTCATCAAAGATGAATCAAGGTTCAATAAGCAAGATAGAGCTATGACTGAACAAATTCCAATAATAGATCCTAATAATATTCCGATAAGTATAGAAAGAGCATTCTTTTTTAATAAATCAATTTGTTTATATAAAGGTAGAGCTAAGGCTACAGTAGATGGTCCTAAAAACATATTAATAAATTTAGCTCCAGAATTATATGTATCAAAATCAATGTTAAATGCTAATAAGAAACCTATAACTAAAATAATTGCGATAAGCAACGGATTAAATATAGAGATTTTAGTTTTTCTATTTATGTATAAGCCTATTTCAAAGGCTACTAAAGAAAGAATAATTCCAAAAAATAAGTTGTCAGTTATTATACTCAATTCTTTATTGCTACTTATCTAAATAAGTAGTATCTCCTTTCTGATTAGTTTTTTTTAATATAGTTTGAACTATTAATCCAGTACATGCAATAACTACAATTGTTGATATTACACATATAATTAGCAATTTAGCCCAGGAATCTTTTATTAAACCAAAAGAAGACATAAGTTGAACTCCAGCTGGTATAAAGAAAAAGGCTAAATGATCTAAAAGAAAATTTGATATATTTTCAATTTGTGAGGGTTTTATAATATTAGTACATAAAAGTATTAAAAGTATTATAAGTCCTAATACATTCCCTGGAATAGGTATATCAAAAAGTTTAGATATAAATTCACCTAATAGATATATTCCAAAAATAATAAGTGCTTCTCTAAAAAGTTTCATATAATAATCTCCTTAAAATATATTTCATAAAATAATTTATCACTTTAATATAATTATGTAAACTTAAAATTAAGGAAATAAATATACCAAAATAAGAATTATTAGACAATATGTTAATTTTAAAAGAAAATTGTATAAGATAGAGGATTCTTAGTTTTAATTCTAAGAATCCCTTGAAGTTGACTTTTCTAATAAAGCCACTAATTTATACATAACAAAAGCAATTATGGATAGTAAAACTATACTCATCATAACCATATCAAGTTGAGAGATTTGACCACCATATACAATTAAAAAACCTAATCCTTTACGAGCTACTAAAAATTCTCCCATTATTACTCCAACCCAAGATAAACCAACATTAATTTTTAATGCAGATATTAATACTGGAATAGAATAAGGGATAATTAAATAACGTAGAATTTGCAATTTGCTTGCTCTAAATGTAGTCATTAATAATAATTTTTCTCTGTCCACTTCTTTAAAGCCTGTATATATGCTAATGATAGTTGTTACAATAGAAATAAGAAGTGCAATAACAATTATGGCGGTAGTACCATTTCCAACCCAGAATATAATTATTGGTGCTAAAGCAACTTTGGGCAGAGCATTAAGAACTACAAGATAAGGGTCTAAAACTTTAGAGACAAAAGGAAAAATCCATAAAAGTATAGCTATTACAGCACCTAAAATAGTACCAAGAGTAAAACCTAATATAGTTTCATAACAGGTTACCCAGATATTATTAAAGAGGTTTCCAGCGTTATAAAAACTTAAAAAAGATTTTAATATTCTACTAGGACTTGAGAATAAGAAAGGATCTATCCATTTTAGATTAGCAGCTATTTCCCAAATAAAAATTAAAAATACTAAAATAAAAACTCTAAAGAAAGCTACTTTGAATTTTTCGATTTTTAACTTTTGGATAAAGAGTTTATGTTCTTCGCTCATTTAGAATTCAACTCCTTCCAAAGAGTATCAAAGTATGCTTTAAACTCTTCTTCACTTCTCCTTTCAAAAGGTGTAGCAGTTTTATTAGAAAAGTCTATAACTACGTCTTTTTTTATATTTGCAGGTCTTTTAGATAAAATTATAATTCTATCCGATAAAGAAATAGCTTCACTTATATCATGGGTAACCATAATAGCGGTTTTCTTTTCATTATTAATAATATTTTTTATATCATCAGAAACCTTTATTCTAGTTTGAAAATCAAGTGCAGAAAAAGGTTCGTCTAAAAATAATACATCAGGATTAATAGCTAAAGTTCTTATTAAAGCAACTCTTTGTCTCATACCACCAGATAATTCTTTAGGGTAATGATTTTTAAAATTAATAAGGTCATATTTTTCTAAAAGATCATAAACTCTTTTTAAGTTTTCTTTATTTATTAAGCTCTTTATTCTAAGGGGTAAAGTGACATTTTCCCATACTGTATCCCACTCAAATAAGTGATCTTTTTGGAACATGTATCCTATTTTGTTTAAGTTTTTATTTATATCTTCTCCTTTGAAAAGGACTGTACCACAACTAGGTTTTAAGATTCCGCATAAAATATTTAAAAGAGTGGATTTTCCACAACCAGAAGGTCCTAGAATAGTAAGAAATTCATTTTCTTTAACAGAGAAATTAATATTATCTAAAGCTTTAGTTTCACCTTTTAATGAATGATAGTTCATTGATAGATTATTAATGTTTAGTAAATCCAATTTTTTCACCACCTTATTGTTATGTAGAAAAAATTATTAATATAAATGGATGGAAGCCCCTATATAATGGGCTTCCGCTTAAATCCACTTAGTTCGTTCCATATCTAATTTGTGTTATTTTTTATTACATCTTCAGAATAAGAGTTATTAACTATTGTTTCATAGGATGGTTTAGAAGGTATTAGAGATGAGTCGTAGGATTGAATAACGTCCATTAATTTTTCGAGGTCATCTTTATTTATACTGGGGTTAGTTTTGAAAGCATCAATCTTTTTATAATTGTTGATCACATTAATGATTATTTTTTTATCAGTACCAGGGAAAAAGGACTCTATTGAGGATGCTATATCTTCACTGTTATGGTTTTGAACCCATAGTTGTCCTTTGTAAATTGCCCTTGTGAACTTTTCAACAATCCTGGGATTTTTATCCATATAAGATTGGGTGCAGAAAAAACAAGTATATGCAATGTTACCTAAGGATTCACCAATAGATGAAACTATATATCCTTCATTTTGAGCTTCAAGCATAGAAGCAGTAGGTTCAAATAGTGCTACATAGTCAGCATTTCCTGAAAGGAAAGCACCAGATGTAGCTGTAAAGTCAATATTGGTTACCATGTTTACATCTTTCTTTGGGTCAAGTTTATTTTTTTTCATAACATATTCAAGGGCCATTTCAGGAACACCACCAGGTCTTCCACCGATTATTTCTTTACCCTTTAGAGATTCCCAGGTGAAGTCTGTTTCTTTAGTTTTACTAACTAAGAAGGAACCATCTTTTTGGGTAAGTCCTGCGAAAATAATAGGATTATCTTCTCTACCTTGATTATTAATATAAATTACCTGTTCAGGACCACAAAATCCAATGTCTGCGTTATTGCTTAAAACATTTTGCATGACCTTATCAGCACCTTGGCCCGTGCTCAGATCAATATCTAATCCTTCATCTAAGAAGAAACCTTGTTCTATAGCAACATACATTGGAGCATAGAATACAGAACGAACTACTTCGCAAAGATGAACAGTAGTTGAACCATTATTAGTGTTTTTTTCACAGCTAATAAATAAAGAACTTACGGTAAAAATTAAGCTTAAGAAAAGTGCTAGTTTTCTTTTTTTCTTCATTTTTCAGGGGTCCTTTCCCTTTAATACTTATGATGTATATTATGATAAAAACCTTAAGAGTGTTAATGAAAAATTTTATATATGAGATATTTTTTAAACTCTTTAAAGGGAACAAATAGTATTTTTTTGATGCAAAAAAATATATGCATTAAAAACATAAAAAATTGAGTTCAACAATTACTTGAATAAAAAAGTTATCCTAGTAAAAAATAAAATATATAAATTAAGATTAATTTCTGTGAGAATTATTAGGAGGCTTATATTATGGAGGGAACAGTTAAAATTAAGGAGCTAGAAATTAATAATTTTAAAAATGTAGAAAAAGGTGTACTAAATTTACAAAACAGTAGTAGAAATACCAATGAATTCAATAGTATAATAGGGATTTATGGACAAAATGCCTCAGGTAAAACAGTAGTAATAGAAGCTTTTAATATATTAAAACTTATAGCTTCAGGTTCTACAATAGATAGTGAATTATTATATTTATTAAAAGAAGAAAATAAAAATGCAATTTTTAAATATACATTTATTATTGATATAAGAGGGATTAAGTATAAAGTTAGTTATAAATTTGAAATAGGATACAACGAAGAAAACAACAAAGCTTTAGTATATGCTGAAAAGATAAAGTATTCTCAATATAATTTAGATGTTAGGTCTAATACTAAAACCATAATAGACTATAGAATAAGTTATGATAATAACAATATTATTAAGCCTAATTTTATATTAAATATTTTTAATAAAGAAGAGGAAGCTAATGGTTCTTTAGTAGTAGCTAAAGCTTTATCTAAAGAAAATAGCTGCTCATTTATATTTAATAATTATAGTGTAAATACTTTTAAAAAAGTATTTGGTGAAACAAATATTTATTATGAAATATTAAGTTCAATTAGAAATTTTGCTGAATCTAATTTGATAGTTGTAAGTAGTAAGTACTTTAAGAAATACAGTAATATTTTGCCCATTGATTTAGGGTATGGGAAAATTCAATTGAAAATATTTGATAATAATTTAATAAGTGAATATTCATATAAAATATTAAAAGACATTATTGCCCGAATAAATATTGTTTTAGAAACCATTATTCCTTCTTTTAAGATAGGAATAGAAAGTAAAAGTGAAGCTTTTATAAAAGAATGTGAATTAGGAGTTAAATTTGAATTGGTTTCTATACAAGGAAATGCTAAAATTCCACTAAGATATGAATCAGATGGAACTAAAGAAATAATATTTATTGTAGGTTTATTAATATCTGTTTATAATGATCCTAAAGTATGTCTTGCTATAGATGAATTGGATGCAGGATTATTTGAATTTTTATTTGGTGAAATATTAGTTTTACTTAAGAAGAATGGAAAAGGGCAACTTATATTTACTGCAAATAATTTAAGAGCTTTAGAAGTATTAGATAAAAATGATTTTATATTTACAACAACTAACCCTAAAAATAAGTATATTAAACTTAAAGGTGTTAAAACTACAAATAATTTAAGAGATTTTTATTTACGAAATATTATTTTAGGTGGTCAAGATGAAGAATTATATAACAAAACGTATGAAGCATATATTAGTGAAGCATTGAGAAAAGTTGGAATTGTAAATTTAAATTAATTTGATTTATAAAATAATAAGTGAAATTAATTAATTTATATATTAAAATATATGTTAAAATAAGATGTAAAAAAATATTGGGGGTATGCAAATGCAAGAAAAAATACGAATAGGAATAATTGGTTATGGAAATCTAGGAAAAGGAGTAATAAAATCTATTAAGCAAAATAACGACATGGATTTACAAGCTGTATTCACAAGAAGAGAAGGTTTGGTTATGGATGATGGTTCAAAGGCTTTACATATTTCAAAACTTGAAGAATACAAAGATAAAATTGATGTTATGATATTATGTGGTGGTTCTGCTACAGATCTTCCAGAACAAGGTCCAAAGATAGCTGAAATGTTTAATACAGTAGATAGCTTTGATACACATGCAAGAATACCAGAATATTTTGCAAATGTTGACAAGGCTGCTAAAAGCTCAGGTAATTTAAGCATAATTTCAGTAGGTTGGGATCCAGGATTATTTTCTTTAAATAGATTAATGGCTAATGCTGTTTTACCAGAAGGAAAAGATTATACTTTCTGGGGAAAAGGAGTAAGTCAAGGTCATTCAGATGCTATAAGAAGAATTGAAGGTGTTAAGGATGGCAAACAATATACTATTCCTAAGAATGAAGCTTTAGAAAAAGTTAGAAGTGGAGAAAATCCAGAGCTTTCTGTTAGAGAAAAGCATCTTAGAGTGTGCTATGTTGTATTAGAAGATGGAGCAGATAAGGTTAAAGTTGAGAATGAAATCAAGAATATGCCTAATTATTTCTCAGATTATGATACAGAAGTTAATTTTATAAGTGAAGAAGAATTAAAGAAAAATCATTCAGGAATGCCTCATGGTGGATTTGTAATAAGAACTGGTGTAACTGGAGATGGAAATAAAGAAAAAATAGAATTTTCTCTTAACTTAGATAGTAATCCTGAATTTACAGCTAATGTATTAGTGGCTTATGCAAGAGCTATTAGTAGAATGGCTAAAGAAGGAAAAACAGGAGCTTGCACAGTATTTGATGTAGCACCTGCTTATCTATCACCTAAATCAGCTGAAGAATTAAGAAAAGAATTATTATAATCTTAAAAAAATTTGATTAAGTAACTGTTAAAAATCAAAGTGTAAAATGCGTAAAGCTAGGAAAAATATGTACTAGTTTTACGCATTTTTTATTTTTTAATATTTTCTTCATTTTAAATTAGTCTAATATCGTATAATACATATTGTACAAAAATATACATATGGGAGTAATTAAAATGGATTGTTATGAAATTTTAGGTGTAGATAAAGATTCTTCTATAGAGGAATTAAAAAAAGCTTATGAAAAAAAAGTAAGTAAAATAGAAACAGAAGTATCAAATAAAAAGAATGCAGATGCTTTTTTGAAGGTTTTAGAGGAAGCATATAAAGATGCTTTATTTCAGGTAACAACTACATCAAAGGAAAAAGGACAAGCTTTTGGTGATACAGTGATGTTTACTGACGATGAGCTTAATGAAATAAGATCTGATTATTATGATGAGGATTTATGTTATGATGAAGAACCTTATGATGAAGATATATATGAAGAAGAGAAGAGGAGTAATAGAAAAAGAAAAAGAAGGCATTCTAATTCAAATGCAAAAAGAAAGAAGGGAAATAAAGAGAAAGATAGAGATAAAGATAAGATAGATAATAAGAAAAATTTAAAGAAAGGTGAAGAAGAAAATAGAACTAAAAAAGAATCCAATATATTATTATTACCATTTAAAATAATAGTATTTCCTATAATTATAATTTTATCAATAATAATTTTTATTTTGAAGTTTATAGATGCTATTATATGGATTGCTACTAAAATTCTATTAATCGCTTCTATAGCAGGTGCTTCTATATATGGATATGAAGTGTATTGTGGGAGGATATATATGGATATTAGAGTGTTTATAATATGTGGAGGAATATTTATTTTATCTGTAATTTTACCTTATATTACAGGGTCTGTACCTAATTTATTAAGTGGTATTAATAAAAGTCTCAAAAATTTTATTTTTAATTAAAAAGTATTTAAAAAGTTTGTTGATAATAAAAATATTTTGAGTAAGCTTTTTGGATCAAGTGATTGAAATAATATTCTTGTTTTGGTATATTTATACTAAAAAATAAGGGAGTGATAGAGTTTATGGAAAGAATTTTTATATTTGCATAGTAGAGGCTATTGCAAATTTTAAATTTAGTTTATAGCCTTTGCTATTTCCTAAATGATTATTATTTTTAGGAGGCAAATATGAGCTATAAAAAGGCAGAACAGGTATTACCTATAGAGATAGTTGAACTTATTCAAAATTATATTGATGGAGAATGTATTTATATTCCTAGGAAAAAGAATAATAGAAAACCTTGGGGTGAGAAGACTACAATTCGTCAAGAATTAAGTGAAAGAAATATAAAAATATATGAGGACTATAAAAATGGACTTAAGATAGCTACATTAGCAGAAAAGTATTTTTTATCAGAGAAAAGTATACAGAGAATTATATACAAAATAAAAAATGCGGCTTAACAGCTTAAGTATTAAATAGGTAAGGAATTTTTAGAGGCATATTTTTTGTCTCTAATTTTTTTATAAAAAAGTTTGAGGTATTTATTATATTAGGAAGATAGTATTATAAAAATATAGGGGGGATTAGTTTATGATGAGTACACCAAATTTTACTGCATAACAAAGGTTATTGCAGTATATAGATAATAATTATATAAACTTTAATAGCCTTTGCATATCTAAATATACATAAAAAATATATAGGAGATGCAAAAAATGTGCTATTTAGAAAATAAAGAATTTAAAATTATACCCAAAAACTCTTATGAAGTAACTAGAAATTGTGCTAAATGTGGATGTAAAACTAACTATATTAATACTAATAATTTTAGAGTTAATGCAAATGGAAATACTATAGATGTATGGCTTGTTTATCAATGTAAAAAATGTAAGCATACTTTTAATCTTTCTATTTATAAAAGAGTTAATCCTTTTGAAATAGATAAACTTGAGTATGAAAAATTTCTAAGCAATGATAAAGAATTAGCATTTAAATGTGGCATTAATAAAGAATTATTTGAAAAAAATAAAGCAGATATTAGTGAAAGTAATATTGAATATGATATAATACAGTCTAAAAATGAAGTTAAAAATGCTTCTAATATAATTAGAATATATAATGAATATAATTTAAAGTTACGTATAGATAAGTTATTATCTAATATATTAAATATTTCAAGGCGTGAGGTTAAAAACAATATAAAGAATGGTACTATATTTAGTGTGAGTAATGTTAAATTAGATAAGGTTTTTCAAGGAAAGTTTCTTGAAATTATATTAAAAGATGAGTTTAATATAGAAATAGCTTAAGGGTAGTAAGTAAAGATGTTTTGGTGAAGAAAATTTTTCATCAAAGCATCTTTATTTTAACGTAAAGACCAGTTATACAAAAAAATTAAAATTTTTTAAAAGTATTTTTTTAAAAAAGGGTATACTT
>CAKVLD010000030.1 GCA_934755305.1 uncultured Clostridium sp. | reverse complement strand
AAAACATATATATCTTTTATTATACAATGTTTTTATCAATAATCCTATTTATTTTGAATTTTGATAAGATCTTTCATTTTCAAATCAAACATTTTTTATATGAATTATTAGCTAGAAATGCAGCATAACAAGAAAACACTTCAAAATAGTAATGCTGTTAAATCACCAATATTTTAAAGTGTACAATCTCTTATATTTTTATTCTCTTCTAAGTATATCTACAATACTTCCTTGTTCTAAGATTAAATTACATAATAACTTTATTAAAACATATAAAACTAAAATAGCAATTAAAGATATTACCTTATAGATTAAACTCAATTCAAATGTTAATGGATAGTTAGACGCAGTAAGAAGAAGATTCTCAAAACTTTTTAAGAAATATTCTATTGCAAGAATTCCTAGTATACTACCAACCAATGCTGTACTATCAAAAACATTAACAATCATATCATTAGTTTTTCTCTTCGAATATCCCATAAAATTTAATAAAGCTACATTTTTAATATTATCGTTAAAATTAAATGCTGATATTAAAACTATTAATAATACACTTATAAGTACAGAACTAGTAAACATTATACCTTCGATACCCTTAGTACTTTCACCAAATTTCTTACTTATATCAATAAGATCATCTTTACTCAGACTATAATTAATATCTTGATTTTCTTCATTAATAGCTTCTATGTTCTTTACATATATACCAGTATAATCATTTTCCTTATATAATTCTAAATTATATAATTCATTTATATCTATATATATTTTCTCATCTATTACTGAACTATTTATACCACTTACTTCTAACTCTTTCTCAGTACCACAAATATTAAGTTTTAGCTTATCACCTTCAGATATATTATGTTTAATACTCATTATCTTTGGAATAATAACGCCTGTATTTAATTTTTCACTTAATTCATTTCCCTTTTCATCTCTTATATTTATACTTTGTTGGTTACTTTTTATTCCTTCTAGAGTATAGTAGTAATTGATTTTTTCGTCTGTTGTATCATTTTTTATAAGTTTTACACCAGTACTAATAAACTTATCAGTATCTTCTTCATCTTCTCCATTTTTAATTTCTTTATAATAATAAACTTCCTCAAAGTTTAAATAATCCTTGTAGTTTTGGGTAATGTTAGACGTAGAATTTTTAATCGCAAAAGCACTTCCCAATAAATTATATGAAATAAAGAATACCATTATTCCTAATACAAATCTGCCTGGTTTTCTTATAGCTATTGATAGTTTTACTCTTGTACTAAAATTAAAAATTGATATTAATTTTTTAAGATTCATATAAATTTTATTAACACTCTGCTTTTCATTTGATTTTATAAGCTGCATAGCATCTTTACTAATACTTTTACCTATCATTAAAATTACACATAAAGTTAAAATTAAAGTTTCACCTATAAGGCATGCTAAATAACCTTCAACCCCTACATTTACTTTAGTAATATTAACATTATAAAGCTTATTAATGCTCATTAAAAAGCTATCTGAAGCCATATATCCTAAAATTAATCCTAAAGTTATAGGAACTGCAAAGACTATACTATAACATAAATATGATAGTAATATTCTTATACGACTGCACCCAATGGCTATAAGTACTCCTATTGGTTTTAAGAAAGCCTTAAAGCTATTAGCTAATTGTATCAAAGCTACAATAATTATAATAACAACTAATAACCCCATTCCATAAAGCATTAAACTTTCATTACTTTTAATAAGGGAATCAAGCATTGTCACCTCAGAATAATCTTCACTGCTTATTGCATAAATAACATATTCCTCATTAGCTATATTTGCAATCTCTGCCCTCTTATCTAAATTATCCTCATTAAAAACGCCACAATAATATTTATCTATTGAAGAATCAATTTTATCAAAGTCATCCTGATTTAAAATTGCCATACAATTATCTGAAGTATTTATATTAACGGATTTACTTGTATCATATATAGTAAGCTTATCTGCTGAAGTAAATATACCTGTTACGATATATTCCTGTTCTTTAATACTAAACTTATCTCCTAAATCTATACAATTTTCCTCAGCAAAGTTTTTAGAAATAGCAATTTCATTATCAGATGATGGAGCTTCTCCATTTATATATATAGGTTTATCAATGTCTTGCCTTTCTTTAGTAAGATAGATATTTATTGTTTTATCCTGCCAGTCTTCTTGAACAAACTTACTAACGTATTCTTCTGTATCAATATTATATTTTTCTTCTAAATCAGATACTTTCTCTTCATCTCCAGGTTTTATCATAAACCTTAAATCCTCTAAATTAGAATCCTGCTTAATTCCAAGATTATACTTATCCATAATAGAAACAGCTGTGTATGCATAAGAAAACAGAATACCTGAAACAATTAATAATAGAAATAGGATAAAAGTCTGTAGCTTTTTGGTAAATAATGATCTAAATATAGTTTTAATAATATTTTTCATCACAAATTCCACTCCAATTCATCTACATCTTTCTTCACTTCATTTAACTTATCAGAGATTATTTTACCGCTATTCATGCAAATAACTCTATCAGCTACATCTGCAATCAAAGGATTATGAGTTACCATAATTATTGTAATTCCATGTTCCTTTTGCACTTTACAGATTAACTTAAGTATCTTCTTGCTATTCTCTTCATCAAGTGCTCCTGTTGGTTCATCACAGAAAAGCACCTTAGGAGTTTTTGCAATTGCCCTTGCAATTGCAACCCTCTGTTGTTCTCCCCCTGAAAGTTGAAATGGATACTTATTTTCCTTCCCTTTTAAACTTACCTCTTCTATTAATTTATAAATGAAATTCTTATCATTACTAGATAACTGAGCTGCTATTTCTATATTTTCATATACAGTAAGCATTGATATTAGATGATATTGTTGAAAAATAAATCCTATTTCTTCTTTTCTAAACTTAGTAAGTTTGCTCCCCTTTAATTTTGAAATATCTCTTCCATCATAAAGAATCTTTCCACTAGTAGGTTTTTCTAGAGTACTTAATAAATTCATAAATGTACTCTTTCCACTACCTGATGGTCCTAAAATAACTAATAATTCATTATCATTAATTTTAATGTTAATATCTTTGTTAGCATAAAACTTGCTCTCATCACTTTCTCCAAACACTTTACATAAATCTATTGTCTCAATCATATTTTTACTCCTTACACATATTATAGTAACTTGGTAATTATCTTTACATTTTTATCAATATGTTCCTGATTTAACATATCATTATGCTTTCCAAAACCATCATATTGATGATATTCTTTAGTACATCCTTCCTTCCAAATATCTCTAGTATCTTCAACATCAAAATCTTGATTTTCTGCCCATAGATAATTAATTGGTGCATTAATAACTTCCTTTGTGTTTACTAATGTTCTTGTATGTTCGAAGAATGACAAGAAACAATTTTCTATACTTTGCTTAATACTTTCTTCAAGGTCTCTATAAAAAGCAAATCTTTCTTCTAAGAAGGAACGTAATTGTTTAATATCTCTCATACCATCACTAAATGAATCAAATCCATTATCTGCTTTTACTTTAAAGAAACTATCTAAAATAATAAGATTATCAATTTTTACGCCCTTTTTCTCTGCAAGTTTTGCAACTTCGTAAGCAAGACATCCACCAAAAGAATAACCGATAAACACTACCTTATCTGCATTACGTGAATAACGTACTACATCCTTTAAATATTCATTAATATAATCTTTACTATCTGTAAAGTTTCCTAAATAGCATGTCCATCCTTCAAAGTTTTTAACCATTTTAGTAAATGTCACTTCATATGCAATATTCAACATATAAGTTGGGAAAATAAAAATTGCATTTTTACTTCCTTTTTTAATTTTATGGAATTTACCTTGTTTCTCAATAGAAAAAATCAATTTACGCTTATATGCATCTTCAACTTGTTTTTGAGTATTCTTTTCTATCATTTCTGCTAACTTATACAGTTTTGAATTATTCATAACATCTTTAACTGTAAGTTCTATGTCGCTTTCCTTCATTTCAGAAATAAATTTTATTGCCTGAATAGAATGTCCTCCTAATTCGAAGAAGTCATCATCAACACTAACTCTATCTATATTAAATAGCTTCTGCCATTTATCAGCAATAAGTTTTTCAACATTAGTTTTAGGTTCAATATATTCACCTTGATGTGTATTACTTACCTCAATACTAAGAAGTTTATTTTTATCTACCTTACCATTCATAGTAAGAGGCATTTTTTCAATCTTTTCAAAAAATCTTGGAATCATATATTCTGGAAGAGAATCTTTAAGTTTTCTATTTATATCTAAATCTGAAATTTCTTCATTACCTTCAGTTACATAAAATGCATATAATTCTTTATTTCCGTTACGTTCTTTAACTAATACTTCTGCTTCTAAAATCTTTTCAATTTCTAGTAATGCATTTTTAATTTCATTAAGTTCAATTCTAAATCCTCTAAACTTAACTTGATTATCTTTTCTTCCCATATAATCTATACTGCCATCTATATTGAATCTTCCAAGATCCCCTGACATATATAATTTTTCGCCTTCAATTAAATCAGTTCTAAACCTTTCAGAAGTAAACCTTTCATTCTTTATATAACCACAACTTACTCCTGGTCCCGCTATATTTAAATTACCGCTTATACCTATAGGGCATAGCCTATTTTTATCATCCATTATATAAATCTTTGTATTATTAAATGGCTTTCCTATAGGAATATAACCATTATCTACTGATATTATATTGCAGGATACACTGAAAACAGTAGCTTCTGTAGGACCATAACCGTTATAGATACCATTTTTAATATACTTTAAAGCTCTCTTTATATGTGGTTCTGATAGTCTTTCTCCTCCAACATACATTCTTTTAACTGAAGTCATATTTTTAAGTTCTTCTTCGCTAAAGGTATTAAATAAAGCTGATGGTATAAAGAAAGACTGTATACTATTTTCTTTTATAATCTTCGCAATGCTAACTGGGTCCATAGCCTGCACTTCATCAAGCATAGTAACACTTCCACCATTTAATATAGCATTAAAAATATCATAAACGGAACCATCAAAAGCATAGTTAGAGATATTTAAATATCTTTCTAATTTTACACCAGCACATACTAGTTCAACTACATTGCTATGTTTAACACTAACTCCTTTAGGTTTTCCTGTAGAACCTGATGTATACATAATGTAAATCAAGTCATCTGGAGTATTCTGTGGTTCTATTATCTTAGAAAAAATACCACTAGATTCTATATTGCTTACATTTATTGTACTTACACTATCAGGTAGTTTTGTTTCATCACAATTAAAAGTTATAACCTTGTTAACTTCACATTCATTTATCATATGTTCAATTCTATTTTTAGGAGTCTTGATATCTATTGGCATATATGCTGCTCCTGATAAAATAACACCAAAAATAGCTTCTATCATTTCAATTGAACGAACGCAATATAACCCAACAATACTTCCTCTGCCTATATTATTCTTATTTAAATAACCTGCAATTTCTGATGCTCTCTTTAGCAGTCTTCTATAGTTAATCTTATTATCACCCATTCTAACTGCTGTATTTAATGAATATTGCTTAGCTGCTTTATAAAATACATGAGAAACAGATAAATGTTTTGGATAATCCTTACTTTCACTATTAAACTTTTCAATTAATTCTTTATCTAATTCAGTTAAAATATCAAAATCGCCTACAGTACTTTCTATGTTTTTATTAACTTGCGATAACATCATTTCATAACGTCTTGCCATAAGCTCAATTTCTAAATTATCATACAAGTTTTTCTTAAAGGTAATATTTAATGATATTTCCTCATCTGCCTGAATCTCTACAGTAAAATCAAACTTTTCATCTATCTGCATTGAATCATCTTTAACTACTTCTCCGAATTTTGTTTTAAAGTCTGTATCCTGCATTACAAACATAATATTAAACAAAGTATTTCTATTTACTTCTCTACGTGGTTTAACAGCTCGTACAATATTATTAAAACCTAATGTTGAATTATCATAAGCTTGACCTATAAATGAAAGCATATCAGTTAAAACTTTCTTAGCACTTTGATCCTTTGTGATATTAAAGGAAACAGGTATTGTATTAACCATCATAGATGCCACTTTATCAAATTCCTCTTCTGTTCTTCCAGAAAGAATTGTACCTACTGTCATATTACCTTCATTATTATATTTTGATAATAAAATACTAAACACAGCAAGCATATAATTATGAAGCGAACAATTATTTTGCATTGATTCATCACGAATTTCATTTGAAAGACTCTTACTGAAAGTATATCTAAATATTCCTGTCTCATCTATATTTTCAATATCTCTCATTAAATGCTCTTTAATATTTGCTGACTCTGCATCAGATAATTTGCTTTTCCAAAACTCTTCTGACTCTTCTTTTGGTAAAGATAATATATATTCAGAGTAATCTTTGTTCTGCATTAATAATTCAGAATCTTTTTGATCATCTTCTCCATTGTATAATCTATTCATATCTTCTAAAAGGATATTTATTGCTACTCCATCAAACATATAGTGATGGAATTCAAAGAATAAATATTTATCATAATCATCTTCAACAACTTTAACTCTAAAAGGATAATCATTTAATAAGTCAAAAGAATTATAAAGCATACTATAATTTTTTATTCTGCCCTTAATCTTTTCTACTTCAATCTTAGTTTCTGAATAATCATCAATTACTTGATATGGAAAACTATCAACTAAAGCTATTCTTGTTCTCATTGATTCATTCTTCAAAATCAACTTATTTACACATGATTCTATTTTATCTATATCTATATCATCACGAAGCTTTATAATAACTGGAATGTTATACTTTAAGGATTCCTTGTCCATATTCCAGATACTAAATATCATTTCTTGTGAAGGTGCTAACTTATATTTATCTTTCTTTTCAGCTTTTTTAATCTTATTGCTACCTGTAGCTTTTGCACCCTTTAAAAATCCACTAAGTTCACAAATAGTACTATGTTCATAAAAATCTGACACTGATAAATTTATATTAAGATTTTTCTTTATATTAGCTACTAATTTCATAGCCTGTATTGAGTTTCCTCCTAGAGCAAAAAAGGAAACATCTGCACCAATATCATCATTTTGAAGTATGTCAGCAAAGATTTTCTTAACTTTCTCCTCTTCTTTACTAACAGCTTTAACTGAAGAATCAGTATTAAGTTTTTTAACAAGATAAGTTTTTAACTGTTTATAATCTATTTTTCCATTACCAGTTAGAGGAACTTTACTTATAATACAATAGTTATTAGGAACCATATAGCTTGGTAATTTCTTAACTAAATGATTTATAATATCTAACTTAGAAATTTCTAAATCTGTTTCTAAATAAGCTGTAAGACCGTTATTTTCTACAGTTACAATACTATTTTTTATACCTTCAATACTATTTATTGCACTTTCTATTTCTGAAACTTCAATTCTATATCCATTAACCTTAACTTGAGTATCAATTCTATCAACATAATTAAGTTCATAGTCTGGCGTAAAATAACAAAGGTCTCCAGTAGCATACATTAAACCTTGTCCAAAAAGATTAGGTACAAATCTCTTATTTTCAGCTTTATCTACATAACCATTACAAACACCTTCTCCTGCTATATATAACTGTCCACATTCCATTACAGCAGTCATTTCTTTATTTTCATCAAGAACATATACCTGAGTGTTTAAAATAGGTTTACCTATAGAAACACTTCCTTCAATATCCTTTGTAATTACTTTAGCTGTGCTGTAAACTGTTGTTTCAGTAGGACCATAACCATTTACAAGTACATTATCTAATACTGGCATTACTTGATTAACTACATCTAGTAATAGCTTTTCACCACCAGTCATGATTCTTCTAACGTTCTTGAATTTATCTATAAAAGGAATCCATTCTCTAAATAAAGCAGTAGTAGTATTTAAAACTGTCACTTTATTTTCATATACCATATCTGCTGTAAGACAAGGATCTAATATAACTTTATCATCTGCAATAATAGTAGTTGCACCTTTTATCAATGATACTAAATATCCCATTACTGAAACATCAAAAGTATAATTTATTAATTGTAAGAAAGTATCATATTCTGTAATATTCATAATATTATCAAAGGCAAGGTTCTTTACATTATTATTGGCTACCATTACACCTTTAGGTTTTCCCGTTGAACCTGAAGTGTATATAATATAAGACAGCATACCTCTTGTAAGCTTATAACTTTCAAAATCTCCCGTAAACTCTTTGCTTTTATCATATCTTACAATTTTAACATAATAATCATTTACTGTAACATTATTAGAAACAAGTAAAACCTTACATTCTGATGAATCTATTATTTGATTTATTCTTGTTTCTGGCCACTTACTATCAATTGGAATATAGCATGCACCACATTTAAGTATTCCCCATATTGAATAAACCATCTCTAAAGATTTTTCAAAAATAATACCAACTTTATCACAAGGCTTTACCCCTTTAGATACCAACAATTCTGCTACCTTATTAGAATAATAATCTAGTTCTTTATACGTACAAGATTTATCTTCATAAACTAAAGCAGTCTTATTTGGTGCTTTTAATACATTTTCCTTAAATAAATCTAATATAGTTTTATCATCAACAATATCAACTTTTGTATTATTTACTTTATTAATTCCTTCTTTTTCTTGAACTGTAACATAAGATCCTTTACCTATTACTCTTTCAGTGTCATTCAAAACATCCTTACAAATAGATAATAATCTATCTAATATCAATTTTGCAAATTTATCACTTAAAATACTTTTATTGTAATCTAGGTATACTTTAAATTTACCAACCCTGCTAAAGTCAGCTACTGAAAAAGTAAGAGGCAGTGCAGCATTATTGGAAAATAACCATTCACAACTAAAATCTACATCTGTACATTCAAATTGATTTACTTGATATGAGAAAAGAATTTTATACATTTCTGATAAATTGCTTTCACTATATCTTCCATGATGATATGCCTCTAATAAATCACCATGCACCTTCTTACTCCAGTCAACGATATTACCCTCAAACTTCATATCACTTATTACTGGAACAGTATTAGTAGTCATACAAAGTCTTGATAACTCTTTACTATTTCTATTATGTATTGCTGTCCCAATGCTGATATTAGATGTCTCAAAATATGGTTTTGCGGTAAGCATCAAACAAGTCATAAAAAATGATGTTTCACTAACCTTATTTTCTATACAAAACTCCTTAACTTTTATTGTATAGTCTTCATCTAGTATTTTTTCAATTCTTTTTCCGCTAAAATCAGTTATTTTATTATTAAATATACTTCTTATACTATCTTTTGCATCCTGTTTTAAATTCCAGAATTCATAGTCTCTTTTATATGATTTTAAATTCTTATACTTTTCTTCTTGAGCTAATGCTTCTTCATCCATTCTATCTATCTTAACTAATTCTTCTCCCACACAGTACCTATGATAGTTCTTCATTAGTACATCTAATAATAAATTCATAGATATACCATCATAAACTACATGGTGAAAAGAAGATAGAATATAGCATTTTTTCATGCATTCTATAATATTTATCTCTAATAATGGACCTGCTACTTCAAAGGCAGATGATTTCTTATTGTCTATGAAGTCCTGCATTTTCTCACTATTTTCAAATTTATAATTAAATACTATCTTTCCCTCAATATTATGTAACTCTACCAAATTAAAATTATCTGTAATACTAAGTTTAAAGTAATTTGACATATCTATAGTTTTTAAAATAGATTCTTTTAACTTTTCAATATCAACTTTCTCATTAAAAGTAATTAAAGCACTTAATTTATTAGCTGATTTATTAAACTGTTCTATAATCAAAATTTTCTTTTGATACCCATTAACCATTATTTACAACTTCTTTCCACTATATTTATATTTACATAAAGTGGCTTCCCCACGCTATTGTTAATTGTTCGTAAATCTTAACTATATATGCATCTTGATTGAAGACACTTTTTCCAGCCATTCAAAAGTATCTAAATATAAATCCTTAAGAATAAAAAGAATTAACTTCTGACTAAAATCATTTGTTCTAAATCTTTAACTGTCTTAATTTTCATTACTTCCCTTGTATTTATTTCAATATCGTATTCATCTTCTATAGCTGAGATTAATTGTATATATTCAAAAGAGTTTAAATTTAAATCATCATAAAGTAATGTATTTTCAGTAATTATGACATCCTCATCTTCAATAAAATCCTTTATAAAATCACATAATTCTTTTACCATCAATATCCCCCTATTTTCTACGCTTTATTTTTTTAGTTGCTGTCTTTTCAAATTCCTTGTATCTGATTTTTGTTTTTTTAATACGTTTAAATAATGGAAGATCAGCATTAAGTGCTAAAATTTCATTTTTAACTTCTTCTTCATAACTAGGATCTTCTAAAAATAACTCAGCTGTCAGTATATCATTTTCACCATATACTATAACTTCTTTTACATTAGTTATTTTTTGAAGCTTATCTTCTAATTCTTCTGCTTGTACATTTTCTCCATTAGATAAAACAATAATATTCTTAGCTCTTCCAGTAATGAATAAGAAACCATCTTCATCTATTCTTCCTAAATCGCCTGTATTAAACCATCCATCTTCTGATAATACTTTTTTAGTTTCTTCCTCATTTTTATAGTATCCCTTCATTATATTGTCTCCCTTAACAAGGATAAGTCCGATACCATCTTCATTTTCATCTTGGATTTTTACCTTACAACAATTTATTATCTGACCTACGCTTCCATCTCGATAATAATCATTTTTATTAACAGACACTACTGGTGAACATTCACTTATTCCATAACCATTTATAAGATTAATGCCTAATTCTCTATACCCTTTAACATATACTTCACTTAAAGGTGCTCCACCACAGCATATAGTTCTAAGTTCTCCTCCAAATTGTTCTAATATTGATTTAAACAATTCTCTTCTTTCATCATTTCCCTTAGCAAGCTGATCATTACTGTATTCAATTAGTTTTCTATACTTCTCTTCTAAACCTGATTTCTTTAAATCCTTCCATATATTTTTATAAAATTGTTCTACAATGACTGGTACTAAGAAAACCAACTTAGGCCTTATTATCTGAAATTCTTCACATACATTTCTAAAATTATGATTAATATGTATTCGTCTACCAACATCTATAACCATTAAAACTCCTGCAACTAAACCAAAAGAATGATGTAATGGTAAAAATAGAATAGTATCTCCTTCAATTTTAAGATTAGCCCCTGTAGAATAGGCATCTAAAGCAAGGTTTCTATGAGTCAATAAAACTCCTTTACTCTTACCTGTTGTTCCTGAGGTATATACAAGCATAGCTTCACTATCATCACTAATTTCTTTATCTACAAATTCTAAATTTCCCTTTTTTATCTCTTCACTCCCTTCATTTATATACGCTTCCAATCTCCCCATATTAGTTAAGAACTTAATACTACTTAAATTTTGTTTTATCTTCTTAACAATTTCTTCATAATCAGGACCATATACTATTGCTTTACAATTACTATTTTCTAGTATGTAGATTATATCTTTATAAGGAAGATTTTTATCTATTGGCACAGCAACATTTCCTCCTTGTACAACTGCAAAATAAGATACAATCCATTCATAAGAATTATCTCCTATAATAGCAATTTTCTCATTGCATAAATCATTTTTATACAGGTAAGTTCCAAAACCATTTATATCATTTTGAAACTCAGTATAAGTTTTTTCAGCAATTTCTTTTTTACCTTTTCTATAACTAAATGCTACCCTATTACCATAGTTGCTTTGAGCACATTTTGTTAGATTCTTTAGATTAGTAGCAAAAATTCTATCATCCATCTAGTCCCCCCTCTGAATAAAAATATATTATATGTCTACATAATATTTTATCATAAAAAAACAAAAAAGTAAAAAAAAGTAATTTGTCGTAAATTCATTTTGCATAATCTTAATTATCAAAATGAATTAGAGAATATTTTTTATTATAATATGTTATTTAATAGCTTTTATTATTATTCTGCAAAAGTTAGATTTTCTATTTTAACAGGTGATATTAAATTTTTCATAAGTATCTAATGTGTTTAATATATAATTTATATTAAAGAATTTATGTAAAGTGATTTTTATTTTCTTAGTACCTTTTTTCAATTTCTAAAATTGAAAATGACTAATAAATTTTTATAAATTACTAAATCATTATCTTCTTTAGTGCATCATTTAAATATAGATACTTTCCTATTATTTTTTATTTTTATTAATCTTTTTACATTTTATATAAAAAATAAAGAACATATAATATTCAAAGTTATTAAGCCACTTAAATATTATATATTCCTAAACTATTTTACACATTTATTAAGTTAACATTAGTTATAGCATTATCTATTCTTAAACATCTTTTTAATTAAGCATTACCTCTCTCCCCGAATCCGTTGCGATTACTATATCTGAGACATCTTTTCTTAGAAGTTGTTTTTTTACTTCATTAAATTGCTTTCCTATTTTCTTTAAAACTGTAAGTTTCATATACTTAGGAAGTATTGGTAATGTCTCCATTTTCCATTGCTTATACTTATCATCATATCTTTCAGGATCTAAAAGTCCTACTAAATGTCCCATTGCCCAAGTAACTATATATTTACTTCCTTCAATGTAGGAACCTTTATTTTGATTGCATTTTAAAACTTTTGCTAAGCCTCTTACTACTGAAGGTTTTTCTGCTAAAACCAGTGTCTTACTCATTTTGTACTCCTTATCTTAAAAGAATATATATTCTTTTGATGCAAAAACATATATATTCTTTTATTCTTTCTATGTAAAAAAATATATGTTCTTTTATTCTTCTGATGTAAAAAAATATTTGATGTAAAAACATATATATCTTTTATTATACAATGTTTTCTTCCATAATCCTATTTCTTTTATAATATAATCTCTCCTAATATATTCACCCTTTCATTTTTGGTTACATATACTAAACTGTTACACCATAAATACTAAGGAGGATTTTATGTTTACTTTTGAAAAACTCACTACTATTAATGGATTTGATATAGAAAATCCTGAGAATGCTGTACAAAATAGTTATGCTTGGTCTATGGCGGAACTTGGAGATTATATATATGTTGGAACTGAAAGAAATCTATTTTCAACTGCTGCTAAAGCTTGGAATGAAAACACTCCTTCTTCATTAGCTTCAGGTTCTGATAATACTGCTGAAATATGGAGATACAAAAAAGGAAGTGGTCCATGTATATGGCAAAGAGTTTTTAAAGCAAAACCTTGTGATAATGTTATTGGATTTAGATCAATGGTTATGCATGATAATGGAAAAGAATGTGCTTTATATGCAGCAGGAGTTGGAAAAAAAGTATCTTTATATAAAAGTATTGATGGTATCCATTGGAGAAAAATAGATACTTCAAATATATCAGGTACAAGCTCCCGTGCATTAGTTTCTTTTAAACGCAAATTATATATAGCAACACTTGAAGAAGCTATAGGGGGAAATATTCCTTTTTTATATAGTAGCTATGACCCTGAAATAAAACCATTTAAATCAATAATAGATATGAAAAAAATTAATTTTGATAGATCTAAAAATCCAGTTGGAGGAATTGATGATCTTAAAGTATTTAACAATAGATTATATGTAGGAATAGCCACTGATAATGGTGCAGAGATATGGAGATCTAATGACTGTAAACCTAGAACTAATAATTGGACTTTAGTTGCAGATAAAGGTTTTGGAGACAAATTAAACACAAGCATAATGTCAAGTGGTGTCTTTAAGGATCACCTATATGTTGCAGTTTCAAAAAAAATTCCTCTTGCATTAATGGCTCCTCTTGGATTTGATTTAATTAAAATTGATAAAAAAGATAATTGGGAACTTGTTGTAGGAGGAAAACCCATTTTACCCACATGTCCATTTACAGGATATAGGAATACTGCCACCTCAGGCTATAAATCAGGTTTTAATAACTTTTTTAATGTATATGGATGGCAAGTTTCATCTTTTAAAGATAATTTAATTATAACTACTTTAGATTTTTCTACAAATATTAAAACTATTATTACAAGTCTTATTTATAATAAGAACACTTATATAGATAAATGGGGATGTAAAAATTATTATAATCTTTTAACTTGCTATGGCAAAATTTACTCTATTATTCAAAAATATAATTATCCTATAGGATTTGATATGTATGCTTCTAAAGATGGTTGTCATTTTAAACCTATTAATTTAAATGGTTTAAATAATTCGAATAACTATGGTGGAAGAACTCTTTATGTAAGCTCTGAAAATGATTTGTATCTAGGTACAGCAAATCCATTTGATGGACTTGAAGTATGGCAAGTTAATTATAAAGATTCATGTAACTGTGAAGATATAAATATCACTAATTACCTTAATAAAATGGAACAAATAAACAAAGAATTAATCAAAATATATCCAAAGCTTTTAAAATTACTTCCAAAAACATTTACTTCGTTAGTTCAATAAAAAATCAAGTATTTTTTATTATTAAGAAATATGGCTCTGTATAAAATACAAAGCCATAATTTTAATTTAGATATCTATCTATATTTATATTACTAAAATAAACTTTCTTGAAGAACCTCTATTTTTTTACCTGTAAGTGGATCATATCCTAAATTATCAGTATCTGCTGTAGACTTAAAGCTTGAAACTATAATATTTTCATGTCCTTTTCCTGGTTTCTTTTCTAATAGATATCTTACATTAAAGCAATTAGAAAGCTGAGTCTTTATTTCATATCCAAATGCCCATAATTGTACATTGTTTTCTTTTAATAATTTTAATATTGGTAACCATATAATTTCTGATGTTGTTCCTGAAAATGGGTTGTCTAATATAATTACCTTTTTAGTATTATCAGTTGATGTAGTATATAACTTTCTTAAATAACTAATTAAACATATAAGAACTGATATATACATACCATTAGTTTGTCCCTTTGAACCATAAGCTCTATCCCATGATAACCATGAGTTTAATTCCATATTATTTATATCTTCTAACTTATAAATTTGTATAGAGCTTGCTTTTATAGGCTTTATTATTTGCTTAAATAAACTTTCTACAGTTAAACCTTTTGCTAGTTCTAATCTTCTTTCATTATCATCTTCACATTTAACTGATTTATTAATTAAATTTTCAATATAGTTTTTCATCTTTTCTTTTACTATATCATCTTCTAATTTGCTTAAATTTACTCTTATCATTTCTTGTCTTGAACCATTTATATCTATTACAGATAAATTAGCTAACTTTTTAATATCTCTTAAAATATTTTCACTTTGTTGAATACATAAAGTAACAAATTTATCTTCCTGTACTTCAAGAGACTTTATATTATCATCTAATGTTGATTGTTCTTGCTTTACTAAATTTAAAATACTTTCTTCATCATTATCCTCTGCTCCAACTAATGTTTTTATGATATTAGTTAAGTCATCAATATTATTTGGTAAATTTCTTAACTCTTCAAGGATTTCTTTAAAATCACTCATGTATTCTATTAGCTTCTCACCTTCTTTAAGCTTATTATTGTAGCTTATTTTCTTAGTGCTAATTGAATGTTTAATTAAGGCAACTTCACCTTGTACTTCTTTAAATTCTCTTATTTTTTCAAGTGGTTCTTTGTTAATGAATATATCTACATCAATATCTTTTTCTAAATATGAAAACTCACTTTTAATATCTTTATTCTTGTCTAATTCATTTAGAAGCTTATATCTTCTTTCTCTAAGCTCATTTAACTTAACCTTAGAAACTTGGATAATTTCATTAATTTCTTTAAGCTTTTCCTTAATATCTTCACCTTGTACAAACTTTTCTATTTGACCTTTTACTTGGCTATAAGATATTAAATCTTGCTTTTCAAGTTCTTCTGTTTTGTCTTGAAACTTATCATTTAATGAACGTATAGTTCTCTTGTATTCTTCTAAAGATTCTTTTTCCTCTTCTAATTCATGTATTAACTTGTTTAGATTAATTTGCATCTCTTCTATAACTTCTTTTGAATTTTCAGCAAAGTCTAGTGTTACATGCTTTAATTCATCTATCCTTACACCTTCTTGCTCTATATCAGCTCTTGCTCTTTCTATTCTTTTATTGCAAGCTAATATATCTTCTTCTAACTTTTTAAAGTTACTGTTAACTCCATTTAGCTTTTCTGTTATAGCCTTTAATTCTCCAGATAACTTTATATACTCCTCTTCTGAAATTATAGAATCATCATTCACTTTAACATAATCTATCTTTTCAAATTCACCTTTTAGAGTATATAGAGATTTTTCTACTTTTTCGTACCTATCTTTGTTAAGATTTTGCTTATGATTAAATGTTACTAATAAACCTTCTTCTATATCTAACTTTTCAGAGGCTGCTTTCTTTTCACTTTCTGCTACATTAATATTTTCTTTTAATTTTATAAATCTATTATCCATCTCTATGTACCTTTCAAGCTTGGTTACTTGTTTATTAAATAAATCAATATTATTTTCTAGAGACTTTATTTCTGCATTATTTTTTATTATATTTTCATCAATAAAAGTTTTTAAATCATTATTTTCTATTATTAAGTTTTCTTTCTTAAATACCTCTGATTCAAGCTTACCTACTTCCGAAGCTAATATTTCTACATAATCTTTACCTTTAAATTCTTTTATTATTCTAGATATTTCACCTATTTTAGTAATAGATTTTTCTAAACTATCTTTAAATGTTCTAAGGTCAATTAATTCTTCTTCTTTTAAGATTCTAGTTCTTTCTCTTTCATCTTCATCTACAAAGAAGCTAACATCCTTATTAGTAAATGTTATTCCTTGTGGCATTAAAGCTACATTTTTTAAAGAATCTTTGTCTATTATAGGTACTGGTGATCCAAAATAATTTTGTAATATAGTTTTATCCTTTATAAATTGCTTATAGTCATTACTATTTAATAAAATACTATAAGGCAGCAATTCGTTAGAACTTATATATTCTTTCTTTTCACTTAAACTTAAATTTTCTAAAAAATCTTTACCTAAAATACTATCTGGATACTTTTCTTTTAATATATCAAATACTACCTTAGTATCATTACTTAGAGCTATAGAATTACTTTCTATATTCTTCAATATTTCTTTAATATCTATTATTTTCAAGTCTATTTCTCTTTGTTTTAATAGTAATCTTTGAACTTCTTCTTCTATGCTTTTATTTAATTCTTCAATAGTAAAAGCATCATACTTTTCCATTTGTTCTTCTATAATGCTATAACTCTCTCTACCTTCTAAAAGATTATTATTCTTCTCTTTTAGCTCTTGCTCTAGCTCCATTTTACTTACTTTTAATTCATTTATTACAGTAAGAGCATTCATTACATCTTTTTGTAGTTTATTTTGTTCTGCTTCTAAATGTTTTTTCTTAGTTATAGATTTTTCAAGTTCTGCTTCTATTAATACTTTTTCCTTTTTATCTTTTGTTGTATTTTTTATAATTTCAAAGTCAGATATTTGCATATTTATTTTTATATTTTTTTCTTCTTCTGCATATCTTTCTAAGTCTTTATTACTACTCATTATTGAACTTTTTAAGGCTATAATTTTATCTGTACCATTTTTAATTTCTTCTGCTAAAGAATCTTGCTTTTTAATTAATAAATTTCTTTCTTCTTCTAAAGAATTTATCTTATTATATAGATAATTTTTAACCTTTTGGCCAAGTTCTTTTCTACCATCTATTAAATCTTTGTTACCAAGCTCTATAACTTCTTTTTCCTTTATATATCTTGCCTTATAAGCTTCATCTTGTAACATTGATAAATATGTATTTTCCTTCTTTTTGATAGCTAACTTTTTAGATTCAATTTTAACTACATTATTAAGGGATTCTACCTTCTTACTTTGAACTTGTTCTAATTTTTGATTTTCTAACAAATCTTTTTCTACTGAATATATCTCTAAAGCCTTAAGTCTTATTTCATTATCTCTTAAATTTTTTTCTTCCTTCTTAAGATTACCTTCTACTTCAACTTGTTGTTTTCTTAATTCTTCTACTTTTGAATCTAAGTACTTAATAGTTTTCTTTATTTCTTTATATAAAGCATCTCTTTCTTTATACTTATCCTTTATTACAGTAAGTTCTCTTGATACAAGCTCTATAAAGTTAACTATCTTATAATATTCTTTAGCTTGGCTTTTCTTTTTTATAAGGTCATTCATAAGTTCTCTTATATTTAAAAGATCTGCTGCAAGAGCTTCACTTCCTCTATAGTCTATATCTTCCCTATTAGCATTACATTCCTCTATTTTAGGAATTAAAAACTTTAATATAAATTTTTCACTTGTAGGATAAGCTCTTAAATATGTAGCAACATACTTTTCATCTGCATTAATTCCTCTAATTAGCTCCCATTCTGCATTAGTTATATTGTACTTTGCAAGTCTTTTCTTATAAGTTCTAGCTTTTTCTTCTATTTCAACATAGTAATCACTATTCTTCTGATTTTTAAGATATCTTTTTAAATCATGAAGTGACATTCTATATACAGTACCATCTTCATCCTTTTCTGTTAAGGGTAAATTAAATATATCATTATCATTTGGCTCATTATATAAGCATATATAAGAAAATCTTTCAAAATCTCCGTAGTTAGACTCCCCTTCATTATTAGTAACTTTAGTAGGTCTTGCTGCACAAAAACCTGCAAGTAAATATTTGTACCCCATGCCTTCATCTAATTTCCACTCTGTTAAACAATGAACTACTTTATTTTTATTTGCTGGTTCAAACACTGCTTTAAAGTCCCAGTCCTTTTGCCATGTACTATTTGGAATAATAGTTTGTCCAATACATTGTATTAAAAAACTTTTACCTCCACCATTAACCATGTCTAGTACTATATCTTCTCCTAAAGAATTTATCTTTAAATCTTCAAAGCATTGTTTTCCATTATTAAAACTTGCTATAGCTCTAACTCTATTTAAACTAGGCATTATAATTCTCCTTTGCTATTTTCTATTTCTTCATCTAATAATTTTTGTAATACAGTTTTAGTTTCTGCATCATCAAAGAATCTTTCTATTATGGCTTCAAATTTTGAAGTAATGCTATATCTATTAGTAAATTCATCTTTCTCCATATATTCATTATCTACTAAAAATGCTAGTGTTCTATTTACTAATGATAGTCTTGTCTTTCCTCTTTTTTCATTAAAATCTACTGATTCTTTATTTCTATTATTTGATTCTATAAGCTCACTATCCCAGTATTTATACATAGCTTTAAATGAATGATCTTCACTTGAATCAAGGCTTGTTTCATTATTTGCAATTGCATAAAGTTTCTTTTCTACTGTATTTAATAAACTCATAGATGTAACATATTCTACTTGAGTTCTGTAGTTTGTTTGTATGTAAAAACTTGATATTACAGAGTATATAATAAAGTAACATAAATATAATTCTTTATTGCTTTTAATTCCTAGCTTATTTCTAAGTTCTTCATTAGAATAGCCAAATACTTTATTATTAGCCTTAGCTACAACAAATGCTCCTTCTTTATCTGTAATATATAATTCTAAATCATGCATATCAACTATTTCGTGAAGTTCTTCATTTACTAAAGAATTTGTTAATAATGTTTTATATAAATCTTTATTTACCTTATTATTTACTTTTATCCCTCTAATTAAATAAGAAAAAATCTCAAGAGATGTTTTAGTGTTTGAGTCCATATTATCACCTTAAACCTTTCTTACTATTACGTTTGTCATTTTAAATCCTGGCAGTATTTCAACTACAGAATTTTCTATAGTTTCAACTTGTATTTTATAATCTTCAATTCTATCTTCCTGTACCTTATATAAAGCTTCTTCTAAAGAACTATGTCCATCATCATTCCTTTTTTCATGAGTTAGAATTTCTTTATCATTACATCTTAGAAAATCCATTATAAGTCCAATAAAATCTGGATTTTTAAATATTTTATCCTTTGTACTTTCATTAGCTTTTTCAATAATTTCTCCTATGGTAAAGGATTGTTTATTAATTAATATATCGTAAAAATAGTTTATTAATAAACAATAATTGTTTAAAACTCTTTCTCTAATACTTGTATTGAATTCATCTGTATTAATAAATGTATCCTTAGTTTTATCATTTAAATTATCATCATAAGGATTAATAAATTCAAAATCCACCATTTCATTAATTTTCTCTAATGAAAAACTTCTTTTTATATTTAATGGGAAGAATGGCATCACCAGATATTCTAGTGGTTTTGCACTTCCTATTTGACTTAACTTATCTAAATATGTATTAAAATCAAAAGTTGGTCTAATTAAATTAACTTTTTTCTTCTTTAATATTTCATTTGCTTTTTTTGAAAGTATAACTATTTTACCTAAAAGCCTTTGATGTAATTCAACAGTTTTATTAAGTTCTTTATCCATTTCATCTAAACATCTAAGAGCACTTTGCTCCTTTTTACCAAGATCTGATTTAGATACTTTAGAAGCATATCCCTCTCTTAATGTTCTTATTTGCTTCATTGTTTCTATAAATAGCTCTTCTTCTTCCTTTTGATGCCTATCTGCTAAATTTCTATATTCTAAAAATATATTGTATCCCAGTTTGCCACCATAAATTAAGGATCTTTCTACTTCATCAACTCTACTGATTTGCTTTATTACCTCTGCATTTACATTAGTAAGAGAAAGTAGCGCACTTTCATATTCATTATGTTCAACAAGTTTTTTTAAGATTAGTAAGCTTATAGATATCTTACTTTCTTCTCCAAATTCCTTAGTTTCTAAAAAGAAATCAATAGCAGCAGGTGTTAATTCATATATCTTTTTACCTGAATCAGTTGAGCTGCTTATTATATATTTAATATTTTGCTTCCCTTTAAGAAACTTTGGAAAACTTATATCAAAACCTCTACCCTCTATATTTTGGATAATATCTATAGTATCATTAGTAAAATTATATAAGGTATCTCCATGTAACTTCTTGTTATATGATTTTTCTATAAACATCTGCAAAAAATCTTGTATGCTTAAAAAATGTATTTTTTGCCCTTTAAGTTTTCCTTCATAAAATAAAAATGAAATTAAAGCCATGCAAACTTCTGAGGTATTTATGTTTTTATATTCTTCATTATTATATTTGCTATTTGTTATCTTAAAAAATGGATAGTATTTAATTAATGCTTTTAATCTTGATTGCATTTCATTTTGTGTAATATCCAATGTTTTTATATAATTTTCATTCATTTCTATACACCTTTCTAAGTTTATATACTGAACTATTATTTTACTATAACATTTGCTAAATAACATCTTATTATAACATTTTATTTGTTAAAAAACTCACAAGAACACTTAATAATTCTTGTGAGCAAAATAATAAAGTTTATAATTTAACATTTAGCTATAAACACTTTATTTACTTTTAAAACATAAATAAAATAAGAACACATACCTTTCATAATACTAGTTACGCATATACTTATCCAAACACCATTTATTCCTAAAGGTTTTATTAAGAATAAAGCTAATGGAATTCTAAGGGTAGTAAATATAATACTTATTCTAGCAGGAATCTTAGGCTTACCAATACCAGTAAATAATCCGTTAGATATCATTTCTATTGCACTAAAAGCTTGTGAATAAGCTACTACTTTTAAATAAGAACTTGCTATATCTATAGTAGGTTCATCACTTATGAATAATTTAATTATTGGTCTATTAAATATTAAAAATACTGCTGCCATAATTAAAGAATATGTTATACCTATGATTAAAGAATTATTATATCCTCTTTTAATTCTTTTATACTCACCTGCTCCATAATTTTGTCCAGTAAAACTAGAAACTGCTGAGTTAAAACCTCCAATTACCATATAAGCAACTGATTCTATCTGTGCTCCAACTTTTTGAGCTGCTATTGCATTTGATCCAAAGTTAGCTACTATCTTAGCTAACATGATGTTAATTAGTGTAAACAAAACTCTTTGTACTGCCATTGGAATCCCTAGCTTTATTATTTCTTTAATCTTCTCATAATTAATTGATATTCCATATCTATATTTCAAAGTTTCATTAGAAGATATTCTAAATAAAATGAACATTGCAATATTAGCTATTAATGTACTAACACCTGCTCCTATTACTCCAAAATTAAATGTATAAATACATAATGGATCTAACACAATATTTAAAATAACTCCCACTCCATTAATCTTTAAAGCTAATTTGTTATTACCAAAACTACCTAAAATCCTTGTATATAACATATTGAAAAATGCAAAAAATAAAATAGGTGCATTTAGTATTAAATAATAATAACCATCTCTTTCAACTTCATAATTATTTATATTTAAAAACCCTATGAAGTTATTCCCAAAAACTATTAAGATAAGCCCAAACAATATACCAATAATAGTATTTATTATTATTCCTGAATTAATATATTCTTTAACCTTTTTTCTATCTCCACTACCAATTGAATGAGCAACTTTAATTCCAGTACCAATAATAGCTACAGAATTTATTGCATTACCTATATTTATGTACAAACTTGATGAACCTATACTAGCTACAGCATTACTTCCAAGTTTACCTACCCACATCATATCAATTAAATTATAGGTAAACTGTAAAAGTGAACTTCCCATTATAGGTAAAGCTAAAGCTGTAATAACTGAAATTACTTTTCCTTTAGTTAAATCAATCTCTTTCATCTTTCTCCTTCTTACATTAAATCTAACTTTATCAATATGTACTTTGTTAAAAATCAACTTTTGTTATTTCATCAAGTAATTCTTTTGCATAAGCACTTCCTTCAGAACTTATTTTATAATAAGTCCACTTACCTTCCCTGCGACTATTAACAATACCTGATTCACAAAGGATTTTCATATGATGTGATAATGTAGATTGACCTATATTCATTTCTTCTAACAATTTACAAGCACACTTTTCTCCTGACTTAAGCATATCAATTATCATTAATCTGTTTTCATCACAAAAAGCTTTAAATACCTTTGCATTTTCCTTATAATCCTTAACCAAACTTATCACCTCATATCTATTTTTATCGATATGAATAATTATAATTCTTATATCGAAATTTTTCAATATGTTCATACAGATTTATCAAATATAGTTTATTAAAAAGAGAGAATTCAAATCAATCTGAATTCTCTCTTTTCTTAAATATATAGAATTAATTATACTCCAAAATCAGATAATTTATATTGAGCAAAGTATTTTACAGGACTTATACATGTATCATAATATTCAGTAGCAACAGATTCATATACAACATAAGCATAAGCTGATCCCATAACTACACCTTCAGACATAGGTGGTAATACTTTACTCTTTTCATTAGACTTCTTCTTTGTACTTTGATTCCAAGTATAAGAATACATTTTAGAATTATTTTTTCTACCATAAGATGTAGATATCAACATCTTATTACCTCTAACAGAAATTCCTTGTGTTTTTAAAGGTACTGAAATTTGGAATTGATATGGAAGTGTTGGTCTGTTAGAAGTTTTATTTTCTACTTTATAACAACGTGCAAAAGAATTTGCTGGATTTAACTCTGAAAATTGAGCAACCCATAAACAATCATTAACAACATCATAACATAATGTAGAAGCACTATACTTTAAAGTTACTTCTCTAAGATAACTACCAAGATTTAAAACTTTACCTTTACACTCACTTAGCTTAGAATATTTAAAACATCCTAAACCTTCACCATTAGCAACCCATATACTACCACTTCTATTACAATCATAAGCAATTCCACCAACATGAGCTTTTCCAGGTAATTTTATTGTTCCATAATAAGACTTGTCACTTTCATTAAAGACGTATATAACTGAGTTGTGACTTTTATCTTTGCAATAAGCAGTAATTAGTAAATAATCCCCTGCAAAACATATACCTTGTGGAACCATATCTGAACATCCACCTGATTTAGATGCATTACGTACTAAATTATAGATGTTATATTTAGCATTTGGTTCAAGATATGTAGCTGCATTAGCTCTAATACCACTACTAGTAATACAAAATCCCATCATTGTAATAATCACTGTAAAAAATACAATTAACTTTTTAAGGTTTTTTTTCATTTTTATCCCCCATTTTATATTATCACCATAATTTTACACTACATATATCCAAATTACAATTATCCTATAACCTCAAAAGTCAAATTCTTTAGCTTGCTTCTAACTTATCCTCTTATATTTAATTTTTTCATTAGCGTTAATTGAATTAATAAATTTAATAAGCTCCTTATTAGTGTTATCATTAATCATTAAAGCTCTACTATTACATTCATCATAATTCAAGGGACATTCTCCACATATATCAATACCAATAGTGTTACTACTATAAAAATATTTTATAATTCTTTCCAAGGTAGTTAGATTCATTCCTCCTTGACTCCAACTAGTTACAGCATAGCTTTTTGACAAAATATCCTTATCTATTGACATATACATTTTATACTTTTTCTTTAGATTAATTATTTCTTTTAACTTTTCTTTTATCTTTATATCATCTTTGTATATGGAGATTAATTTATCACTTACAAATGTGTAAGAAGATTTAGGAGGTCCTATAAGAATAACTTTTTTGAGATATTGATTTTTTAATAATACTTCTTGTACCCATGAACCACAAGATAATATATTACCAAAGGCTGGCTCTTGCATATCAGTATGGTTGTCCAAAACAACTAAAACAAAAGGTTCTTTTATCCTTTCAATCCAAAAGCTGCTTATATAATGATAGTTTCCTGAATCAATAAAATGAATTCCTTCTATATTATAAGAAGAAATACTTTTTTTAATAATTGATGCTGTATTATCATCACAATAACAATTAGTTCCTTTTAAACTTGAAAAATCAACAATATTACAATTTTGTTCCCTATAAAAATTTTCATATTCATAGACATGTGAAAAATTCATAATCAAAATATTATTATTCATAATACCATCTCCCTAAGCTATATATATTACTATCCATGCTCTAATAATTCTTATTATAGCTTTCTTTATCAGTTAAATATTTTAATCAAAAATCTTTCGAATTTTCATACAATTAATAATTTTTCATAACCAAAATTATTTACATTATACCATTTAAACAAAAAAACAACTAAACTTATACTCTTTTAAAATATAAATTTAGTTGATATTAATTTATTTTTATTCACTTAGATTATTATCAGATACCTTACTATATCTAATATTATTAAATACTTCATCTTCTATACTAGTAGAAGATACTTTTTCTCCTTGTACTATAAATTTAAATACTTCATGAGAATATCCAGAAGCATATTGGAATCCATTACCGTCTACAATAATTTTGCTGTTTTCATGAACTCCATCTATTTTCCAGAAACATAAATCTGGTATAGGATAATTACTTTTAGTCCACTTTGCCTTTATTCTAGCATACTCTTCTGGACTTAAAAAATATTGTACTGATTTTTCTTCCTTATCTGCTCTAAACTTAAGATTACATTTACTATCCATAATAAATAATAACCTTTTAGGTATTTTGTCTGCACTAATATCATTTTTTATTGCAGCAAATAAAACTAAATCTAAAGCAGCTTCTACATTAAGTTCATGAGTTAAAGAAGCTTCTTCTACTTCTAATATTCTATCTACTAAATCAGTCTTTGTTATCTTCTTAAAATTTGGTTTTGGATTCATTGTAATAATATACTTTTTGAACTTTTCTTTATTATTATCTAGAAAATATAAAGCTGTACTTATACCTGCACAAAAGGCAGGTGACTTTATATATTCCTTACTATATTTTTTATTAAGACCTAAACATACTAAAGTATCCTCAGTATTCTTTTTATAAGAATTCTTTAATCTTTTCCATTCATTTATATAAAAAGTTTTATCATACTCTGATAAGTTATAACTTAACTCATTTATAACATCATAAGGTTCAAAATAAGATTCATTATCTTCCTCTTCTTTTTCATCAGTTATAGCATTTTCTTCTAAGAACTTTAAATATCTTTCTTTATCATGTTTCAAAAAGGCTTTGCTATATTTCATTCTAGCACTTTTTGATAACTCTTCATATTTTATTTTGTCCCATTTACCAGCACTCATATCTTCTTCTACTATATTTACTCTTTTTCTTAAATGAGATAGTAAAACTCTATAATCTTTAGAAGATAAATCTAAAGCAATTCTTGTTTTTCTGGCCAATTCTTTAGATTCTTCTGATGATGCATTTTCAGATTTTAACCATTTACTTAAAGTTGATGGCTCTTTTGATTTAAGATCTTCATTTATTTGACGTCTTATAAGTTTTATAGCTTCTCCTTGAAGTGGAGTATCAAATAAACTATATAAATCATCCCATCTACCATATATAGGTATAAGATTAATATTTGCTTTTAAATACGGACAAGACATTTTCCCTAAATGATTTATAATAATTCTAAAAATCTTTCTTTCCCCTAGCCCTTGTTCCTTATCTCTTGTATAAAATAATAGTTTTAAAGCTTTAACCTTATCTTCTTCATAAGCTTTCATAAATAAATCTATTATCTTTTCTTCTTTCTCATCTCTTAAAAATCCAACTTTAGCATAGAAATTTAATAAACTATCTGTTTTAGCTTCTTCTATAAGTGAGTATTCCTCTAAATCTTCAAATAATTCCTCATTTAAAATACTATCTTTTAAGGAATTTATAAATTCAAAAGCCACGCGTTAATCCCCCTCCCTATAAAGAAACATAAACACAAGACACCTGCCTTTTTATTTAGCTGTAGGTGTCTTTCACAAGATACTATTTATCTTTATTTGCTGTAAGTATCTTTTGTTTCTTTATACTATATGTCAATAATGCACTTTATAGTACATTTAATTTTTATGTCTACTTATTAACCTCTCTAATTCTAGTAATTAAATTCTCTTGGATATATTCAGACTTTGAAAACCCTTTTCTAAAAAACCTTATTTGTTTATATTTTACCCCTTGCATTTCAAAATCCAGAACATCAATTCTGTCTCCTTTAAAAACTATAGCTTCTTTTTTACCCTTTACTGTTATATGTAATTCCACTATTTCACCTTTTCTTTATTTATTATTCTTATACTCTTCTATTTTTTGTGCTAAGTCTTCTAAATATTCATATCTTTCATATCTAAATAACAAATCTTCCTCTAGCTTTTCTTTTTCTTCCATAAGCTCTTGAAGTTTACCATAAGAAGATGCATTCTTAGCCATTTCATCATCAAGATCTGCTATTCTTGTTTCAAGCTTTTCAATAACTCCTGAAATCTCTTCATATTCTTTAGCTTCTTTAAAAGTAAACTTTGGTCTTGCTTCTCTTTCTTTATTTCTAACCCCTGTTACTTTTTTATCTTTTTTCTCTGAAGATTCATTTTTAATCTTTTCTATTTCAGCTGTAATTTGATAATCACTATAGTTACCATTATATATTTTGATTTTACCTTTATCCTCATAAGAAAATATTTTATTACAAATTCTATCTAAGAAATATCTATCATGGGATACTACAATAACTACCCCAACAAAATTATCTAAAAAATCTTCTAAAATATTTAATGTATTTATATCTAAATCATTTGTAGGCTCATCTAAAAGTAAAACATTAGGAGCTTCCATTAATACTCTTAAAAGATGAAGTCTTCTTCTTTCTCCACCAGATAACTTTTCTATTTTAGTATACTGCATAGTACCATCAAATAAGAATCTTTCACACATAGTAGATGCTGTTATCTTAGTACCATCTGCAACAGGAATAAACTCTCCACCTTCACGTACATAATCTATTACTCTCATATTAGAATCCATGTCTCTATCATCTTGAGCAAAGCATCCTATTTTAACAGTTTCACCTATTTCTATTTCACCTTCATCTGGCTTAAGTCTTCCTCTAAGCATATTAATAAAAGTAGATTTACCTGCACCGTTTTTACCTATAATACCTACTCTATCTTCTTTAGTAAATATATAATTAAAATCATTTATTAAGTTTCTATTATCAAAGGATTTGCTTAAATGACTTATTTCTATAATCTTTTTACCAAGTCTTGTTCCTACAAAGTTCATTTCTACATCTGTTTTAGGTTTTATGTATTCCCTATTAACTAGTTCATCAAATCTTTGCAGTCTAGCTTTTTGCTTAGTAGTTCTAGCTTTAGCCCCTCTTTTAACCCATTTTAACTCACTTCTAATCATGGATTGTCTCTTAGATTCTTCTGCTTCTTCTCTTTCCATTCTTTCCATTTTCTTTTCTAAAAATCTTGTATAATTTCCGTCATATACATAAAGATTTCCGCGATCAAGCTCTATAGTCTTATTAGATACTCTATCTAAGAAATATCTATCATGGGTAATCATTAAAAGTGCACCTTTTCTAGCATTTAAGAACTCTTCTAGCCATTCTATAGAATCTGAATCTAAATGGTTTGTAGGCTCATCTAAAATTAAAAGGTCACAAGGTGCTATAAGTGCTGAGGCTAAAGCTACTCTTTTTCTTTGACCTCCTGAAAGGTTTTTAATCTTTTCATCATAATTAGTGATTCCAAGTTTATTTAATATACTTTTAGCTTCACTTTCTAAGTCCCAAAGATTCAATGCGTCAATCTCTCCTTGAACCTTTAATAATCTATTATTAAGTTCTTCACTTACTTCTGAATTTAGCTTTTCTACTAATTTTTCATACTCCATTAAAAGCTTAAGTTCTTTAGTTTCTCCTCTAAAGATTTGTTCTATAACAGTAGCCTCTTCTTTAAAGTCAGGATTTTGTGATAAATACTCTACTCTTAAGTTTTTATTTTTTGTTAATGTACCTTCAAAAAATTCATCTTTACCTGCTACTATTTTTAATAAAGTTGACTTTCCTGCTCCATTAATACCTATAATTCCAATTTTATCTCCATCATTTATACCTAGAGATATATTATTTAATAGCACTTTTTCGCTATAACTCTTACTTATATTTTCTAATGTAACTAAATTCATTTTTTAATTACTCCTTTAATCTTTGCCCTAATCTTCATAATATATACTATCATATATAAAATAAAAATTATAGTTTTTATGTCAATTATCTTTTGTAATAATAATTACTTTTTTGTTAATGAATTTAACACTATAGGTAAAGCTGTAATAAACCATACTGTATAATTCTCTGGATTTTCTACAACATCTTTTTGTAATTCTTTTATATTAATCCATTTAGTACATTCAACTTCATCTTTATTTTCAATTACATTATCTCCATAATAATTTCCAACAAAAATATGATCATATTCATACTCATAAAGATTCTCACTAAACTTTGTATGATATATAAAAGAACCTATCTCTTTTAACTCACTTTTAAGACCTATTTCTTCATACAATCTACGATTAACAGCTACCTCTAAAGATTCTCCCTTTCTTGGATGAGAACAACAGCTATTAGTCCATAGTCCTCCTGAATGATATTTATTCCTTGCTCTTTTTTGAATAAGCATTTTATCTTTATCTATTATAAATACAGAAAATGCACGATGAAGTTTACCTAGTTTATGAACTTCTTCCTTTGATCCGCTTCCTATCTCATTATCAAAAATATCTACTAATATAATTTCATCTGTCATTTTAATACTCCTTTAACATTCCATTTATTAACTTTAACTCTATAATTAAAAAAGTAGCTTCGCCACGCTTTTATTACTTTAAAGCACATTTTTAATAGCAATTATATTTTTTAATTTAACACATCTTCACTGAAGTCACTTTTTTTAGCCATTCAAAAGGTTCAAAAAGAAAAATAATTCCTTATAAAAATACCATTTAATTTACGTTAAAGAAAGAGTAATGTAAATAGCTACTATAAATTATTTATATTTTTCTACACATCAAAAAAATACAACTAAGATATTACTACCCTAGTTGTACTTTTTAATTAATTATTATTTTCTTTTTTTCTCCTTGTATATTGTAATATTCCTATTCCTACTACAAATAAAGAAGTTATTATAATAATTGTATATAAAATTTTATTAAATTCATCACTTGTACTACTACTTGTACCTATCACTTTTTCATCAGCTTTATTAACTAATTTATTTGTAGATTCAACATTATTCAAATCTTTAGTATTAACTGTATTTTGAATCTTATTATTAGTAAATCCTTTGCCAGGTTCATTTTCAACCTTAACTACAACACCATTTTCTAAAATACTAAATACATAATAATTACTATCTAATTCATATCCATTAGGAGCAGTAGTTTCTTTAACTAAATATGATCCATAAGGTATATCATCTACATAATAATAACCACTAAGTTCATTGAAGTTTCTATAGTATTCATCAATACCTTCATCATAAACTCCATTATTATTAACATCTTTATAAATCTTAAATTTAGCACCAGTTAACTTTTTAGTAATGTCTTCTGAATCTATTTTGTTTATTTCTACTTTACCTTTGATGATTTCATTTTCAAATAATTTTGTATCTTCATTATTATAAATAACTACCTTCTTATTATCATCACTTATTTCAAAAGGATAAACTTTACTATCTATTACATACCCTTTTGGAGAAGCAGTTTCTTGAATTAAATATGCTCCATTTAATAAATGGTTTTTATAATATAATCCATTACTTTCTTCTAAATTAGAAATAAACTTATCTTTATTTAAATCCAACTTACCATCTTTATCTACATCATCATATAAAGCAAAAGTTGCACCTGATAACTTTATTGAATTATTATCTTTATCTACTTTTGTTACTTGTACTGAAGTATCAGCCTTTTTATTAACAAAACCCTTATCCTTTTCATTTTCTATTATCTTTTCCTCACCATCATTTACAATTTCAAATGGATAATAGTTTTCATCTTTATCATAACCTAAAGGTGCTGCTGTTTCCTTAACTAAATAAGAACCATACTCTAAATTATCTAAAGTATAAACACCATCATTATCTTTTAAGCTTCCAACTAATACATCTTTATCTGCATTGAACTTACCATCTTTATCTACATCTTTGTATACTTCAAAATTTGCACCTGATAGTATTAAACTTGAATCATCAGCATCAATTTTACTAATTTTTACTGAACCTTTAATCTTCTCATTAACAAAATTACCATCATTATTATTTGAAATTACTACATTTTGTCCATCTTCATTTATTTCAAAACCATAATAATTTTTATCTTTGACATATCCTTCTGGAGCTTTGGATTCCCTTATTAAATAAGAACCATATTCTAAATTAGATTTAAAATACTCACCAGTAACATTAGAAATAGTACTGTAATATTCATCTATACCCACATCATATTTACCATTTTTATCTACATCTTTATAAAGTTCAAATTCTGAATTTTGAAGTTTTTTAGTAGTATCATCTTTATCTACTTTATTAATTTCAATAGAACCTAAAATCTTTCTATTAGTAAATACTCCTGTATTTTCTTCATTTTCAAGAACAAATTTTTGATTATTTACTGAAATACTAAATGGATAATAAGTAGAATCTATATTATATCCAAGTGGTGCCTTTGATTCTTTTATTAAATAAGAACCGTATAAAATAGAAGAATCACCATATTCACCAGTGGTACCAGATAGTTTCTTTACAAACTTATCTACATCAACATTGAACTTACCATCTTTGTCAACGTCTTTATAAATTTCAAATTCTGCACCTGGTAATTTTTTTGTATTATCTTTAAAGTCAACCTTTGAAATACTCAATATTCCTTTAATAGGCATATTACCAAAGAACTTACCAGAGGAGGTTTCTATATTTACCTTTTGTCCATTTTCCTTAATGTTAGCTGGATAATAGTTATCATCTAGAACAAACTTATCTGGTGCCTTAATTTCTTTTACTAAATATGATCCAACCAATATATTTTCTAGAGAATAAACCCCTTTATTTTTATCATTTTCTATTAAATTATCTATGAAAGTATCTATTTCTTTATCATATTTACCATTGTTATTAACATCTTTATATACTGCAAATTCTGCTCCTGATAATTTTTCTATTATATTTTCTGCATTTACTTTTGTAAGAGTTATTGAACCTTTAGCTTTAGAATTTGTCCATTCTACTATCTTACCTGTATCTAAATCTTCAGTTGTTAACATTACAAACTTTGAATTTGTCTCATTTGGATCAAGAAAATATCCAGGTGCGGCTTCTACTTCTTTTACTTTATAATTTTTATTAAGAATTACTGACTTAAAGGTTACTTCACCTTTTTCATTAGTTGCACTTTCCTTTGAAACAACATTATCTTCTGAATCAAGAAGCATAAACTTAGCACCTTCTATAGGCTCACCTGTATCTGCATCTATCTTCTTTATAATAATATCATTAGTTTCAATCTTTCCTTCACCTTCAACTTTAACATATTTAACATCATCAACAGTTGCTGAATTACCACCAGATAAGACTGTACCATTAAAACTTGCATTATTAGTAATAGATTTAATATTTTTATCTAGTACTGAAGTATTTAACATAGTAACAAACTCTAAAAGATAAGTATAATTTTTCATATCTTTAATACCTACTTTTAATGCTCTTGTCTTTTCATTAAAAGTAATATATTTATCTAATAAAGAAACTTCTACTTTAGTATCTTCATCTGCTCCAAACTTACCAGTAGTAGGATCTTTTTTAATATCTACTCTGTATAGCTTTAAACTAGACATATTAACATCTAAACCTTCTGGAATAATGTCTTGTATTTCCCCATCTAATAAATCTAATTTATTATTATTAACAAGTATTTTCCAAGTTATTTTATTTTTGCTCTTTTCGTAATTAAAATCCTTTTGAATAGCAGAACATTCTATTTCTTCAGATCCTTTAGCTACTATACCTCCATCAGCAAGTTCGTCTCCTTCAAGTTTAGCTGAATTTTCTACTATATTTTTTTCTTTCCCACCATTTTCTGCTGGATTAAAGAAATCTTCATCTATTATTTTTGTTTTATAAGTAATAGTATACTTTTTATTTATTGTGTTACTTCCAAAATCATAAATTAATGTTCCAGACTTTGAAGTATCCCCTGAAGTTGACTTTATATACTTAAATCCAGATATATCTGCTTCATTATCTATTGTAAAAGAACCATCTACATATTCTTGATTACTTGGTATATCATCAGTTAACTTTGCATGAGTTATGTCTGGATAAACTATGGTCTCAGTACCTTCCTTTCTATATCCAGTTGCATTTATTTCAACTTTCCATGTAACATAATTAGTATTATAATCATAATCAATACCAGTCTTTTTTAATATACTAACATCTTTAAGTGTTTGAGTTGCAGTATATGAAGGTTTTATACTTATAAAATCTGTAGATATTGTTGCTGTATTGCTAAAAGTTCTATCTTTAGCACTTAACAAATCAAAATTATTACCATAAATATTTTTATCTTTTATCTTTGTTCTATATGTTAAATAAACCTTTTCTTTTAAATCACCTAAATCACATGTTAATATTCTAGTATCATTATTATAATCAACATCACACTTACCTTTATAAGGTAGTATATTACCACCTAAAACAATTGTTGATTCTAATGATCCTTCTACATATTCTTGATCATCTGGAATTATATCTGTAATTTTTGTATTATCTAATTCTAAAAGATTTAAATTAACTATAATTCTCCAAGTTAATTCATGTGTAGCTGGATTATATGTTTGAGGTATTTCTCCTGTTTTTTGATCTTTATATTTTCCATTATCTTTATATATTAATCTTCCGTCAATTGGAACATTAACTACTACACTATCTTTATTTAAATTTTCTGCTGAATATTCTGCTATATTTTTATAATTCATAGCAGCTTCTTTTGTATAAACATCTTCTGGAATACTGCAAGAATATTTTATTTTAATTACTCTATCATAATTTCCTTTAAAAGTAATAGTTTTAGTTTGAACATCAAAAGTAAAACCTTTTTTTATCTCTTCAGGTAACTCTTCATCATTTTCGCCAACTATTTTCAAACTACCATCTACAAAAGTTGTTTCTCCAGAAGATAAATAAACAAGCTCATCTACTTCTTTACCATCTTTTATAACTTTCTTTTTTATAGTGGCTTTTCCTGAACTAACAATAATATCAGACAAAGAAAAATTCCTAATTGTTTCACCATAATTATTTAAAGTTATTGTCCAATCTATTGTTCTATTATGAATATTATATAATCCTATTTTATCAACCCATAAAATAGGAATATCCTTATTTGCAGTTGCTTCTGATATCTTCTTATTATTTTGAAATAACTCTACTCCATTATTTGCAGTTCTAAATTTATCTTTATCATTTATTTTACTAGCATCATCCTGTTCAAAAAATAACTTCAATAACTTAGATTTTACTGTAATTGTAGTAACTCCAGTAATATTATCTGGTAGGTTATAT
>CAKVLD010000029.1 GCA_934755305.1 uncultured Clostridium sp. | reverse complement strand
GATAAAATTTATGTTTTTCTTAAATTCTATCAATGTAATACTCTTGATTTCTAGATACCAAATCTTTGACTCTTACAAAATTAGTAAGTTTTTTTAAATATTATTCAAATTCTATGTTTACATCTATATATTGTGCATCTGTTTATTTCAAACCAATATATTTGGTATACATATTCTAGATCCCAGTACATACAGTATACTATATCCAATTATTCCAGTTTGTCCAACACAATTTTAAAATTTTTGTAGACATTTTGTAGACATTATTAATTGAAATATCATCAGATAAGGCAAGTCTCTAAAATAAGAAACATTCATTTAACAAACTGGAATTTGTCTTCTTATTCCACAGTCTCAACTATTTGCTCGATAAACTGTTCTGCATTTTTCAAAACATCACGTTTTAATCCACCTAAGTTAACGAAGAAAAACTATTTTATCAAGTTAATGACAACACCTTTTAGTTATTCCAAATTTCAATTCCTGCCCAATATTGTGGTTCATGAGGATACTTTTGTTTCATCTCTCTCTGTACAATATTAATTGCGTTATCTAATGTCTTATCGTCCAAAAGTGATAGTTCAAAAAAGCGCTTTAGAAACTCTACCGTTTTATTTGTATATACATCCCACTTACAGCAGACAATCGTGCCTCTAAACTTCTCGAGTAATGTAGCCCATGTTCCGCATGATTCTTCTGCTGTCATATTATTCGGTGTTCCAGCTCGACAACTTATTAGAATAAATATTTTAGATTCAAGACCATCTATCAAATCTGATAATGCAAAAATATGATTTTTTCCTTCAATTCCTCTTGCTCCATCTAACTTTCCAGCTATTGGATCAGATATTCCATGTCCATATATTGCAACCGCATTAAACTGCGAATGTTCTTCCATAGCCTTTCTAATATTCGATATATCATCTGATTTATTATCTAAGTTCATAAAACAATCCATTTTTACACTTTTCAAATACTTTGAAATAATATGAATTTCACTATCTGCTTCATTACCAACACATCTATTAATTACACCATCCATTTTTACATTCCTATTAAACTCCAAAATAGATGTATAATCTAAAATATTAACAATTGATTGAACATTTTCAATCAACGAAAACTTATCTGTAGATATCAATGAAGCTGGGAACATATTCAACTCATAATCTGGCAAATAAAATATCCTGTCAACTTCATTATCACAAACATAGGAAATTAGACTTTCTGCAATTATTTTTGAAATATTATAAATATCACTATGCAAGGTCTCACTGTCTATATTACGTTGTCCTTGCATTGCTTCACTAAATTCCTTTGATAATACACTAACATCCGATTTCTTTTTATCAATCCCCCTATAGCTCCTTATTACATTATTGCTTGATATTACAATTTCAATCACTCCATATTTTGTCAAAATGTTTTGATATAAAATTTCTCTCTTTTTCAATATACACTGGATTTCTTCCACTGAAGGTGGAGTATATGTTTTTAATTCAGCAAAATGCGGATGTGTTTTCTTCAAAATTTCTAATATTTCTTGTGAAGCTTTAGCCTTTTCTGATATAGTGCCAATATCAGCCCCATTTTTTATTAATAATTTGTATTCCTCATTAATAACATTATATTTCTCTTCAAGTTTCTTAGCAGCCGCTACATCATATTGAGTATTATAATAATTCTTCTGTTCTACTATCGATCGTGGAGATAATTTTGAAACAATTTCATCTATTCTACTTTCTAGATATAATTGTACACCACAATTAGTACTTTCAAAATTCAAAATGGTACAACATATATCCAAATGCAATTTCAAAATTTTATTTGACTGTGCTCCAATGCTTCCTCTTTCTTCTCTATGCGAAACTCGTCGCTTTTCCTCTATATCTTGATATGCTATTTCAATGTAATTTAAAGCTTGATACAAATTATTTCTTTCATCCAAACTAGAAAAACATATAACAGCCCAGTCATATAAAACTTGAAATCTAATATCCATTCTTTTTTCAAGCAATTTAATTGTATTTTTCCCATACATATTGATAAATTTCAATGCATCACTTGTCATACCTTTCTTAGCATAAATAGCAACCACATTAATGACATTTTCTGCCCAATTAGTATCAATATTTGAACATTCTTCGATATCTCTTTTAAGTTTTTCCAAATATTTCTCCGAATTATACTTTTGTATCAAAATTGCTCTCATTAAATTTGAATTATACTTATCTACTTTTAAAGCCATTACCTTCCAATTTTCAGCATCAACCTGAAGCGACTTATCCATACATTCAGAAATGAACTTACTAATAACATTTATACCTTCTTCAATAAAAGGAATTGCTTCATTAGTCATTACACAATATTTCATAGCTGACAAAACACAAAAAATACCCTCCGTATATCTACCCATACAGTATTGTGAATGCCCCCATGCCAATAATCCCAAATATAACGCTAATATTCTATCTTTTTCGTTTAATATATTAATCAATTCTAAGATAAATAATGCATTATTATTAGCTTCTTGATGTTTTCCGCTTACTGCAAAAATAATAGATATATAATATCTACAAACGATGCGCATCGTATTATCATTCAAAACCTCTGCAGGTGTTAAAATAGATTTAACGAACTGTTCATCACTATCAAAAGCTGCATCATAATAAAAATAATTTACTTTTATGCTTCTCATTAGTCTTATTAAATTCACAAATGTCTGTTCTGGATTATTAAGTAAATCATCACCTACTCCTTGAATTTTCCTTTGACTTAATAAATATATTTTTGACGAATCTACTCTTTTTTCAAGCTCATCAAGGCACCCTGGCAATATATCAATCAATAATTTATATGCATAACGATTCCAAATTCCATTATTTTGTGATTCCAAAAATTCTCTCCAAAACAGATATCCACCTTTAAAACCTGCCAGAATCTGAATAAAAGTAACTAGCATTTCCGCACGAACACGTGCTATCTTTTCTGCATCTCGATCCTTATTGAATGGTTTCAGTTTTCCTAATACCTTTGCAGCTCTTTTCTCATCTTTTAATATCGCCATCTTCATTTTCACAATATCCGTTGAACGCTTTCTATCATATGCAATTTCTGCATCCTCTAGGCACTTAAAACATAAGTAATCTGATTTTTTAACATCTAGGTAATAGTTCGCTAATCTGTAAATCCCTTCATTTTTCAAGTCAGGATTATCGTTAAAACACTCATATACATACTTTTTTATATTTTGATCTCCAACAATTTTTCCTGCTAATATTTCATTCATTCTTGCAACTAACTCATAGTAATCCCTATTTATGTAGGTTCCCAATCTTCTAAATTCATTAGCTGCATCCTCATATTTCTCATTCTGAGACAAAAATGTTGCATTCAATTCAATGATTGCAGGACAATTCGGCGTATACTTCATTCCTTGTTCCAGCCAATACAAATACTTCTCTGTATTCTCTTCATATAAACGAAGAAATGAGGGAATTAAATCATGTAAATATCTATCCTCCTCTACTAACTCCATCAAAATTCTTTCTGCATTGTCTTTGTCATTTACCTCTATATATAAATTTGCAAGTATGAGTTTATCTTGTTTTAGTAAATTCTCATACTGCTCATCCATTAAATTTATTGCTTCGGATAGATTTCCATTTTTATAATTTGCAATTGCCATATAAAAATAGTATGACCTGTCTCCTAGTTTATTTCTCCTATTCTCGATTATAGACATTGCCTTATCTAAAGGTTCTTTTGAAATATTTTCCAATATTTCATGTTGAATCAATACATTGTCATAATTCATCCTCGGATCTGCCATTGACATAATTGACATATTTTCATAATTTTCTAATTCTTTAACAATTATTTTTCTACAAATTGTATCTGTAAAGATATTGGTTACTATTCCTGCAACACTATTTTGATAATCTCCATATATTGCATCTAATTCGCTTAATAACTCTTTCCAATTTTCCTGCTCTGAAAAATGAATCGTATTAGTTTTACCCCTAAACGAGTTCATAAATAACGGCTGAATTTCGCTGTATCTCAGTAATTTCTCAGCTCCATTTATAAAAACCAAATCCATGCTATCCATTCTATTTACATATTCTTTAATCCATTCAATATCCATTATCGCATCATCTACAAATATCAATTTAGGAATAATTTCCTTTGTATTTTCAATAAATTCAGGTTTTGAATCATTACTTATTGTAAAATACTTGTGTATCGAATCCCCTACATAATCAATAACATGTATATTTCCATCTATTTGCGTAGCAATTTTTGAAATAATTAAAACTGCTGAAGTAATCATACCATTTGATAAATCGATATTGATTGTAAATTTATCTATTTGAAAATCCATTTTTCTCCCCCTTTTGTTATAATCATCCATTTATTTCATTCTATCACATAAATTAATTTTTCTACCTGAAATGTAATTCACTTTCTTCTACCAATTAAAAATTCTACAAGCGTTCTGATAATGTAGACATTTTATAGACGAAGAAAACGGGAGCCCTTGATTTACAAGGGCTCCCGTCGTTTTTCCATTATTCGAACTCTATAGTAGCTGGTGGTTTTCCAGTGCAATCATAGAATACTCTATTTACACCTTTAACTTCATTTACTATTCTAGTTGTTACTTTTCCTAGTACTTCCCATGGAAGATCAGCAGATTCTGCTGTCATGAAATCACTTGTTGTAACTGCTCTTAAAGCTACAGCATAGTCATAAGTTCTTCCATCACCCATAACTCCTACTGAACGCATGTTAGTAAGTGCTGCGAAATATTGACCTATTTCTTTATCTAATCCTGCATTTGCTATTTCTTCTCTGTAAATTGCATCTGCATCTTGAACTATTCTAACTTTTTCAGCTGTTACTTCACCAATTATTCTAATTCCAAGACCTGGTCCTGGGAATGGTTGTCTGTAAACTAGTTTTTCAGGAATTCCAAGTTCTAATCCTGCTTTACGAACCTCATCCTTAAATAATAATCTTAGAGGTTCTATTATTTCTTTAAAATCAACATAATCAGGAAGTCCTCCAACATTATGATGTGATTTTATTACTGCTGATTTTCCAAGTCCACTTTCAATTACATCTGGATAGATAGTTCCTTGAACTAAATAATCAACAGCTCCAATCTTTTTAGCTTCTTCTTCAAATACTCTTATAAATTCTTCTCCAATGATTTTTCTCTTAGTTTCTGGATCTTCTACTCCAGCTAACTTTTCATAGAATCTTTCTTGAGCATTTACACGTATGAAGTTTAAGTCATAGCTTCCGTTTGGTCCAAATACTTCTTCTACTTCATCACCTTCATTTTTACGAAGTAAACCATGATCAACAAATACACAAGTTAATTGCTTTCCTACAGCCTTAGAAAGTAATACTGCTGCAACTGATGAATCTACACCACCAGATAATGCACATAATACTTTACCATTTCCAACTTTTTCACGAATTTCTTCTATTGTTTTTTCAACAAATGAATCCATCTTCCAGCTTCCAGCACAATTACATACATTCTTAACAAAGTTTGATAACATCTTAGTTCCTTCTACTGTATGCATAACTTCTGGATGGAATTGAACTGCATATAAATTCTTTTCAGGACATTCCATTGCTGCTACTGGACACACTGGTGTTTTTGCTATAATTTTAAATCCTTCTGGTGCCTTTTCTATATAGTCTGTATGACTCATCCAACATATTGTATTTTCTGAAACTCCATCAAATAATTTTGATGAATTATTAATATCAACATTTGTCTTTCCATATTCACTAACTGGTGCAGTTGCAACTTTTCCTCCAAGAACATGTGACATTAATTGTGAACCATAGCATATTCCAAGTACTGGTATTCCAAGTTCAAATATAGCTTTATCACATAATGGTGATTCTTCACCATATACACTATTTGGACCACCTGTAAAAATGATTCCCTTTGGATTCATTTCTTTTATTTTTTCTATACTTAAATTATAAGGATGAACTTCGCAATATACATTACATTCTCTAACTCTTCTTGCAATTAGTTGATTATATTGTCCTCCGAAATCCAATACTAATACTAATTCTTTTTCCATGATTTCCTCCTAAAATACATACCTGTAGAAAACTATTGTCCTACACTGTAATTTGGTGCTTCTTTTGTTATATTTATGTCATGTGGATGACTTTCTCTTAATCCATTTGCAGTTTGAACTACAAATGTAGCTGTTTCATATAAAGTTTCAAAATCTTTTGAACCTAAATATCCCATACCTGATTTTATTCCTCCAATAAGTTGGAATATAGTATCTGCAACTAATCCTTTATAAGCTATTCTACCTTCAACTCCCTCTGGTACTAGCTTCTTATTTCCTTCTTGGAAATATCTATCCTTTGAACCACAAGCCATAGCTGCAAGAGAACCCATACCTCTATAAACTTTGTAGCTTCTACCTTGATATATTTCTATTTCTCCTGGTGCTTCTTCACATCCTGCAAATAAAGATCCCATCATTACAGCACCTGCACCTGCTGCCATAGCCTTAACTATATCTCCTGAATATTTAATACCACCATCAGCAATTACTGGTACTCCATACTTTCTAGCAACTTCAACACAATCCATAACAGCTGTTAATTGAGGTACACCTACACCTGCAACTACTCTTGTTGTACATATTGAACCAGGTCCAATACCTACCTTTACACAGTCAGCTCCTGCCTTTATTAAATCTTCAGTAGCTTCTGCTGTAGCAACATTACCAGCTATAATTTGAAGATCTGGATAAACTGATTTTATTTGAGAAACTGCATCTAAAACTCCTTTTGAGTGTCCATGTGCAGTATCAAGAGTTATTACGTCAACCTTAGCTTCTACTAAAGCTTTAACTCTTTCCATCATATCTCCAGTAACACCAACAGCAGCACCACAAAGTAATCTACCTTTTTCATCTTTAGCTGCATTTGGGAATGCTTTAGTTTTTTCTATATCTTTTATAGTTATTAATCCTTTTAAGAATCCTTCTTTATCTACTAATGGAAGCTTTTCTATTTTATGAGTTTTTAATAATTCCTTAGCTTCTTCTAATGTTGTATTTTCTGGAGCAGTAACTAAGTTTTCCTTAGTCATAACATCTCCTATTTTCTTTGAATAATCAGTTTCAAATGTTGTATCTCTATTAGTTAATATACCAACTAGCTTTCCACCTACAGTTATTGGTACTCCTGAAATTCTATATTGAGCCATTAAATTTTCTGCATCTTGTAAAGTTTGTTCTGGTGATAAGAATATAGGATCTGTAATTACTCCATTTTCTTGTCTTTTTACCCTATCAACTTCTTTAGCTTGCTCAGCAATTGTCATATTCTTATGTATAATTCCAATTCCACCTTCTCTAGCTATAGCTATTGCCATCTTAGATTCAGTTACTGTATCCATACCAGCACTTAATAGAGGAATATTCAAAGTTATTTTTTTAGTCAGCTTAGTTTTTAATGATACCTCTCTTGGTAATACCTCTGATTTATTTGGTACTAATAATACATCATCAAATGTATATGCTTGTTTAATTATCTTTGCCATTTTTACATCCTCTCCCTCGATTGAATTTATTCACCTTTATTTTAAAAATGCAGGATTTTTTTCATTTTTTAACTATAAATATGTATAAAAAAAGCACATTAACTACATCTAAGTGAAGTTAATATGCATATATCTTTCAAAATATATAGGTATATTAATTCACTCATAGTCAGAAATTTAAGGTTTCTGGTAGATACTCCCTGCCATATCCAAGGTATATACGAGTTAAAATGTACATTCATTTTTAAATTAAACTTATTATAATGTATCATAATATTAAAGTCAATAGAATTGAAGGTAAAATTGCATTTTTTGTTTTTTAATAATAGTTTTGTAATCCTACATGTACTTTTTTCCTATTTATTCAACCTATCCATCTAACTTATATCATTCCCCATATCTATATATCCTTCGTTAGAAAGTGTAAAATTTTTATTTCCATCTAATATTCCTTCCATATCCTCTAATGTCATACTTGTTTTTATACTTTTTACTTTGTTTAAATCTATTATATCGTTTGTACTTAACTTTTGTTTTATTCCACCAAAATTAGTTCTACTAGATATTTCATCATTATGTTCCATATTATATGTATTTACAGCCATAACTACTTGTCTTACCTCTTCTAAAGCCTTAACCTTCTTAGCCTCATGAATGTATCTAGTAATTTTAGGAGTCACAACAGCTATCATAATAGCCATAATAGCTAAAGCTGCAATTACTTCTATTAAAGTAAATCCACCTTTTTTATTAATCTTTTTATGCTCCTTACTCATCATAGTTATCACCTCCATAGTCTCACTTTTAGTAAGTATTTCCTATTTTATTTTTTTTATACAAAAAACCTATTATGCATAAAAATATATGCATCATATACATCAAAAAAATATATACATATATTCTTATATTAATATTTAGAGCAAAAAAAATTGAAGAACTATTAAATAGTTCTTCAAAATAAAACTTAATTATCAAATTAGAATTTACAATTATATATAAACTTCTAATACATTCCTTCCATTCCTGGTGCTCCACCTGGCATTGGTGCTTCTTTTTGTGGAATATCAGCTACAGCTGCTTCTGTAGTTAAGAATGTTGAAGCTACTGATGCTGCATTTTGAAGTGCTGATCTAGTAACCTTAGTTGGGTCAACTATACCATTTTTAATCATTTCTTTATATTCTCCATTTAAAGCATCATATCCTATACCAACTTCACTATTTTTAATCTTTTCTATTATTACAGAACCTTCAACACCTGCATTTGTAGCTATTTGTCTCATCGGTTCTTCTAAGGCTCTAACTATAATGTTTATACCTACTTGTGAGTCTTGAACATCAGAAGTTAACTTAGATACTTCTTTTATTGCATTAATATAAGCAGTTCCACCACCTGGTACTATACCTTCTTCTACAGCAGCCTTAGTTGCATTTAATGCATCTTCTATTCTAAGTTTTCTTTCCTTTAATTCAGTTTCTGTAGCAGCTCCTACCTTAATTACTGCAACACCACCAGAAAGCTTAGCTAATCTTTCTTGAAGTTTTTCTTTATCAAATTCTGAAGTAGTTTCTTCTATTTGTGTCTTAATTAAAGAAACTCTATCCTTAATATCTTCTGAACTACCTTTACCATTTACTATAGTAGTATTTTCTTTAGTAACCTTAACACTTTCAGCTTGACCTAACATGTCTATAGTTACTTCTTTAAGGTCTCTTCCAAGTTCTTCTGAAATTACTTGACCACCAGTTAAGATAGCTATATCTTGAAGCATTTCTTTTCTTCTATCACCAAATCCAGGAGCCTTAACAGCAACACATGTAAATGTTCCTCTTAATTTATTAACTACTAATGTAGCCATAGCTTCCCCTTCAATATCTTCTGCTATTATTAATAACTTCTTACCTGCTTGAACTATTTGTTCTAATATTGGTAATATTTCTTGAATGTTTGATATCTTCTTATCTGTAATTAATATTAATGGATTATCTAAATTAGCTTCCATCTTTTCTGTATCTGTTGACATATAAGGAGATACATATCCTCTATCAAATTGCATACCTTCAACTACATCTAGTTCAGTACCCATTGATTTAGATTCTTCTATTGTAATAACCCCTTCATTTCCTACCTTTTCCATGGCATCTGCGATTAACTTACCTATTTCTTCATCAGAAGCTGAAATAGCAGCAACTCTTGCTATATCTTCCTTACCTTCTACTGGTTTAGAAATAGCCTTAATTTCTTCAACAGCTTTATCTACTGCTTTCTTAATACCATTTCTAAGTAACATAGGGTTAGCACCAGCAGTTACATTCTTTAAACCTTCTCTTATAATTGCTTGAGCTAAAAGTGTAGCTGTAGTAGTACCATCACCTGCTACATCATTAGTCTTTGTAGCAACCTCTTTAACAAGTTGTGCACCCATATTTTCATATGGATCTTCTAATTCTATTTCTCTTGCTATTGAAACACCATCATTAGTTATAAGTGGTGATCCAAACTTCTTATCTAAAACAACATTTCTACCTTTTGGTCCTAAAGTTACCTTTACTGTATCAGCTAATTTATCTACACCTACTTGCATAGATCTTCTTGCATCTTCTCCAAATTTTAAAGTCTTTGCCATAATCTATTACCTCCTACTCAACTATTGCTAAAATATCATCTTGTTTTAAAATTGTATATTCTTCACCAGAAACTTTTACTTCTGTTCCTGCATATTTAGAATATAAAACTTTATCTCCTACCTTAACTTCCATTGCCACTCTATTACCGTCAACTAAACTTCCAGGTCCTACTGCTACCACTTCTGCTTCTTGTGGTCTTTCTTTTGCAGTACCAGTTAATACTATTCCACTTTTAGTCTTTTCTTCTGCTTCTAACTTCTTTATTACTACTCTGTCTCCTAATGGTTTTATGTTCATAAAAAAACCTCCCTTTTTAATTTTATATCGATACTCTAAATAGATTTATATTTATTGTAATATTATTAATGTCTTATGTTAGCACTCATCTCTATCGAGTGCTAACATAATTATAATATATCCAATATCCATAATATTCAAATGCAATCTTTCTTATTATCCATTTATAAATACCTTTTATAGAGTATTATATACTACTTTTCCATGATTTACTCTCTTTTTTTTATTATATCTTTAATTTACTACTCTATTCATAATATTTATTTACAGATAGATTTATACTTTTAAATTCATATAATTTTTCATTAGATAAAACGGTTTTCTTTGTAGCTTTAACATTTTTCTTATTAAATATACCTTTTGACTTTAAATAAGGTAACACTGCAGCTGCACCATTAACACAACCACCTTCACACATCATTCCTTCTATAAAGTTTCCATTAAGTCTTCCTATATTAGCCATACTCATAGCTTTATTCACTTCAGTTCCTCCTGAAACTTTAACAGGTTTAAAATTAATATCCATTCCACTTTCTTTAATATAATTTTCAATAGCAGAAGTTAATCCACCTGAAGCTCCATAACCTCTTCCAAATATTGAAGCATCATCAACAACATCTTCTTCCATATTACTTAAATCTACGTTAAAAGCATCTAATAATGCAAGAAGCTCTTCAAATGTTAATACATAATCTACATCTCCCTTAAGATTATCTCTTAGAACTTCCCCCTTCTTAGCAGTGCAAGGTCCTATAAATACAACTTTACTTCCTGGATATTTGCTCTTTATATATCTACTAGTTGCAATCATAGGTGACACTGTTGATGATATTTTATCCTTTTCACTTGGGAACCTTTTTTCTATATATGAAACAAATGCAGGACAACAAGAACTAGTCATATAAGTATCACCTTTATTGATTCTTTCTATAAATTCCTTACTTTCATGTATTGTAACAGCATCTGCTCCACAGGCTACCTCTATCATATTTTTAAACCCTAAAGCTTTAATTCCATTTTTTATTTGTCCATAAGATATTTTATTAGAAAATTGTCCTGTTATAGTAGGAGCTACTATGGCATAACACTCTTCTTTATTCTTAAGAAGTTTTGTAACTGGTACTATAAAACTCTTATCTGATATAGCGCCAAAAGGACATGCAGACATACAAGCACCACAATTAACACATTTTTCTTCCTTAATCATAGCCCTTCTGTTTTCAATATTAACATCTAATGCTCCTGTCGGACATACCTTTTTACAAGGTCTCATAACTTCTGATATAGCATCATAAGGACATGATTTCTTACACATTCCACATTCCTTACATAATTCTTGATTTATATATGCTCTACCTGCCATATAACTTATAGCACCAAACCTACAAGCCTTTTGACATCTATGAGCTATGCAATTTCTACAAGAATCAGTTACTGTAAACTTGTTTATAGGGCAAGTATCACAAGCTGCTTCTATTACATAAACTATTTGTTCATCTGAAGAAATATCTATATATTCATTATCCACATTATCGCCATTAGGTAAAAATCCCGAAGCAATCTTTGCTCTTTCTAAAACAATTGCTCTTTCTTTATAAACACAACATCTATATTTAGGTTTATCACCTTTAATAACTTCATATGGTATCTTTTCTATTTCTTCATTTGTTAGCTTGTCCTTTTTAGCTAATTTTACAACCTCCGTAAGAACATCATGTTTTAATTTGTCTAATTGGGTTTCAAACTCAAACATTTTACCCTCCCCTTCTTTGATTTTTTTGTAAAAAAGTGATATAATCTCTCCAATTATAATTCTATTAACTAGGGTGAGTATTTTATGAATAAAATATATAAATGCCAACTTTGCGAAAGAGAAATATCAGAAGTAAGTAAACATCATTTAGTACCAGTGGAAAAGGGTGGAGATAGTTCACATATATGCTTTTTATGTAAAACATGTCATGCTCAGATTCATGCCCTTTTTACTAATAGTGAATTAGCTTGTAGGCTTTTTACAATTGATAGACTAAAAAACAATGAGAAGATAAAACGTTACTTAAACTTTGTTAAGAAACATCCTGGAGATATGCATATACCAATAAAGAAATCAAAATCAGTAAGAAGAAAGAGGTAACCAAGATAGCTACCTCTTTTTTTAATCTATTTTTATTTTATTTTCTCTTGCATAATAAAATAAATATTGTTGAGCAAAACCTGCTAAACTTCCAAATTTATTTCTTGCAAAAATTCTTATCTTATTTAATGATCCTTCTTCTGCATTATAGAAATACATCATAGCTCTCTTTACCCATACATCTACAGGAAAAGCTGAAGTCTTTGCCATTGAAAATAACATAATGCAATCTGCTACCTTAGCTCCTACACCCTTAAAGTTTTGAAGAGCTTTATGACACTCATCTGCATCTAAACTTGCTATATAGTCCAAATCAAATTCCTTATATTCTTCTGGATTATTAATTGCTTTATTTACATTTGCAATTGTATCTATTATGTACTTACTTCTAAAAGATGCTCCCGTTTCTTGAATTTCTTCTAAGCTCGCATCTTTTAACTCTTCTGGTGTTGGAAAAGTATAATACACATTTCCTTTATATTCTATTGGATTGCCCCACTTTTCAGAAATCTTTTTAATAGTTTTCATAATAGATGGAATACTATTTCTAGCTGAAATAATAAAGCTTATAAGAAGTTCAAAATAATCTTGATTTAAAATTCTAATTCCATATCCATATTCCACACTCTTACTTAAAATTTCATCATCTGAAAGTTTTTCCTTAACTATACTATAATCTCTATCTAAATCAAAATAATCAAACCAAATGTTTTTAAAATCCTCTTCATTTGTATTTAAAATGGTTACAGTGTCATCTTCTTGAAAAACTTCAATAACCTTTCCAAAAGCTACACCTATGTAATCTAATTCTTTAACTTTTTCCCATCTAAAACATTGACCACATTCAACTACTTGCTTTATATTAAAGTTTTTTACTCCTTCTAATATTACTTTACCATCTTCATATTTTACGTTTTTAAAATCCATTAATTTACTCACCTTTTTCTTTAGTTATTATATCTTCTAAGATTTCTCCAGCTACTTCTACCATACGTAAGCATTTTACTTCATCATTTCTATATAGTTCTTTTAATTTACTACAATTTAGAGTTTCTAATTTATTTTCAAATCTGTTCATAAATTCTTTAGTTAATTCCTTTACTCTTGGGCTCTTATGTCCACTTATTTCAGTAAACATTATTCCTAGTACAAAAATAGCACCAGTTGCAGCACCACATACACTTTCAATAGCCATCCCACCACCAAAGGCAGCCATTGTCTTTAGAGCATCTTTAGATAAATTCAAGCTATATTCTTCATTAGCTGCATAAATTATAGTTTCTGCACAATTTAAATCATATTCTACCTCATAAAATTTTCTTATTCTATCCACTAACATAAAAGCACCCCTTAATATATATTATTTAATATTTATTATTAATTATACCATATTAATAATTATAAGATGATAATCAAGTAATTTTCTCATCCAAATTTAACTTTTCCAAATAAAATATTTTAAAATAAAAAATTGAGAATTAAAAATCATTATTATATTAAATCTTTCTCCGTTAATCTTAATAATTTCAAATCCTCAATTTTAATATTTTAATTATTCTTCACTATTTAAATATTCATCAATTTCCTTTGCAGCCTTTTTACCAGCTCCCATAGCTAATATTACAGTTGCAGAGCCAGTAACTGCATCTCCTCCTGCAAATACACCCTTTCTAGATGTTTTGCAAGTATCCTCTTCAACATTAATACACTTCTTTTTATTAACTACTAATCCTTGAGTAGTAGATGCTATAAGCGGATTAGGTGAAGTTCCAAGCGACATTATTACTGTATCTACATCAAGATAAAATTCCGAATTATCTATTACCTCCGGTCTTCTTCTTCCTGATTCATCAGCTTCTCCAAGTCTCATTTCTACACACTTCATACCTTTTACTGCACCTTTATCATCTTGCAAAATCTCAACAGGATTTGTAAGTGTATCAAATATTACACCTTCTTCTTTTGCATGAAGAACCTCTTCCCTTCTAGCTGGCAACTCTTCCTCACTTCTTCTATAAACTATATGAACCTCTGCCCCAAGCCTTAAAGCTGTTCTTGCAGCATCCATAGCAACATTACCGCCACCTATTACAGCTACCTTTTTTCCTAATTTAATTGGTGTATCATAACCTTCCTTAAAAGCTTTCATCAGATTATTTCTTGTTAAAAATTCATTAGCTGAAAATACATTATTAGCATTTTCACCTGGTATCCCCATAAACTTTGGAAGACCTGCTCCTGATCCTATAAATATGGCCTTAAAATCTTCTTTATCAAATAACTCATCTATTGTAATAGTTTTTCCTACTATAACATTAGACTCTATTTTCACACCTAATTTTTTAACATTTTCCACTTCACTTTTTACTATATCCTTAGGTAATCTAAATTCAGGAATTCCATAAACTAAAACTCCTCCAGCCTCATGCAAAGCTTCAAATATAGTAACATCATAGCCTAATTTAGCTAAATCACCTGCACAAGTAAGTCCAGCTGGTCCACTACCTATTACTGCAACCTTTTTATTTTTAGGAGAATTAGTTTCTGAAAAATTAATATCATTTTCTCTTGCCCAATCAGCTACAAACCTTTCAAGTTTTCCTATAGCTATACTCTCTCCCTTTATCCCAAGTACACATTTTCCTTCACATTGAGACTCCTGAGGACAAACTCTACCGCAAATAGCTGGTAAGGATGAATTTCTTGATATAATTTTTGCAGCTTCTTTAAATTTAGCCTTTTTTACTTCTTGTACAAACCTCGGAATTTCTATGCTAACAGGACAACTAGTCATACAACGTGGATTCTTACAATTCAAACATCTAGAAGCTTCTATAATTGCATCTTCATCTGTATATCCCAAACATACCTCATCAAAGTTTTTAGCTCTTTTTTTAGGTTCTTGTTCTGATACAGCTACCCTCTTAATTTTTATCATATATTAATCAACCTCCACAAAATCCGCATCCACCATGATTAGTTTTACCTTCTAAAACTTTTAACAAAGCCCTTCCTTCTTCTGTTTTATATATAGTTTGCCTTCTCATTGCCTCATCAAAATCAACAAGATGTCCATCAAACTCTGGCCCATCAACACATGCAAACTTAACTTTTCCACCTACAGATACTCTGCAAGCACCACACATACCTGTTCCATCTACCATAATAGGATTCAAGCTCACAATAGTCTTTATATTTAATTCTTTTGTAAGCAAAGATACAAACTTCATCATAATCATTGGCCCTATAGCCACAACTAAATCATACTTTTTACCTTCTTTTAAGACCAAATCCTTAAGCTTATCTGTAACTAATCCTTTAAATCCTGAAGATCCATCATCTGTAGCTAAATAATAATTTCCTGCTACTTTTTTCATTTCATTTTCTAAAATCACAATATCTTTATTTCTTGCTCCAACAATTACATCCGCCTTAATACCTTTAGAATTTAACCACTTCACTTGTGGATAGACAGGAGCTGTCCCTACACCCCCTGCTATAAACATAATCTTTTTAGTATTTAATTCTTCTAATTCTTCATTAATAAGTTCTGAAGGATTCCCTAAAGGTCCAACAAAATCATTAAAACTATCTCCAACATTTAAAGATGCCATTTTTTCTGTTGAAGCTCCTATAGTTTGAAATACTATAGTTACAGTTCCTTTATGTTCATCATAATTACATATAGTTAAAGGAACTCTTTCACCTTTATCATCAATTCTAGCAATAATAAATTGCCCAGGCCTCGCTGACCTTGCTATTCTCTCAGCCTTAACATCCATTAAATAAATATTTTCATTAAGCCTTTCCTTTTTAAGTACTTTATACATATCTTTCTCCCATCCTATTTCTCATACATTAAAATATAATATATTTCCCTCAAAATATTCATGCTTAACTTATATTTTTTTACTTAATATTACATAATTCTTTTATAGTAGTTTAGTTTTGGATATACAAAAAATATTCGCAGTATTGGTGGAGGGCAGCATTTGAATAAGCTTTTAAATCTCATCTTCAGGGAAATTTAGTTGGACGACTATAAGGTCAACTGTCTGAGCCTTATGCGAGTTTTGATCTTACGTCCAATTAAATTTGCATGAAGATAGAGATTTTTAGCGAAATTCAATTAGTCTGACCCGGAACCAATACTGCGAATATTTTTAAGTATCACAACATCTAAACTATATTAAAAATCTACTTCTGTACCATAATAAGAACAAGTAAATAATTTCTTCATTTCTTCTTTATTTATTGTTCTTGGATTTGCACCTGTACATGCATCTAGGATAGCTCTTTCAGAAATTAAGTCAACTACTTCGTTAAACTTATCTTCTGGAATTCCATATTCTTTTAATGTTGATGGAATTTCCATATCCTTATTAAAGTTTTTAATCATAGTAATTAAAGCTTCTAGTAATTCTTCATCAGTATTACCTACTAATCCTATTCTTCTAGCTATTTCAGCATATCTATCTAAACATGTTTTAGCATTAAATTTAATTACATATGGTAAGTAAATAGCATTAGCGCATCCATGAGGTATATGGAATACTGCTCCTGTTTTATGAGCCATACTATGACAAATTCCAAGTAACGCATTAGAAAATGCCATTCCAGCTAAACATTGAGCATAATGCATTTGTTCTCTTGCATCATTATCTCCATTATAAGATTTAAGTAATTCATCCTTAATCATTTCTATAGCTTTTAAAGCTAAAGGATCTGTAAAAGGTGAATGTAAAGTAGCTACATAAGCTTCAATAGCATGTGTTAATGCATCCATTCCAGTATGTGCTGTTAATTTTTTTGGCATTGTTTCTGCAAGTTCAGAATCAACTATAGCTACATCTGGTGTTATATTAAAATCAGCTAAAGGATATTTTATTTCTGTTTTATAATCAGTTATAACTGAGAAAGCTGTTACTTCTGTTGCTGTTCCACTAGTTGATGGAATAGCTAAGAACTTAGCCTTATTTCTTAATTCTGGTATAGTAAACGGATCTTTAATATCATCAAAAGTTAATTCTGGATGTTCATAGAATACCCACATAGCTTTTGCTGCATCTATAGGTGATCCACCACCCATTGATATTATCCAATCTGGCTCAAATTCTTGCATTGTTTTTGCGCCAGCATAAACTGTTTCCACAGAAGGATCTGGTTCTACTCCCTCTATTAATTTTGTTTCTATTCCAGCTTCTTTTAAATACTCTAGAGCTTTATCAACAAAGCCAAATCTCTTCATTGATCCTCCACCAAGTACTAAAACTGCTTTTTTTCCTTTAATATTTTTTAATTGTTCCATAGATCCCTTTCCATAATAAAGGTCTCTTGGTAATGTAAATCTCATCATCTTAACCACACCTCCATATTATAAATTATACCATCTTTACACTTTTATTGTAAATATGATAACATTTACTTGACGTAGTTTTTTAGTTTTAAAAAATATTGTATCTCTACTTTAAATAAAAAGTGGCTTCGCCACGCTTCTATTAACTAAATTACATCTTAATTTTATAAAATCATCTTTAGTATATTTAGTCTTAACTAAAGTCACTTTTTTTAGCCATTCAAAAGGTTCTAAAAGAAAAATAATTCCTTATAAAAATACCATTTTAATTATTTTTCTTTTTGGTTCTTTTGAGGCACTATAATTATTTTTAACGTATTTGCCATCTTACATAACTAAAAGCCTGTAATATTCAGTATTCACTATCAAAAAAAATTTATAAATTTCTTTACGTTAAAAAAATATTTTTATTTTATAACTTATTTTTTTATAAATTCACTTGTATATATGTGCTGTAATTCAAATACAAACCTAGCTCAAATCTAGTAAACAAGCCATTCTATTTCTTGTATACAACTTTGATTTGTGTTGTATACAAGATTATTTTTGTTTAAAAATGTCAAAATAACTTTTAAATTATTTATATCCATATAGGATTTATAATGACTTTAAATGCAAAAAAGAAGTTATATTTATTAATAGGAATCTATTATAAACATAACTTCTTTTTTTTAAATTAATATAGCCATTTAAACTTGATTTAAAATATTATTAAGAACATCTTCGTCAGACATATTATTATACATTGTTTCATTTTCTTTTCTTAAAGCCTTCATTATTTCATTATAACTTTTACCTGCAAGATAAGAATCTAATAATATATCATTTCTTAGTATCTGAGTAACATGACCTGTTGAACTATCTCTATGAAGAGAAACAACAGATAACTTTGGTCCATCTGAACTTTCATCACTTAACTCTACATTTGATCCACTTTGTAGCTTAATGACATCATTTACCTTTGCCTTTGTTCTTTTATCTATTTTATTAATTTTCCAAAAATTCATTTGGCTAGTATCTACTCTTAAACTCATATAAACCACCTACTATTGAATATACACTGATGTGGATATTGACTTTCCAGGACTATTTAATGATGTGGATTTACTTTCAAATAGTCCATTTGTAACATTTGTCAACTTAAATACATTCCAGAACCCATCTACTATTCTATCATTATTAAAATCCAAAGTTTCAACCTCAGATGCAGTTACTGTGGCTCCATTAAATGTTGAATACTCTCTTCCATATCCAACCTCTATTGTAATAACATAAATAGTACCATTATGATCATATGATGTAGACATTCCATTTATATATTCTCCAGTGTAATTAGTACCATCTTTTGAATCAGCAACAAAATAAACATAATATTTAGATACTGCTGGTGCTGGACCTGAACGCATACTACTAATAATGCCGTTATTAAATAACTTATTAGTATTCTTTATACTTTCTAGTATCTTCGGATTATTCTTTAATATCTCCTGGCTAGTTTTTACTTGTTCATCATTCATTACATCTCCAACTTTTGTTGCTTTTACTTCTTTAGCTTCAACTGAAGTTACAGAAGTAAACATTAGTGAAACGGCTAAAGAAGCCCCACACAACAACGATAGTATTTTCTTCATAATACCAACTCCCTTTTTTTATTTTATTTCTTTTTATGTAAATTATACCATATTTTTTATTTTTTTCATATTTATTTTATATTTTTAAAATTATTTTAATAATTTCTTATTGTAATAATATTTATTTCTACAAATAAAAAAGTGGCTTACGCCACGATTCTATAAGTTAAAAAGACATATTAACTTGGCAAAATATAATTACCAAATTAATACGTCTAAACTTCTCTTTATCCTACTATTTATTTAGAATAATCGTAGAAACCTTTTCCTGTCTTTCTTCCAAGCCATCCAGCTCTTACATACTTTCTTAATAAAGTATGAGCTCTATACTTAGAATCACCAGTTTCATTATATAAAACATCCATTATAGCTAAAACTATATCTAATCCTACTAAGTCACCTAGTTCTAATGGTCCCATTGGATGATTAGCACCAAACTTCATAGCTTTATCTATATCTTCTACTGATGCTATACCATCAGCATAAATTCCTATACCTTCATTTATCATTGGAATAAGAATTCTATTTACAACAAATCCTGGAGCTTCTGCTACTTCTACTGGTTCCTTTCCTATTTCAACAGCTAAAGCCTTTACTGCATCAAAAGTTTCTTGTGATGTAGCTATACCTCTAATAACTTCAACTAACTTCATAACTGGAGCTGGGTTAAAGAAATGCATTCCTATAACCTTATCTGGTCTCTTAGTAGCTGATGCTACTTCAGTTATTGATAATGATGATGTGTTTGAAGCTAAAATTGTTTCTGGTTTACAGATTTCATCTAACTCAGCAAATATTTCTTTCTTAATCTTCATGTTTTCAATAGCAGCTTCTACTACTAAATCTGCATCAGCAGCTAACTTCATGTCTGTAGTTCCTGAAATTCTCGAAAGTATTGCATCCTTATCTTCTTCTGTCATCTTTCCCTTAGCAACTTTTTTAGATAAAGCTTTGTTTATACCAGCTATTCCTCTTTCAACAAATTCATCTTTAATATCTCTAACTATTACTTCACAACCTTTTTGTGCAAAAGCTTGAACTATTCCAGATCCCATTGTTCCAGCACCAAGTACAAAAACTTTTTTCATTTCTAAAACCCCCTAAAAATATATATTATTAATATGCTAATATTCTTTTACATCAAATATTTTTTATATGTTAAATCCCAAGCCAATATTTTTACTATTTCACAATTTCCTTTGCTTGAGCTATAAGTTCAGGTAAAACCTTATTAACATCTCCCACTATACCGTAATCTGCAACTTTCATAATTGGAGCTGTTTCATCTTTATTTATAGCTATAATCACATCTGAATCTTGCATACCCGCAACGTGTTGGATAGCTCCTGAAATACCACAAGCTATATAGATTGAAGGTTTTACAGTCTTACCAGTTTGTCCAACTTGGTATGCACCATCAAGCCATCCTTTTTCTACTGCTGCTCTTGAACCTGCTACTGCTCCACCTAAAACATCTGCTAATTCTTGTAATAAAGCAAAGTTTTCTTTAGAACCAACACCTCTACCACCAGCTACGATAACCTTAGCTTCTGAGATGTCTACAACATTCTTTTTGCTCTTAATTGTTTCTAATACTTTAGTTCTAACATCTGCATCAGTTAATTTAACTTCAACTTTTTCTACTTTACACTTAGAAGGATCTGCTTCTACCTTTGCAAATACCCCTGGTCTTACTGTAGCCATTTGTGGTCTATGTTCAGGACAAGCTATTGTTGCCATTAAATTACCACCAAAAGCTGGTCTTGTAGCTAAAAGAGCACCTTCTTCTACTTCAACATCTAAAGATGTACAGTCAGCTGTTAATCCTGTTTCTAATCTAGCAGCAACTCTAGGTCCTAAATCTCTTCCTATAAATGTTGCTCCTATGAATAATATTCCTGGTTTTCTTTCATTAGCCAAGTCACAAATAACTTTTGTATATGCATCTGTAGTATATTGAGCTAACTTTTCATCATCAGCTACTAAAACTTCATCTGCACCATGTTTAGCTAATGTCTCACTTAAAGCTTCTACATTACTTCCTAGTAATAAAGCAGTTAATTTTACTCCTAATTTATCCGCAATCTTTCTACCTTCTCCAAGTAGTTCTAAAGATACTTTTTGTAATTCGCCTTCTCTTTGTTCAGCAAAGACCCAAACGCCTTTGTAATCTGCTATATTCATAATAAATTACCCTCCTATTATCTTAGATGTAGTGTTTTTCTTTTAATTTTGATAAAACATAAGTTGCTGCTTCTTTAGCTGGTTCTTTAACTAATTCCCCTGCGCCTTTAACTTCCTTAGTCATTGATTTCTTAACCTTTGTAGGTGAACCCTTAAGTCCTAATTCAGCCTTATCTACATCAATGTCATCTGCAGTAAATACCTTAATTTCATCATCACTAGTAGCAAAAATTCTTCCTACATTCATGTATCTAGGTGCATTTAATTCTTCTATTGCAGTTAATAGACATGGAGTCTTAACTTCTACTATTTGATGTCCATCTTCTAAAGCTCTATTTACAAGTAACTTATCTCCTTCAAGTTTTACATCTTGAACATAAGTTACTTGTGGTATATTTAAATGTTCTGCTATTTCTGGACCAACTTGAGCAGTATCACCATCTATAGCTTGTCTACCAGCAAAAACTATATCATAATCTAATTTCTTAATTGCTCCTGCAAGAGCTTTTGAAGTTGCTAATGTATCTGCTCCTCCAAGTGCTCTATCAGTTAAAAGTACTGCTTCATCTGCACCCATACATAAAGCTTCTCTAAGAGCTGCTTTAGCCATTGGAAGACCCATACTTAAAACTGTTACCTTTCCACCAACTTGTTCTTTTAATTGTAAAGCTGCTTCTAATGCATGCTTATCTTCTGGATTTATAATTGATGGAACACCATCTCTTATTAAAGTACCCTTAACTGGGTCAATTTTTACAGCTGTTGTATCTGGAACTTGTTTTACACAAACTACTATATTCATTATTTAAAATCCTCCTATCTTAAAGCGCTTGAAGAGATAACCATCTTTTGAACTTCTGAAGTTCCTTCATATATTTCAGTTATCTTAGCATCTCTCATCATTCTTTCTAAAGGATATTCCTTTGTATATCCGTATCCACCAAGAATTTGTACTGCCTTAGTTGTAACTTCCATTGCAGTTTCAGCAGCAAATAGCTTAGCTCTTGCAGCATCTACTGTATAAGGTTGTCCTGCTTGTTTTTTGCATGCAGCCTTATAAACTAAATGTCTAGCTGCTTCTATCTTAACGTCCATTTCTGCAATATACCATTGTAAACCTTGGAATGCAGCTATTGGTCTACCAAATTGTTTTCTTTCTTTCATATATGCAACTGCTTCTTCATAAGCACCTTCTGCAATACCTAATGCTTGAGCAGCTATACCAATTCTTCCTCCATCAAGAGTCTTCATTGCTATCTTAAATCCTGTACCTTCTTTTCCTATTAAATTTTCTTTAGGTACTATACAATTTTCCATAATAAGTTCTGTAGTAGATGATGCTCTAATACCCATCTTATTTTCAAGACTTCCTACTGAGAATCCTGGGAATGATTTTTCTACTATAAATGCAGAAATTCCTTTAGTTCCTTTGCTCTTATCAGTCATTGCAAATATAATAAATGTTTCTGCAACTCCACCATTTGTTATAAATATCTTAGAACCATTTAATACATAATGATCTCCTTCTAATGTTGCAGTTGTTTGTTGACCTGCTGCATCAGTACCTGCACCTGGTTCTGTTAAACCAAAAGCACCTATCTTTCTACCAGTACAAAGATCTTCTAAGTATTTATCCTTTTGCTCCTTAGTACCATTTTCATTAATTACTGATGCACATAATGAAGTGTGTGCTGAAAGAATAACTCCTGTTGTAGCACATACCTTTGATAATTCTTCAACAGCTAAAATGTATGATAAAACATCTCCATCAGCTCCACCATATTCCTTAGAAAATGGTATACCCATCATTCCAAGCTTAGCCATTTTCTTTACATTTTCCATTGGAAATCTTTCTGTTTCGTCTATTTCTGCAGCAATTGGTTTTACTTCATTTACTGCAAAATCTCTAACCATTTGTTGTACTAATTCTTGTTCTCTAGTTAATTGGAAATTCATTTAAATTACCCTCCTTAAAAATCTATAATTATTTATTTTGGAAGTTCTTTTCTCTTCTTTCTAAAAATGCAGACATACCTTCTGTTTGATCTGCTGTACTAAAGCATTTTCCAAAGTCTTCTTCCTCAATTTTTACTGCACTATTTATATCTACTTGTATTCCTCTATTAATTGCATCCTTGCATAGCTTAACTGCTATTGGAGCATTGGCCATTATCTTATTTGCCATTTTCTTCGCTTCATTCATAAGTTCTTCTGGTGGTACTACCTTATTTACAAGACCTATTCTTAAAGCTTCATCTGCTTTTATCATGTCACAAGTATATATAAGCTCTTTTGCTTTACCTGTACCAACTATTCTTGCAAGTCTTTGAGTTCCTCCAAATCCTGGTGTAATTCCAAGACCTGCTTCTGGTTGAGCAAATTTAGCTTTCTCAGAAGCTATTCTTATATCACATGCCATTGAAAGCTCACAACCACCACCAAGAGCAAATCCTGGTATAGCTGCTATTACTGGCTTGTCTAAGTTCTCTAATCTTAAGAAAATATCATTTCCCAAAGTACCAAAGCTCTTTCCTTCATCTTCATTTAAGTCTTTCATTTCTGCAATATCAGCACCAGCTACAAAAGATTTTTCTCCTGCACCTGTTAAAATAACTGCATAAATGTTATCATCTTTTTCTAAATCATTAATTACTGTGTCAAGGTCCTTTAAAGTGTCTGAATTTAGAGCGTTTAACGCCTTTGGTCTATTAATTGTAACAATGGCTAAATGATCTTCTTTTTCTAAAATTACATTTTTAAGTTCCACGCTTTTTCCCTCCATCTTCCCTTGTATGTAATTATAATTAATTACAAATATATAATTTTTATCCATATAAAAAGAAAAAAATATATTACTTAATTATTCTTTATACCTTTTTGTTAATAATATCACAATCTTAACAAAAAAATAATTGAAGTTTCACAACTTCAATTATCATTATATTACTTTGTTAATTTTTTTTCAATATTTTTTTGAGATTTTATGTTAATTATAATAATCTTTTACATGTATTATTCTTCTATTTCTTCTTTACTGTGTAATAAATATATTAGAGTTAATATACTTTCACTTAAATGAACATTCTCAACAGTAACATCTTCTGGTACATTTAAGTCTATAGGAGCAAAATTCCATATACCTTTTACCCCACCAGCTACTAATACATCACATACACCTTGAGCTTTAAGTTTAGGTACACATATTATTCCTATATCTATTGAATTTTTTTCCAAGTGTTCTTCTAATGTGTCTATTTCTTTAATTTCTATATCTCTAATTTTCATTCCTACTAACTTAGGGTTTGCATCAAATATACCAGTAAATTCAAACCCTAATTTATCAAAACTAGTATAATTAGCTATAGCCTGTCCGATATTCCCTGCACCTATGAGAACAGTTTTATACTCTTTATTTAACCCCAAGATTTCCCTTATTTGATTGAATAAGTCTTTAACATTATATCCGTATCCTTGTTGACCGAAATCACCAAAACAGTTTAAATCTTGACGTATTTGTGATGCTGTAAAACCTATTTTTTCACCTAATTCCTTTGATGAAATTCTATCTACATCATTTGCCATTAATTCTTTAAGGTATCTGTGATACTTAGGTAATCTTTTTATTACAGCCATAGAAATATTTTTCTTCTTTTCCATACTGTTTCTCCTCTTTATAATCTATTTTTTAACAAACATAGTTGTAGTAATATATATATTTTTTTAACTAAAAAGTTATAATTAATATAACTTTCTTAACATTAAATATCCACCTACTCTATATTACCATAAAAGTTAACATTTTATCTATTACTTTTAACATAATTATTTGTAAATTTTACACATAATTATTATAATTTTATTTGTATTTTTAGTAATACTTAGACAATAAATGAATTGCTATAAAAATAAATGATCAACTAAAATTTTACTTCCCATGAATATCAAAATCACTCCACCTAAAATTTCTGCTTTAGATTTAAATATACTTCCTAATATTTGCCCTAAATATACAGCTATAATACTAAAAATAAAAGTAGTTATTCCAATTATCGAAACAGCTGAAAGTATATTCACATTTAAAAAAGCAAAACTAACACCTATTGCTAAAGCATCTATACTTGTTGCTATAGCTAATAGCACAAATCTTTTTGCAGAGTAATCTTTACTTTCTTCTTCATCCTGATCATTTCTAATGCCTTCTACAAACATCTTGCCACCTATAAATACAAGTAAACCAAAGGCTATCCAATGATCAATCTTTTCTATGTAACTAGTAAATTTTATTCCCAATAACCATCCTATCAAAGGCATCAATCCTTGAAATAATCCAAAGGTCAATCCAGATTTTAATGCCATACTTAATTTATTATTTTCATTCGAATTAATTCCAATAGTTAATGATACAGCTGTGGCATCCATAGCAAGCCCTATAGCAATTAATAATATTGATATAATTCCCATTTACATTCTCCTTACAAATTTCTTTTTGTCTTTAGTGTTTGTAAAAACAAATAAAAAAATCACAAAAAAATTTTTTTTAAAGATATTATATCATTTATATTTTTAATATATTTTTTTACATAAAAAAGAGACTTATATATGTACTGCGCAACCCTATACGCCATACATAAGCCTCTTTTTGAATACAAAGTCAGATGAAAAATCACCTACATGTAGACTTTGTGGCAGAAAAACTTCTGCTTGCTACTCCCTCATGCCTGAAAGTACAATTAACTACATCATTATACTTTCATACTAGAGATAAGTCAATATTTTTAATACTTTTTTAATATTTTTAAATTTTTTCTATTGGCATGTCGAATTTTTCACTTTGTTTTTAATGCCCTCATGGAATTAAGCACTGCAATTAATGTTACTCCTACATCTGCAAATACGCCTTCCCACATATTAGCTATCCCTAAAGCACTTAAAATTAAAACTACGATCTTTATTCCTAACGAAAATATAATATTTTGCCATAAGATACTATTTGTATTCTTAGCTATCTTAATACCTTCTCCTAAAGCTGTTAGCTCATCTCTCATTAATACAACATCAGCTGCTTCTATAGCCGCATCAGATCCTATTCCACCCATAGCTACACCTATATCAGCTCTAGCTAATACTGGTGCATCATTAATTCCATCACCAACAAATATAACTTTTTTCTTTTCTTCTTGAGTATTTAAAACTTCTTCGATCTTTTCTACCTTATCACCTGGTAATAATTCTGAGTATACTGTAGTAATTCCTAGCTCTTTAGCTACTCCTTCTGCTGTACTTCTATTATCTCCAGTAAGCATTACAGTTCTCTTAATTCCAACTTCTTTTAAAAGTTCTAATGCTCTTAATGAATCCTCCTTTATTTCATCTGCAATAACTATATATCCTTTATATTCATTATCCATAGCTACATGAATAATAGTTCCTATTTCTTTAGCCTCCACATATTCAACATTAAACTTATTCATAAGCTTAACATTACCTAATAATACTGTTTTTCCTTCTATATTTACCTTTATACCATTACCTGATATTTCTTCATAATCAGATACTAGCTCTTTATCTATATCACCATCAAAAGCTTTTAATATAGACTTTGCTATAGGATGATTTGAAAAACTTTCACCTAAAGCTGCTATTCTTAAAAGTTCCTTTTCTTCTATACTAACAGCATTTATTTTTGTAACCTTAAAAACACCTTTAGTTAGAGTTCCAGTCTTATCAAAAACTACTGTATCTACATCTTTTAATGCCTCTAAATAATTTCCACCTTTAATTAATACACCTTTATTAGAAGCACCTCCAATACCTGCAAATAAGGCAAGTGGTACTGAAATAACTAAGGCACATGGACAAGAAACAACTAAGAATATTAAAGCTCTGTAAAGCCAATCTGAAAACATTGCACCTTCTAATACAATAGGTGGAACTACTGCTAATAAAACAGCCAAACCAACTACTATTGGTGTATAATACCTTGCAAACTTAGTTATAAATTTTTCTGTAGAAGCCTTTTTACTTCCTGCATTTTGCACTAATTCTAATATTCTAGTTACTGTAGATTCTGCAAATTCCTTAGTTACTTTTACCTTAATTACTCCAGATAAATTTATAGTACCTGAAAGAATTTCATCATCTATATTAACTGTTCTAGGGACAGATTCACCTGTTAAAGCAGATGTATCTAAGGAAGATGTACCATCTATAATTACACCATCTAAAGGCACTCTTTCGCCTGGTTTTATTAAGATAACATCATCTATTTCTACATCTTCAGGTGATACTTTCTTCTCCACACCATTAATTAACAAATTAGCATAGTCAGCTCTTATATCCATTAATGATGATATTGATTTTCTTGACTTTGATACTGCATACCCTTGAAATAACTCGCCTATTTGATAGAATAACATTACTGCCACTGCTTCTGGATATTCACCTATAGCAAAAGCTCCAACTGTTGCTACTGTCATAAGAAAATTTTCATCAAAGAAATCCCCTTTTAATATATTTCTAAAAGCTTTATACACAACTTCTCCACCAATTAGTACATAACTTGCTACAAATAATATTGGGATAAATATCTGTCCATTATCCATAAATATTGCAATTATATATAATAAACTTCCTAATATTAAATTAATCTTATCTTTTAATATAAATCTGCTTTTTTCTTCTATATCTTCATGACTATGCTCATGTGAATGTTCATGACCACAATGACAATGTTCTTCATTACTATGGAATTCGTGATGATTATGATGTGTATTATGGCAATTATCTTCTCCACAACCACAATTACCATATTCATCGTCTTTGCAACATGTATTTATTTCTTTAATCTTAACAGGTGACTTCTTTTTTACTACCTCTACCTGTACATCTGGTTCTAAATCTTTTACTATTTTTTTTATTTTATTTATAACTTCTTCCTTTGATGAATCATCTTTTAATGTTACATCAAGAACTGTTGTTGAAAAATTAATTACTGCTTCTTCTACTTCATCTAATCCATTAGTTTTAGCTTCAATTTTATTTGCACAATTAGCGCAACCTAAACCTTTTAATCTAAGCTTTATAGGTTGTTTTGCCATAGATTAATCCCTCCTTACTTTATTCTGTTATATGTCTTAAACCTTCATCAAATATATGCTTTACATGTTCATCATTTAATGAATAATACACTACCTTTCCTTGTCTTCTAAACTTTACTAACCTTGCAGTCTTTAAAGTTCTTAATTGATGTGAAATAGCAGATTGAGAAATATTTAATAATGCTGATAAATCACATACACACATTTCTGATTCAAAAAGTGCACATATTATTTTTATCCTAGTTGAATCTCCAAATACCTTAAAAAATTCTGCTAAATCATATAAAGTTTCTTCTTCTGGTAATTTATCTTTAACGTTTCTCACTACATCATCATGTATAATATTACAATTGCACTTTTCTATATTTATTTCTTCCATAAGTATGCCTCCTAATATTATCATATGAACAATTGCTCATATGTTGATTTAATATTACTCCTAAAATTTTCTTTTGTAAAGATATATTTTCTAAAAAACAAAAAATTTTGCTCTTTTGTATGATTTAACAGTCTATACAAAAGAGCAAAATCTTATCCAACTCTCTCTATATATTTATTTGCTAATATTGTTTCTAACATTGAATTTATTATATTACTACATATAAAAAATGAATAAATTAAATCTTCCTCATAATATTTATCTAAATTTTCATATTCTAAAATATTCTTTTCTATAAATTCTTGTACCTTTTTAATATCTGATAACTCTTGATTTACACTTTCAAACTTAAACTTTTTAGCTATTTTATTAATTTCTTGTTCATAGGATATATGTTTTTTGAAAGCACTTTTTAATCTCCATCTCTTATTATGTGCTAAACAAAAGAAATCACAAAGAAAATGGCATATAACACCTAATTCTGCACTAAATTTCTTTTTCCCATAACTAAAATAAATTTCTTCAACAGTTAAAGTAGATAAAAATTCTATCTTCTCCAAAATCATCTCAATACTTTCATCGTAGAAGTGTTTTTTTAATTTATATTTAGAAACACAATCTGGCTTAAGGTTCCCCCATATAAATTTTTTTCTATCTATTAAAAAAATTTTTTCATTACTTGCTTGCCTTAAAATATTATTAGCTAATATTTTATGTGTATTCATAAGCAATACTCAACACATCCTCTAATGATTTATACTATTTTATATTATACAGCAAAAAATTAATTTTATAAACACTCCATACTTTTCCATAAAAATATAAAATAAAGTGATTGTTTAATAAAATAAAACTTTAAAAAGCAATCACTTTTAATTTTATAGATAATCTGAATAGATATTTTTTTGATTCAAATCATTTAAAAGATGCTTTATATCTTGATCTTTATTTCTATCCATAACCAAGATAACATCCCCAGCATCAACAACAACCAAATCTTTTATTCCAAGACCTATTATTAAATTTTTTCCTCCGAAGATAGAGCAATTTTCACATTCTTCTAAATAAACATTTTTTGAAATGCTATTGTTTCTTTCAGTGTTTAAAAATCGGCTTAAAGCTGTAAAACTACCAATGTCATCCCAAGAAAAATCACATTTAATTACATAAGCTTTCCTGGTTTTTTGCATTACTCCAAAGTCTATGGAAATTCCATCTATTAGTTTATATTGCTCTTTTATTACCTTCTCTTCATCTTCTTCGTCTAGATGTTTATAAATTTCCATTAAGCATTTATGCATCTTAGGAATATATTTCTCTATTTCTCTTAAAATAACATCTGCTCTAAATACAAACATACCTGAATTCCAAAGGTAAGTGCCCTTAAGCAAAAAGTCTCTAGCTACTTCTAAGTTAGGTTTCTCTGTGAATCTAGTTACTTTGTGGGTAGGAATATCTGCAGCTACCCTTTCTCCCATTTCGATGTATCCATATCCTGTTTCTGCTCTTGTAGGTTCTATTCCAAGAGTTATTATTCCTCTACGTCTATTAGCTAATTCTACTGCCTGAGACAAGATTTCTAAATAACTTTTTTCCCCTTCTATATAATGATCAGATGGAAGAACTACCATCACTGCATCTACATCTTTTTTTAATAGTTTCACAGCTGAAAGACCTATACAGGTTGCAGTTTCTTTATTACTTGGTTCAGCAAAGATATTTTCGTCTCTTATATCTTTCAATTCTTCTCTTATCTTTTCCTCATAATCCTTATTAGTAACGACATAAAGATTTTTCTTATCTATTAATGGAGCCACTCTTTCTACTGTATTTACTAAAAAGCTTTTATTATTTATTAATTTTAAGAATTGTTTTGGCGCATCCTTTCTTGATAAAGGATATAATCTGCTCCCCTTGCCTCCTGCTAAAATTAACCCGTATATCACGCGTTTTTCAACTCCATGTAGTTATATCACTTCATTATATGTCTTGAAACTTCTTTATGTGATAGTAATAATCCTTACTCTAAATATACTAACTTATAATATAGCATTAAATATTATTACTATTTATACTCCATATACAGTTCTTTCTTCTAAATAATCTACATTTAAATAAAAAAATAGAGAGCAAAGCTAAAATAACAAAATATCAATTCTAACTTCATTCTCTATAATGTATATATTTTACTTATCTTCTGCTGTTATTTGTCCAGTTTGTGGATTAACATGGAAATTGACACGAAGTAAACTATGTCCAGTACTATATCCAGGAAGTTCATCTATAACATCAGCTGTAATAGAAAAAAATGTTTTATTTATTTTCTTACATTTATCATTCTTTACTGTAAAAGTTTGTTTACTTATCTTTGGTGTTATTTGTATTGTCGAATAATCTTGGCTTGAAAAATAATATGTTTCATTACTAGGGCTTTTACGAACTACAACTGTTAATGGAATTGTAGCTTTATATCCAAACCTTTTTCCATCCCAATGTTTAGTACTTGTATATAATATAGAATACTTTGTACTTCTATCAGATTGATCCAGAACCTTTACTTGCATTTGTCCTGGATATGCATAGACAGTAGCACTTCCAATAGTAGCTAGAAAACATACTGCCATTAATAAGACAGCAATAACTTTTCTTGATATTTTATTCATTTTTCATCTCCCCCTTATCTTTTTACCATTATATCACTTTTATAAATTATTTTTCAAATTGTCAGAATTCTTTTTTTATTTAGTTAAATGCGTAAAAGAAATCGTTAAAATTAAAATCATAATCTTATAATGTATATAATATGAAAGTTATTAAAAGAGAATTGTAATTATGAAATTAAATAAAATAAATCCCCTAATACAAAACGTACCAGGGGATGATAAGCTATATTCTATTTTCCTCTTTTTCCTTTATTCAATAATCATAAAAAGCATTTATAATAAAATTCAGCATTGAACTCTAAATTTTCTTCCACATTATCAAAGGTTGCTTCAATTATTCGCGATTTACTGCATAAAGTATTTAAAACAAACTCCTTATCATATATATGATTATAGGTTATTAAATCCTTTGCACAATCTTCCACTATAGATAATTTTTTTATTTCCTCTGGAACAAAATCATGTTTTATATTCTGATTACAATGCTTGCAACTTGGAAGCATATTATCAATGCAATATGCTAAATAAGGAAATTTACCTTCTGGTAAAAAATGCTCTACATCAAAGAAAAAATAATAAACTTTTATAATTAAAATAATCTTTCTAGTATAATCACTCTTACACTAGAAAGATTATTTTTCAAATATTTTCTTCAATGTTCAGCAAAGATATTTTCGTCTCTTATATCTTTCAATTCTTCTCTTATCTTTTCCTCATAATCCTTATTAGTAACGACATAAAGATTTTTCTTATCTATTAATGGAGCCACTCTTTCTACTGTATTTACTAAAAAGCTTTTATTATTTATTAATTTTAAGAATTGTTTTGGCGCATCCTTTCTTGATAAAGGATATAATCTGCTCCCCTTGCCTCCTGCTAAAATTAACCCGTATATCACGCGTTTTTCAACTCCATGTAGTTATATCACTTCATTATATGTATGGCTTATGTTTTATGTTCTTCTATTTGTTTGCATGTTATAGTACATAAAAATATCTTTAAAATGTATTACATTCAAACCTTGTATTTTCTATAATTGAATTTTACATAAATAATTCTAAAAGAATCGAAATAACATATATTAATTTCAGGTAAATTTACAAATTCACATAAACTTCATTCAAGTTGAAATCTAATTATACGACATATTAAATATATATTTTTTGCAATTGAAAGATTTAATTATTTTCTTTTTGATTCTTTTGAGACACTAAATTTAAACCAATGATAAGGAGATTTTTATGAAAATAAAGAAAATTGAAAAAAAATTAGCAGTACTTTTAACTGGTGGTATAGTAACTTGTACTTTATGTACAGATGTTTCTGCTAGTACAGTAAAAAATCTAGATTCTTTAACTAATATTAATTCTACAAAAAATAATGTTGATTCATCCGTACATTTTCCTAATGTACCTGATCAAATAGTTATTTTTGACAAGGCTAATCCTAAAGATCTAGTTATGAAAAATATTGATTTTGCTAATTATAGCTTAACATCATTTTCTATTGACCAAAATCCTATTAATTTATCGGATCTTTCTATAAATGATAATACAATAACATTATCAGCAAAACATTTAGAAGCGTTAAATCTAAAACCTGGCTTCCATGTTACAGTTTTAGAATTTTCAAATGGTGCACTTTATGTTAATGCAGTTAAAATAAAAGTAGTTGATTCTAGTTCTATAGTAGCACCACCAACTGATAATATAGTTGAGAGTAAACCAAGTATAAAAGATCAAGTTTTAAATTATGACTTATCTAACCCTTCAGAGTTAGTTGTAAAGGATGTTAACTTTGATGGAACTACTTTAAAATACATTTACATAAATGGAACCTTAATTTATGCAGATGAACTTATTTTAGGCGATGATACAATAACTATTCCAGTAGATGCTTTATCTAAATTATCTATTCTTACTGGAAATTATAATATTTCATTTAAATTTTCAAATAATGCTGTTATAAATAGCACAGTATATTTAGATGTAACGGGATTTAATCCTATATTACCACCAATTACTGATGATTCTACTAATAACGATGGTTCTATAGACAATGATAATTCTTCAGATAAAGATGACTCTACAAATAATGATACAATTGTAAGAAATCCAAGTATAGTAAATCAAATTTTAACTTTCAATTTAGCTACACCTTCTGATTTAGTTATAAAGAATGTTGATTTTGATGGGACTACTTTAAACAGTATTTATATAAATGGAAATTTAATATCTTCAGATGAATTTATTTTAAATGTTGATACGATAACTATTCCAGCAAATGTTTTATCTAAGTTATCTATTGTTCCTGGAAACTATTATATTGCATTTAAGTTTTCAAACAACATTGTTATAAATGATGCAGTAGCTATAAAAGTACTAAACTCTCCTATTGTATCAGTTGTTTTTGATAAAAATAATCCAACACCAATTGAAATAACTAATATTATTCCTACTGGTAGTAAAGTTAACTCTATAACAATTAATAACAAAGAAGTAGCTGTAGTATATTCTACATTAAGAACAGCATCTAATTTACCTACTGTATATGTAATTAATGATAAATTAATTATTCCTGCAGAAACTTTAGAATACATAGGACTTAATACTCCTACTTATGTAATAGATGTAACATTAGAAAATGGACAAACTATATCTAGAACTGTTGAAGTAGATGTAGTAGATTCTTCTATCAAAGTAGATGATACTGTAACTCCACCTTCTACTGACGATAATAATTCTGTAGAAAACACAGATAAAGAAGATACTTCTACAGGAATAACTACTAACACTAATACAACTATAAATAATAGTACTATTGAAAAAGCTGAAGATGAAGGTACTACTACTGAAAAAGTACCAACTTTAAGTTCAAGTTTACCAAAGACTGGTTTAGCAGCTACTACAGGTTTAGTTAGTTCTTTATTAGCAGCTATGACTAGTATGCTGATAACAAGAAAGAAAAAATAATAGAATTTTATAATTAAAATAATCTTTCTAGTATAATTACTCTTACACTAGAAAGATTATTTTTTAAATATGTAAGCGTCAAAGTTTTTAACGTCTTTAATTCATACAAGAATAGTAATAAAATATCCCTATAAAGATTTTAGAAATTTTCTCTTTATAGGGATTTCATAATTTTTTTCTACTTCTTAATTTTTAGATTATCCGGTATCTGATCAGACCAAGGCATCAGATTCTCTAAGCTTTCGCTATCGGTTATATCTATATTTATTAGATTATCAAAAAGATAAACTAAATACCTTTCTATAACTAACTTATTAGCCT
>CAKVLD010000028.1 GCA_934755305.1 uncultured Clostridium sp. | reverse complement strand
TCTCCAGAATCCCAAATAACCATAGCCATTCCTTTTTCATGACCATATGAAGCCACATATTCCATATACTTTAAGTATTCACCCATTTCAACAGTTGTCCCCACTGTACCAAGTACACCATATTCTCCACATATAACACCAATTCCTTTTGCAATAAAGTTATTGTATATTATATCGAAAGCTTCATTAACATGATTTTTTGTTTTTTCATCAAAAGTAGTTGTACCAGCAATATTAGCACTAAATGGCCAATATCCATAGTAATGAAAAGTAGCAATTATATTTTTATCATTCATACTTAAAATATTTTGAAAGTTACCTTGGCTTTCTTCAATTCCTGCATTTGTATTTAGATTAGGGAATAGTAACATTCTATTAGCATTATTTCCACCTGAATTTCTAACTATATCATAAAATATTTTATTCGCTTCATTATTTATTTTAATTTGTTCTGACATAGTTCCTTGAAAACTAGGTTCATTTAAAGGTTCAAAACATAGCTTATCTGAATAATCTTTAAAATAATTTGCAACTTGTGTCCATACTGCTTTATATTGTCTTAATGCTGAGCCATCATCAGTTCCTATTTTATTATAAAATGCATATACATCATAATGACATGGATCAACAATAACATAAAGTCCTTCATCTAAAGCCCAATTAACTACTTCCGCATATCTGTCTAAATATGATTGCTTAATTTTATAGTCTGGAGCTGCACCTAAACGTGAATAGCATGAAAAAGGTATACGTATACTCTTAAAACCTGATTCTTTTATACTATGAATAAGTTCCTTTGTAACATTTGGATTTCCCCAAGTATTTTCTCCTGGATCTACCCAGTTTGGATTACTTTTATCACTCCAGCTATCAACGCTATCAAAAGTATTTCCAAGGTTCCAACCTGGTTCCATATTTTTTGCATACGATATAGATGCTGTTTCTTCAATTGCTTGAACTGTAACATCCATAGACTTTAATCCAAAAAACATAAAACAACTAAATAATAATAGTAATAAACTTCTTTTCAGTATTCTCATATACTTCCTATTGCCAAAACCTTACAAAAAACCATAAAGCTTGTGACATACTCCTTTCCTTTTTTATTATTACAAGCATACCTAATCGCTTGTTTTGAAATATCACTTTATACTTTCCTTAGCCATTATCACCCCTTTCATTTTTTTCTAGATTAGTATAACACTAACACCTCACAATTCCATTCAACTTTTCTTATAATACCTTGTTTTTTATCCTATTTTACTGATTTATATTGCTATATCTTAACTTAAGAAACCTAAATTATATAAAATAAAAGGTGTATATTTCTTAAAATAAATTTAAAGAATATACACCTTTTATAAAAAACTCACCTATATTAATTACTTTTATTCAACTATATTTTGAATCCATACTCCACTTTTAACCAAAACGAATCCTATCACACATTTTATAAATTCTAAGCACTGACATATTAAATATATAAATACTATATCTAAATTTGTATACCTAGATAATACAAATGCTACAGGTATACTACATATCCATACAAACATACTATCAAATAGAAAAGTAATTACTGTTTTTCCACCTGAACGTAATGTAAAATATGAAGCATTAGTAAAGGCTGATAATGGCATACACAAAGCTAAAATCTTAATAAACTTAGTAGCTAAATCTTTTACTTCATCCGAAGTATTGTAAATACTCGGAAAAGCCGGAGCAATAATTGCCATAAGTATGCCTACTACTACACAACTCATTACAGAAAAAAATATTAACTTTCTAGCATTATCTTCTGCCTCTTCCATCTTTCCTGCTCCTAAAAGCTGACCTATTATAATAGATACTGAACTTCCACAAGAAATATATACTATACTAAATAAATTTGATATAGTTGATGCTATATTTATCCCTGCAATAACTGCTAACCCTCTTACTGAATAACATTGAGTAAGCATAGACATTCCTGCAGCCCATAAAAATTCATTTACCATAAGAGGAGTTCCCTTAATTGCTATATTTTTAATTAAAGATTTAGGAATATACATGCTTGAATATACGCCCTTAATAAATGCATACTTAATCTTATTTCTATGAGTCCATGTAACTATAATAATACATTCTATAAATCTAGAAAAAACAGTACCAATAGCAGCTCCAATAACACCTAACTCTGGTGCTCCAAACTTACCAAAAATTAAAACATAATTTATACATAAGTTAGCTAAAACAGCAACTATTCCTGCTTTCATTTGAATTACTGTTTCTCCTGTTTCCCTTAATGTACTTGAATAAGTTTGATTTATTGCAAAAGGAATAAGCCCTAAAAGCATAACATTCAAGTATTCTTTTCCAAAAAATAAGGTTTCCTTTATATCTCCTGTATTACTTCCATCATGTAAAAATAGCGAAATAAGTACTTCACTAAAGCCTTTAAAAAACATAATAACTATTATACTTAAAGCTAAACATAATAACATTTTAAATCTAAAAGTTTGTCTTACGCCTTCATAATCTTTCTTACCAAAAAACTGAGCTCCAAATATCCCTATACCTGATATTGCTCCGAATATACATAAATTAAAAACAAATATAAGTTGATTTACTATAGCAACACCAGACATTTGCTCAGTTCCAATCTGTCCAACCATTATATTATCAAGCAGACTCACAAAATTAGTTATTCCATTCTGAATCATTATAGGTATCGCTATAGTCAAAACCATACCATAAAACTTCTTATCTCCTACGTATCTTTTAATATTCATTCTTCACCTCGTTTAACCAACATTTTAATTGACTTTTTCAATTATATTACACATACTATATTTTTAAAATATTTTCTTCTTAAAATATTTTAAAAACATAGTTAAATTTTATTTTTCAGAATCAAAAAATTAGTGTAAATACAAATCAAAACTTTAATGTAGCTAAGTTTTAATTTGTTTTACACTAATTATTTGTAAAATCTACTTCGTCTAATCTAATTAATGAATTATTACAGTAGTATCATCAGGTACATTTTCATAAATCCATTTTGCATTATCCGTTTCTAATCGAATACATCCATGACTAAGAGCTAATCCTAAACGTCCATCTATTATATAAGTTCCAGTAGAATTATACAAAATAGAATGATAGTAATATCCATCTTTTATTCTAGTAGCATATTTAACTCTATATTTATCTGTACCAAAATAAGGTTTTCTTCCATTTATAAAAAATATTCCTTTTATAGTTGGAGTACTTGGTTTACCAATCGTACACTCCCACTTATATAGCATTTTCCAATTTTCTTGTTCTTCTATAAATACATAGGTGTACTTATTATTTAAATCTGTTACTAATAGATATTCTGTAGTACTTTTTATATCATTAAAAGTTACAAACTTATTTATATCACTATAAAAATATTTATAATCTATAACATTGGTATTAGTTCCATCCTGTGATAAATAATAACATACGGAGCTAGTCTCTTTTATTTTTTTCCTACAGTAATTTTACACTAAGTTCTGTCCATTCATCCTCCATATCAATTACTTTAACTTTAGATCCTTGAGGTATTACATTTAATACTTCTGCTGTCTTAGAAGGTTCTGCTCTTAAATTCACATTTTTTAATGTATATTTGTAAATAACTTCCCTATAAAATCCTTTCAAATACTATCATCCTAAAAATTGTTTTCATTTTATTTTATGAATTTTCTCTAACAAGTTTCATATAATTATAAGTTAAACTTATCTATATGCTTGTCTAAATCTTCAGTTATTTTATTTAAATGTTCGGTAGCTTTAGTTACTCTATTAACAGATTCTGTTTGAGTATGTATGCTTGCTGATATTTCTTCTGTTGCTGCTGCTGATTCTTCACATATTGCACTTATTCCTTGAATTGAATTAACAACCCCATTTTTAGAACTATCTATTTCATCCATATATTTTAGTAGAATCACTATATTTTGAATCATCCCCTTAAATGATCCTCCAATATTTTCAAAAGATTTCATAGATATATTCATAGCATCATTTGCTTCAAATATAGCTTTATTAGAATTATTAATATTTTCTTCTGCTAAAGATATTCCTTTGCAAATTTCATTTATAATATCCTCTATTCTCTTAGTAGCTTCTGACGTTTGTTCTGAAAGCTTTCTTATTTCTTCTGCTACTACCCCAAAACCTCTTCCTGCTTCTCCTGCTCTTGCAGCTTCAATAGCTGCATTTAAAGATAATATACTTGTTTGCTCTGAAATATTATTTATTGTTACAACTATTTCCCCAATATCTTTAGATTTATTTGCTAATACTCCTATAGCTTCAGTAGTTTTATTTCCAATCCCTATAGATACATTTAACTTGTCTCTTAATTCACTAATTGCCCCCGATCCATTACTATTATCTTTAGCAACCTTTTGCAAATCATTTTTTATATCATCAGTAACCTTCTTTGTATTATCTATCTTTTCAGCTAACTTCCCTAAAACTTCTGTTCCTTTTTGAGCTTCATTAGCTTGTTCTTGTGCACCATTAGCTAATTCTATTATAGTATCATTAATATTAGAAAAAGCTTCTTTTATATTTTCAGTTATATTAGATACTTCTTTAGCTTCTAATGCTGTTTCATGAGAATTACCCTTTAATTTAGTCATAGTTACATTTAAAGACTTTCTAAGTTTTTTAACTTCAATTCCAATTTCACCAACTTCATCTTTATATTTATCTATTTCATTAAATTCTTCATAATCTTTTAAATCTAAATTTGAAGCTGCATTAATCATTTTTGATATACACTCTATTGGCTTAGTTATTCTCTTACCTATTAAATAGGCTATTATAGAAACTACTATACATAAAGCTATTGTACTTAACATATTTGAAATCAAATGTTTCTCAAAGTCTCTCATCATATCTTTTTCTGTAGTTGCAAGACATATTATATCTCCATTATTAAGTACGCTATAACTAAGTATTACATCTTCACCTTTAGATTTGTATTTAACATTTGATATGGAAACTTCATCCTTTAATTTTATACCTTCAGTTTCTTCTAGAGATTGTCCCTCTTCATAATCTTTATGTACTATGTACTTTTGATTTTCATCAAGTAAAAATGCATAACCTTCATTATATACTTTAATATCCTTTACCATAGAAGCAAACTCATCAAAAAATAAGTCAACTGCCACTACTCCTATTAATGTATCTCCTATAAATACTGGTTTTGTATATGACATTCTCATACTATCAGAATATTTATCTGTATGTGGATTACTCCATATACCTTTCTTAGCCTTTACCGAACCATAATACCAATCCAATTCAGAATTTCCTTCTACAAAAGTTTCTTTAGAAAACTTTTCCTTTCTTTTCAATTCCCCTCCTATACTTTCTCTTTCAAGAATAATTTCATGTAATTCTTTTGTAATCTCAGGATTAATTACTAATGAAACTCCTAAAACATTTTTATTACCTTCTGCTGCTTTTTCAATTATTGGTGTTAATCTATTAATTGTTTCATTAGTCCAATTATCTTCACCATCTAACTTAGAAATGTCTACAATAGCGGAAAGTACACTTTCTATATCCTGTACCTCACTTTCCGTATAATCTAATATGGCATTTATTACATCACCTTTATTATATGCATATAATTCCAAAGAATTTTCAACAGATGATTTTAATATTTTTTTACTATTAATAGCAGTTATTGCTGTTATTATCATAGATGTTGCTATACATGCAACAACTATAGAAATTATTATTTTTGTAGATACCTTTTTCATATTTCCTCCTATTTATATATATTTCTTCTCATAATTATCGAAGTTTTTCCCTTCTATTTTACACCTTTATATATATTTTAAGGTTATTTTTCTTTTTTTTACCTACTATGTTCTTTTTACTGCTTCATTTAGTAAAAATATATAATTGAATTTTATTAATAAACTCATTTTATAAAATTATTTTTCATGATAAAAAATAAGGATAATACTGAAAATTCAATATTATCCTTAATCAAATAAATTTATAAATATATTTAGGTGAACTATTTAACTAATCCACAAAGCTTAGGTATAAACAAGCTTATTTCTGGTATAAACGTTACTAACATCAAAACTATAATTATAGCTGCATAAAAAGGTAGTAAATGTTTAATAACATTTTCGATCTTAGTCTTACCTATTCTACAACCAACAAATAATGTATTTCCAACTGGTGGCGTAATATTACCTATACAAAGATTAAATACTATCATAATACCAAATTGAATTGTTGTCATTTCAAAAGTTTTAGCTATTGGAAGTAAGATTGGTGTAAAGATTAATACTGCTGGAGTTAAATCCATAAATGTTCCAACTATTAATAACATAATATTCATTAATAAGAATATTAACACTTTACTTGATGAAAGGCTTATTATAAAGTTACTTATGTATGTTGGAATACTTGTAAAAGCTAATGCCCATGACATAATTGAAGAAACACCAATTAAAAAAATTATAATTCCTGTCATCTTAACTGTTTCAATGAGTATTGGTATAATATCTTTAACTTTTATTGTTCTATAAAATACAAACGCTAATATAAAAGAATATACAACTGCTATTGCTGCACCTTCTGTAGCTGTAAATGCACCAATTAATATACCACCAATTATAAGCACTATAAGTGAAAGACTAGGAAGCGCATCCCATATAACTTTTGCAGCTATTTTTAATGTTATCTTATCTCTAACTACTGGATATTTTTTTCTCTTAGCTATAATATAAGCAACAACCATTACACCTAATCCCCAAAGGATACCAGGTAAATATCCAGCCATAAATAATGCAGCTACTGAAGTACCACCGCTAACTAATGAATAAGTAATAAGACAATTACTAGGTGGAATAAGAAGTCCTGTTGGTGCTGATGCAATATTTACTGCTGCACTATAATCTCTGTCATATCCAGCCTCTACTTCTAATGGATTCATTGTTCCTCCAATAGCTGCACAAGCTGCAACCCCTGAACCTGAAATGGATCCAAACAACATATTTCCAACAACGTTTGTATGAGCAAGTGATCCTGGAAGTCTTCCTGCTATAAGCTTTGCTATATTAACAAGTCTAATAGCTATCCCACCAGAATTCATTATATTCCCCGCAAGTACGAAAAAGGGGATTGCAAGAAGTGAAAATGTATTAACCCCAGTAAATATACGTTGAGATGCTGTAAATACTGCTGTTTCTGGTGATAAAGCTGCTAATATACCTGCAACTGATGATAAAGCAATTGTTACTGCTATTGGAACACCTAAAGAAGCTTCTCTTTGTCCCATTTCTAACATAGAAATTTTAAAACCACCAATAACTAATATACATAATGAAAAAGTAAAAATTATTATCTCTGTAATTATTTCTATTCTTTTTCTATTCTTACAATTAAACTTATCTAATATAAATGTCATCTTCATATGTTCTTGTTTACCAAATACATAAGCTGAAGCAAATAAAGCCATCCATACAAAAGCTATAAGCGTTACAGATTCGCTCCATGTACTAGGATTTTTAAATATATATCTTTAAACAACTTGCCATGTAGCTGTACATGTCATTAATACTAAAAGCAAACTACATAAATATTCTAGTATTTTATCTAAAACTTTTCTAAAAGTCTTCATTACCTTTTCCCCCTATATTTTATGATAACTATTTAAAACTTTTTTATTATTTTAATTCTTCTCCCTTTGCACGAATCTCATCGTAAACTGTTTTTATATTTTGATCTTTAGTATATTTTTCATAAAGACTAGTCATTCTTTCTTGGAAAGGTTTAATATCTGGATAAGTGAACTTTACTCCCATTTCCTCTGCTTGTTTTTTTGCGTTTTCTGTAGCTTCATTCCAAGCTACTAATTCCCATTCAGTACAAGCTTTTGCTGCATTTTTAAATATTTCTTCTTCTTCATCAGTTAAAGAATTTTTTAAATGTGTACTCATTATAACTATGTCTGGTTACATTAAATGCATTGTGTAAGAATAATATTTTGCAACTTCTCCATGTTTATTATTAATTAAAGCTAATTCATTATTTTCAGCCCCATCTATTACACCTTGTTGAAGACCTGTATAAACTTCTCCAAAAGACATTGGTGTAGCTGATGTCCCTAAAGCTTCTAACATTTTTACATTGGTTTCACTTGTTTGAACTCTTATCTTTAAACCTTTTAAATCATCAGGTGTATTTATTTCTTTATTAGTTGTGTACATATTTCTAACTCCTGCATCAAACCATGATAGACCTACAAAACCACTATCCCTTGTTGATTCAAAAACAGGTCCCATAATATTTTCATCATTCATGACAGCATGATATTGATCTACACTATCCATTAAATATGGAAGGCTAAAAACTGTATAAGCACTATTAAAAGATTCTAGTACACTTAAACCCACTACTGATATATCTACAGCTCCTGTTTGTGTTAATTCTATTGTTTGTGTTTGAGCTCCTAAAAGTTCATTTGGAAATATCTCAATATCAAACTTTCCATTTGTCTTATCTTCTATGTATTTTTCGAATTCCTTTAAAGCTAAGTACTCTGGATGCATTTCATTTTGCGCTATAGCTACTCTAACAATCTTTTTTCCATCATTAGACACATCATTACTTGAACATCCTGTTAGATTCATAAGTCCTAAAAACATAGTACAACTTAAAGTTACTGCTCCTAAACCCTTTCTAAATATCATATATTCCCCCCTAATTTATAAAACTATTACCGAAAACGTGTGTATTAATTCACAAAGTATATATATTAAAAAATTTACACGTGTGCAAAAACAAAATATAAAACCATTCATATAGTATCTTATGTTATAACATTGCCATGAAACGATTTTCATTTCAACCTTTTTGTGGTAATTTTACTTCACTTTTCTTTTTCTATTTGGATATTCTCTTCTTTATCTACTAAAAAACATTGCAAATTAGTTTGCAATGTTTTAAATTAAATAATACTACTCTATACATTCAATATTATTCTGTTTACACCATTTAATAGCAATATTTCTTTCTTCTTTCTCTCTATAATCATACCATTCTAAAAGAAGACCTTTATTTTCTATCAGATTTTTCAAATCGTCTATTTTATAAGTCCCTTCCTTAATCTCTATATCTGATTCTCTACAAAAATTAATTATCATATCATACTCATCATCTTCAGTTCTTTTAGGTAATTTAATATAATTATCAGGATTTTCTTTTAAATCATATAAGGATATTATTAATTCTCTTTCCCATTCTTCAAACTTATCAAGATCATTAATATCATCAGCACTATACTTTGCGGTACTGCTGTCTTCTTTGTAAATAATTACTTCAGTATCTTTATTATAAAAATGATTTAATAATTCATTTTCAAATTCTATAGATTCTATTACATCTTCTAAATAAACTTGCATATTTTTTCTCCTACTATCTTAATTTATCATCATTTATAATAACATATCTAGATAATACTAGATACATTTATATTAAGTTACTTGCTTTTAAAGCTCTATCTCTTTTTACATCATCTAAAAAGTAATCTATATCATTAATTATTTCTTTTTTATTTTTATTTATATATTTTATAGTATTAGGTTTATATAAAATATTATAAATTACATTTAACTCTAACTTTGTTAAGCTCTCTTTCTTATTTTTCTCTAAAGAATCCCAAGAACTTTCTAAATTAAAATCTATTTTCATAAACTTTAATTTATGTTTAATTAAAATACTTTGATTCTTACCTTTAACACCTTCTAATATTTCTAATACTTTATCTAAATTTGAACACCTAGCTTTTCTACTAATCTTAATATCATTTATTAGGTTAAACTCTGCTTTTTCATTACAATCTAATAAATTAATAATTTCATCTACTATTTTACTATCCCTTTTATTCTCCATTAATTTACATATATTTTTCCACTTTTTTAGATTTTCTATTATCTCAATTTTTGAAACTTTTCTCATACACTCTCCTCCAAAACATGTATTTGATTTAAAATTTCATTTATTAATTTATCAAAATCAGCCCTATGTTTATTAGTAGGTTGTCCAGTTTCTAAGCTTGTAGAAATTTCTTTATAATCATATATTACAGTTTCAAATAATTTAAAATTTTTATCACTAAGAATTTCTCTGAAATTATCTGTATTTACTCCCTTCTTTCTCTTAGATTCAAATACCCCTAAAATTTTAGGTTCCATTTTTCTCGCAGCATCTGCTAAATCTTTATCTCCTCTTAAATATTTATTATAATATTTATATAACATTTCCTTATAATGCGTTACCCCTTTTGTACTTAACGAATCCATTATAGTTGGAATAACATAATAATCACAAACATAAAAAGCTGACAAAGTAATTATGTTATTACTAGGAGGACAATCGAAAAGTATATAATCATACATTTTATCTAATTTAGTATCCTCAAAAAAGTTTTTAAATATCATTATATTATTTATATCTCTTACCATACTTAAACATTGTATATCTAATCCACCACTTTTATAAAAATAGCTTGATGGAATAAAATCTACATTCCCATTATTCTTTATCAGCTTTTCTACCTTTAAATTCAGCCCTCTAAAAACTTTCCTTCTAACTCCCTTATGATACATCTCAATAACGTAATTTAAAGTCTCCTTTTCTCCTAATTCATCAAATTTCCCACATGTTTTAGTACTAAAACATATCTCAGATAAAGAAGATTGTGGATCTAAGTCAATTAATAATACTTTATTATCCTCTTGCTTTTCTTTTAATATACATCCCATATTATAAGTAAAAGTTGTTTTTCCAACTCCCCCCTTATAATTACCTATAAAAATTTTTCTTGCCATAAAAACTCCTCACAAATTCTTCTAAGAATATTTATTAACAGAATTTTTATTTTATTCACAAATATATCCATACCTAAAACTAAAAGCTGTCTATAAATACAAAAAAATATTTATAGACAACTTAACTGCAGGTTTATTTAATACTATAATTTTAGCTTTTTTATTCTCTTACAGGTTTAGAGTATGATAAATAATTTTTATACTTTTCCATAAGTGTAGGTAATTCTTTTATTCTTGGATTAGGCTTTAAAGATACATTCTTTAATTCAGCTCCATGTTCAAATTTTCCTGAAAGTAAAGTATGAGCATGTAATATATCCCTTTTAGCAACTTCAAACTTAACTCTATTATCTACTACATTTAAAGTTCCTCTTACTCCACAAATAGCACATACTGCAGGATAATTGCTATCCCCTTCTCTTATTTCTATAAGTTTTGAATGACAAACAGGACATATTCCCTCTTCACCTATGTATTCTGGTCTTTCTTTATCATCAGATATATTTCTATCTTCTTGTTTTAATAAAGTCTTCATAACATGACGTCCTGAATTTCTTGCCCTTTCAATCATATCATCTTGAAATAACACACTTCCTGGAAGTCCAGTCCAATTAACTAACATTTTATCCACTATATCCATATGAGTTGACACTAATGTTAATTGCATTAATGGTAAAGCTAATGTATCCCACTCACTTCCACCTACTGCTATAATAGAAGCTGATCTAGTTTTAAAAGACCTTTCATCCACTGCTTTTCCTTTTGTTATTCCTTCTTCTTCACGTTTCTTCTTAGCTATCATTCTAAACCCAACATCATGAGAAGGTCCCATTCTATCAGCTAATATCTTTAATAAACCAGTTGGACCTTTTTCATATATAGGTGAACCTAATATAATTCCATCACATTCCATAATTTTATTTTCTATAAATGAAAAATCATCTTTAAGCACACAATCACCATTACTAGCTTTATCAAGTAAACTAACAACACAAGCATTGCATCCTGTACAAGGTTTTAAGTTTAAGTCATTCAATCTAACTAACTCTACTTCTGCGCCTAATTCTTCTGCTCCCATTAATGCTTCCTTTACTAATATTTCTGTATTCCCCATTTTCCTTCCACATGATATTCCTAATACTTTCATATATTTAACACCTCTATCTATCATTTCATTCTCCATTTTTTATAGTAATAAATTCTTTTAATTGATTTTATAAACTTTTTTTCTATTTTATTTATATAGTGTTATTATTGTACTATAATATATTTTTAATATGAAATATAAAAAACTAATTTATTCATAATTAAAACTTATTATTCTAAAAAGGAGAAAATATATGAACACAAAACAACTAGAATATTTCATAGCTGTTGCTGATAACTTAAACTTTACTAAAGCTGCTGAAAAATTTTATATTTCTCAAACAGCTATGAGTTTACAAATAAAAGCTTTAGAAGAAACTTTAAAAGTAGAACTTTTTAATAGAAATAATAGAAAGGTTACTTTAACTCCTAAAGGAGCTATATTTTATAAAGAAGCACTTCATATATTAGATCATATAAATGCAGCGATAAATGATCTTTCTAATGTATCTTCAGATTCTATGGGAAGTCTTAAACTTGGATTTATAAAAGACTTCTATCCTACTAATGTATCTACTTATATTGAAAACTTTAATATAAAGTTTCCTAAAGTAGATATATCACTAGTTGATGGCATTAACGAAACTCTTTATGAACAATTATACCATGGTGATTTAGATTTGCTTTTTAATATAGATTTTAACTATGAGGATTACAGTAAATTTTCTTATAAAACTTTAAACAAAGAACCTTTATTTTTAATAGTTAACAAGAAACATTATTTAGCTAATGAAAAAGAAGTCAGCCTGTCAAACCTTAAAAATCTAGATATTATATCTCTAGATAGGAACTTATGTCCTAATGGATTTGATAAAATGATTTCTGATTTTTTAAGTTTAGGTTTTTCGCCCAAAATCTCTAAACATTGCTCTTCTATAGAAATGGTTTTATTAATGGTTGAATTAAATATGGGTATTACCTTATTTCCAAAATGCATTTCTATTCCTATCAATAATAATTTAAAGTTTATTCCTATAAAAGATAGTATCACTTCTATTAATTCTGTTCTTATATGGAATAAAACTAATAGTAATCCTAATATAAACTTATTTTTGAATAATATATAACGCATCTACAAAAACTACATTTATTTAAAGAGGTGATTTTTATGTTTGTTGTAGATAGAGAAAAATGTATAGCTTGTAAACAATGTATTAAAGATTGTCCAACTACAGATATTTATTTGAAAGAAGGAAAAGCTCATATAAAGAATGAAAACTGCATAAAGTGTGGCCATTGTTTAGCAATTTGCCCTACTAAAGCTATTTCAACTGATAACTATGATATGAATGAAGTAATTGAATATAATAAAGAGACATTTACCATCCCCTCTGAAAACTTACTTAATTTTATTAAATTTAGAAGAAGTGTTAGAAGATTCAAAGAAATTCCTGTAGAAAAAGAAAAGCTTGAACAAATAATTGAAGCAGGAAGATTTACTCAAACTAGTCGTAATATTCAAGATGTATCTTATATAGTTGTTACTGATAAATTACAAGAACTTAGTGAACTAAGCTACGAAATCTTAAAGAAAAAAGGAGAATATATCTTAAAAAATATGACTCCTGAAAAAATACACTTAAAACGTTACGCTATGCTTTGGACTCAAATGTATAGTGATTATAATGGAGATAAGAAAAAGCACGATAGATTATTCTGTAATGCACCTGCGGCTATAATAGTAACAGCAACTGAACCTTTCAATGGTGCTTTAGCTTCTTCTAACATGGGACTTATGGTAGATAGCTTAGGCCTTGGAACCTTCTTTAATGGATTCTTTAAAGTTGCTGCTGCAGATAGTCAAGAAATTTTAGATTTTCTTAATATTAAAGATGGTAAAGAAATAGTTTCGTGCCTTGCTATAGGTTATCCAGATGTTAAATATAAAAGAACTGTTCCAAGAGGAAAAGCTGATGTTACTTGGATTTAAAACTAACTATAAATAGAGAAACAAAAGAAATCCTATCTTAAATCACTTAAAAATAGGATTTCAAAAGTTAAATTTGTATATTATTTTTATACTATTTACTGTCATTTTTGAAAATACATTCAATATATTCCTTTTCGAATTTACTTCCTGCTAATCTAGCTTTTTCTGATAACTCTAATTTATAAAGAGCTTCTTCTAATAAATCATAAATGTCTTTCAAATGTTTCTTCTCACTATCATAATATTCTAATTCTTTTTTGTAAATACAATTACACTCTTCTTCATTAGAACATTTATGACAATTAACCTCACTTAATTTAGAATCAGCTTTTTTATATAATTTATCTGCTTCCTTATAAACCTCTAATGCACATTTAAGATTTCTTAGAGCTTCAAGTATTTCAACAGATACCTTTTCATCTATCACTTTTTCACTTGCTCCATATAACTTTTTAGCTTCATTAATCACTCTATGATATTTTTCTATAGTTTTCTCGCACTTACAATTGTCAACTTCACGCTGACTCATTTCTCATTCTCCTTTTAATACATATATTATATATTATGAAGAATTTATTTTACTTGCCACATTAGGTTTCTACAATTATGTTAAAACTATTGATATTATGTAAATCCCTCTTACATTATATTCATAAGTCTTATTATATTCTCTGCTGTCTTTTCTATATTATCTTGACCTTTAGCTAAAGCTTCATCTATAGACGTTACTCCTTTCATAATTCCAAAAATAGAATCTATACCTTTATCATATAAAATTTCTATTCCATCTCCTACTCTACCTGCTAGAGCTATTACTGGCTTATTATATTTCTTAGCAACTGTTGCTACTCCTAAAGGAGTTTTTCCATATTGAGTTTGGAAGTCTATACTACCTTCTCCTGTCCAAACCATATCAGCATCTTTAACCTTTTCCTCTAAGGCAGAATATTCTATTACCATTTCAATTCCTTTTTTTAAAGTTCCATCTAAAAATGCCATAAGCCCTGCACCAAGTCCACCTGCTGCTCCTGCCCCTGGTATATCTAAAACATCTTTACCTAACTCTCTTTTTATTACTTCTGCATAATGTCTTAAATTATTATCTAATATTTCTACCATTTCTTTTGTTGCTCCTTTTTGTGGACCAAAAACATTTGAAGCTCCTTTTTCTCCACATAAAGGATTTGTAACATCACATGCTACTTCTATCTCAACATCTTTTATACGAGAATCAAATCCAGATAAATCTATAGAGTGTAATTTTCCAAGACTTCCTCCTCCAAATCCTAATTCTTTTCCCTCTTTATCTAATAACTTACCTCCAAGAGCCTGTATTACACCACCTCCTCCATCATTAGTTGCACTTCCTCCTATACCTATTAAAAGTTTCTTAACACCTTTATCTAAACATGCGTTTATAAGCTCTCCTGTTCCATAAGTAGTGGTTAGTAAAGGATTTCTTTTTTCTGCTGGTACTAATCCTATTCCACTAGCACTAGCCATTTCTATTACTCCTACTTCTCCATTACCTAAAATTCCATATTGGGCCTCTATCTTATCATAAAGAGGTCCTACTACATCTATTGAATATACTTTTCCTCCTGTTGCATCTACTAATGATTGCATAGTTCCTTCTCCACCATCAGCCATAGGTACATGAATACAAGTTATATTAGAATTTACTTTTTTTATACCTCTTTCCATTGCTATACAAGCTTCTTTAGCTGTCATACTTTCTTTAAAAGAATCTGGTGCTAATAATATAACTAAATCTTTTTTCATCTTAATATATCTCCTAACTTAAATCTTACATTATAAATCCATAAAGTATAGTAGCTACTATACACATAGAACCTCCTACCATAGCTTCATAAACTATTAAACTCATACGTTCTTTTATATTCATATTTACTGCATCAGCTGTTACATGAAAGAAATTTCCATGTGGTAATTGATCAAGAACTACTCTTCCTGTATGTACCATAACTGCTGCATTTAAAGGTTTTACTCCCATAGATAGTATAGCTTCTCCAAAGCTACCTGCTGCTACTATACAACCTGTTGATGTTGATGCTGTGGCTGCTGCCATTAATATACCTGAAAGTGGTGCTAGGAATACTCCTGAAATACCTGTCTTGTGAATTAAATCTACCACTACTTCACTTAAATTAGAATTAAAAATGATACCAGCTATAGCTCCACTCCAATGAATTGCCATCTTTTGTTCCTCCATTACTTATTAATTATAAATGCCTCTTATACCAAGTTAAGGTTTACCTAGATATTTATAACATTATTTATATTAGTATATTTATTATTTACTTAATACTGTTTATTTAACATATTTTTTGTGCATATGAATAAAAAAATAAAAGACTAAACTTTATCTGCAAAGTTTAATCTTTTTATTTTTATACAAATGGATTATAAAAACGTCCACCATTAATTATATTAGCACCAATAGATACTAATAATATAATTATCATAATAATAACAGTTATGTAATCTGCCTTTTTAAAACATCTTTCACTATACCATGTACGCTTTTTATTATTTCCAAAAGCTCTAAGTTCCATAGCTGTACTTATAGTTTCAATTTTATCTAAGCTTGAAAAAATAAGTGGCATTAATATAGATACTGCATTTTTTATTCTCTTAGTAAGCTTCTCTTTCTTAGACATATCAATTCCTCTTGCTTGTTGCGCAAAGGATATCTCAACATAATCTCTTTGAACGTCTGGTATATACCTTAAAGCGATAGATACTGAATAAGCAATCTTATAATTTACACCTATTTTGTTTAAAGAAGCTGCAAATTCACTTGGATTTGTTGCTACTATAAACAATAATGCCATTGGTATTATTGAAAAATACTTTAATGTTACATTAAGATGATAAAATAATTGTTCTACTGTTACTACATAAGGACCTGCTATTGTAAATAATTCTGTTCTACTATTATATATTTCTACCCCTTGCATAGGTGCAAAAATAAAAATAGCAATATTATTTATAAGTAAAAATACTAATATAAAATACACAACAAATGATACTTGCTTAAAAGGTATCTTTGACATTTTAAATATTATTAAGCTAAATATGAACATTCCTACAAGTATAAAAGTATTATATGTTACCATAGATGCTATAGCCCAAAGAATTAAAGCAATAAGCTTTGATGCACCACTTAACCTATGAATAGGCGAATCTATATTAGAATATTCTAGCATTGTATTCATATTCCTCTAACCTTTCTATCATAATTAATAAATCTCTTTACAAATTGTCTAGGATTCTCAAGTTCTGATTTTACTGCTAACTCATAAAGAGAAGTTTCCTTTAAATTAGCTTGTTCTATTACTTTTTTATCTGTTAATACATTTGCCGCACTATCTTCTGCAATTTTTAATCCGTTAGATAAAACTATAGCTCTATTAGTGTATTCAAGCATTAAATGCATGTCATGAGTTATCATTATAATAGTTACGCCTCTTTTATTTATTTCTTTTAAGAATTCCATTATATCACTATAATGTCTAAAATCTTGTCCCGCTGTTGGTTCATCTAAAATTATTATTTCAGGATTTAAAACAAGTATGGAAGCTATAGTTACACGTTTCTTTTGTCCAAAACTTAATGCGGATATTGGCCAATTACGGAATTCATATAATCCACAAATTTTTAATGTTTCATATACTCTTTCTTTAACTTCATCTTCATTAATCCCTCTAATTCGTAATCCTAATGCTACTTCATCAAATATCATAGTTTTTGATATCATAGAATTAGGGTTCTGCATAACTACTCCTATTTTTTCAGAACGTTCCTTAATACTGTCATTTTCTATACTACGTCCACTTAATAATATATCTCCGCTACTTGGCTTATAGAAACCACTTATAAGCTTAGATATAGTAGATTTTCCTGCACCGTTTCTTCCTACTATACTAACCATTTCACCTTTATTAATTTTAAAAGATACTCCCTTTAAAATTTCTTTATCTTTATTATAACCAAATCTTACATCCTTGAGTTCAAGTATTGTTGTATTATTATTATCTACTATTTCGTCTTTACTTTCTTCATACCATTTATTAAGCTTTTCTTTTACTTTATCTACTTTTAGATTCTCTATAGATTCAGGGCACATTTCCTTATTTATAGTTACTCCAGCATATTTTAATGCTGTTATGTATAAAGGTTCTCTTATACCTGTATCGGTCAGAAGGTTTGTACTTAAAAGTTCTTCTGTAGTTAAATCACCTAAAATTCTTCCATTGTCCATAATTACAATTCTATCTACATTGCAATGTAACACATCTTCTAGTCTATGTTCTATTATTACAATAGTTTTATTATCTTGTTTTTGAATTTCATCAATAAGCTCTATTGATGTTTTTCCTGTAGCAGGATCTAAACTTGCTAATGGTTCATCAAATAAAAGTATCTCTGCATCTGAAACCATTACTCCACCTAATGTAACACGTTGCTTTTGTCCACCTGATAAACTATGTGGTGATGAAGTCAAGTGCGAATCTATACCTACTATTTCTGAAACCTTGTTTACTTTATCCTTCATTATTTCTTGGGAAATACAATCATTTTCTAACTTAAAAGCTATATCTTCAGCTACAGTTAATCCTATAAATTGACTATCTGGATCTTGAAGTACTGTTCCTACTTTATTGGATAATTCAAATATGCTCATATCCCTTGTTTCTTTTCCATTAATTTTTAAAGATCCACTTATTTCTCCTTCATACATAAAAGGAACAAGCCCATTTATAGCATTAGAAAGTGTACTTTTTCCTGAACCTGATGGTCCTACTATAAGAATTTTTTCACCTTCATATATTGTTAAATTAATATTTTTTAATGTAGGTTCCTTTTGTGAATTATATTTAAAATTGAAATTTTTAAATTCTATTACTGCTTTTCTTAAAGAGCTATCATTCTCTTCTTCACTCTTATCAGTAACACTTAATTTATTTTCTTCCACATCATCACTTACTTCTTTTGATAGACTACCTTTTTGAGTTCTAGTTTTAGAATAAGTATATAATAAAGAACTCCCAAGTACCCCCACAATAACAATATTAGATATTCCCGCTATAGCACCTTGTAAATAAAGTTTATCTATTGGTTCACTATATATTACAATATCTAATGTTGGAGCTACTATAAACCAAGCTATTACATTTGCTATAATTTGATATATATTAAATATTATTACCTGCTTCTTATTAAACTGTCCTTCTTCAATATTTATTCTTCTTTTGCTTAAACCAATTATTAACCCAGTAATTCCTGAGGCAATTATCCAACTAAACCACGGGCTTCCAAATAGTATTAAATCTTTTAATGTATGTCCAACAAATCCAATAGCAGCTCCAGCTAGTGGCCCAAATATTACTGCCATTAAAGCTAAGAAAGCATAACATGTTTCTAAATTAGTATTAGGTATTCCCGATGGAATAGATCCAAAACGTCCAAGTATAATAAATACTGCTGCGCCAATACCAATAGCTACTATAGTTTTAATGGCTAACTTATTACTTCCCATATCTATATCTCTCCTTTGTCAATTAATTTTCTTTTTGGTTCTTTTGCGGCACTCCAATTACTTTTTAACGTATTTGACAACTTACATATCAGAAATCTAGTAATAATCAGTGCTCGCTCTCAAAAAAGTTTTTAAATTTCCTATACGTTAAAAAGCACTAGAACTTTTATTTCTAGTGCTTGAAAAAACATATTCAAAGTTTCTCATCTACTAGCTAAAAGCTACAGGAATTAGCACCACACTTTATAAATGGTTTATTTATAAATAGGTTGCCGGGTATCATAGGGCCAGTCCCTCTACCACTCTTGATAAGAATAAAATATTTGATTACTGATTAATCATAACTTGTATCTTAACTTATGTCAATAATTTATTCTCTATTTTATATTTAATTAAATATTTTGCGAAATGCAAACTATAACATACAAAATAATAATTCCATCATATACTAAATATTATTAAACAGAAGGTGATTTAAATAAAACTCTTTAACAATCTAAACATAAAAGATCTAGAACTTATAGGAAAAGGAACTCAAGGTTCAGTATATAAACTAGATAATGATAAATGTATAAAAATTTTTAAAAAGAAAAGTGCTTATAAAGATGAACTTCATACTTTACTTTTATCTCAAATAGATAACCATTTTCCTAAAATATATGAATATGGAGACAAATATATAATAAGAGAATTTGTAGATGGAATACCTCTTGATGAATACCTAACTAAAAATCCTATGACTCTGAATATTTGCCATAAAATAATAGAAATCTATACAGCAATGAAATATGTTGGGTTTTCAAGATTAGATTCAGCCTTATTTCATATATTTTTATTAGATAACAATAATGTAAAACTTATTGATACCGCCAAAGCCATGAAAAAACGCTACACTTATCCAACTATAATTCTGGAGAACTTAAATAAACTAAATTGCAAAACTAAATTCTTAACTTTAGTAAAAGATAATTATCCAGATATATATCTAGATTGGAAAAAATCAAATAAAAATTTTAAGGAGTGATTTTTTGAGATTTATAATTTGGGGAGACTCTAAAGGAAAAGATAATGGTATAAATAAAAAGATACTTATTTCAATTATGAAACAAATTTCAAAGCTAACTCCAAAACCTGAATTTATGGTTCTTCTCGGTGATACTGTGGCTGGTAGCATTGATGAAGAAATTTTAATTAAACAACTATTTGATTTAAAAGATATAATAAATCGTTATACTCCAAACATTCCACTATTACCTGTTATAGGAAATCACGAAGTTAATATAGTTCCCTTAAATGATTCCTATGAAAAAATACTATGTCAATTTTATCATAATCTTTCTCCAAATAATTCTTTAAAAAACTATAATCAAACTGTCTATTATAAAGATTTCTATAACACGCGAATTATAATTTTAAATTCTTTTCATCCAAAAGAAATTCATAAAGTAAGTCAAGCTCAATTATCATGGTTAAAAAATATAACTTATAATTGTGATAAATATAAACTTGTATTTATACATTCACCTGCTTATCCTACTGGTGCTCATCTTGGACATTGTCTTGACCTATATCCTAAGTATAGAGATGAATTTTGGAAAACTATTAAAGAATGTGGTATCCATGTAGTTTTTTCTGGACATGAACATAATTATTCAAGAAGGATAATAGATAATATTACTCAAGTAATTACAGGGGGTGCTGGCGAAAAACTTCGTGATAAGTATAAAAGTAAAGAAGGTATTATAATTCCCCCTATAGCTATTTATCATTTTCTTATTGCTGATGTATCTCATGCTGATTTAAAAATAACTGCAATTACTAATAATGGCAAAAAAATTGATGAATTCATTTTAATTTAATATATAAAAACAAACTGCCTTTCAACTAATAAAAAGGCAGTTTATTCCATATATTAATTATAATATTCTTCAATAAACTTATGTCTATATTCATCATAACCATTGCTTACATTAATTATTCCACAATCATGTACAAACCATGGTGTATCTTGTTTAGGAACTACTAAATCATAACCTTTTTTTCTAAATTCAGTACATTGAGATGCATCGTAGAAATGCCATCCATCAAAAATATCTTCTCTCCACTCTACATCATATTGAGTTACCATAATGAATCCATCTATAGACTCTACAACTGCGAAGTCTTCTGTTGTTTTTGCTTCATAAAAAGCAAGTTTCTTCATTATAACACTAGAATTTTCATATACCATTCCATACTTATTTAAACTTTCCCACCATATAGCATTTTGAGGTAAGTTACAACATCCTATAGCACCAAACATTCCAATATTCTTTCTACTGAATATATTTAACATATCATTTATAAAATTTCTATTTATTATAAAAGTATCTTGATGTAAATATACTTTATATTTAGATATACTTTTCTTCATTGCTTCATTGTATGCTGAAGTAATACTTTTAGCATCTTTTACAACTATTTTTTCTATTTCAAATCCATCTGGAACAATTAAATTGTCAATATATAATAAACTTTCATTGTACATCTCCTCATTATTTCCACAAATAATAAAAGCTATACTATTTTCCATACTACACTCCAATTCAAATTTTGTTTTGTTAATTAAAATATTTTATATTCTTAAACCTTATTATATTTTCCTACTTCAGATATAATTTGTTCTCTTTCAAGTTTTTGCAATTCTGAAGGATTACTAATTTTTTCATATATATTAGATAAATATAATGCTATATCTTTTATATTGTTTTCATTTAATCTATTAATTAAATAAACTAATATATATGCTTTATTAGTAGTAGCTTGTAATATTACATCTAATAAATCTGTTTGTGTAATTATACCTTGTTTAATATACTCAATTATTTGATTAACACTATTTTCTTCTTCTATTTTAAATTCAATTCTTCTAAGTAAAAGTCTAGTTCTTTGTTTCACATCAAAATCAATCACTTTCTTTTTACTAGCTATTGTTACATATTGATATACCAAAAATTCGTCTCTTAAATGAAGATCTGAAAGTGCACTTAATTTATCTACAAATTCTATATCTTCACTTCTTTCAGGCAACTTATTTGCAAGCATACCAACCACATTAAATCCATTTTTACCAAACATATCTATTATTTCTGCTTTTGTAAAAAATCTCAAATGAGTTTTATCTAATATTCCTGCATCTTCATATTTCCATCTTCCATTCATAAGACTCCTAACTACAGTAAAATGCATTATATTAGGTATACTAGATATTATTTTTCCATCTTCTTTTAAATATTTTTTTAAGTTTTCCAATACTTTACCTGGATCAATTAAATGTTCTAAAACATCTCCTAAAATTATATAATCAAAAAAGTTCTCTTCATATGATAAAGCACTTTTTTCTATATCTTCTGCTCTAACATCAGCAAATTTTTTTGCTATAGAAGCTGAAAATTTATCTATTTCTATTCCATAAAGTTTAGCATTAGGATATCTATTTTTAATTTCTAATAAAGAAGCTCCACATGCACACCCTACTTCTAAAACATTAAATTCTTCATTTCTATCTTTTTCTATATTATTTATAAGATCAAATCTTATACCTGAAGAATATTCACTTGAAAATCCCCACTTTTCTTTAAATTTAGCTGAATTTTTCTTCAATAATTCTGAATAACCAAAATTAACCTCCTTAAAAGTTGCACTACCAAAATGATGAATATAACTATCTGTACATAATAATAATTTATATCCTTCCTTTATTATTCTATAACTTATATCATCATCTTCAAAATTACCTGGTGAAAATCTTTCATCAAGCAAACCTACCTTATCTAAAACATGTCTCTTTATTAGCATTGCAAACCCTACAAGCTTAATTTTTTCTTTATAAGATTCTTCATTACTAATATTATTTGATATAGCAAATCTTTCATATCCATTAAAATCATTAAATTCTTCTGAAATTCTTTGATAATTTGATACATTGTTACTAACAGATCCTGTAGCTCCAACTTTTTCATTCGAATATAATCCCATTCTTAAATTAAACACTGAATTTTGCATTATTATAGTGTCATTATTTAATAAAAATATATCATTTTCTTTATTAGCTATTTCTATACCTTGATTACATGCTGCTGGAAATCCCCTGTTCTCATTATTTAATATGTATTTAATCCCTTTTTGTTCTTTTAACCATTCTACTGTTCCATCTGTGGAGTTATTATCTACTACTATTATTTCATAATTGTCTAATACATCATAAAGTCTTAAACTTTCTATACAAAGCTTTGTATATTCAATATTATTATGAGTTAACATAACTACTGAATATGGCTTAACTTTTATATTATAATTCTGTTTCAAATTAGCCATATTTCTAATAATAACTTCACCTTTTTCTTCATCTGTAACATATCTAACAGCTTGTTCATATGATAAATATGCCCTATCATATTCTTTTAATGCTTCATATATTAGACCCATATTATAATATAAATCACTATTAGTAATATTATTTTTAAGTCCTATACGTACCCAGTTCATAGCTTCATCAATATTACCTCTAAATAGATTAATTATTGCTTCCATAGAAGCAATTTCATCATAATTGATATTATCTTTATTTTCACAAATTAATGATTCTGCCTCATCCAATAGACCATCTTTAATATAGTTCTCGATTTTAAACATTATATTTTCCATAGTTCCCTCTTTTTTGTTTATTATTTACTCTTTATTATTTATCGTATAACTCATTCAATAAGTTTACAAGTTTTTTAAATTTTACATATAAATTTTTATTATTGAAATTTCATTTTTTTAATTATTTTAAAATTTCATATTGCATTTTTGAGTTCTCTTAACATAAAATGAAATATGGTTTTATTTTTCATTTCAAAATTATATACAAAGGAGAGCAACAAATGTATACACTAATGATGACTTTTTTATTATTACTCTTTTTCTTACTCTCTAAAAATTTCTTTATGTATCGTAAAGCACTTATAGTTACAAACACTATAATATGCTTAATATACATAACTTGGAGAGTAACTGTAATTCCTATTAATTCAGGATTAACCTCCTTCATATTAGGAGCTATTTTATTTTTATCAGAATTTTTAGGGTTAATATCCTTTTTTAATTTTCAATATATATTCAGTAGAAAATATAAATTGAAATTAAAAACACTTGATAAGTTTAAAAAGGAAAATTTTCCTTCTGTTGATGTATTAATTTGCACTTATAATGAAGCATTACCTTTACTAGAAAAAACTATAGCAGCTTGCACTAATCTAGACTACCCTAAAGATAAGCTTCAAATACATATTTGTGATGATGGCAGAAGAGATAATTTAAGAAAACTATGTTCTAAATATAATATAAACTATATAACCAGAAATAATAATGAAGCTGCAAAAGCAGGTAATATTAATAATGCTTTAAAATCTTTAAAAAGTGATTTATTTGTAGTTTTAGATGCAGATATGATTCCTAAAAAAGAATTTTTATTAAAAACAGTAGGTTATTTTAACGATGATAATGTAGCTTTTGTTCAAACACCACAAGTATATTATAATCAAGATATGTATCAATATAACCTTTCAAAACATATTCCTAATGAACAAGACTTTTTCATGAGAGATATCCAAGAAGCTAGAGCTTCTTTAGATTCTGTATTACATGTTGGTACAAATGCTGTGTTTAGAAGAAAACATATTAACCAAATTGGAGGTTATCCAACTTTTTCATTAACTGAGGATATGGCCGTTGGATTGATGTTACAGGCAAAAGGTTATGATTCTATTTTTATAAATGAAGAACTAGTACTAGGTCTTAGTGCAACTACATTTACCGAATTAGTTAGACAAAGAGATAGATGGTGTAGAGGTAACTTACAAGTTCTTAAACATTTTAACTTTTTTAAACTTAAAGGATTAAATTTTGATCAAAAACTTTCTTATTTAGATGGTATTCTTTATTGGTTCTCTAACCTACAAAAAATGGTTTATGTAATTTGTCCTCTAATATTTTTATTTACTGGAACACTAATAATAGATTCTTCTCTTAAAAGCTTATTAAATATATATATTCCCTTCTTATTAGGTCAGTTTCTTGTATTTAAAACTTTCTCTCCAGGTACTAGAAACTTTTTATGGGCTCATTATTATGATATAACTATGGCACCTCATTTAAGTATGTCAATAATTAAAGAGTTCTTTTCATTAAATGTAGATTTTAATGTTACCCAAAAGGATGTAACATATAATGAAAAGAAATTTCACTATAAAATAGTACTGCCACATTTATTATTACTAGTTTGCTCAATGTTAGCTTGGATAGTTTCTATTTTTTATATTATACATGGAAAATTACATATAGGAGCTTTCATATTTAACTTAGTTTGGAGCATCTTTAACTTTGTTGGAGTTATTATCTCTTTAAAAGTTGCTTATCAAAAGCCAATATTTAGATCGAGTGAAAGAATTTTTATTTCAGATAATATTAATGTAACTTTAAATATAGATAATTCTACTTCACTTACAGGTAAATTATTAGATATTTCAGAACAAGGTGTTGGAATACTTTTAGATACTAATGCTGAAATAAGTCTAGATACAGAAGTGGATTTAAATTTAAATAATACTAATTTTAATTGTATTGTAAGAAGAATAAATAATGATTCAATTGGATTGAAATTTAATGAATTATCACCTGAACAAATGAAATTACTTATGAACATATTTACTGAAAACATGAAACCATACTATAATACTAATAAAATACAAAATTATATTATAGAAAATAACTAATAATAAATTTGTAGGAAAGATGTATACAATTTTCATGCATCTTTCCTTATTTATTATCGTAAATATTTTTTCTCATATAAATTATACAAAATAAAAGCTATCACAGAAAAACTAATAGGACCTGCTATCATCATAATGGTATCAAAAAAATTTCCTGATATTGCTGGTTCTATTATTGTAAATATATTTGCAAAACCAACCATGATACAAATAATTATTGCTGCAAAAAGTGCTATATTATATCCTGTATATACTTCATAAGATCGTTCTAGCCTTCCTTCTAATTGTTTTTTCTTAAACTTTGGAAAAGCTCCTGCTAAAAACAAATAAGGTATTGTCATTGCAACATTAGTCATTAAAACTAATACTCTAAAAAACTCCTTAGCCCCTTTTCCTCCAAAGGATACAATTATAATTATAAATATAACTATTACAGATTGAACATACATAGCTTTTATTGGCATACCATCTTTTATTTCTCCTATATTTCCAGGCCATATTTCTTTAGGTGCTCCTGATATTAATGTTTTTAATGGAGAGTAAGTTAAAGTAAAAAAAGCTCCAGTAAAAGCTAGAACCATAGATAAGCCAACAAATCTAGCAATCCAAATTCCTATTAATAAAGATGTACTTTCACTTAATCCTATTGATTTTCCTAATTGAAATCCTAAGTTATTCATAAGTATATAAGCTACATTACTTAAATTAACCTCTTCACCTGATAATATATCATTCCAATTAGTAACAACTCCACAAGCAAATATTCCAATGGCATATCCAATAGATATTATAATAGCTGAAAAACTTATTGCTTTAGGAAAAGTTTTTTCTGCATTTTCAGTTGTATCTACTAATCCACCTAAAACTTCAAGTCCTCCAAATGCAAATATAGCAAAAGTAATAAAAGATAATATTTGAAGTATACCTTTATAATCTGGATTTGGAGACACAGTGAAAGCAGTAATTATACTATCTATAGATTCTTGAAATTCACCTTTATTTAATATTGCAATAATTATAGCTCCTAATATTAACACTACATTTAATAAAGCTACAAAAGTACCTCCTATAGAAGTTATCTTAGTTATTTGCTCTAAACCTTTAGTAGCTATAAAAGTGACAAAGATTATCCATAACACACCTAATATACCTAAAGTTTTTGTTGAATCTAAGCCTAAAATAGACCAAGTAGAAGTTATATCCTTTCCAAAAATAGCATTTGATAAAGGTATCCATATAGTAGATGATACATTTACCATCCATACTATGTAAGATGCATACCACATAAATGTACCTATAAAAGCATACTTAGGTCCTACTGATTTTTCCATCCAAGAATACATTCCTCCACTTTCTTTTCTAAAAGCAGAACCATACTCTGCCATAATAAATGCGTAAGGTATAAAGAAAATAATTGCACTTAATATGTACCATGGAATTGCTGAATATCCCATTAAGTAAAAAGATCTAGGCATATTTGCAAAACCAAATACTGATGTAAATATCATAAGTATTAGTGGAATTAAAGTTAATTTTTTAGTTTTTTCTTCCATTGTTTCACCTCTATATATCTATAGTTTGCTTCTATAGTAATAGATTAACCAACTAGTTTTTTTATATGTAAATATTAATTTTTAATAGTTTATCTAATAAACCCAATTCTTTGCTTGTTCTGCTATTTCAGGTTTACATTTCTTTAATATTTCATATTGCTTTTTTCTATGCTCCATAATATATTCATGTAACTTAGGATTATCTTTTTTAAGTAATTCTTCGTATCTTCTACGTTTTTCCACATATCTAGCATATACTTCTTTATCTTCACTTTTCATCTTTTCTACTAATTTAATTCTATGTTCCATAATATTAGCTTCTACTGCTTCAACTGGTTGCCCAAGCCTTGCTGCAATTTCATTTAAGTGTCTTTCTAAATGCTCAAGAAGATTATCTTGATCAAAACTTCCTAGATGTCTCCAAGCTTTTGTTTTAAGATCAATATCTACTTCTGACGTAAACTCTGCAGTAAACCTAGTTATATTTTCTATAATCTCTTGAGCATGCTTTTCCATTTGTTCTTCTGCATCTTCTCCAAAAGCCCACTCAAATTCTTCAAGAATTTCTTCTTTTATCTTAAGAATCTTCGACTTAACTAATGCCTCGTCCTCAGCTACCTCCTCATAAGGATTATCTATATCTGCTTCTATAAGTGCAGCTGCTATAGTTCTACGAATCACACCTTCTTCTATCATATGCCCAAGTCCTAGTTTTCTCATTTCATCATTAAGTTCACCTATATGCTCTGTAATGTAAAATTCAATTCCTTTATCTGCAAAGTTTTTTTGAAGCATTTCCAATCTTTCTGCTGCTGTAATATCTATACTTGATATCCCACTTGCATCTATTACTACAACCTTAGTGTTTTCATTAATCTCTTCTTCAATATCATTTTGAAAAGTATTAATATTTGCAAAAAATAAACTTCCAGTAAAACGATATATTATAACTCCAGGAATACTCCTAGCATCTCTGTTTCTAGTCAAATCATAAAACCCTTCTTTTCCAGGTATAACACCTAAAAAGCTTCTTGGTGGTGCCGATGATTTTAGTACCATAGCAGTAAATGATAATATTAATCCTGCAACCACACCATATATTGTTCCTAAAATTAAAACTGCAACAAAAGCTCCCATAAAAATAATAAATTCTGTTTTATTTACCTTGTAAAGCTTTATAGCAACATGTATTTCTAATACTCCAATTAAAGCTGAAATTACTATAGCAGTTAAAACAGGTACTGGAAGATATCCAATGAATCCTGTTGCAAATAGTAATACAAATACCATAACAATAGATGCTGTTATTGAAACTATCTTTGTTTTTGCTCCATATTGTTCACTCATAACAGTTCTTGATACACTTCCATTTACAGGACAACATCCTGTAATAGCTGATGCTAAATTACCAAGAGAAAACGCTAATATTTCACGATTATCATCAATCTTATAGTTATTTTTTATAGCAAAACTTGTTTCACCTAGTAAAGACTCTGTAAGGATAACTACTGCTATTGGTAAACTTAACATAAAGCCATCTTTAAAATTTATTAAAGTTAAATCTGGTATTATAAACCTTGGTAACCCACTACTAACTTGTGAAAGTAGTGTTACACCATATTCATCTACATGAAATATCATTGTAGATAAGGCACCTAATGCCATTACTACTAAACTCATAGGAAACTTTGGTACATATTTTTTTGATACCAAAATAATTGCAAGTGACCCTAACCCCATAGCTAATGAAAGCCAATTAATCTTTGTTGATACCTCAATTATATGCTCAATAAGCTCTATAGCCTCACCACTTCCTGATGGGCCTCCCATTAACTTTGGTATTTGCATTAATATAATAATTGTTCCTATTCCAGTTATAAATCCCCCCATTACTGGTGTTGAAATATAATTTACTAATCTACCTGCCTTAAATATATAAAATATAAATAACCATATAGCCGCATACAATGTTAATACAGGGATTATTTGTATAGCTTCAATACTACCTTCTTCTATTCCCATAGATAATAAAACTCCTCCTATTAAAGCTGATGGTGCCGCATCTACCCCAAATATAAATTGAGGTGATGAAGAAATTAAGGCAAACACTAATATAGGAAGTACAGAACCATATAGTCCATATACTGCTGGAAGCCCTGAAATTTGTGCATATCCCATTCCTATTGGAATAGATACTGCTGCTATTATTAATCCTACAAAAATCTCTTTTAATATATTTTTTATGCTCAACTTTTCTTTCATTATCAACCATCCCTTGTTCTATTTTTTACTACTATCTTAACCTATTTAATTATAATTTAAATATGCCTCAGCTTTTAACTTCATATTATATTTTTCCCCACCATATATAAAGTTTAAACTTAATTTTACAACTTAATTATATTTTAATAATAGTTATTAATTTGAATTTAATACAATTATATCTTTAATTAATATAAAAAATAGGAGGACATTTTTTATCCTCCTATTTTTTTAGCATAAAAGTAAGTTATTTAGTTATAATTCTTTTCCGTTAGACTCTATAACTTTCTTATACCAATAGAAACTCTTTTTCTTTCTTCTTTCTAAAGTACCTTCTCCATTATTATCTTTATCAACATAAATGAATCCATAACGTTTTTTCATTTCTCCAGTAGATGCTGATACAAGATCTATACACCCCCAAGGTGTATAACCAATTATATCAACTCCATCTAAAATAGCTTCTTCCATAGCTTTTATATGTTCTCTTAGATATTCAATTCTATAATCATCATTTATAGAACCATCTTTTTCAATAATATCATTTGCTCCTAATCCATTTTCAACAATGAATAATGGTTTTTGATATCTATCATAAAGGCTATTGCAAGTTATCCTTAACCCATCTGGATCTATTTGCCATCCCCATTCAGAAGCTTTTAAATAAGGATTTCTTACTGTTTTAAATGCATTTCCTGAAGTTTTTCCATTTAATATTTCAGGATCTACAGATGCACATCTACTTGAATAATAACTAAATCCAATATAATCAACTGTATTTGATTTTAAAATTTCCTCATCATTTTCTTCCACTTTTATTTCTATATTGTTTTCTCTGAAGAATCTCTTAGCATAACCTGGATATTCTCCTCTAGATTGAACATCTATAAATAATAAATTTTCTCTATCCTTTCTCATAGCTTCCATTACATCTTTTGGGTTACATGAATATGGATAGAAATCTCCTGCTGCAAGCATACATCCAACCATACAGTTTGGAATTATTTCATGTGCCATCTTAGTAGCTAAAGCACTTGCTATAAGTTCATGATGAGCTGATTGATATTTAATTTGAAGTTCATTATCTCCTTCTTTAAATACAACTCCTGCCCCCATAAATGGTAAATGTAGTATCATATTAATTTCATTAAATGTAATCCAATATTTTACTTTATCTTTATATTTTTCAAATATAGCTCTACAATAATTTAAATAGAAATCTACAAACTTTCTATTTTTCCACCCACCAAATCTTTCTATAATTGAAATTGGTGTGTCAAAATGGCATATAGTTACCACTGGCTCAATGCCATACTTAAGCATTTCATCAAATAAAGATTCATAGAACTTTAATCCTTCTTCATTTGGTTCTTTTTCATCACCCATAGGAAATATTCTTGACCATGCTATAGATACTCTTAAACACTTAAATCCCATTTCTGCAAGTAAAGCAATATCACCTTTATATCTATGATAAAAATCTATTGCCTCATGAGATGGATAAAATTCTCCTTCTTGTAATTCCAAAGATGAAACTTGCCCTTTCATAACTTTAACTCTATTTTCTCCTGATGGACAAAGGTCTACATTTGCAAGGCCTCTGCCACCTTCTCTATATCCACCTTCACATTGGTTGGCAGCTAGTGCGCCCCCCCATAAAAACTTTTCAGAAAAACCTAATTTCATCTATAAATACCTCCTAAAGTTTTATTTTATAATATTTATTAGCTTGTCCTTTTCTTTTACATTAGTTCCTAAAGTACTTCCTATAACTTCAGTATAAGCAGCACTATTTGTTACTATAACTGGTGTAATTACTTCATAACCTTCCTTTATTATAGAATCCTTATTAAATTCCACTAATAAATCTCCTACTTTTATAGAATCCCCTTCTTTTATTCTCGCATTAAAATACTTTCCTTTTAAATTTACAGTATCTATTCCTATATGAATTAATAATTCTGCTCCATCCTCTGATGTTATACCAATTGCATGTTTTGTTTCAAAAATAGCTGAAATAACTCCATTTACTGGCGCCACTACTCTTCCTTCTTCTGGTATTATAGCTACACCTTGACCCATCATTCCTTCTGAAAACATTGGATCATTAACTTTATTTAACTCAACACATTTTCCTTTTATAGGAGCATAAATTATAATATCTTTAACTTTATCTTCTTCTCTTATTTCTTCTTTAACTTCTTCCTTTTGTTCTTCTTCTACTACATCTTCAAATCCTACTAAATATGTAACAACGAATGAAACTACAAATGCAATAGCTGCACCTACACAAGCAAGTGTAATATTTCTAAATCCTTCAGTACCAATATATCCTGGAAGAGCTAAAAGTCCTGGTGAACCTGAAGTATATCTACCTACTCCAAAGATTCCTAAAAATAACCCTGATACTCCTCCTCCAAGCATTACTCCAATTAATGGTTTCTTTAACTTTAATGTAACACCATACATTGCTGGTTCAGTAATACCGCAAACTCCTGTAATACCCGCTGAAGATGCTAATTGTTTTAATTCTTTATTCTTTGTTTTACATGCTACTGCAAGTGATGCTGCACCTTGTGCAATATTAGATCCAAGCATACCTGGTCCTACTACCGTATCAAATCCTGCTGTAGCTAAATTATTTATACCAATTGGAATTAATCCATAATGCATACCTGTCATAACTAATAGTGGTGAGAAAGTACCTACTATAAGTGGAACTAACCAATTTGCATATTCATTTAAATACTCAATTCCTGCTGAAATACCATTACCACATATATTACCTATAGGGCCTAAAACAACTAAAGAAGCAATTCCTGTAACAACAAGTGTAATTAATGGTTTAGTGAAAAATTTTACTGCATTTGGAGATACCTTATCTGCTATAGGTTCTACAAAAGACATAAACCATACTCCTAAAATTATAGGAATAACTGATGATGAATAAGTAGCTATTGTAACTGGTAATCCTAAAAAGCTAATCCCTTCTCCCGCTTTTTTTGCTGCATCCATCATTGCTGTAAAATTAGGATGAAGTAACACTCCTGCAAGTGTTAATGCCATATAAGGATTACACTTAAACTTCTTAGCAGCTGAATTTGCTAGTAAAAATGGTAAGAAGTAAAAAGCAGCATCCGCCATAAAATTCAATATTGAATATGTTTGACTTGTAGTACTAATTACTTTAAAACTTACTAGTAATGCCATAACTGCTTTTAACATACCTGCTCCAGTTATTGCAGGAATAATTGGTGTAAATATACCTGCTATTGTATCTAATACTTTGACAACAGCATTTCTATTAGCTTCTTCATTATTTGAATCACTACTATCTATGTTTGCAATTTCTATTATTTCTTTATATACATTAGCAACATCACTACCTATTATTACTTGATATTGCCCTCCCTTATTAACAACACCCATAACTCCCTTTGTACCTTTAAGTACATCAGTATTGGCTTTACTATCATCCTTTAAATTAAATCTTAACCTTGTAGCACAATGAGCTAGTGATAAAATATTCTCTTTTGTTCCAACATTTTTTATTATTACTTTTGCTAAATCTGAATAATTCATCTCATAGTATCCTCCTAACACCTTTTATCTCATCGATGATATTGTTTACATTTTTATTGTAATTGTTTACTATATATTTATCAATACTATATTAAATATAATATATATAGTTTGTATCTATATATTTAGGAGGCTTTACATTTGTTAGAATTAAGATTGTTAAACTACTTTTTAGTATTATCAGAAGAATTACATTACACTGCTGCAGCAGAACGCTTACATATATCTCAACCTACTTTAAGTAATCAAATAAAATTGCTTGAAGATATTATGGGAGCTAAATTATTCAAATATGAATCAAAGAAAACTACTTTAACTGAGGAAGGAAAAATTCTACAGAAACATGCTTATAAAATATTTTTTGATATAGAACAAACAAAAAATGATATAAAAAACTTTGCAGGAAAAACAAGAACTCAAATAAAAATTGGTTCATCAGGCTCACACTTAATATTATTACCTTGCTCCAAATTTAATAAATTACACCCAGATATTTTATTAAGTTTAGAGGAACATAGTAGTAAAACTATATTAGAAAATGTTAAAAATGGAAAGTTAGATTTGGGTATTATTTACTCTTCTACTATAGAAAATCCTTCAATTGTATCTGAAGTATTGAATGTAGAACAATATTTAGCTGCTGTTTCTATCGATTCAAAACTTACAAACTATAATACAATTTCTTTAAAAGATTTAATAAGTGAATCTATAGTTTTATTACCAAAATCCTCAGCATCAAGAAAAAATATTGATGAAGCCTTTAATTGTATAAATCATGTTTGTAATCCAATTATCCAAGTAGCTAATCTGACATCTTGTGTTGCATTGATTGAAGGATCTGATAATATAAGTATACTTCCAAAATCTTATATAAAATCAATAAAAAATTCTGCTATTAAAACAATACCTATTAATGATTATCCACCTAGACAAACTATTAATCTAATTTATAGAAAAGATTTATTTCTAGATTCTATACTAGAAGATTTGCTAAAAATAATTAGAGAATTTCATAATAGCAATTAGTAATCAAACCCCAAAATACCATGACAAGATTAATTTTGTTGTCATGGTATTTCAAATTTAACAGCTTATTTTTTATATATTATTACTTTTTTTAATATTAGAAATATAAAATATCTCTATTATGAATTCTATATAGGATCATATGCTATCCAGTCATATGATGCTTTAAGTGGAGTTACACCATTAAAGGCCCCTAACCAATTATCCACATTTCTACCCGGCCACATATTCATCATTATTTTACCTGGATGTGATGGAAGATAGTGTAAAGTTTATACACTATTCTTTTTAAAAATTTTCTTTATATATCAAGGTTTCGAAAGTTTTTTTGCATAAAAAAACAACGACCCCCTAATTTCATGTTAAAATTGAATCTACAACAAAACAAATAAAACACGAAAGGATGTCGTTATTGTGGATTCAATTATAACTCATTTAATCTTATATATTCAATACTTACATAAAATTATTTATGATTTAATTTTATTTATTTCTAAAAATATACCTCTTAGGCAGATATTTGATGACTCAAATAGTCCGAAATATCAAAAATTTAAAGTAGACAAACTACCTAAAATAATCAAACTTGAGAAGGTAGATTATCAATTACTCTTAGCTTATTACAAGCATAAGTACAACAAAACTATTAAAGCTGTTCAGCGTCGAAATGGAAAGACTATATCTACTAAAATTGT
>CAKVLD010000027.1 GCA_934755305.1 uncultured Clostridium sp. | reverse complement strand
TGACTCCTAGGGGAATCGAACCCCTGTTACCACCGTGAAAGGGTGGTGTCTTAACCGCTTGACCAAGGAGCCAAATTGTTTTCTGCATTTCGCGGTTTCGCACTTGCTTCGTGCTGACCACATAGACTATAATACAGAAATTCATTCCGAGTGTCAACATTTTTTTTTAATTTTTTTTATTTTTTTATTTTTATCATCATTTTTTCGTTCATTATCCTCCCTTAACATTACTTCTAATCCGTTGATTTCACTAGGTTTTCTAGAGCTATCTCATAATTAGAAATCATTAATTTTTTTCTTTGAATTTCTTCTTGTATTTTTTCAATTTGTTCTTTAGAAGCTTCTACAAAATCACTATTTTGTATTATATTAACTGATATATCATATCCTTCTCTTTTAAAATTTTGTCCAAAAGCAGTTACGATTATTGGTACTCTTTTGTTTATCATACAAATAATTTCCTTATTCCATATTCCTTTTTTATTAACACTATACTTATCTCTAAGTAAATTAAAATCATTTAACTCTTCATTTATTTCTTCTTCTATAGAATCTTTTAATGCTTTATAGAAAAATACGGAAATTCCTCTGTTCAATTTTATTTTTAAAAACTCCATATTTTCAATTAGAAATTCATCAATTTCACCTTCTGATATTAATTCTACGTCCTCATATAAGAATTTCTTAAGTCCATTTCCTAATGGATAATTGACTACAACATCTGCATATGTCATCTTTCTTACTTTAAATTCTTTTCCCTTATCTTGAGATTCTTCAATAATCTTAACCTTCATTATATAATCACCTCCCTATTATTATTCCTCTCTTTATAAGCTAATATTACTATGCTAAAATTTATTTATACTAAAATGAAGGAGGAAATATTACTTAAATTTTAATATATAAATTAAGTAATAAAAATTAGGATATGATACATCACGATATTATCATAATTGGTGGTGGTGCCTCTGGCTTAACAGCTGCTACTATCGCCAAAGATTTAGGAAAAGATGTTGCTATTATTGAAGGAACAGATCGTATAGGAAAAAAAATATTAACAACAGGTAATGGTAGATGTAATATTTCCAACTCTACTATAGCTTTTCCTTATAAAACATACCATAGTACTTCTGATAATAACTTTTTTACAACTTGTTTAAATAATTTTTCTGTAGAGGATAGTAAAAACTTTTTCTTATCTTTAGGATTACCTATTATAGAACTTGAAAAAGGTAAACTATATCCTCAATCACTTCAAGCTTCATCAGTTGTGGATATATTTAGATTTGCTATAGAAGAAAAAGAAATTCCTTTATACACAGACTGCAAAATAAAAACTATCCACAAAAAGAAAAATTTTATTTTATCCACAAATAACGAAGAGTTTCCTTCTTTATCTTGTAGGAAATTAATATTAGCATGTGGTGGTAAATCTGCAACAAAAACAGGTTCAGATGGTTCAGGATATAAACTCGCAAAAGAACTTGGTCATTCAATAATAGAACCACTACCAGGAATAGTTCAGCTAAAACTAGATTATCCATATTTAAAAGCACTATCTGGAATTAAGTTTGAAGGGAAAGCTTCTCTTATTGTAGATGATAAAATAGTTCGTGAAGATAAAGGCGAGATTCTTTTCACAGATTACGGAATATCAGGACCTCCAATATTACAGCTATCTTCAGAAGCGTCTAGAAATCTATATAAACATAAAAAAGTGGAAATTTCAGTGGATATGATGCCTGAACTTTCTTTTGATGAAGTAGATAATTTCATTCAAGGGCATTTAGGAATGTTTTCTTATAGAAGTATTTCATCTTCCCTAATAGGTGTAATAAACAAAAAACTTATTCCAATATTATTAAAAGATATAGGTATTCAAAGTATTCATACACCTTGCTATGACCTAGATTGGAAATACAAATCATTACTTGCACAAAGATTAAAAAAATGGACTTTTAAATGTAGTGATACTAATGGATTTAATGCTGCTCAGGTAACTGTTGGTGGAATTAATCTAAAAGAAGTTAATCCTAATACATTAGAATCAAATATAGTAGAAAATCTATATTTTTGTGGTGAAATTCTAGATGTAACAGGTGACTGTGGCGGATTCAATTTACAATGGGCTTGGAGCTCTGGATATTTAGCAGGAAGTAGTGTTTAATATAACACTACTTTTGTTTTTTCCATAATATTTCGAGCTTTGTAAGTTCTTTTTCTTCTTGATTTTTTATAGTATGAATACTAGTTATATTATCTCCCTCTTTTATTAAAGTAGCTGATACATTTACTTCATCTCCATATATACTTTCTTTTTCAAAAATAACTTTAATTCTTTCTATATCAAAACTTTTAACAACTTCTAAAGGTACAGATTCTATAGCCCACTCTACATAATTAACATTGTTTACATGTCCATTAGAATCTATATCACTATATCTTACATTAAACTTTTTCTTAAAACTATTTTCATCTTCATCAATCTTTAAAATCTCTTCCATTTTGATATCTTCATTTTCACTAGTATCTAATCCATATAAATTATACTCTTCTTCTGGAATCCTCATTGGACGTCTTTTGTCAATATTGACTAAGAAAAATAACGCTACTGCTTCTCCTAATAATTCACCCTCAGCATTTGTTAGTTCATATCTTCTATGAGCATAAAACTTCTTAAAACCGCAGGGTATTGTCTTAATATATATTTCATCTAAGTATTTAGGATACTTATGCATTTTTATATCATATTTATAAAATATCCATGCATAACCTTTTTCTTTTAATCTTTCAATAGTATCGCCTAAAGATACTGATTGTCGACTTCCTATATCACATAAAAAATTAAGTATTGATGGTAGCTTACACTGTAAATTATAATCTACATCATGATAGTTTACTTCGTACTTATTAATATAACTTTTAACCATATTTTCACCCCTTATTCCTATTATTTCATTTTAACATACTTATTATACAAATACTTCTATAATTAACCGAATTTATAAAAAAGAAGATGAAAAATCATCTTCTTTTCTAATTATTTATTTAATGCTTCTAATAATTCTTCTAAATTAAGACCATGAACCATAGCTGCTTCTTCTATAGTTTCAGCTTGAGCTGATGGACATCCAACACATCCCATACCAAAGCTCATTAATATTTCTGCTTTAGATGAATCTGCGTGAACTACTTCACCAATTGTCATATCCTTAGTTATCATATTTTTCACCTCTTTAATATGTTATCAATAATTATTATACATAAATGAATTATATTTAATTCATCAATTAAAGTCAAGTGACCTACTCGGAATTAAAGTTCAGCTATTCTCATAGTCTGATCTCTCTTAGGACCTACTGATACTATAGATATCTTAGTTTCTGTGAATTCTTCTATTCTCTTTAAATATTTCTTTGCGTTTTCTGGTAATTCATCATAACTTCTAGCATCTGCTACTGATTCATCCCATCCATCAAATTCTTCATATACTGGTTCACATTTAGCTAAATCTTCTAAGCTAGCTGGGAAATAATCTATTATTTCTCCATTGAATTTATATCCTACACAAACTTTAATTTTATCTAAACCAGCTAATGTATCTATCTTAGTTACTGCTAAAGATGTCAATCCACTAACTCTAGTTGCTGACTTTACTATAACTAAATCTAACCAACCACATCTTCTAGATCTACCAGTAGTAACTCCATATTCATGACCTTTTTCTCTTATCCAATCTCCAGTTTCATTTAATAATTCAGTAGGGAAAGGTCCTTTTCCTACTCTTGTAGTATATGCTTTTGCAATACCAACAGCATTTGTTATTTGGTTTGGTCCTATACCAACACCATTACTTACTCCACCAGCAGTAGTATTAGATGAAGTAACATATGGATATGTTCCATAATCTATATCTAATAACATTCCTTGAGCACCTTCAAATAAAACATCTTTTCCTGCTTTGATAGAATTATACACTTCTACTGAAGTATCTTTAACAAATGGTTTTATCTTTTTAGCGTATTCATTAAACTCCTTTAATATTGCTTCTACATCAAGAGCCTCTTCTCCATATACTTTTGTAAGATATAGATTTTTAGTTTCAACATTTTCTCTTAATTTTGCTTCAAAGATGTCTTCATGTATTAAATCACAAACTCTAATTCCACATCTTTCAAACTTATCTGTATAACAAGGTCCTATTCCTTTACCAGTAGTACCTATATCATTCTTTCCTCTTGCTTTTTCTTTAACTTTATCTAACACTTTATGGTATGGCATAATTAAATGCGCTCTATCACTTATAATTAATTTTTCAGGTGTAATTTTAACCCCTTCACTTTCTAAATAATCTATTTCTTCGAATAATGCCTTAGGATCAACAACAACTCCATTTCCTATTACATTTACTTTATCATCATATAATATACCTGAAGGTATTAAGTGAAGTTTATATTGTCTATCTCCAACTTCTACGGTATGACCTGCATTATTACCTCCTTGATATCTAACAACTACTTGTGCTTCTTCTGCAAGGTAATCTGTCATTTTACCCTTTCCTTCATCTCCCCATTGAGCTCCTAAAACAATAAATGCTGACATATGCATTGCCTCCTTAATGAATTCTCTCTTCCTTCATACTAGCAAAGAGAAGTTCATAGGTCAATAAATTATCGAATATTTTTTTGCAAATTTAAAAGATAATTCGTATAATATATACATATTGTCTGTTTATTATTTACTAATTATACATATTTTAATAAGTAAAGGAGTGTTACTATGAATATTTATGAAGAATCCCTAGAATATCACAAAAAATTGAAAGGTAAGTTAGAAGTAAAATCAAGATGTACTATAAATAATGCAAAAGATTTAAGTCTTGCTTATACTCCAGGGGTAGCAGAGCCATGTAGGGAAATTCACAAAGACCCATCAAAAGCTTATGTTTATACGAGAAAATGGAATACAGTTGCAGTTATTTCAGACGGAACTGCTGTACTAGGCCTTGGAGATATAGGACCTTTAGCTGCATTACCTGTAATGGAAGGAAAATCAGTTCTATTTAAGGAATTTGCTAACATTGATGCTATTCCTTTAGTTCTTGATACAAAAAATGTTGATGAGATTGTTGATACTGTAGCTAGAATAGCACCTTCTTTAGGTGGTATTAATCTAGAAGATATTTCAGCACCAAGATGTTTTGAAGTAGAAAGAAAATTAAAAGAAAAATTAGATATTCCTGTTTTTCATGATGATCAACACGGAACAGCTATAGTAGTTCTAGCTGGAATATTAAACGCCTTAAAAATAGTAAAGAAAAATCTTACTGATGTAAAAGTAGTTATAAATGGTGCTGGTTCTGCTGGTTCTGCAATATGTAAATTACTATTATCATCAGGTGTTAAAAACATAGTTATGTGTGATATAAATGGTGTAATTCACGAAGGTGCTAATCTTCAAAATGATTCATTAAAAGAACTTGCCAAAATAACAAACCCAAATAAAGAAACAGGTACTTTAAAAGATGCCATTAAAAATGCAGATATATTTATAGGAGTTTCTGCTCCTAATTTAGTATCTAAAGAAATGGTAGAAACTATGAACAAAGATGCTATTATTTTTGCAATGGCAAACCCTACTCCAGAAATCTTTCCAGAAGTCGCTAAGGAAGGTGGAGCTAGAGTTGTAGGTACAGGCCGTTCTGATTATCCAAATCAAATAAATAACGTTTTAGCCTTCCCTGGTATATTTAGAGGTGCTTTAGATGTTCAAGCAAAAGAAATTAATGAAGAAATGAAAGTAGCAGCTGCTTATGCTATAGCTAACGCTATTGATGAAGCTGAACTTAATGAAGATAATATAATTCCAAAAGCTTTTGACTTAAAAGTTCAAAAGATGGTAGCAGAAGCCGTTAAAGAAGCTGCTATAAAAAGTGAAGCTAATAAATAAAACTCATAAAAAAAAGAAGCTATCATATGTAAATATAACGGCTTCTTTTTTTATATATAAACCTTAATTAATCTGTATGAACTAATTCTAAATCAGCAAACTTACTCATAGAACCAATCCACGCCATCTTAACAGTTCCAACTGGACCATTTCTTTGTTTAGCTATTATACATTCAGCTGTTCCCTTATCTTCTGATTCCTTATTATAGTACTCATCTCTATATAAGAACATAACAACATCAGCATCCTGTTCTATGGAACCTGACTCTCTTAAGTCAGAAAGCATAGGTCTGTGATCTGCTCTTTGTTCTGGTGCACGAGATAACTGTGATAAAGCAATAACAGGACAATGCATTTCCTTAGCTAACGCTTTAATAGATCTAGATATTTCAGATACCTCTTGTTGTCTATTTTCTGATGAAGAACCTGACATCAATTGTAAATAATCTATTAGTATTAAATCAATACCATATTCCATCTTTAATCTTCTACACTTAGATCTCATTTCCATAACTGAAACCCCAGCTGTATCATCTATGTATATCTTTGCTTTAGATAATGGACCTGTGGCTCTAGCTATGTTTTCCCAATCTCTATCATCTAAAGCACCTGTTCTAAGCTTAAGCATATCTACATTAGCTTCTGAACATAAAAGCTTATAAGCTAACTGCTCCTTTGACATTTCCAGAGAGAATATTACTACACTTTTTCCTTCTCTAAGAGCGGCATTTTCTGCAATATTTAGTGCAAACGTAGTTTTTCCCATGGAAGGTCTAGCTGCAATAAGAACCATATCACCACTTTGGAATCCAGAAGTCTTAGCATCTAAATCCTTTATCCCAGATCCAACACCTGTAATTTCTCCTCTATTCTTAAATAGTCTTTCAATTTCTAAGAATCCTCTTTCTAAAACTACACTTAAGGGTTCGAAGTCGTTGGTAGTTCTTTTTTCAGCTATATCAAAAATCTTTTTTTCAGCCTGATCTAATACATCCGCTACTTCGCCTTGCTTATTATAACTATCTTCTATAATCGCTGTTGATGCCTTTATAAGTTTTCTTAAAGTAGACTTTTCTTCTACTATCTTAATATAAGATGAAAGGTTTGCTGTAGTTGGTACTGATGAAGTTACCTCTGTAATATATGTTACTCCACCAGCACGTTCTAATTGATCATTAGATTTTAAATACTCCAATAAAGTTAGAAGATCAACTGCCATATCGTTTCTAAACATATCAAATATAGCTCTATATATTATCTTATGACCTTCTCTATAGAAGTCTCCTTCTTCAAGCCTTTCAGCAACTTGAACAATAGCATTTTTATCTATAATCATAGAACCTATTACTGATTGTTCTGCCTCTATACTTTGTGGTAAACTTCTCATTACTGAGGATTCCAAATAGTATCCCTCCTTTTATTTTTCGAATACTATGTTCATTAGTTCTTCTATTTTACTTACCGCACTTACTTCAATATCTTTTAATCCTCTTGGAATTTCGTTTTCGTTATCTTTAGGAACTAATACTAAATTTATTCCCTTTCTTCTAGCTCCATATACCTTTTCAAATATTCCACCTACAGGTTTTATATTACCCCTTAAAGATATTTCTCCAGTAATTGCAATATCTTGTCTTATAGGTTTTTCTAATAATGCACTAATTACACAAACAGTAATAGCTGCTCCTGCTGAAGGTCCATCTATCTTTCCTCCACCAATTACATTTACATGAATATCAAAGTCTCTAATATCCTTATCTGTAATCTTTCTTATAACAGAAGCTGCATTAAATACAGAGTCCTTAGCCATTGAACCAGCTGTTTCATTAAATCTAACAGTACCAGCACCCTTTTTCTTTGCTGGGAATGCTGAAGCTTCTATTTCTATAGTTGAACCTAAAAAACCACTTACTCCAAGACCATATACATGACCTATTTCAAATTTATTTTCATTATCGTTTCTTTCAAAAGGAACATATCTACCTATTGATATAACTTCTTCTATATCTTTAAGTTTTATTTCTATTCCCTCTTCTATCTTCTTTTCATTATATAAAGCTAATCCATATGCATCAGTTAACATATTAACAGCTTTTCTACCCTCTATAGTATATCTGCTAATAAGTTCAGAAACTCCTTCTTCTAACTTAACATTTAGCTTCTTTGCTGCATTAATTACTATTTGTTCAATATCTTTTGCTGATAATGGTTCAAAAAATACCTCCGTACATCTAGATCTTAATGCAGGATTAATATCCTTTGGTTCTCTAGTAGTTGCACCTATTAGAACAAAATCTGCTGGTGCTCCCTTATCAAAAAGATACTTTATATATTTAGGTGTATTCTCATCATCTGGATCATAGTAAGAAGATGAGAATTCAACTCTCTTATCTTCTAGAACCTTTAATAACTTATTTTGTAGTATATTATCGAGTTCTCCTATTTCATCAATAAATAAAATACCACCATGTGCTTCAGTAACTAAACCTGGCTTTGGTTCTGGAACACCTATATCTGCTAAATCTCTTTTACTACCTTGATATATAGGATCATGTACAGATCCTAATAAAGGATTAGTAATTTCTCTTGGATCCCACCTTAAGGTAGTTCCATCAACTTCTACAAACTTTGAATCATCATCAAATGGAGTAAAATCTAAACCTTTTGAAACCTTTAATGCAAGTCTAGCAGCTGTAGTTTTACCAACACCTGGAGGTCCATATAAAATTATATGTTGTGGATATGGAGATGATAATTTTGATATAAGAGATTTAATAGCTCTCTCTTGCCCAACAACTTCATCTAATTCCTCTGGTCTTAAAAAGCTCATTATATTCTTATTAGTAACCTTATTATCTAAAGCAACTAATTCTTCGTACTTCTTAGTAGTTTTTTTGTTTTCACTACCTTTTTGCTTTTTTATTACAGACATTCTTATTTCATCAATATACTTTTCTTGCTTTTCCATTAAAGATTGTTCAACCTTAGCTTCTATCTTACCTTGAACATATCTTTTAGCAATACATTCTGCAATCCAATCAGCAGTATCTTGTAATACTTTTTCTATTTCTTCAAGAGAAGGTACTACATCTAGACCTTTTCCATCTGAAGCTATCATATTTAAAGCATATACCCTTTCACATATATTGCTTGATGATACATACTTACTAAGCTTATACTTAACAGTTCTAGCTCTAACTGCACCTTTATCTAAAACATTATCTAATATTTCAAATAAAACATTAACTTGTGCTTCTAATGGTAATTCTTGATTTAAAACTTCCTGTAAGAAGTTAATATCATCACCAGTTTTATTCATTATTATTCCTCCTTAATTATTGTGGGATAATAATTACCTTCATTTTAGTTGATACTTCTGGATATAACTTAACTTCTATTTCATATGTTCCAGCAACTTTTATAGTATCCATCACAATTTTCTTTTTATCTACAGTAACATTGTATTGTGTCTTTATTAAAGCTGCTACATCCTTGCTTGTAATAGCTCCAAATAATTTTCCACTTTCACCTGTCTTTGTAGTTATCTTAATTTCTTTTCCTTTTAAATCAGCTGCTACCTTTTGTGCTGCTTCTATTTCAGCTAACTTTTGCTTTCTTTCATTTGCTATCTTGTTATTTAATATATGAAGACTTGCCTCTGTAGCTTCTTCTGCTAATTTTCTTGGAAATAAATAATTTCTTGCATATCCATCAGATGTATTTATTACATCTCCTTTTTTACCTATCTTCTTAACATCTTGTAATAAAATTACTTTCATTTCAAGTCACCTACCCTTAAATTTTTAGACATTGCGTCTTTTAATAATCTAACTGCTTCATCTATTGTTGTATTTGATAGTTTAGCTCCTGCTATATTCATATGCCCGCCACCACCAAGAACTTCTAAAACAACTTGAACATTTATATCACCTACAGATCTTCCACTAATATATATATCACCATTTATATTAGCTAAAACAAAACATGCAAATATTCCAGATATATTTAATAATTCATCTGCTGCTTTTGCAACTAATACCGAATCAACATCATTAGGTGAAATTGCAATAGCTGTATTGTTTTCAACCTTTGCAGATTTTATTGTTTCTGCAATCTTTAAATAATCATCTAAATTATCTGTGAACATCTTTTTGACTTCTATAGTATCAGCTCCTTTATTTCTAAGGAATGATGCAGCTTCAAAAGTCCTTACACCTGTTTTAAAAGAAAATCCCTTTGTATCCATAAATATACCAGCTAAAAGTCCTTCTGCTTCTATCTTAGATATTTCAGGTTTATCCATTATGTACTGAATAAGTTCTGTAATCATCTCTGATGTTGAAGAAGCATATACTTCAATGTAATTTAACATTGTTCCTTCTATTATATCAGCACTTCGCCTATGGTGGTCTATAATAATTTTTCTTTTTGCTTTCTCAACAATATTAAAATCACTCACATAACTTCTATTATGAACATCAACAATTATCATTAAAGTCTCGTCATCTAATTCTTCATGTGCCTTTTCTAAAGATATAAATCTATCACTATACTTTTCATCCTTCTTTAAGATATTTAAAAAATAATCAATAGCATTAATATCATTATTTAAAATAATCTTACATGACTTACCCAATTGTTTAACAATAGAAGATAAAGCTACAGCAGAACCAAAACAATCCATATCAGGATTACTATGTCCTATAATATAAACCTTACTACTTTCATAGATCAATTCTTTTAACGCATGAGAAACAACTCTAGCTCTTACTTTAGTTCTTTTCTCTATTTCTTTAGTATTACCACCAAAGAACTTTATATTTTCATTATTTTTAACAACTGCTTGATCTCCACCTCTACCTAAAGCTAATTCTTTTGCAGTTGTGGCAAAAGCATTATTTTCATAAGGTGATATTCCACCTACTCCAATACCTATACTAAGAGTCAATTCTAATTTATTACCTTTATTAATTTCTGATATTTCATCTAATATAGGGAACTTTTTTTCAACTTCTTCTTGAATAAACTTTTCTTGAACTGATAATACATATTTATTATTATCATACCTCTTAACCATCGCTCTAATCTTAGTTGCATATGAATTTATACAACGTTCAACTTCAGCTACAACTAAAGGTTTATCTTCTTCATCTGTAGTATCTAAAGCCTCTGTTAAATTGTCTACCTCTATAAGCATTATACATTCTTTTAAGCTATCTTTACTATTAACTAAAGATAAAACCTCTGATAAATCATTAAAGTATACTAATCTAAATTCTTCATTATCATAAACTATTTTGCTACTAGAAATATCATATAACGTATTTTCAACTTTTAATCTTTGATGCGATGAGTTTATATCTTTAAATAAATTTTCTAAATTTATTCCTCTTATAATATTTACTATATTTTGCCCTTTAATCTCTGTAAGTTTTGTAAACTTCACAAAATTATTATTATGCCAAATTATCTCCCCTGTATCTTTAACCATTACAACAGGAATTGCCATATTGTAAAGATTATCTGATATACTTTCATTTATATAACTTGTAAACTGATTCATACCACTTTCTTTTTTCTTGAACCTAAGCAATATCAAAAGATTATAAACAGTAAAAATAAATAAAATAATAGCGCCTAATATTTTATTTACATCATAATATAAAAAAACTATTACCCCTATAAAAAATCCTACTGTTATTAAATATGGTCGAATTGTTGCAAGTCCTTTCATAAAATAGCCTCCTAAAACATACTTAATCTCTTCGATTATTTATGTAATTCTTTAATTCACTAAGGCTTTTTCCTTCCTTCTCAACTTCATCTTCTGCCTTTATCCCCATATCCAACTTATTTTTCATAACATGATCTATTTCTGGCAAAGAATATCCAAGTTTACGACCTAATACATAAAGAATTATTATAGCTCCAGATATACATTCTAAAATAGATTCTTGAGCTACATTACTGCCCTTAGTTAATAACTTAAAAAATTCTCCAATAATACAAAGTAATTGAGCTTTCAAATTTTCTATTATTTTAACATTTGCCATAATGTTAAGTTCCCTATGTTTCATAAAATTCACCCCTATTTTCCCTTGTATATATATTGTAATTTTTTTTAATAACTAATGCAACAATACTTCGAACTTATTTACATTTTATGTAAATAAGTTTGAAAATTATATAACAAAAAACCCCTGATATATATCAGAGGTTTTCTATTTATTACTCAGTTGTGAATGGTAATAATGCTATATTTCTTGATCTCTTAATAGCTGTAGTTAATTCTCTTTGGTGCTTAGCACATGTTCCTGAAATTCTTCTTGGTAATATCTTACCTCTTTCAGTTACATATTTTCTTAACTTAGCAACATCTTTGTAATCTATATTTTCAGCTTTATCTACGCAAAAAGCACAAACTTTTCTCTTAGATCTTCTCATCTTACCACCTGGTCTTCTGCTATCTCTCACGATATTTCCCTCCTTACCTTGAAAATTTTAGAATGGCATATCTCCATCATCTACAGGAGTTATGTCGTCATTAAAGCTTCCTCCACCGAACACATCGTTCTTAGGTTGAGCTGAATAATCACTATGATCATATCCACCATTAAATGAATCAGCATTATCTCTACCACCATTAGAACCAATGAATTCAAAGCTTTCTACAGCAACATCTGTAGTATATCTTTTTGTTCCATCTTGAGCATCATAGCTTCCTGTTCTAATACTTCCAGTAACAGCAATCTGTCTACCTTTTGTTAAGTATTGAGATATAGTTTCCGCAGTTTTACCAAAAGCTACACAGTTGATAAAATCTGTTTCATCTCTTTTAAATTGTCTATTAACTGCAACAGTAAATCTACTAACAGCTGTACCACTGCCTGCAGCAAATCTCAATTCTGGATCCTTTGTAAGTCTTCCTATAAGAATAACCTTATTCATTACAATTCCTCCAATTAAGCTTCTTCTTTAACGATGATGTGTCTGATAACTCCATCAGTGATTTTGAATATTCTATCTAATTCTCTTGGTAATTCTGCACCAGCAGTAAAGTTAACAAGTGTGTAGAAACCTTCGTTTACTTTAGCTATTTCATAAGCAAGCTTTCTCTTACCCCAGAAATCAACATTTTCAACAGTTCCTCCACCATTTTCGATAACACCCTTAAACTTTTCGATGTTAGCTTTTACAGTTTCTTCATCGAATGATGGGTCTAGTATGAATATAGTTTCGTACTTTCTCATCTATTTCACCTCCTCCCCTTGGACTAACGGCCGTGCTTTGCACAGCAGGGATTACAATTAAATATTTTATCAGTTTAAAACTTTTTTTTCAAGCATTTTTTACTCTGAAGCACTTTTAATTATCTTTTTTGCACCTTTTACAAATTTTGATCGTGGTATCATTACTATTCTACCACATCCAGTACATTTAATCTTTATATCGGCACCTAATCTAATTACCTCAAATTCATTACTACCACATGGATGTTGTTTTTTCATTTCAACTATATCGCCTAATTCAAATTCATTTATCATACTTATCTTTCCCCCTAATCTCTATTTATAACTTAGTTAAATAAAAAATATACATTAAAAAATCACATCAATTTTTATTTACACCCCAAGAAAAAAAACTAATTTTTTTAACTTAAAAATATTTTTTAATTATTACCTATTTATTTTATTAATTCAAAGCCATTATTATTTTTGTGATATATATTTTTATATTCAACTATATTTTCATTAATTATTCTATCAACTTCTTCTTTTAATTCAAAGCGTGTACATATACCACAACTTTGAGTAATAGAAGTTGGAGTTGGCATTATCCTAAAAGAAAAATCATATTTTCCTAAAGTTTGCTCTGCCATCATAGCATCATGTGTATTTTTATAAACAATTATGTAATACTCCATCTTTTCCTCCTAAAATTTATATCTTATATTTTATTATATATATTTTTCATCTTTTATAAAGTTAAACACAAATAAATTTGAACTATTTTTCACTATACAATAATATCTTATTTGGAGGTGTTTTTATGAATATATATTTGGATAATGCTAGTACAACTTTTCCAAAGCCAAAAATAGTTTCAGATTCAATATATAACTATCTAGTTAATGTAGGTGGTAATGCTAATAGATCTAATTATTCCAACTCATTAGATAGTAGTAGAAGTCTTTTATTAACACGTGAAAAATTAGCTGAATTTTTTAATTTTGATAAATGTGAAAATGTTATCTTTACAAGCAATATAACTCATTCTTTAAATATTTTAATTAGAGGAACATTAAAAAAAGGAGATCATGTAATTTCTACTTCTATGGATCATAATTCTACTTTACGTCCTTTACAGGATTGTAAAAAAAATCTAGATGTTGAATTAGATATAGTTAATGCTGATATTTTAGGATTTATTAATCCAGATGATATAGAATCTAAAATTAAATCTAATACAAAATTAATAGTTATGTCTCATGCTTCTAATGTTACAGGCTCTATTCAAAACGTAAAAGCCATTGGAGATATATGCAAGAAACATAATATATTCTTCATTCTAGATACAGCTCAATCAGCAGGAATGTTACCTATAGATATGAAATATCTTGGAGTTAATGCACTTGCTTTTACAGGTCATAAAAGCTTACTAGGACCTCAAGGTATAGGTGGATTTATAATAGATGACAAGTTAAACTTAGAATGTTCTGCTATATTTAGTGGTGGTACAGGTAGCCTTTCACATTCATTATCTCAACCAACATTTTTACCTGATAAATTTGAATGTGGAACTATGAATATGCCTGGAATAATTGGTTTATCTAACAGTATTGATTTTATAAATTCAACTGGACTTAATACTATAAAAGAAAAAACTAGTTTTCTTAGAAGCAAGCTTCTTGAAGGAATTTCTAACATAGATAATTTTAATATATATGGAAGTTTAGATAGTAGTAAAGCTACTACTTGCTTATCTATTAATCACTCAAAATTAGATCCATCTGAGTTGTCTTACATATTAGATACAAATGGTATAAAAACTAGAAGTGGTCTTCATTGTGCTCCACTAGCTCATAAGTCAATCAATACATATCCTGCAGGAACTGTTAGATTAAGCTTAAGCTATTTTAATACTATGGAAGAAATAGATTATACTCTAAAAATATTAAACAATATTAAAGAAAATATTTAGTTTATTGCATAATAACCTTCTTTATTGGAAATAATTTCAGTAAAGGAGGCTTTTTTATGAATTCATATTTTTCTATAGACTCAACAACCCCTTACGCTTATGAAAAAATTAGAGACTATCTATATAAAGAACTAAAGCCTATTCTAGAAAAAAATCGTCCAGTAATATTTCTATGTATAGGCTCTGATAGATCTACAGGGGACTCCTTAGGTCCCTTAATAGGCTATAAATTACGTTATTTAAAAAGAAAAAATATTCATATTTACGGAAGTTTATCAAGTCCTGTTCATTCAAAAAACTTAGATAACATATTAGACAAAATAAATGAAAACTTTAAGGACCCTTATATAGTTGGAATTGATGCATGTTTAGGAAGGTTTCAAAATGTAGGTAAAATATTCATTGATAAAAAACCTCTTCAACCAGGTTTAGCTATGAATAAAAACTTACCTGCGGTAGGCAATATGAGTATTACTGGTATTGTTAATATTTCTGGCGGTTTTGAATTTATGGTGCTACAAAATACTAGATTGTATACTGTTATGACCTTAGCTGATTCTATTTCTAATGGTATATATCACTTTATTTTAAAAGTAACTGGAACTGATTCTACTAAAGATTACTCAGAAGATATTATAACCTTTCCTAATGTCTAAAAAATAAGTGGGATTATGCATTATAATCCCACTTATTTTTATTCTTCTATTTCTTCTTTATGTTCTTTTTTAGATTTTTTTGTTTTTTCTTTTTTTCCTTTAATCTCTATATCTTTATTTACTGCTTCATTTAATACATATATTTCTTCTTCTGAAAGATCATATCTTGAAATACCTTTATCTATTGGCTTAGCATAAGTAGTACTTTCTTGTCTTCCATAAATTCCAGTAAGTAATACTCCATCATTATGTTCATCTAATATAGCAATAGAGAAACTCAAATCACTTCCTACATCTTCGAAAGCTTTATATCTCATAATTGCTACTTTTTGGACACAATCCTTCATCTTTTCTCTAGTCTCTGCACACTTATCTAATGCAATTTGTGAATTTTCATTTGCTTGATCTATTAAATCCAACTTACTTACTATTAACTCTTCCAGGTTCTTATTAGATGTTCCTCTCATTAATTTTCTATATCTCTTTTCGACTCTTCCAACAGATTTAAACAATACTATAACTAATATAAATAATAACAATATAATTATTGCCATTGCTCCTAGTATATATATCATATATTGATTCAAGCTATTTATAATACCTTCCAAAACTACAACTCTTCCTTTCCATACATAAATGTTTCACGTGAAACATTTTTTTATTTTATGTATTATGTTTCACGTGAAACATTATAAATTAATAATATCTATAATTCTTTGAAGATCTTCTTCTGAATAATATTCTATTTCTATTTTTCCTTTATTCTTTTTATTACTCAAATTAACCTTAGTACCAAAATGATTTTGCAATCTTTCTTTTATATCTTTATAATATGGATTTAATTCTTTCGTTTTAACACTCTTGTGTTCATCTTCTTTACTTAAAATATGTTTTATTAACTTTTCAACTTCTCTTACAGATAGTTTTTCATCTATAATTTTTTGAGCTAATTCACATTGAAGATTTCCATCATTAATTCCTAATAAAGCTCTTCCATGACCTTCTGAAATTACACCTTCTATTAAATATTGTTGTACCCTATTATCTAAATTAGTTAACCTCATAGTATTCGTAATAGAAGTTCTAGACTTTCCTATCCTTTTGCTTAATTCCTCTTGAGTTAATTCAAATTCTGATAATAACCTTTTATACGCTAAAGCTTCTTCAATAGGATTTAAATCTTGACGTTGAATATTCTCTATTATTGATATTTCTAAAACTTGTTTATCCGTCAATTCCATAACTATAGCTGGTACTTCTTCTAATCCTACAATTTTAGCTGCGCGCCATCTTCTTTCTCCTGCAACAATTAAATAATCTTCACCATCTTGTTTTAACACTAAAGGTTGTATAATTCCATGATGTTTTATTGATTCTGCCAATTCCAGAATCTTATCATTATCAAAATTTTTTCTAGGTTGTTCTGCATTACATTTTATTTTATTTAAAGGTATTAGCAAATCTTGCTTTTCCTTCTTTTCTTGCATATCTTCAGGAATAAGTGCTCCTAATCCTTTACCTAAAGCAAACTTTTTACTCATAAAAAATCACCTATAAACTTTGCCTTTCTAAAAACTCTTTTGTAAAGTTCAAATATGCCTCTGCACCTTTACACTTATCATCATATAACATAATTGGAAGTCCAAAGCTTGGAGACTCTGCTAATCTAATATTTCTAGGTATAGTACTCTTAAACATTAGCTCACTAAAATACTTTTCAACTTCTTTAAATACTTCATTACTTAAGTTAGTTCTATAATCATACATTGTCATTAGAACTCCCTCTACCTTCAAATCCTTATTTAAAGACTTTTTAACTAATTGTATTGTATTCATTAATTGACTTACACCTTCTAATGCATAAAACTCACACTGAATAGGAATTAATACAGAATCACTAGAAGTTAATGCATTTATAGTTAATACCCCTAAAGAAGGAGGACAATCTATAAAAACAAAATCATATTCTGAATTTATTTCAGCTAACTTCTTACTCATTATTTGCTCTCTATCTTCCTTAGTAATCATTTCTACCTCTGCACCAGCTAATTCTATAGTAGAAGGAGCTATTGATAAGTTTTGTACTAAATCACTTTTTATAATAACATCTTTTAATGAAACATCTGATGTTAATACATCGTACATGGAAAGCTCTAAATTTCTTTTATCGATACCTAAACCACTTGTTGTATTTCCTTGGGGATCTATATCTAAAGTTAAAACCTTATATCCCTCCATTGCTAAATAAGAACATAAATTAATATTTGTAGTTGTTTTTCCTACTCCACCTTTTTGGTTAAATACGCAAATTACCTTCATATATAAAGCTCTAAACTATAGAGCTTGCACCCCCTTTCCATATTAATATTATATATATAAAATATTAATATTTAAAGAAATTTCATAAAAAAGTAATTTATATTTTTTATTTTTTTGACAAAAAAACTATCATTCCTCATAACTATTTTATTATTAGGAATGATAGCCTTATTATACATTATTTATTTTTTATTTTTAGGTATATTAACTGTTATTTGAATACAATCTTCTTTTTCAGCAAACTTATAAGCAGCTGGTATGTTGAATTTATCGAATACCTGTTTAATTGTATTTACATATAACTTTGCAGGAAATACAGACTTAATATTTTTAGTATTCTTTCCACTTAACTGTTTACCTGCAATTTTTAACAATTCTTTATTAATTAATTCTTCAGTTGCCTTAACATTTAAAGACTTCTTTATTACCTTATCTACTACTTTTATTTGTAACTCTTCTGTAGGTAGACTAAGTAATGCTCTAGCATGTCTTTCTGTAAGTTTATTTTCTAAACATAAGTTTCTAACCTTAGGTGATAGCTTTAATAACCTTAATTTATTAGCAATAGTTGATTGATTTTTTCCCATCTTAACTGCTATTTCTTCTTGAGTAAAATGATGATCCTTAATTAAATTGTAATAAGCTTCAGCTTCCTCAATAAAAGTAAGATCTTCTCTTTGTAAATTTTCTAATAAAGCAATTTCTGCAGATTCAGTATCTGTAATCTCTATTACAGAACAAGGTACCTCTTCTAAATTAGCAAGCTTTGCCGCTCTCCATCTTCTTTCCCCAGCTACTAACTCAAAAATTCCCCCACGTTTTCTTACAGTTAATGGTTGTATTATACCATATTCCTTTATAGATTGTGATAATTCTGCTAAAGCTTCTTCCTTAAAGTACTTACGCGGCTGATACATATTAGGAATTATATCCTCTATTTTCACTTTTATTATTTCATTACCCATATAAACAATCCATCCTCATAATTTTCTTTGATTCATCCTCTTGTTTTAGAAAATTTATCCACTCATTTTATTTTAAAGGTTTTTTTGTTATAATTCCAGCTTTTCTAGGATATGAGTTAGGACATTCTTTTTCTTTACTTACAATAACAACATTATGTTTTAAATCAGTATCTTCTATTTCTAATTCTATAACTTCTTTAAGTCTTCCCCCTAATACCCCTAGAGCGTTTTTAGACGCTTTAAGTTCCTCCTCTATAGCAGGTCCTTTTAAAGCTACAAAGTGTCCTCCAACCTTCACATAAGGAAGACAGAACTCTGAAAGTACAGTCATATTAGCAACAGCTCTAGATGTAGCAACATCAAAGTTTTCTCTAAGCTCTTTCTTTCTTGCTCCATCTTCTGCTCTAGAATGTATAGTTATAACATTTTTTAGTCCTAATTCATTTATAACTATATTTAAAAAATTAATTCTTTTATTAAGAGAATCTAATAAAGTAACATTAAGGTCTTCTCTCATTATCGCTATAGGTAACCCAGGGAATCCAGCCCCTGTACCTACATCAATTAAATTTTTTGCATTTTTTAATTCTTCACTTTTAAATGCTTTAATACAATCAATAAAATGCTTCTTTACAAATTCTTCATCTTCAGTAATTGCAGTTAAGTTAATCTTTTGATTCCATTCTTGAACTAATCTCATATATTTTATAAACTTATCATATTGCTCTTCACTCAAGTTCATATTAACATCAGCAGCTGCTTCTTTCATTAAATTATAAAAACTCATATAATACCTCCTGAGTCTAATTTATTGGTTTTTCTTTCCGTATTGATGTTCTAAGTAAATTAATAGTACAGAAATATCAGCTGGTGAAACTCCTGAAATTCTTGATGCTTGACCAATACTTACTGGTCTAATACTACTTAACTTTTGTATTGCTTCTGTTCTTAATCCCTTAACATCTGCATAATCTATATCTTCAGGTAATAACTTCTTTTCAAACTTTTTAAATTGACCAACTTGCTCTAATTGACTATTTATATATCCTTCATATTTAGCAATAATATTAACTTGTTCACCTACGTCATCACTTAATTCTTTTCTATCTGGATCTAATGGTGCTAATGAGAAGTAGTCCACTTCTGTTCTCTTTATAAGCTCATAAAAGCTTGTAGGTTTTCTTAATTCAGCTGACCCTAGTGTAGCTAAAAATTCATTAACTTCTCTTTTATTTGTAACTTGTAGATTTTTTAATCTTTCAACTTCATTTTCTATAGTAGTTTTTCTCTCAAGGAACTTATTATACCTTTCTTCTGTAACTAAGCCAACTTTATATCCAATTTCAGTTAATCTAAAATCTGCATTATCTTGCCTTAAAAGAAGTCTATATTCTGCTCTTGAAGTCATCATTCTATATGGTTCATTAGTTCCCTTTGTTACTAAATCATCTATTAAAACTCCAATATAAGCATCAGAACGTGTTAATATTAATGGCTCTTCACCTTTAACTTTTAAAGCAGCATTTATACCAGCTACTATACCTTGTCCTCCAGCCTCTTCGTAGCCTGAACTACCATTTAATTGTCCTGCTCCGTATAAACCTTCAACATTCTTAAATTCTAATGTTGGTTTAAGTTGAGTTGGATCTATTGAATCATACTCTATTGCATATGCAGTTCTCATCATTTCAACATTTTCAAGACCAGGTAAAGTTCTTAACATCTTAATTTGAACATCTTCAGGTAATGAAGAACTCATTCCCCCTACATACATTTCTAAAGTATCTTCACCTTCTGGTTCTATAAATATTTGATGTTGACTTTTATCTGGGAATCTCATTATCTTATCTTCAATTGAAGGACAATATCTAGGACCTATTCCCTTAATTGAACCGTTATATATTGGTGATCTATGAATATTATCTTCTATAATCTTACGAGTATCTTCATTTGTATAAGTTAAATAACAAGATATTTGATCTCTATCTACATTTCCACTCATAAATGAGAAAGGTACTATTTTATCATCACCTGGTTGTTCTATCATCTTAGAAAAATCAACCGATCTTTTATTTATTCTTGCAGGAGTTCCTGTCTTAAACCTTCTTAATTCTATACCTAAATCTAATAAAGATTGTGATAAGTCATTAGCTGGGAATAATCCGTTTGGTCCACCATTATAACTTACTTCACCTATAATTATTTTTCCTTTTAAATATGTACCTGTTGCTAACACTACTGCTTTACATTTAAAAGTTGCTCCATTTTTAGTAACAACTCCATATACCTTATTATCTTCAACTAATAATCTAGTTACTTCAATTTGTCTTACTTGTAAATTTTCTTGTTCTTCTAAAACTCTTTTCATTCTATGTTGATATTTCATCTTGTCAGCTTGTGCTCTTAAAGAGTGAACAGCTGGTCCTTTAGATGTATTTAACATTCTAGATTGAATAAATGTATGGTCTATATTAACCCCCATTTCTCCACCTAAGGCGTCTATTTCTCTAACTATATGACCTTTAGCAGTTCCTCCTATATTAGGATTACAAGGCATCATTCCTATAGCATCTAAACTAATAGTACATACTAAAGTTTTTAGCCCCATTCTTGCAGATGCTAAAGCTGCTTCGCAACCTGCATGACCTGCACCAACGACGATAACATCATAATTACCTGCATTATATTCCATTTAACTCTCCTTACTTTCCTATACAAAATTCACTAAATATCTTATTAACTAGGTCTTCTTCCAGCTCTGCCCCAGTAATTTCTCCTAAAGCCTTTAATGCTGCTGTTACATAAATAGATATTAAATCTAAATATTCATTTAATCTTACTCTTTCAGCAGCTGTATTACAATTTTCTAAAGCTCTATAAAGCGCTTGTTTATGTCTATTATTAGAAATTATTAAACTTTCTGCATCAACTTCGCCACTAAAGAACATATCCTTTATTTTAGCTTTTAAATCTTCTATTCCGAATCCAGACTTAGCAGATATCTTTATTATATTTTCAAGTCCATTTAAATCCTCTTCTGTTATCTTAGATTCTAAATCTACTTTATTTAAAAGAACCATGTATTTTTTATCTTCAACATACTTAATTATTTCTCTATCTTCTTCATCTAAACTTCTTGATGAATCAAGAACAAGAATAACTAAATCTGCCTCATTCATTTTTTCCTTAGATCTTTCAACACCTATTCTTTCAACAACATCTTCTGTTTCTCTGATTCCTGCCGTATCAATAATTTTTACTGGTATTCCATCTAAATTAACAAACTCCTCTATAACATCTCTTGTTGTTCCAGGAATATCAGTTACTATAGCTCTTTTTTCTCTTAAAAGTGTATTTAATAATGATGATTTTCCTACATTAGGCTTACCTACAATAGCAAGCTTTAATCCATCTCTTATTATTCTTCCTTCATCAGCACCCTTTAGTAAAACATCCATCTCTGCTATAGCCTTATCTAATTGTTCTAAAACTCTAATTGGAACTGTTTCATCTACTTCTTCATCATCCTCAGTAAAATCAACAGAATATTCAATTAAAGCTAATGTATTTAGCATATATTCTCTTAGTCTATTTATTTCCTTAGATAGATGTCCTGAACTTTGAACTACAGCTGATTTCATAGCTAAGTCAGTCTTAGCTCTTATAATATCCATAACAGCTTCTGCCTGACTTAAATCTATTCTCCCATTTAAGAATGCTCTTTTTGTAAACTCTCCTGGCTCAGCCATTCTTGCACCAGCTTTTATTATTTCTTCTAATACCTTGTTAGTTGATACTACACCACCATGACAATTTACTTCAACAACATCTTCTGCTGTAAAGCTCTTAGGTCCCTTCATATAGCTGATGATAACTTCATCTATAACATCACTAGAATCTATTTCGTAAATATGACCATACTTCATAGTATAGCTCTTCATATCTTTCACACTAGAATTATTTATACCTTTAAATACTTTATCTATAATATCTAAAACTTTACTTCCAGATACTCTTATAATTGAAATTCCACCTTCTCCAAGAGGCGTAGCAATTCCACATATAGTATCAAATTCTTTCATTCGTTCTCCTCCTTAGAAGCATTATTATAATTATTTTACTTCTATACAAACTACTATACATTTTACAAAACAATATTGAATAAGTCAAAATTAAAAAACCACTAAAAGCTAGACTTTTTGCCAATTTAACTGCCATTAATTTGAATAAAAATATATGCATTAGAAAAATATATGCATCAAAAAAATATTTGCATCAAAAAAACATATGCATCAAAAAATATACGCATCAAAAAAACATATATTTTTTTATGTATTATCTAAGAATGGCTTAGTTATGCCGTTTTTAAAATTCCCCTCTAATTAAACTTATAAAATACAAAGCTATTCCTTACGAATTATTTACTAATAAATAAATTTTAAACAAATAAATAAAATAATATTTCATACTTTTTAAATTTTATAACAAAAAAAGAAAGTCCACAGACTTTCTTTTTTGTTATTTCAAATCAATAACTATTCTCCTATAAGGTTCTTCGCCTTCGCTATAAGTTTGTATATCATCACACTCTTGAAGTACTGAATGAATTATTCTTCTTTCGTAAGGATTCATAGGCTCAAGCTTATAAGCTCTTCCTTTTTTTCTAACTTTATATGCTGTTTTTTCAGCAAGTTTCTTTAAAGTTTCTTCTCTTTTATGCCTATAATTTTCAGTATCTAAAATTACCTTTTTATAATGAACATTATGTTCTTTATTAATAACTAAAGACACTAAATATTGTAGTGAATCTAAAGTTTCACCTCTATAACCAATTATAGTACCCATGTTAGAACCAATAAGATTTATATAAACAGTATCATTCTCTTCTTTTATATCTACCTCAGCTTCAATACCCATAGTATTTAAAACTTGTATCAAGAATTTTTTACCTTCATATATATAATCTCTTTTTAATGTAACCTTTATTTTTGCTGATTTTGATCCTATAAAATTAAATAATCCTTTGGTTCCTTCTTCAATTATGTCAACCTCAACTCTATCCTTAGTAACATTTAACTGTTCTAATGCCTTACTTAACGCTTCATCTACAGTTTTTCCAATCATGTAAACTGATTCCATAGCACTTCACCCACCTCTAAGATAGTTAACTATTTTTTCTTTTTCTTCTTATTCTTCTTTGACTTAGAATCATAATCTGGCATAACAAACTTTGGTGCTCTAGCTGCTTCTTTAGCTGCTTCTATTTCAATTATTTCCTTCTTCTTTTCCATAGCTGGTTTATAATTAATGAAATAAGTAGTAATTAATTGAATTACTCCACCAAGTACCCAATATATAACTAATATTGACTTAAAATTTAACGCCATGAATCCCATCATTAATGACATACCTATATTCATAGGTCCCATATTCATAGCACCTTCACCATTATTAGGTGTAGCTTTTGTCATTAAATATGATGGTAAATAAGTTGATAGTGCAGCTAATATTGGTAATATAAAATATTGGTCTGGAGCTCCTAAATCCTTTATCCATAAAAATGATCCTGATATATCCATATTATAAAATGCATAATATAAAGCCATTAAAATAGGTAGTGGTAAAAGAGCTGGTAAGCACCCTCCAGCCATACTAACTTCTTTTTCTTTGTATAACTTCATTATCTCAGCATTTGCTTTTTGTGGATCATTTTTGTACTTTTCTTGAATTTTCTTTACCTCAGGTTGAATTTCTTGCATCTTCCTATTTGATGTAGCTGACTTAATATTAAAAGGTAATAAAATCCCTCTTATAGCAATTGTTAATAAAGTAATCGCTAATACATAAGATAATCCCCCTGTTACACCTAAAGACATAACAAAATTATGAAGCCACTCAAAAACAACAGTGAAGAAATTTGTTATTGGTGAAAACAAACTCATCATCATATTTATTAAATTCCTCCTATTATATATATAGTTTTTTTATTTATTTGATAGGATCAAATCCACCTTTACTAAAAGGATTACACCTAAGTATACGCCAAAGGGCCAAAAAACCGCCCTTAAATGCTCCATATTTTTCAATAGCTTCTATAGCATATTGTGAACACGTTGGTATATACTTGCATCTAGGCGGTGTCATTGGTGAGATTCTTTTCCTATAAAATTTAATTAGTTTTATTAGTATTCTCTTCATTATATAAGCCTGCCTTCTTTAATAGATTTAATACAGCCTTATTAACTTGATGATAATCTTTATCTTTGAGCTTTGTTCTAGCAACAAAAACAAAATCATAACCTTGCTGTAAATTATCTAATTTCAATCTATAGCTTTCAGTTATAAGTCTTTTACTTCTGCTTCTAACTACACTATTGCCCACCTTTTTGCTAACGGAAATTCCTACCTTATTATATCTATTTCCATTATTATCTTTGTTTTTTTTATTCTTTAATATATATAGAACTAAAAGATCATTTGCTACAGACTTTCCTCTTCTATATACACATCTAAATTCTGAATTTTTTTTTAATCTATAAACCATAGGTATATACATTCTCCTTATTTTTCTGCATTTGCAGAAAAAAGGCCACAAAATGCGGCCCTTATGCTGTTAATTTTTTTCTACCTTTTTGTCTTCTCTTTTTAAGAATGTTTCTTCCAGACTTAGTCTTCATTCTTTTTCTGAAACCATGTTCCTTTTTTCTTTGTCTTTTTTTAGGTTGGTATGTCATGAACATTATCATTGCACCCCCTTCGACTGAAATATTTATAGTAAAAAAACTATATTCCTCAAAATTGTTACTTATTAATTATATATATATAGATTAAAAGTGTCAAGAAGCACGTATTCTGTTAATAAATTTATCCACATTTAAAGTTTTTTGTGGATAACTTATTGAACATTATCATTCTTATATGCTATTATATTAACTAGATTGTGAATAACTTGTTGATAACAAAAAGTTATCCACATCTGTGGACAAAAATGTGAATAACTTGTTTAAAATTTTTTTGTTTACTTTTATTTTTTTCTCTAAAAGCTTATTTTTACTAAGTTTTTAGAAGAATTACATTTGTTCATAACATTTTATTATATCTGTGGATAACTTATATAATAATTAGATGATTTTAATTTTTACAAACATGTGGATAACTATTAATAACAAAATTAACATCAACAAAGTTATAAACATTTTCTGTGCATAACCTTGTTGATAACTTTTTTAAAAAAAATTTCACCTAAAAAAAATATTTATGGAGGATATTACCATGGAATCTGATCTAAAAGAATTATGGCAAAAAACATTAAATATTATAAAAAGCGAGATGAGCGAAGTTAGCTTCAATACTTGGATAAAAAGTTGTGAGCCTATTTCAATCTCTTCAGATACTATAAAGATTAGTGTTCCTAATTCCTTCACTCAAGATATTTTAGATAAACGATATAAAGATTTAGTTGCTAACTCAATTAAAGCTATTTGTTCAAAGCTTTATAAAGTAGAATTTTTAATCTCTTCTGATCTACAATCGGAAGAAGTAACAAAGGAACAAAAAAAAGAAAAAGAACAATCAATAGTAGTAAACGATGAAATGTCTACTACATTAAACCCAAAATATACTTTTGACTCCTTTGTAATAGGAAATAGTAACAGATTTGCTCATGCTGCCTCTCTAGCTGTAGCAGAAGCACCAGCAAAAGCTTATAATCCTCTATTCATATATGGAGGCGTTGGTCTTGGTAAAACACATTTAATGCATGCCATAGGTCATTACATATTACAAAACAACCCTAATGCAAAGGTTGTTTATGTTTCATCTGAAAAATTCACTAATGAATTAATCAACTCTATTAGAGATGATAAAAATGAAGAATTCAGAAACAAATATAGAAACGTAGACATACTTTTAATAGATGATATTCAATTTATAGCAGGTAAAGAAAGAACCCAAGAAGAATTTTTCCATACTTTCAATGCCTTACATGACGCAAATAAGCAAATTATATTATCATCTGATAGGCCACCCAAAGAAATACCAACATTAGAAGATAGACTTCGTTCAAGATTTGAATGGGGTTTAATTGCTGACATACAAATTCCAGACTTTGAAACAAGAATGGCAATATTAAAGAAAAAAGCTGATGTTGAAAAGCTAAATGTTGAAAATGAAGTCATGGTTTATATCGCAACAAAAATAAAATCTAATATTCGTGAGCTTGAAGGAGCATTAATTAGAATAGTCGCTTACTCTTCTTTAACTAATCGAGAAATAACAGTAGACTTAGCATCTGAAGCATTAAAAGATATTATATCTAAAAAGCAAGGAAAAAATATCACTATTAATCTAATACAAGATATTGTTTCTAGCTACTTTAACTTAAGGGTCGAAGATCTAAAATCTCAAAGAAGAACTAGAAATGTAGCTTACCCAAGACAAATAGCTATGTATTTAAGTAGAAAACTTACTGATATGTCTTTACCTAAGATTGGAGAAGAGTTTGGTGGAAGAGATCACACAACTGTAATTCATGCATATGAAAAAATCTCAGACAATCTTAATACGGATGAAACTTTACAACATACCATTGAAGACATAACTAAAAAACTAACTCAAAATTAATTCACATTTGTGGATAATAACCAGTGAATAGATTGTGGGTAACTTTTAAAAAGCGTTTTTTTTGTTAATACTGTGGATAAGGTGTAATTTCTTTCAACAACTTATCCACACTATTTTTTTGCATTTTATGTGTTAATAACTTAGTTTAATTAAGTTATCCACAAATCCACAAGCCCTATTACTACTATTAATATAAATATTATCATCTCTATACTATAATATGGGGATAGAAAACTGTTGATAATTAGGAGGTCAATATATGATTTTTATATGTGAAAAACAAAAATTACAAGAAGGTATTTTAATTACCCAAAAAGCTATTACAGGAAAATCAACAATGCCTATACTTGAAGGTATTTATATAAATGCAACTAAACAAGGTCTAACTTTAATAGGATCAGATATGGATGTTTCTATAGAAACTCAAGTAGAAGCTGATGTTATAGAAGAAGGCTCAGTTGTTATAGATTCTAAAATGTTTGGTGAAATTATAAGAAAGCTACCAAATTCAGATATAAAAATTGAAATAATAGAAAACGACACTATTCAAATAACATGCCAAAAGTCAGTATTTAATATAGTTTATATGAAATCAGATGAATTTCCATCTTTACCAACAATAGATGAAGATAAGCAAATAGAAGTACCACAAAACATATTAAAAAATATGATAAAAAGTACATCTTTCGCTATAGCTCAAGATGAGACTCGTCCTATTTTACAAGGTATTCTTTTTGAATTAAAAGATAAAAAATTAAACTTAGTTGCGCTTGATGGATATAGATTAGCTATAAAATCTGAATATCTAGACAATGATTTTGATATAGAAGTAGTTATTCCTGGCAAAACTTTAAATGAAGTATCAAAGATACTTGAAGATGTTGATTCTTTAGTAAACATAACATTCACAAATAATCATATATTATTCAATTTAGAACATACAAAAGTTATTTCAAGGTTACTTGATGGAAAATATGTGAATTATAATTCATTATTACCTCAAGAACACAAGCTATTAGTAGAAATAAATAAACAAGAATTACAAAACGGTATTGAAAGAGCTTCCCTAATGGCTAAGGAAGGAAATAGTAATTTAATAAAATTAGATTTCCAAGAAGATATTTTAGTTTTAACTTCAAACTCTCAATTTGGTAAGGTAAGAGAAGAAGTGGGGATAAATTTGCAAGGAGAAGGAGTTCAAATTGCATTTAATTCTAGATATTTATTAGACGTACTAAAGAATATGGAAGATGATACTGTAATTTTAGAAATGACATCAAGTGTTACTCCATGTGTTATAAAGGCAAAACAAACAGATTCTTACAAGTACTTAGTATTACCAGTTAGATTAATCAGATAGGAGGATTGCATAAATATTCATATTTTATGCATAAAACGGTTTGAAAGAAATAAAAATTAATACAGAATTTATAAAATTAGATGCATTTTTAAAATGGTGCGGAATAGCTTCTCTTGGATCAGAAGCTAAAATGTACATCTACGATGAAATGGTAAAAGTTAACGGAGAAATTTGTACTCAAAGAGGAAAAAAAATTAGACCAGATGATGTAGTATCTTTTGATGGGAAAGACTATAAAGTTATATAAATTTTAATTTCTTAAATAATTATGATTTTAGCGTTTATTTCTTTAATATGATATAATTATATAGGTGTATATGTATGTTTATAAAAAAATTAATGTTAGTTAATTATAGAAATTACAAAGAATTAGAACTAGAGTTTTGTAGTAATGTTAATGTGTTTATGGGAGATAATGCTCAAGGTAAAACTAACATTTTAGAAGCAATTTATTATTGTGGTTTTGCTAAATCTCATAGGACTTCTAGAGATAAAGAATTAATTAATTGGAATTCAACAAATTCTTTTATTAGTTTAAGTATCGGCAAGAGTAGGCTTGATAAACGAATAGACATTAACATACTAAAAGATGGCAAAAAAGCTATAAAGGTAAATTCTATAAAAATTAATAAAATTGGAGAACTTTTTGGAACCTTTAATGTAGTAATGTTTTCTCCAGAAGACTTAAAAATAATAAAAGAGTCTCCTGGTATAAGAAGAAGATTTATAGATATGGAATTATGTCAATTAGATAAAAAGTATTATTATAATCTTGTTCAATATAATAAAGTCATTAATGAAAGAAATATAGTATTAAAAAATAGAAATTTAAACGAAGATATTTTAGACATATATGATGAACAATTATCAGTATTTGGAGAATATATAATTAAAGCTAGATTAGGTTATATAGAAAAATTAAATAAGTACGGAAAAGAGATTCATAAAGAAATTACTTTAGGTAAAGAAGACATTAGTTTTAAATACATATCTTCTATAAAAAATTTAGAAGATATAAAAACTGACTTTTATGAGCTATTAAAGAAAAATAGAAAAAAAGATATAGATAAAGGAATATCTACTACAGGACCTCATAGAGATGACTTTTCTGTATTTATAAACGATGTTGAAACTAAAAGTTATGGTTCTCAAGGACAGCAAAGAACAGCTGTTTTAACTATGAAATTCTCATCATTAAAAATTATTAAAGAAATTAATGGTGAATATCCAGTTTTATTGTTAGACGATGTATTATCAGAGCTTGATTTTAATAGAAAAAGATATGTATTGAGTACTATTACTGATATCCAAACTATTATAACTTGTACTGGTATAGCTGATATAAATGAATATTTAGATTCAAATTCAAAAGTATTTAAGGTGGAAAATGGGAAGGTATCCACTTAGAAGGAGGGATAGTTCATGTTTTTACATTTAGGAGAGAACGTTACAGTTCCAATAAAAGATATTATAGGTATTTTTGATTTAGAAACTACAATGTATAGTGCAGACACAAGTCAATTTTTAAGAATGGCAGAAGAAGATGGATTTGTTGAAAGAATAACAGAAGAAACACCAAAATCTTATGTGGTAGCTGAAGTTAATAAGATGAGTAAGATATACTTATCTCCAATATCGTCTGCTACCTTAAGTAAAAGAACATATATAGATTATAACTCGTAGGTCCAATATTAAACCTTCGTGTTTAATTAGATTTGATAATTTTTTAGGAGGAATCTATGTTGGAACAAAACAAACAAAATTACGATGAGAATCAGATACAGGTTCTAGAAGGGCTAGAAGCTGTTAGAAAAAGACCAGGTATGTACATTGGAAGTACTAGTTCAAGAGGATTACATCATTTAGTTTATGAAATAGTTGATAATAGTATTGATGAAGCTTTAGCTGGGTATTGTACTACTATACTAGTTACAATTAACGAAGATAATTCTATAGAAGTAGAAGATAACGGAAGAGGTATGCCAGTTGGTATGCATCCTAAAATGCATAAATCTACTGTAGAAGTTATTATGACTATACTTCATGCCGGAGGAAAATTCGGTGGTGGAGGATACAAGGTTTCAGGAGGATTACATGGAGTTGGTGCTTCAGTTGTTAATGCTCTTTCAGAAAAATGTGTCGTAACAGTAAAAAGAGAAGGTCATCTTTGGCAACAAGAATATGCAAAAGGTAAGGTTTTAACTGAACTACAAGTTGTAGGTAATAGTGAAGAAACTGGAACTAAAACATACTTTAAACCAGATCCAGAAATATTTGATGATGTTATATATGATTTTAATGTACTTTCTCAAAGATTAAGAGAATTAGCATTCTTAAATAAAGGAATAAATATAACATTAATAGATAAAAGAGAAGATAAAAAAGAAGTATTCCATTATGAAGGTGGAATAAAATCTTTCGTATCATACTTAAACAGAAATAAAGAAGCGTTACATAAAGAACCTATATATGTAGAAGGCGTAAAGGACGGTATATCTGTAGAAGTAGCTCTTCAATATAATGATGGATACAATGAAAATATTTTTTCATTTGCTAATAATATAGATACTATTGAAGGTGGTACTCACTTAGTAGGATTTAAGACAGCCTTAACTAGAGTTCTTAATGATTATGCTAAGAAGTTTGGTCATTTAAAAGAAAATGATAAAAACTTATCTGGTGATGATATAAGAGAAGGTCTAACTTCTGTAATATCAGTTAAAATTAGTGAACCACAATTTGAAGGTCAAACAAAGACAAAATTAGGAAATAGTGAAGTAAGAGGTATAGTAGATTCAATTGTTGGAGAAGGTGTTGGAGTATTCTTAGAAGAAAATCCAGCAATATCAAAAATAATTATAGATAAAGCTTTAATGGCAGCAAGAGCTAGAGATGCAGCTAGAAAAGCAAGAGAGTTAACTAGAAAATCAGTGTTAGAACGTTCATCATTACCTGGGAAATTAGCAGATTGTTCTTCTAAAGATCCTAGAGAATGTGAAATATATATAGTCGAAGGGGATTCTGCGGGTGGTTCAGCTAAGCAAGGAAGAAATAGAAAATTCCAAGCTATATTACCATTAAGAGGTAAGATATTAAACGTAGAAAAACAAAGATTAGATAGAATATTAAATGCGGATACTATACGATCAATGATTACAGCTTTTGGTGCTGGTATTGGTGCAGATTTTGATATAGAAAAAATAAGATATCATAGAATAATTATCATGACAGATGCCGATGTTGATGGAGCTCACATAAGAACTTTATTACTAACATTCTTCTATAGATACATGAGAGATTTAATTGATGGAGGGCATGTTTATATAGCTCAACCACCATTATATAAAGTAAATAAGAATAAAAAAGAAGCTTATGCATATAGTGATGAAGAACTTGAAAGAATTTTAGAAGAATTTGGGGGTAAAGATAGTTCAACTAGCATTCAAAGATACAAAGGTCTTGGAGAAATGAATGCAGAACAATTGTGGGATACTACAATGGATCCAGAAAAGAGAATATTATTAAAAGCAACTGTAGAAGATGCTATGGAAGCAGATGAAATATTCACTATTTTAATGGGAGATAAAGTAGAACCTAGAAGAGAATTTATACAACAAAATGCTAAGAAAGTAAGTAACTTAGATATATAGTACTAATATGAGGTGAAGTACATGAATTTTAATGAGGGAAAAGTCATACCTGTTGATATTAATCATGAAATGAAAAGATGTTATATTGACTATGCAATGAGTGTTATAGTTGGTCGTGCATTACCGGATGTAAGAGATGGTTTAAAGCCAGTTCATAGAAGAATACTATATTCACTACAAGAATTAGGTTTAACACCTGATAAGGGATACAGAAAATGTGCCAGAATAGTAGGGGACGTTTTAGGTAAGTACCATCCACATGGTGATACATCAGTTTATGATGCATTAGTTAGATTAGCTCAAGATTTTTCAATGAGATATATGTTAGTTGATGGACATGGAAACTTTGGTTCTGTAGATGGAGATAGTCCAGCTGCTATGAGATATACAGAAGCAAAGATGAATAAAATAGCGGTAGAAATGTTAAGAGATATTAATAAAGATACTGTGAATTTTGTTCCTAACTTTGATGGTGAAGAAAAAGAACCTTCAGTATTACCTTCAAGATTTCCAAATCTTTTAGTTAATGGTTCATCAGGTATAGCAGTTGGTATGGCTACAAACATACCACCACATAACTTAAAAGAGGTTATAGATGGAACTATAATGCTAATTGATAATCCTGAAACAACTGTTTTAGAGCTTATGTCTGTAATAAAGGGACCAGATTTCCCAACTGCAGCTACTATAATGGGGAAAGCAGGAATAAGAGCAGCATATGAAACTGGTAAAGGTAAGATAGTAGTTAGAGCTAAAGCAGAAATTGAGGAAGAGAACTCAAGACATAGAATTATAGTAACTGAAATACCTTATCAAGTTAATAAGGCAAAGTTAATAGAAAGTATAGCAGATCTTGTTAAAGATAAGAAAATAGTAGGTATATCTGATTTAAGAGATGAATCTGATAGAGAAGGTATGAGAATAGTTATAGAACTTAAGAGAGATGCAAATCCTAATGTTATCTTAAACCTTCTTTATAAGCACACTAAAATGCAAGATACTTTTGGTGTAATAATGCTTGCATTAGTAGATAATGAACCTCAAGTTTTAAATTTAAAGCAAGTTTTAACACACTATATTAACTTCCAAAAAGAAGTTATAACTAGAAGAACTATATTTGAATTAAATAAAGCTCAAGCTAGAGCTCATATTCTTGAAGGATTAAGAATTGCTTTAGATAATATTGATGAGGTAATTAGTATAATAAGACATTCTGAAACTTCAGAAATAGCTAAAAATACATTAATAGAAAAGTTTGATTTATCTGATAAGCAAGCAACTGCTATATTAGAAATGAGACTTAGAAGATTAACTGGATTAGAAAGAGATAAGATAGAAGCTGAATATGCTGAGCTTATGAAGCAAATTGAATATTTAAATTCAATACTTGCAAGTGAAGAAAAACTACTTTCAGTAATTAAAGATGAGTTAACTGAAATAAAGAATAAATATGGTGATGAAAGAAGAACTCATATAGAAAAGGTAGTTAATGAAATAGATATAGAAGATTTAATACAAGAAGAAGAAGTTGTTATAACTCTTACTAGAAATGGTTATATAAAGAGAATATCTGCTGATACTTATTCTGCTCAAAGAAGAGGTGGTAAGGGTATTCAAGCTATGACTACAAGAGAAGATGACTTTGTAGATCAAGTTATTATTACTTCAACTCACTCAGACGTTTTATTCTTTACCAATAGAGGAAGAGTATATAAATTACGTGCATATGAGATACCAGAGGCTGGTAGATCAGCTAAGGGAACTAATATTATAAATCTTATAGCAATTGAGCCTAATGAAAAGATACAGGCAGTTCTTAGTGTTAAAGATTCTAATAAAGAAGGATTCTTATTCATGGGAACAAAACATGGTATTGTAAAGAAGACTCCATTAGAAGACTTTAAGAATTTACGTAAGAATGGATTAATAGCTATATCTTTAAGAGAAGGTGATGAATTACTTAAGGTTAAGATAACTCGTGGTGATGCAAACTTAATAATGGTTACTCAAAATGGTTACGCTGTTAAGTTTAATGAAACAGATGTTAGACCTATGGGTAGAACAGCATCAGGAGTAAAAGCAATTAACTTAAAGAATGATGATATAGCTGTATGTATGGATATAGCTGTAGAAGATGAAGAATTACTTGTTATAAGTGAAAATGGATTTGGAAAGAGAACTCCTATAAGTGAATATAAAGTTCAAAATAGGGGAGGAGTAGGTTTAATAACTTATAAGATTAGTCCAAAGACAGGAAAAGTTGTTGGTGCAACAATGTGTAAAGAAGATGATGAGCTTATGCTTATTAATACAAGTGGTGTTGCTATTAGAATAAATGTTAGTGATATTTCTATTACGAATAGATCTGCTATGGGGGTTACTCTAATGAGAACTACTAAAGAAGAAAAAGTAGTAGCTATAACAAAGATAGCTAATACAGGTGAAGCAGAAGAAAGCATAAATGAAGAGGAAACTATTCAAGAAGATACAGAAATTTAATTTAGAGATTGTTGTAAGTAGAAAGAGATTCAGAATTTAATAATTTTGAATCTCTTTCTACTTTTTTATCAATTAATATTAAAAATACAAGAAATTTGTTTGTAAGAGTTAATATTAACACGTAACCATCACCAGGTGTGTCAATATATGATAAACATAAAAAAATAGAGAAAAGAAGAGAAATATTAATTTAATTAACTTAAATCATGATTAGTATACTATATATTAACTTTATATCATGGTAAGATAAATCTCGTCGCTGAGGCAACAAACAAAAACAAGAAACAACAAAACTTAAAAAAAGTTTAAAAAACTTGTTGACAGATGTTGAAGCGAATGATATACTAAATGAGTCGCTTGGATGCGACACATTAAATGGTCTTTGAAAATTGAACAGATATAAATAAGTTAAGAACCAGCAATTCTTTTTATGAGTAAGTTTTTTTGAGTAAGATTAAACTTTTTATTGAGAGTTTGATCCTGGCTCAGGACGAACGCTGGCGGCGTGCTTAACAC
>CAKVLD010000026.1 GCA_934755305.1 uncultured Clostridium sp. | reverse complement strand
CCATCTGCCAGTAAATGATCTACATAGGCTTCTTCTTCCAAAGTGCATTTTTCTTTTCCTGATAAGTCGTGAATATGAATTACATAACTTTCATCTTCTTTTTTTTCTGTACATATAATATATCCGTTATGAATCAGAAACTGATTTGCATCATACTCTAAATCAAAAATACTTTCAATTTCTTTCCCATCCAGAGTCTGTCTTGTAACAGAAGAATATGAGACACCTTCAGCATTTGTATAATTTGTCAAATAATAAAGATATTTATCACAAATCCTAGAAAAATTTTCGTGTGTTTTTGGATTATATCACAAACAAATGTTAAAAATTAATTAAAATTATAAATATTTATAAAAGAAAAAGGAAATGTAAAATAAATATAGAATGTTATAAAGTATTGACTTTTGAGAGGAGGATATTTCTTTGAAAAAAAATAATGATAGAAGGAGCTTATTAAGTATTAATAAGGAGTGTGTATTTAGGACTAAGATAGAAAAGACAGAGGACTTTAAATCTTCTATTTTTAAAGATCAGTATTTAAAAGCATATATATGTTTAGAAGAAATAGTAAAGACGGCTAAGGAATATAATGAACTTATTAAGGTGGATAGAAAATATTCTAAAGAATATGATTTTAATAATATAATTGCTTTTGTAGGTGATAAAGGCACTGGCAAAACATCCTCAATGAAGAGCTTTAAAAGAAGTTTGCAAGAAATGAGTTTAAAAAAAATAGATATTGAAGAGTATGAAGAGATTCATAAATATAATTATGAATGTTTAAATACAATAGATTCAGTTACACTTTTTGGTAGCAAAACTACAATAATTGAATTAATAGTAGCTCAGATGTTAAAAAACTTTAATGAAAAAGATTCTATATATTCAAGATTAGAAAGAGAAAAGTTAGAAAGGTTATTTAAATTAGTATATAAAGATATTAATATTATAAAAAATTATGAAAAAAAATCTAATGATAATGATGAAGATAATAATTTGGAAAGTCTTGTTAATCTTTATTCTGCTATATCTGTAAAAGATCATTTAAGTGACCTTGTATATAAATACCTATGTTTTATGAGCCAAAAGGATAATGTTAATGAAGAATTTTTAGTTATTACAATAGATAATATAAAAATAAACTCTAAGGAATGTGTAAAGATTTTAAAAGATATAAATAATTATTTGTTGATTTCTAATATTATAATTTTAATTGGTGTTCAGGAAGAAGAAAAATATAGGTATGAAGAAAAGTATAGTGAAAAAATGCTTAAGATTGTTGAATATTTAGATGAATTTATACCATTTAATAGAAGAGTTTATATGCCAAAGCTAAATTATAAAAGGATAAATTTAAGGATAGATGCAAAATATTTTAATAATATATCCTATGTAAAAGAAGATAGTATAAGTAAAATAGTTATTAATTTAATGAATAAAAAGTTAAATTATATTATTGCAACAGAAAATCATTATAAGAGTATAATATCAAGTAATTTAAGGGGAGTAATTGATTTTATTGTTCTTCTAAATTCAATTAAGGATAATTATGATTATAATAGAAAATTTGAAATTATGATGAATTATTATGAAAAAGTTATATTAGAAGAATTTAGTGATGGGATATTTAAAAACATTTTAAAAAATATATTGAAAAATCCTGCTAAAAATTTGAACAAAGTAATTCTTATGGCATTAAATGAGAGTGTATATAATAAAAGAGAAAATTTTGATGTAGATGAAGAACTTTGGGAAGATGTATTATTTATAAGATCTAAAAAGCTTCTTATTCAAGAAGATAAAATAACAATAGGGGATGTAGTTTCTTGGATCAAAAGATATGAACAGGTAATAGATACTGATATAGAAAGACGTTTTTTAGAAATTATTAAAAGTATTTATACACTAAATTTACTTAAAGAATTCTTTGGAAACTCTAAAGAGTTAATTGATAGAACAGGATTTGATTTTATTGGTGAGTATTTTAGAGTTACTAATAATAGAAATAAAGGGATGTTTTCTAAAGTAATTGATATAAATCAAAAAAGAGGTCTCTTGATACTTAAGGAAAGTTTTTTGTTTATAAATAATCTAGGTTTATCTATTGTACTTCATCCTTATTATAATGTTGAGGGTATTTATTCTAAATTAATTAGAACAGAAAAGCTTGAGTTTTTAAACATTCAAAATATAGGTGATTTTACGAATTTAGAATTTAATTATCTAAATATAATAGGTTACAGTCTTTATAAAGAACGAATTAATAATAACATAATTAATGAAAATAATGAGGAAGATGAATTTGGATCTGATTTTCAAGAAGAAGAATATAATGATTTTTTAATTCCTATACTAAATATTGATTGTTGGATTAAAATTTTAGATTTATTGAATAGTAAATATGATAAATATAGTAATGCTGATGAAGGTTTTATTAATAGCTCTATTAATTTATTAAATGAGGTATTTAATAAGTTTAATAATAAATTTAAATTTAATAATAAAGAAGATAAATTTATAAAAGAAGAGGATGTAGAGTTATTAACTAAGTTAGATGATATATTTACAAGGGGTTGTTATTTATATAAATATAATAATGTAAAATAATATATGTATATTATTGAAAAAATAAGTTTTAATAAATGGTGAAAGCTATATATTAGGACTTATTTTTTTACATATAAACTAGTGTGAAATTTTAATGTGAGAAAAGCTAACAAATATAAGTTTTTTTGTTCTCTAAAATATTTATATGTTTTTAAAAAATATTCAAAATGTTAATTTTAAATAAAAAATAGTAAAAAGCAAAGGAAATATTTATATAACAAAAGTAATAAAATAACTTAATAAGTAGAAAATATTATTCAAATTGAAATATATGAAGAGTATTATAACATTTGCACAAAAATTAAAAACACCAATGAAAACGGTTGCAAAAAATATTGTGCTAGCTATATAATGGTAAATGAGGGGGGGATGTAAATGAAAATAAAAACAAATAAAATTTACATTTGGCTATTAATTGTAGCTTTAGTAGTTACAACAGCTTTATCAGGAGTTAATCCTATGAAAGTAAATGTTTTTTCAAATTCCAAGAAGGAGATAAACATTTATGTGGAAAAACCTGATAATTGGAAAAACATATGGATATGGTATGATTCTGATTTAAGCACTTATGCTTGGGATACAACTTCCTTAGCACAAAGTCCAGGAGACTTGCAAGAGTATAGATCAGGATGGTACAAAAAAACAATAGAAAGTAGTGAAGTTCAATTTTTATTTAATGATGGAAGTTGGAATAATAAATTAACTAATGACGGAAATGATTTCAAAACAACTAATGATATATGGATACAAAAAAATGGACAAGTATCATATACAGATCCTGTTCAAATAGAAACACCTGAGCCTACTGATGATAGTGTTCATCTATATTATTATTCAGAAGGTGAATCTCCAAATATATATTACTGGAATGCACAACCTGGTTCATTAAGTAATAACTGGCCTGGAGATAAGATGAATAAATATGATAAAAAAGATAATTGGTATGAATTTGAACTTAAAAATACATCAAGTACTAATTTGATTTTTAATATGAATGGCAGTAATCAAACTTCGGATTTAAGTCAAGTTAAAGGTGATTGGTGTTATATAAATGGTAAGTGGGTAGAAGGTAAACCAGAAGAGTTTACTAATAATTCTATAAAACTTCATTTCAAGAGTACAGAAGGTGCTGCAAATGTTCATTATTATAATGGAATACCAGGAAATAAATCAAATGCTGAAGCAGGAGAAGCTATGAAAGCCGATGGAAATGATTGGTATTCATATGAAATTAAGTCTTGTGATAAAGCAACATTTAAGTTTATTATAAATGGAAAAGATGCTATTGAAGAAACTACTAAGGAATGTGGTGAATGGTGGTATAAAGATGGTGAATGGTATGAAAAATGTCCAGAAAGTACAAATAAAATAACAGTTCACTATTACAGTACTTTAGGACAACCTTCATTACATTATTGGGATACTAAACCAGAAGTAAAATCAAATAATAATTTTGGTGAAGAAATGACTTTTGAAAAGAAAGTTGATGGTGGTAATGTTTATAAATATGTTATAAAAAATGTAGATAGTGCAAAATTACAAATATTTAATGGAACTAAACCTTTAACTATTGAGTTAGATAGAGGATATGGTGAATGGTGGTATAAGGAAGGAACTTGGTATAGTTATGATCCATTTCTAAAACCAATAGAAAGATCAGACTTTAGAGATGAGAGTATTTATTTTGTAATGACTTCAAGATTCTATGATGGAGATTCAAGTAATAATGTACATTGTTGGGATGATGCAAATGCAAAAAATCCAGATTCAGATCCAGCTTGGCGAGGTGACTTTAAAGGTCTTATAGAAAAATTAGACTATATTAAAGCATTAGGATTCTCTGCTATATGGATTACACCAGTAGCAGAAAATGCAAGTGGATATGATTATCACGGATATCATCCAATTGATTTTAGTGAAGTTGATACTAGATATGAATCAGAAGGTGCTACTTATCAAGATTTAATTAATGCTGCTCATGCTAAAGGTATTAAGATAATTCAAGATATAGTATTAAATCATACTGGTAATTTTGGAGAAGAAAATATATTCCCATTATTCAACAAAGAAAAAACTGGATTAGATAGTATTAATGCTTTGAAGCTTAATGATCCTGCCAGATTATTAAAACCTAATTATGAAAGTTTAAATCCAAATGAACAATATGGTGACAGAATAAGAGTTATGAAAAATGATGATACTGATACAGAGAATATTTATCATCATGAAAAATCATTACAATGGGAAGGATATTCAGTTCAAACTGGCCAAATAGCTGGAGATTGTGTTGATTTAAATACAGAAAATAAAAAGGTTAGTGATTATTTAATAAGTTCTTATAACAGGTATATTGATATGGGTGTTGATGCTTTTAGAGTTGATACTGTAAAACATATTTCAAGATTAACATTTAATAAAGAATTTATTCCAGCATTTAAACAAAGAGGTGGAGATAATTTCTATATATTTGGTGAAGTTGCAACTAGATATAGAGATGTATGGAATAGTGGGATACCTGCTATATCTACTCCTTTCTATACTTGGAAAGAAAGTAAAGACTATGCTTGGAATACTCTACAAGAGAGAACTAATAGTGTATTCCAAAACTGGAGTGATAATCAAAATGTAGGTACTCAACCAACTAGTGATAACTATAAATTAAATGGTAATAGTTATCATACTCCTGACTATAGTAAGAAATCAGGTTTAGATGTTATTGATTTCCCAATGCATTGGAGCTTTAATAATGCAAGAGATGCTTTTGGAATTGCAGTAGGGGGCGATAAATGGTACAATGATCCAACTTGGAATGTAACTTATGTAGATTCTCATGATTATGCACCAGATGGAGCACCAGAAAATCAAAGATTTGCAGGAACTCAAGATACTTGGGCTGAAAACTTAAATCTAATGTTTACTTTTAGAGGTATTCCTACTATTTACTATGGTAGTGAAATAGAATTTATGAAAGGTGCACCTATAGATGTAGGACCTCAAAAGCCATTAAGTGAAACAGGAAGAGCTTATTTTGGAGATAATATAGAAGGTTCTGTACATGTAACTGATTATGGTAAATATGATTCAGCTACAGGAAAGATGGCAGAAACTTTAAATCATCCATTATCTAAGCATATTCAAAGATTAAATTTAATAAGAAGACAAGTTCCTGCTTTAAGAAAAGGTCAATATTCAACTGATGGAATAAATGGAAGTATGGCATTTAAGAGACGTTATACAGATAATAAAACTGGTGTAGATAGTTTTGCATTAGTAAGTATAACAGATGGAGCTACATTTAATAATATTCCTAATGGTAGATATGTAGATGCAATAACTGGAGATGTTAAGAATGTAACTAACGGAACATTATCAATTGGTTCTGTTGGAAAAGGTAACATGAGAGTATATGTATTAGATCTTGGAGGAAAGAATGCTGCACCAGGAAAGATTGGTGAAAGTGGAGCTTATTTAAGATAATCAAATGTTAATTATAGGGACTTATTAAGACTAGAGCTATGGATAATAACAATTTTTTGTTGCTATTATCCTGGCTTTTCTTTTTTTGGAGGGAAATTTAATTAAGGTAGAACCAACTTTGTATAAAGTTAAAGAAAAGATAATTGGATTTTAAGATATATATAGAAAAATGTGTTAAAATAATATTAAATATTGTAGGTATATATAATAATTTATTCGATGTAGAATATATATTGATGAAAAACGCAAAAAGTATTGATTGATATTTCTTTAAGTGGTATTATATAACTTGTAAGAGGATAAAAGATATTCTGAAAAGAAGTCTATATAAAAACAAAATAGGTTCTTGATAAGAATATTAAATTATTAGGGGGAAGTGGAATGAAGTTAGAAGTTAAAAATTTAAGAAAAAGCTTTGGCGATACAGAAGTTTTACATGGAATTTCTTTTTCTGTTTCAAGTGGAAAAGCTTTAGGGTTACTTGGTAGAAATGGAGCCGGTAAGACTACAACAATAAGAATATTAATGGATGTATTTAAGGCAAATGAAGGAGAAGTTTTAATAGATGGTAAGACTTTTGATCCAAAGAAATTTCAAATAGGTTATTTACCAGAAGAGAGAGGATTATATCCTAAAAAGAAAATATTAGATCAAATTGTTTACCTAGCAGTATTAAGAGGAATGAATAGAAGTGAAGCAAGAGAAAGTGCAAAAAAGTGGCTTTCAAAGCTTGGAATAGAGGAATATGCAAATAGGTTACTAGAAACTTTATCAAAGGGAAACCAACAAAAGGTACAATTAGCACAAACCTTGGTTTGTTCGCCAGAAATAGTTATATTAGATGAACCCTTTAGTGGCTTAGATCCTGTAAATTCAAAAATATTAGAGGATGTAGTTAAAGAGCTTATAAAAGAGAATAAAATAGTTATATTTTCTAGTCACCAAATGAATTATGTAGAAGAGTTCTGTGAAGATATTGTTATTATTAATCATGGAGAAGTAGCTATTGGTGGAAATTTAAAAGATATTAAAAAGGATTTTGGAGAAAAAAGATTAATATTAAGTGCTAATAATTATAATACTCAAGAGTTAAAGTCTATAGCTATAGAAAAGTTTAAAGATGTTGTTTATGTTTATGATGTTAAAGAGGAATTTATAATACTAGAGTTAGTAAAAGATAAAGATAAAAAAGATTTACTAAGGTTAATATTAGAATCTGATATTGATGTGGAGAAATTTGGAGATTTTGAACCAACATTAAATGATATTTTTGTACTTAAGGCAGGTGACAAGTAATGAGACAATTTTTTGAAGTTTTAAGATTTGAATTAAGTAATTATTTTAGAAGCAAAAGTTATGTAATTACTACTATAATTATGGTTATAGTTTTTATAGTTGGGCTATCAGTGCCTAGATTTATGGATTTATCTTCTTTTGGTAGTGATTCAGATGAAGAAAAGATGATGGTACTTTATGATGAAAAGAATGTAATTCCTGATATTTCTATTTTAGAGCAATGCTTTGCTAATACAGAATGGAAAGTTGTAGATAACAAAGAAGAAGTAAAAGAATTAGTAAAGAGTGAAGATGCTGAAGCTGGATTTATAGTTAATGAAGATTTAGATTATTCTTATATAATAAATAACAGTGATTTTAGTGATGAAAAGCAAGTAGTATTTGAAAAAGTACTTTCTACTTTATATCGTGACAAAATATTAACTGCTCAAGGTATAAATGCTCAAGAAATAGAAGCTTTATATAATACTCAAGTAAATAAAGATGTTGAGATATTAGGAAAAGATAGTGTAAGTAACTTTGCATATACTTATGGATTAATATTTATTGTATATATGGTAGTAGTTTTATATGGTCAGTTAATAGCAGTATCTGTAACAACAGAAAAGAGTAATCGTACAATGGAAGTTTTAGTTACTAGTACAAGTAGTAATAGTCTTATTTTTGGTAAAGTTATAGCAGGAACTATAGCTAGCATATTCCAGGTTGGGGTAATATTGGCATCAGCTTTAGTAACTTATAATTTTAATAGTGATGTATGGAATCATAAGTTAGATTTTGTATTTAATATCCCTTCAGAAGTTTTAATAACTTTTGGTATATTTGGATTATTAGGATTCTTATTCTATAGTTTTATTTTTGGAACATTAGGAGCTTTAGTTTCTAAGACAGAAGATGTTAGTAAAAGTATAGGACCTGTTACCCTAATATTTGTAGTTGCATTTATGGCTGTAATGACAAGTTTAACTAATAGTGATGGAATATTAATGAGAGTTTTATCATATATACCTTTTAGTTCATTAATATCTATGTTTGTTCGTGTGGCTATGGGATCTGTAGAAACAATTGAAGTTATAATATCAGCTGTAATATTAATAATATCTACAGGTGTGGTAGGCGTTTTGGCTTCTAAGATTTATCGTAGAGCTACATTAATGTATGGAAATCAAATAAAATTAACAAAAGCATTAAAGTGGCTTAAAAGGTAATATAGTTAGAATTAAAAAAGTAATCTTAGGTTTTTAAAATAAACTTAGGATTGCTTTTTTAATAATGTTACTAGTAATTAATAAGGCCTTAGAATTTGTATCTATAGTTGAAACTATAATTGTTTTATTACAAATAATATTATTATTTTGTTCTATTGTATGTACAGAAAGAGCTTTAAAAAGAGAATTTGATAAGGATGGAAATAAGTTGAAGTAGCAAATTGATAATAAATGTGATAAAACCATAAAAAAATATCACTACTTAAAAAAGTTTTCTAAAAAAAAATCAGATATATGTTTAAAAAAGCTAAAATGTGATAAAGATTATTAAGGGAAGTTGATTTTTTTAATGTATTGCATAATTTAGTATAGGAAGAGTAATTAATTTTTTTAGAAGAAGGGATTAGTAGTGAAAAAATCAGGAACTTTTTCAGAATTTATTTTTAAGGTTAGCTTATGGTTAATGACAGCTTTAATTTTAGGTAGAGTAGTTATGTGTTTTAGTATTTTATCTTTAAATGATATACTATTCATAATTAGTTTGGTGTTTATTGGAATAGGTGGACTTTCTAATTTTGAAAGAGATTTATCAATTGGCTCTTTAAGAGAAGTTGAATGTATAAATTATAGTAATGAAGTTATAAGAAAGAAAGAAATATATGTAGATAATAGTAAATCAAATAATGTAATAGAAATGTTAGTTGCAGGGATAATAATCTTATTAATAACTTTAATATAAATTATATAATATATAAATTAAGCTATACTTAATTAGTTAAACTTAAGAGTTTTCATAAAATAAAAATACTTTATGAAATGTACAGAGTGATATTAATAATTAAATATAGCTTTTATTTAATGTTTAATTAATAATTATATCTATATATTAAAAATCTGTGATTATTATCACTTTCAAAAAGGTTAGGAACTTTAATTTCCTTAAGCAATTCAAAAGCAGTACAGTTATCTAAGAAGTATATATATTCTTCAAAGGGATAATATAAAATAATATCAATAGCTCTATTATGATTTTCTAGAGAAATTAATATGTTTTCTACTACTTTCATAAATATTTGTACAGAAAAAGGATTAAAGAAATAAAATTTATTATCATTATTACTTATTTCATATTTTTCAGCAAAGGTATTAAGAAAGGAGATTTTATCTTCTTTATTTTTATGTTTTTTTAAATATTCACTTTTATTATGAAGAGCTTTTTCGTAATAATAATTATTCATTTCTATACCTGTGGCTTTTGCATCAAAATAGTAATTCACATAAAAATTTAGGCGTCCTTTTCCGCATCCAAAATCCACATAACTATCACAAGAATTAGTATCATATTTATTAAATAAACAATTTAAAGCTTCATATGAAGTGGGTTCATATATATTATAATGATTAGAATCATTATAATTTTTTTGCTTTCCTGTAGTTTTTATATTAAGTAGTTTTTCAAAATCATATGTATTCATATTTATAGTCCTTCTGTAAAAAATTCTAATATTAGTATAAAGGTAAGAGTATAAGAGTTCAACTTATAATTTTTGTGGAAAAATTTATAGAGAATATTAAAAAGTTCTTGAATTAGGATTTTATATAATATATAATCAAAAAGAAAATTTGATAAGACAGTTCGTTGACCATCCTGTCTATAAACAAAACTAGGAACTAAGTGGAATGAAAAATTTCTATGTTTATAAGGTGGATAGTTATCTGCCTTTATTTTTTTTAACGTATAGAAAATTTAAAAGCTTTTTTATATTTTTAGGAGGTGATTTAATGGAAATAAGAAAGGAAACATTAAGAACTAAACAATTAGCTATATCAGGTTTAGTTTTAGCTTTGTATACAGTAATTATGGTATTAACTCAAAGTTTTGCTTTTGGAGCAGTACAAATTCGAATTGCAACAACTTTATATTCTTTATCTTATTTATTTCCATTCTTAGTTTTGCCCCTTGGTCTTGCAAATGTCTTATCAAATATGCTTCTTGGAGGTTTAGGCGTATTTGATATTTTAGGTGGAGGTTTAGTTGGTATTTTAACTTCCATACTTGTATATGCAGTAAGAAAGTATAAGTTAAATATTAATTTTATTATATTGCCTATAATATTGATACCTGGTTTAGTAGTGCCTATGTGGCTTGCCCCTATACTTAAGATGTCTTATATACCTTTAGCAGGAAGTTTGTGTCTAGGACAAGTGGTTCCTGCAATTTTAGGTACAATATTAATAAAAATATTAAAAAGTAGAATTGGAGAATAATAATGCGTGAAGATTTAGAACTTAATTTATTAGGAAATAAAAATGTTGAATATAAATATAACTATACTCCAGAAGTATTAGAGAGTTTTGATAATAAACATCCTGAAAATGATTACTTTGTAAAGTTTAATTGTCCGGAATTTACAAGTTTATGTCCTATAACTTCTCAACCAGACTTTGCAACAATATATATATCATATGTACCAGATAAAAAAATGGTGGAAAGTAAATCATTAAAGTTATATTTATTTAGTTTTAGAAATCATGGTGATTTTCATGAAGATTGCATGAACATCATAATGAAAGATTTAATAAAGTTAATGGATCCAAAGTATATAGAAGTATGGGGAAAGTTTACTCCTAGAGGTGGAATATCTATAGATCCATATTGTAATTACGGAAAAAAGGGTACTAAGTGGGAAGAAGTAGCTTTTAATAGGTTAGCAAATCATGATATGTACCCAGAAAAGGTGGATAACAGATAATGAGTAGTTTGAAAAATGAAGAAGTTGTAGTTGTATTAAGTGGCGGCCAAGATAGTACTACATGTTTATTTTGGTGTTTAAAAAATTTTAAAAGTGTTAGAGCAGTTGGATTCGATTATGGACAAAGACATAAGTTAGAGTTAGAATGTGCTTCGAGTATATGTAAAGAATATAGTGTTCCTTACGATATTTTAGACATGAGTCTTTTAGGGCAACTTACAAGTAATTCTTTAACAAGAAAAAATATAGAGGTAGAAGCGGCAAAAGAGGGTGAAAATGTTCCAAATAGTTTTGTGGATGGTAGGAATATGGTGTTTTTAACTTTCGCTGCCGTATTTGCAAAAAAACATAATATAAAACATATAGTAACTGGAGTTTCAGAAAGTGATTTTAGCGGATATCCTGATTGTAGAGATACCTTTATAAAATCCTTAAATGTTACATTGAATTTAGCTATGGATTATGAATTTGTGTTACATACTCCTTTAATGTGGTTAGATAAATGTGAGACTTGGAAGCTTAGTGATGATTTAGGTGTTTTTGAAGTGATAAGAGATAAAACTTTAACTTGTTATAATGGAGTTAAAGGAGCAGGTTGTGGAACTTGTCCTTCATGTAAACTTAGACAACATGGATTGGAACAGTTTTATAAAAAATACAAATAAATAAGAACAAAACAAAAATAGCTTAATCACTTAAGCTATTTTTGTTTTGTTAACTATTAAATTGTAGGGATTTCATCTTGAATTTTATCGTCATCAACTCTTATTTCAGTGTCTTCTGATTCTACAGAACATACTTCTGAATCTTTGTGTTCATCACCCTTATCAGAAGTTATTTCTTTAAATAATGATTCACCTTTGACTTTTTTAGTAACAAAAACTCCAATAGTAGTAGCAGCTATAGCAGCTATAGGTAAAATAACAAACGCTTTTTTCATAAAGTACCATCCTTTTAAATTATATATATTAATATATTACTAAAATAATTAAAAAGTTACAGAAATTTCATCGGGAAATGTGATATAATGTATTTGATGTATAAGTATGTAGAAAAGAATTGATAGGAAATTTTAAAAAACATTGTGAAAGTATTAACTTTCACAAAACTATAGACGATAAATAAAATACAAGGTAAAATAATTAAATGTGTAGTGCATATTGTGTATTTTAAAGATAAAAGAAAGTAGGGGAAAACATGAAAAAGTTAGTATTAGTGACATCACCACCAGCTTGTGGTAAAACTTTTATATCTAAGGAAATAGCGAAAGGTGTACCAGGTATAGTATACCTAGATAAGGATACTTTAATTGGTTTATCAAAACAAATATTTAAAGTAGCAGGGGAGGAATATAACAGAAGCTCTGATTTCTTCCAAGAAAATATAAGAGATTATGAATATGAAGTAATAATTGATTTAGCAATAGAAGCATTAGAATATAATGATACAGTTTTAATAAACGCACCATTTACATCAGAAATTCGTGATTTAGAGTATATGAATAATTTCCGTCAAAAGTTAGCAGAAAAGGATACTAAACTGGTAGTAATCTGGGTTGAAACTGATAAAGAGGTATGTCATCAAAGAATGATAGAACGTGCTTCAGATCGTGATACATGGAAATTAGAACACTGGGATGAATACATTGCAGGATGTAATTTTACAAAGCCAGAAGGAATTCCAGAACTTTGGGTATTTAAAAATTCTTCAACAGAAGAATTTAATAAGTCTCTAGAAGAAACTTTAGATTTCTTATGTGATAGAACTTTAGTTAATGCATAGGAGTGTACAAGCTCTCAATAAACTTTTACATAAAGTAGTAATACTATAAATTTGCTAAGGTGAATTGTTATGTGATTTAAACATAATAATTCACCTTTTGTCATATACTAATTTTTTAGGAGATATATAGTTTTTGAGTGGTTTGTGTTAGTATATTTTATATATAAATTGGAGGAATAGATATGATTTGGAATATAAAAAAAGCCTATTATAGAGCTAATCAAGGAATATTTAAGTTTGGAATGAAGTTTATTAAATTTAAAGAACAGGAAGTAATATCTGGAGAAAATAGTGTACGAAAGATTGCATTTATATTAAAAGAAAAAAATATAAATAATGTATTATTAGTATCAGGTAAAACAATAACAAGATTAGGTTTATTAAATGAATTAATAGAAAGTTTAAAGGAAGAAAATATACGATATTATTTATTTAATGATGTTATGGCCAATCCAACTATTGAAAGTGTTGAAGCAGGGGTAAAGAAATATGAAGAAGCAAAAGCAAAAGGAATAATAGCTTTTGGTGGAGGTTCCCCTATGGATTGTGCAAAAATAATTGGTGCTAGGGTCAATAATAAGAATATACAAGTTAAAGATATGAGAGGAATATTAAAGATTAGAAAAAATATACCATTATTTATTGCTATACCAACAACAGCTGGTACAGGATCAGAAAGTACTGTGGCAGCTGTAATAACAGACTCTGTAAATCATGAAAAATATGCTATTGTAGATCCAAAGCTTATGCCAGACTATGCAGTTTTAGATCCTAAATTAACTGTTGCTCTTCCGAAGCAGGTGACTTCCACTACAGGGATGGATGCATTAACTCATGCTATTGAAGCTTATATAGGCAATTTTGGTACAAAAGAAACAAATAGAAATGCATTAAAATCTATAAAAATAATTTTTGATAATTTAGAAAAAGCTTATAGTAATGGAGAAAATTTAGAAGCTAGAAATAGTATGTTAATAGCTTCAAATTATGCTGGACTTGCTTTTACACGTGCAAATGTTGGATATGTTCATGCTATAGCACACGCTTTAGGAGGGATATATGGTGTTTCTCATGGTCTAGCTAATGCTATAGTATTACCATATGTTTTAGAATACTACAAAGAGAGTATATATAAGAAATTATCTGAAATAGCGATATATACAGGTTTAGGGGATGAAAAAGAAGATAATAGAATTTTATATAATAAAGTATTAAATAAAATAAAAGATATGAATAGTAATATGAATATACCTAATAAGGTAAATGAGTTAAGAGAAAATGATTTTGAAATAATAACTAAAAGAGTGATGAAGGAAGGCAATCCAGGTTATCCAGTACCCAAGATAATGAATGAAGAAGAATGTATAGAAATATTGAAAAAGTTGTATAAATAAAATTTTTTAGCCATTCAAAAGGTTCTAAAAGAAAAATAATACCTTATAAAAATACCATTTAATTATTTTTCTTTTTGGTTCTTTTGAGGCACTATAATTATTTTTAACGTATTTGCTATCTTACATAATTGAGAGCTTGTGATATTCAGTATTCACTATCAAAAAAATTATAAATTCCTTTATGTTAAAAAATAAAGATATTTTGCTTTAATATTAGTTAAAATCAACCTTATATATAAATATATAGAATATAGAGGGGTTGAAATAATTATATATTATTTATGTAATTATATGGTAGACGTTTTGGGTAGTAATCTATATAATTTATATTATGAGAATTTAAAAAATTAAATTTAAATAGTATAAAGGTTGTAATATTTAGTTTAGTAGATAAAAATAATGGGGTGTATTACATGGAGAATATATTAAATAATATTAGAGAAGGTATCTTAATTATTAATAAAAATGGAAATATAGAATTTTGTAATAGTACTTTATTATGTAAATTAGGATATAGTTATGAGGAATTATATGAATGTTATAGAAATAGTCCTGTAGAAAATAATGAGAATTTTTTTAAGTTAAAAAACAAAAAAGGAATAGTTATTAAGTTAAAAGGTAAGATAACAGAAGTTGTTTGGAATAATGTAGAATGCAAGTGCATAATTGTAGAAAATGTAGATGAAACAGGTGCAGAAAGTGTAGTTATTTATGATAATAAATATAGTGATATATATGACGTATTTAATATTATGAATAATAATAACAATGAGAATGTTTTAAAATCATTTAAAGATGGAAAAGATGAAATATTAAAGAATGCTAATTCAAAATGTATTAATATTTTTATTAAGGATAATTTAAAAAATAAGTATCCAATTGTATTAACAAAAGATAATATAGATATAAATGATTCTACTTTTATAAATTATTATAATGCGTTAATTGAAAATAAAGTAAATAGTCAACTAAATAGTATATATGATTTTGCTTATTTTATTGGCCAAAACCAACTATTAGATAATAATTTAAAATATTCAGTTACATATAATATAAAATTTAAAAATGATGTGAATGCTGTAGTTATAGTATTTTTAGAGAATTTAGAAAAATATAATTCAATAAGAAATAGAAATATATATACATGTATTATAAAACAAGTTGATGAATTAATTCAAATCAACAAATTAATAAAAAAGGTTAAATTGGAGTTAAGTATGCGTAAAAAAAGTGAAAAAGAATTTCAATCTTTTCTATTAGCGGCTGCAGACGTTATGACTATTATGGATTTTGACGGTTTTTTTGAAAAAGTTAATATTGGATGGAGATACTATCTAGGCTGGGATGCAGAAGAAATTTTAGGGAGAAATTGGATGGATTTTGTTGATGAAATAGATAAGGAACGTGTATATAGAATGGGTAATTTAGAAAGAAAAATCAAAGAAGTTACTAATGTAATTATTAATTATAGATGTAAAAATGGTGATTACAGAATACTTTCATGGAGATTTTTATATATTTCTGAAACTAATAAGTTTATTGCAACTGCTACAGATGTAACTGAAGAAAAAAAGGCGTTAGAAGAAAGAAAAAGGTATGAAAAGACTTTAGAATTAGAAAATATAAAAAATGAATTTTTTGCAAATGTATCTCACGAGTTTAAAACACCCTTAAATGTAATTTTAAGTACTATACAATTAATTAATTGTAAATATAAAAATATAGATAATAAATCAGCAGAATATATAGATATAATAAAGCAAAATTCATATAGATTATTACGGCTAGCTAATAACTTAATTGATATGAGTAAGATTGATACAGGGTTTTATAAAATACATAAAGTAAATTGTGATATTGTTCCTATACTAGAAAACATAGTTACGGCTTCGGCTTCATATTTCAATGAAAGAGGGATAAGTATAATTTTTGATACTGAATTTGAAGAAAAGGTAATAGCTTGTGATCCTGAAAAAATAGAAAGAGTATTATTGAATCTAATATCTAATTCTATAAAGTATGCATATAAAACAGGTAATATTGCAGTTACATTAAGGGCTAAAGATGATTATTTATTAATTTCAGTAAAAGATAATGGAATAGGAATAGTTAAAGAAGATATGGATGATATATTTAGGAGCTTTCAACAGGTTGAGAATATGTTTACTAGAAAGGTAGAGGGAAGTGGAATTGGTTTATCTTTAGTAAAAGCTTTAGTTGAAATGCATGGAGGCAAGGTTTGGGTAAATAGTACTATTGGAAAAGGGTCGGAATTTATATTTACTTTACCTATAAAAAAGATTGATGAAGATAATGAGTATATTTTTAGAAAAACATATTTGCATACAACAACAGAATTATGTGATATTGAATTTGCTGATATTGTATAAATAAAAATAAAATTATTATTGTCTTTTTGTCTTAAAGTATATATTATTAAAATAATGCAAAAAATCTAGCTGTAAAATATATGTTTTAGAGGTGTTATATGGATGAATTATTTAATAATATAGATAATAATATCGTTATATGTGACGAGGATGGAAAGATAGAGTTTTGCAATGATTTGTTTTTAAGTAGATTAAAATATTCAATTAGTGATATAAAAGGTTGTAATATAAGTGATAGTATATTAAAAAGTGAATTTTTGCTGAATGAAATAAATGAAAATAGTGTAAGAAAAGAAGTAGAATTAGATTTTTATACATCAGATAATGAAAAACTCAAATTTAAAGGGGACGTTATTAATTCAAATGTATTAGGAGAAAAGAGGTACTTTTTTATATTAAAGGACAAGTACCTTCAAATTGATTTAAATAATATAAATAAATATATTGGGATAAGAAGCGAAGGCGAAAAAGAATCTTTAATAATAAAAGAGAATAGTGAAAAGCCTAATGAGTGGTCTAAACCATTAAAATCAGGAGATAGTTTTTTTTATAATAGTTATGAAGCAGTTAATGTTATGCAAGTTTTAGATAATATTAAACAAGAACTTTTTAAAACCTTAAGTTGTGATGGATTTAATGTTTTCATATATGATAAAGAACTAGAGTCCCTAACTAAGTATCTATCTTTTGGTAATTATATAAGTTCGGAAGATAATTTAGATAGTGTATACATAAAAAAAGAAGTATTTGCTACTATTGATTATTCTGAAGAAGTAGATAAAATAATTAAATTAGAATCGGTAAATAATGTTCCTAATAAAGCTATTCTTTTAGAAAGAGAAATCAAGTATATTGGAAATTATAAAATAAAGTTTAATAATGATATTTTGGGAATATTTAATATTTTATATAAAGATTTTAATAAAAATATGAACATAGATGATTGTATAGTAAAAATAATGTCTAATCAAATAGCTGCATTAATATATGCAAACAAAATAGTAAATAAATTTAATGATGAAATATTAAAACGAAGAAAATCAGAAAAAGAATTAGAATGTTTTTTAGCGACAGCTTCAGATATAATGGCAAGTATAGATAGTGCAGGAATTATAAGAAAAGTAAATCTTGGCTGGAAAGCTAATGTAGGATGGAGAAAAGAAGATCTTTTGAATAAAGAATTATTAAGTTTGGTTCATCCTCAAGAAGTAGAAGAGGTACGAAATTTAGTAATTAAAAAAGAAGATTCAGTTTTGGTTAAAAATGTAAATAAATTTAAGTGCAAGTCTGGAAAATATAAATTATTGGATTGGAGATTAGTTTATATAAAGGAAAGTGATAATTGGATAGTAACAGCAAAAGATATCACGGATGAACAGAAATTAGAAGATGAAAAAAAGAAGTATGAAAGAGCTTTACAATTAGAAAGCATAAAAAATGAATTCCTAGCAAATATGTCCCATGAATTTAAGACCCCGTTAAATATAATTTTGTCAACAATACAAATGGTAAATTACGGTGTAGAAAATAAAAGTATAAATATTGATTCTACTTTAAATATTAAAAAATATATAAAATCTATAAAGCAAAATTCATATAGACTTCTAAGACTTGCTAATAATATTATAGATATGACTAAAATAGATGCAGGTTATTATAATGTGAATTTAGAGAATCGTGATATAGTTTCTTTGGTTGAAGATATAATAACCTTAGTGGCGGAGTATGTTAAAGGTAAGAATATAAGTATTACATTTGATACAGAGGTTGAAGAATTTATAATTGCTTGTGATCCAGAAAAAATAGAAAGAATTCTATTAAATTTAATTTCAAATTCTATAAAATATACAGATAAACATGGTAAAATTGAAGTTGCTCTTTATATTAAAGATTATGTGTGTGTTTCAATAAAAGATAATGGTATAGGTATTGCTAAAGAAGAGCTAGAGATTATATTTAATAGATTTATGCAGGTGGATAATATATTTACAAGAAAAGTTGAAGGTAGTGGTATAGGTCTTTCTATAGTAAAGTCTTTAGTTGAAATGCATCAGGGAAAAATAGATGTTGTAAGTGAACTTGGAAAAGGATCTAAATTTACTTTTATGCTTCCTATAAAGAAGATTGAAGAGCAAGATAATAAAAAAGCTACAAAAGCCAATTTATCTTCTAAGATAGAAAAATGTAATATAGAATTTTCTGATATATACGAATTATAAAAAGATAAAACAATAAATATGTAAAGTTCTTCTTGTATTGTAATATAATATAAGTAGGACTTTGTTTTCTTTTTAAAAAGAGGGGGAGTGTTAAAAGTGAATTTGAATTTAAGGAAGAAAAGAGAGTTATTAGGGATTTTGATAATTGTAAGCTCTATTAATTTAGGAAGTATTAATGTTATGGGGAGTGAACATCAGACCAATATCTAAAAATATCCAAGATATTGAGTTAAAGTATAATGAAAGTACAGGAAAATATGAAGGGGAATTTTTTATAACTGAAGAGACTCAATCTGGAACATGGAAAGTGTTGCGTATATTTGCTCAAGATAACAATTATAATTGTAAATTTATTTATAATAAAGATGTAGTAGAGGATGCATCAGGAGAAATAGCTGATTTAAGCAAAGGTAATATAAAAGTATCAGAAACTAATGTTACTAGTAAAGATGATGTAGATATGATAGGACCAACAATATATGAAGATACTGTTTCAGTAGATAAATCATATGTAGAAAAGGGAGATAAGGTAAAAGTAAGTCTTAAAGCAGTAGATAAGTCAGGAATAAGTAGAATAACAGTAAATTATCAAGGGCTTACAGGAGATGAATTCAAGCATGTTAATCTTGAATTCAACAAAGAGACAGGTTACTTTGAAGGATATATAAATATAGATGATAATTTTAAAGAGGGAACTTATAGAATTTGGAATATAATGGCGATAGATAATGGAACTTTTATTTTCTCTTGATTCAGAAAGCAAATTACCTTTTAAAAAGGTGGATTTAAGTATGGGGAATTTTGAGGTAAGATAAAATAAAAAGTGCTATCATGTTATATTAAATTGTAAAAGGTGCTAAAATAAACATAAAGAAATTTATATGATTTTAGGAGGCAAATAATGAGTGTTAAAATTATAACTGATAGCACTAGCTATATTCCAGAAGAATATATAAAGGATTACGATATTAATGTGGTATCATTAAATGTAATATTAGAAGGTAAGAGTTATAGAGAAGTTGATTTAGATAACTTAGAGTTTTATAGAAAAATGGAGTTAACAGGGGAAATGCCAAAATCTTCCCAACCATCTTTAGATGAAATGATGAAGGTTTTTGAAGAGGTGGTTAAAGGAGGGGATGATATAGTTGGAATCTTTCTATCTTCTAAAATGAGTGGAGCATATTCTAGTGCTAATTTGGTTAAAAGTATGGTTTTAGAGAAATATCCTAATGCAAAAATAGAAATTATAGATTCCATGACAAATTGTATGCAGATGGGATATGAGGTTTTAGAAGCAGCAAGGTTTGCTAAAGAAGGAAAAACTATAGAAGAAGTTGTAGATATAGCTATAAAAACACGAGAACGTAGCAGATTTTTATTTTTTCCAGATACATTAAGATATTTAAAAAAAGGTGGAAGAATAGGTGGCGCAGCAGCATTACTTGGAACGGTTCTTCAAATAAAACCTATTTTAACTGTAGAAAATGGTGTTACTACAGTATATGAAAAAGTTAGAACTAAGAAGAGAGCTATAAATACAATAATAGATAAGGTTCTTAAGGATGCAAAAGAAAAAGGACTAAGTGAAGTAATAGTTCATCACATTAACTGTGAAGAAGAAGGAAAATCTTTAGCTAAGGCTTTAGAAGAAAAATTACATATACCTGTAAAATATCAAACAATAGGTCCTATTATAGGGTTGCATGTAGGTCCGGCAAGTATTGGAGTTGCTTATTATACTAAAAAATAATTAATTATATTAAATATTTTTTTGTTTAATATAATTCTAATATAAATAATTTTATACATAAGTTTTGTTAAAAATATGTAAAGTTCTTTGCATATTTTTTTCTTTGTAATATAATAAAATAAATTAAATTATGTTATTAAAAAGGAGAATAATATGTATATTATAAACTTATTAAGAGGTGCATGTATGGCATTAGCTGATAGTGTGCCTGGAGTATCTGGAGGAACTATAGCGTTTATATTAGGCTTTTATGATGATTTTATAAATTCTTTAAATACCTTAGTTTCTAAAAATAGTAAGGATGAAAAGAAAAAAGCTATAAAATTTTTAATTAACCTTGGTATTGGTTGGGTTATTGCTTTCTTATTAGCTGTTTTGTTTATTTCATCGTTATTTGAATCACATATTTATGAAATAAGTTCTTTGTTTATTGGCTTTATTATTTTTGCTATTCCTTTAATAGTAAAGGAAGATAAGGATGTAATAAAAGGTAATTACAAAAATGCAATTTTCACTTTAATAGGTATTGCAATAGTATCACTTATTACGTATTTTAATCCATCTTCTAGTGGTTCAGGAATGGATGTTTCGGTTTCGAATTTAAGTATTGGATTTTGTATATATGTATTTATTGCAGGAATGATAGCTATATCAGCCATGGTTTTACCAGGTATTTCTGGTTCTACGTTATTGCTTATATTTGGATTATATGCTCCAATAATAAATGCTATTAAGGAAGTTTTATCAATTAATTTAAGCTATCTACCTGTACTTATTATATTCGGATTAGGTGTTATTACAGGAATATTAGGAACTATTAAGGGAATAAAATATTGTTTACAAAATCATAGATCAAAGACTATATATTTAATTATAGGTCTTATGATAGGATCAATTTATGCTGTTATTATGGGACCAACTACTTTAAAGGTTCCTGAAGATCCTATGACTTTGAGTACTTTTAAGATAATATTTTTTGTAATAGGTGGACTTTTAATATTAGGTCTTGATAGAATAAAAACTAAAATGAAATAAAATGGTAAAAGCTAGGTGTGGACATATTTCAATATGTAACACCTAGTTTTTTTACATATAAAAAATATATAGCTTACTATAAAGTAAAAGTAACAACATTTATTGAAAGCAGACGCTGAAGAATAATTATGACATTGAACTTTAATAAATTAAAAGGTAAAATAAAGAAAAAAGTAAAATAAGAGGTGAAAAAAGTGATTTTCTCTACTTTAAACATAAAAGGAGATGAACCGATTTATCTACAAATTGAAAAACATATCTTAGAAAGTATAGAAAAAGGTGAACTTACTAAAGGCAGTAAGTTACCTTCAACAAGAGAAGCAAGTAAATTCTTAAATATAAGTAGAAATTCAGTTATAGCAGCTTATGAAGAACTTGAGGGTAGAGAGGTTATAGTTACTAAGAGGGGGAAAGGTACCTTTATAGCTATAGATGTACAAAAAGAAAGTTATGAATATGATATTTCTTGGGAAGATAAAGTTAATTCATATAGTAAAACATTAAGGGATATGGATATAATAAAAAGTGAATTACCTTATGAAAAAGGGATGATTTCATTTAAATCTATAGCACCTGAAGATACCTTATTTAATAAGGAAGATTTTAAAAGAGCTCTTTTAGATGCTTGGACATATGAAGAAAAAAATCTTTTGAATTATGGGTATGCCAAAGGATATAAGCCTTTAATAGATTATTTATTAAAATATATGCATGAAAAAGGTGTGTCTAATAAAAATAAAGACATACTAATTACAAATGGTTTTACAGAAGCTTTTGACATAATTATTTCATCATTAACAAAAGAAGGGGATGTAGTAATTTGTGAAAAACCAACCCATAATACAGCAATAAAGATTATGAAAGCTCATGGATTAAAAGTAATTCAAATACCAATTGATGAAAATGGAATAAATATTTCAAAATTAGAAGAGGCTATGAAAAGATATTCGCCAGCTTTTGGGTATTTAATACCATCCTATAATAATCCCACTGGAATAGTGACCAAAGAACCTAAAAGACAGGAAATAATGAGGATTTTTAAAGAATATAAAGTTCCTATAATAGAAGATGGATTCAATGAAGAACTTCTTTATTCTAGCTCTCCACTTCAGCCATTAGCAGCTTTAGGAGGAGAGGGAAATGGGGTAATATATGTGGGGAGCCTTTCAAAAATATTATTTCCTGGTATAAGAATTGGATGGATTATGGCAGATGAAAAGTTAATAGATACACTAGAAAGTGTAAAAAGAGGAAGAACTATTCATTCTTCGTTTTTAGATCAAAGTACATTTTATTACTATCTAAAAAGTGGTGCATTTAATAGGTATTTAAGAAATATAAGAAAATTTTATAAGGGTAAATACAATTTGGTACTAAATTCTATAAATAAGTATATTGATTATGAGTATATAACAGGAGAAGGGGGATTACATTTATTTATAAAGCTAAAAGATAAATTAAGTTCAAGAGAATTATTAGATATATGCTATAAAAAAGGTGTTATTTTTATGCCAGGAGATATATTTTTTGAAGACAATGAGGGTAATGATACATTAAGAATAGGTTTTGGAAGAGTAGAAGATAAAGATATAGTAAAGGGTATAAAGATAATTGGTGAAAGCATACAAGAAATTAAAAAAGAAGTTAATATAAATAAAGAAAGGATATAAATATGTTTACAGAAAAGTTATTTTATAAAGATCAATACATAAAAGAGTTTGAGGCAAAAGTCCTAGAAGTTAAAGAAAATGAAGGGGGATTTTTAATATTATTAGACAAAACAGCATTTTTCCCAGGTGGGGGAGGTCAAGCTCAAGATAAAGGAACAATTGATGGGATTGAAGTTCTAGATATTATAGAAGATGGAGAAAAGATTTATCATAAACTATCTAAAAAGCCATCTAAAGTTGAAGTACAAGGTAAAATTAATTGGAAAAGTAGATTAGATGGAATGCAACAACATTTGGGTCAACATGTTTTATCAGGATGTTTTTTTGATACATTTAATGCTAATACGGCAGGAATTCATTTAGGGGCAGATATTAGCTATGTTGATATAGTTGGTCATATGCAAGAAGAACAGATTAGAAAAGCAGAAAAATTAGCTAATAAGGTAATTGGAGAAAAGCATAAGGTAATTTTTATGGAAACTAACAGAAAAGAAGCAAAAGCTATGGGGTTAAGACGTGAACTTGCAACTTCTGATGAAAAAATTAGAGTAGTTAAGATTGAAGGTTTAGATATAAATGCTTGTTGTGGTGTACATCCTTCAAATACATTAGAACTTCAAATGATTAAAATTAAATCTTATGAAAAACATAAAGGAAATACAAGAGTATACTTTTTAGCAGGCAATAGAGCTGTTGAAGAATATATAAATAGAGCTAACATTTTAGATGAAGTATGTTTAGAACTTACTACAGGTGCAGATGAAGTAGTTAAAAGTTTAAAATCTTTGAAGAATAACTTAAATGAAACTAGAGAAGAAAATAAAAAAATAAAAGCTTCTTTAGCAGAATTTGAAGTGAAGGAACTAATTAATGAAGGTGAAAAGTTTGGTGATACTTCTATAATAAGAAAAGTTTATAGTGGAGAAAATGTTAAGTTTTTAAGTAAACTTGCAGAGAAGCTTGTAGCAAATGATAATGTAGTGGTGATATTTGCTACTAAAGATAATGAAAAAGCTAATCTTCTATTTGCAACTTCAAAGAATTTAAAACAAATAAATGTAGGAGCACTTTTAAAGGATGCTATTTCTCTGATTGATGGACGAGGTGGAGGAAGCAAAGTGTTAGCTCAAGGTGGTGGAAAGAATTTGGCTAATCTTGACAATGCTTTAGATTATGCAGTAAGAAGAGTGAAAGAAATTATTTAGGAAAGGATACAAAAGAGTAATGGACATTTTAAATCTTTTACAAGGTAATACAGAAGGATTAAGTGAAGAAGAAAAGGTTCAAGTAGCAGAGTTTAGTGAAAATTTGAAGGATTCTTTAATTGAAGAGTTAATTTTATCTAAGCAACAACATTTTTTTAAGATAGCAAAGGAAGATAAAGAGCAATTTGAAGATGAATTAAGATCTTTGTTTATTTTTGGGATTAAGGGATATAATAAGATGTCTTTGGAACTTTTAATAAATATTTATCTTGAAGAAGTAGGAAATGAATCTTTTGTTAATTTGATTAATAATTTGAGGTAATAAAAGAAGACTATTTGTAATATATTTATAAGAGTGATAATATTTATACGAAAACGTGGCATAAATTGATATATAAAAGAACATTTTGGAACTTTATATAGTAAATTTTAAAAATTATGTTTCATAGATATGCCACATATGGTATAATATCAACGAAATATAGGAAGGTGGTTAGGTAAAATGAAACACATTACAACAGTAAATAAGACTAACATAAAAAATAGTTTATGCAAACCAGGATGCAAAGAATGTGCTAATTCATGTCAATCTGCTTGCAAAACTTCTTGTACAGTAGCAAACTTAGAATGCGAAAACTAAGATAGTTACTTCAAAAGATTAAGTAGTTAACGAACATATTAAGAAGAGCTCTTATTAAAGTTTAATACAAATTTTAATAAGAGCGTAATCTTAATACAATGTTAACTAATTTTTTTGTTTCATTTAACCATAGGAGGTAATATTATGGCGTTAATACACAAGTTTAAGCAAGGTGAAAATTACTATGTATTAGATGTGAACTCAGGAGCAGTACATATAGTAGATGAACTTGTTTATGATATATTAGAAGATGAAGGAATAAAGAGTAAGGCAGAAGTTTTAGAAAACCTTAAGGGTAAATATGATGAAGTAGAACTTTCAGAAGCTTATGATGAAATTCAAGAATTAGCTGAAGATGGAGTAATCTATTCTGAAGATAAATACGAAGAAATAGCTCACAGCTCTATGGATGATAGAGATTATATAAAAGCTATATGTTTAAATGTTATACATGGATGTAATTTAAGATGTAAGTATTGTTTTGCAGATGAAGGTGAATATCATGGACATGGTGGAGTAATGTCTGTAGAAACAGCTAAAAAAGCAATAGAATATGTAATAAAAAGAAGTGGTCCAAGAAAGAATATAGAAATAGATCTATTTGGTGGAGAGCCAACTATGATTATGGACAAACTTAAAGAAGTTATTGCTTATGCAAGAGAAAAGGAAAAAGAATGGGGTAAAAACATTAGATTTACAATGACAACTAATGCTACTTTATTAACTGATGACATGATGGATTTCATGGATAAAGAAATGGGTAATATAATTCTTTCTTTAGATGGAAGAAAAGAAATTAATGATAACGTAAGAATTAAGGTAGATGGTAGTGGTTCTTATGATGATATACTTCCAAATATAAAGAAGATGATATCAAAGAGAACTAAAGGTAAAACTTACTATGTAAGAGGAACTTTCACAAGACAAAATTCAGATTTCTATGAAGATGTTGTGTCAATGCTTAATGAAGGTTTCAGAGAAATATCAATAGAACCAGTTGTACTTGAAGATAAGCATGCCCTTTCTATAAGAGAAGAGGATCTTCCAACTATCTTTGAAAATTATGACAAGCTTTATGAAGAAATGAGAAGAAGAAGAAAAGAAGGTAAAGATGAATTTACATTCTATCATTTCAATATAGATTTACAAGGTGGTCCTTGTGTGTATAAGAGAATATCAGGATGTGGAGCAGGCTTTGAATATGTAGCTATAACTCCACAAGGTGAAGTATATCCTTGTCATCAATTTGTTGGTAAGGAAGAATTTAAATTAGGTGATATATACGAAGATACATTTAATGCAGAATTAGCTAAGACATTTAAAAAGGCTCATATTTACAATAAGCCTAAGTGTAAAAATTGTTGGGCAAGATTCTATTGTAGTGGTGGATGCCAAGCAAATAATGTAGCTTTTAATGGTGATATGAATGTTCCTTATGAAATAGGATGTAAAATGCAAAAGAAGAGAATAGAATGTGCTATAGCTCTTAAAGCAGAAGCGTTACAGGATGCAGAATAGAAAAAATGAAAGAATATATATTAAGTAATGGAATTAAATTAATATATATTAAGGGAACTTCAGAATTAACATCTATTTCAATAGCTTTAGAAGCAGGGGCAAGCCAAGATGGTACTAAGCTTGGAATTGCTCATGCTACTGAACATATGATTTATAAAAGTACAAAAAATAGAAATGAAGCTAAAATAAATAAAGATTTTAGTGAAGTATTTGGATTTAATAATGCAATGACTAATTATCCTTATGTTGTATATTATGGAACTCTTTTAGGGGAAGACTTTAATAAGGGAATTGAATTATATTCAGATATACTTATTAACCCAACTTTCCCTACAGAAGGGTTTAAAGAAGAAATGGATGTAATAATTGAAGAATTAAAAGAATGGGATGAGGAGCTTGATCAATATTGTGAGGACAAGCTCCTTTATAATAGTTTTAATAATAATAGATTAAAGTTCCCTATAATAGGTACCTTTGAAAGTTTAAAAAATATCACCCTTGAAAATATAAAAGCATTTTACAATAAATATTATTCACCTAAAAATACATCTATAGTTATATTTTCAGCTTTAGATTTTAAATATATAGTTGAAACAGTAGAAAAATATTTTGGTTCTTGGGAAGGTCAAGAAGTATTACCAGCAGATGAATGTAGAGAGGTACCAGTAAAAGACACATTTATTGATAGTAAAAAAGGAAGCAATAGCGCAAGAGTGCAAATAAACTTTCCTATAAGTGATTTGAACTTTGAGGAACTTAAGGCTTTAAGAGTATTTAATGAATATTTTGGAGAAGGTATAAATTCAGAGTTATTTGATAGATTAAGAACTAAAGGGGGATTAGTATATGATGTATTAACCTTTATTGGGTATGAAAAAAACATAAGAAACTATAGAATAACCTTTAGCACATCAAAAGAAAAGGTTGATAGAGCTTTAGAAGAAATTAATAAGGCAATATTAGAAATAGAAGTGTTAGACAAAGCAAAAATAGAGAAACTATCTAAAAGTATAAGAATAAAAAAACTATTTAAAGAAGAACAGAGTATAAGACTTACAAATGCAGTAGCTACTTATAGTGCCATGTTTAAAGATTATAGAGAATATGAAAATAGTTATAAAGATATGGATAAATTAGGTGGAGACTTTATATACAAAGTAGCAAGAAAAGTTTTAGAAAACCCTTCTATAGAAATAATAAAATAAAGAGGTAAAGAATATGAATGATAAATTACCTTTATTACAGGCATTAATAGATTATCATAGTGAGAATAATATATTATATTCTATGCCAGGGAATAAGGCTGGAAAAGCTTTTAATAGAGATGAGATAGGAAAGTTTTTAGCAGATAATTTAGGATATATGGATATAACAGAAGTTGATCCTTTAGATAATCTTCATCATCCAGATGGAGTTATTAAGAAATCCCAAGAATTATTAGCTGAGTTTTATGGAGTTAAAAAAGCATATTTTTTAGTTAATGGTACAACAGGTGGAAATCTAGCTTCTATTTTTGCAGCATTTAAAGAGGGAGATGAAGTGATAGTTGAAAGGAACTGTCATAAATCTATATATAATGCTCTTATATTAAGAAAGTTAAAGGTTACTTATATTGAATCAAATGTTCAAGAGATAAGTGGACTTTTCTTACCTCCAGATTCAAAAAAGATTTATGATGCTTTAGCAAAGTCACCTGAAGCTAAGGGAATAGTTTTAACTTATCCTAATTGCTTTGGTATTACTTATGATTTGAAAGATATAATAAAGGATTTGAAGAAGAAAAATTTAAAGGTAATTATTGATGAAGCACATGGAGCACATTTTGGAACTTCAAAAAGATTACCTGAAAATGTAGCAAAGCTAGCAGATTACACAATAGTAAGTGCACATAAGACTTTACCTGCATTAACAGGAGGGTCATATTTACTTTGTAATGACTTAAAAAGTGATATAGATTTTTATGTTAGTGCTTTTATGACTACTTCTCCATCTTATTTAATAATGGCTTCTTTAGATTATGCAAGGTATTATTTACAAGAGTATGGAGAGGAAGATTACAATAATCTTATAGACTTAGCTGAAGATATGAAAAATAAAATTAATTCTTTAAATAAAGTTAAGGTTTTAGATTATAATAGTTTGGAAAAAGGATATAGTATTGATTTAAGTAGATATGTATTAGTATTACCTAGTGGTTATAGCGGAAGTAAGTTACTTGAGTATTTAAGAGAAAATAATATCCAATGTGAAATGAGTTTCTTATCAGGAGTAGTTTTAATTCTTTCTCCATATGATGCTAAAAGAAATCTAGAAAAGCTTTATGAAGTACTAAGTAAAATGAATATGGAATTATTGAGAGATGACATTAAAAATGTAGGATTTAATGAAATAAGTTTGCAAAAAGCTTTAGAACCTTATGCTATTTTTGGATATGAATATGAAGAAATTGAAGTAGGTGAAAAGGCTATTGGTAAAGTGTTAAAAGAAGCAATAATACCATATCCACCAGGAATACCTATAGCTTCACCTGGTGAAATTATTAATAAAGAATTTATTAAAGTTCTATTGGAATATATAAAACTAGATAATACTGTTATAGGAATTAACAATAAGAAGATTAAAGTTATAAAAAAATAGATAAAGTAAGGTTTGAGGTGATATATGTGGGAGATAAAGAAAAAAGTCACATCACAGAGACGTTAAGGTTTGGAACAGCTTTAGCTTTAGTAGGTGGATTTTTAGATGCATATACTTTTATAGCAAGAGACGGGGTATTTGCTAATGCTCAAACAGGAAATATAGTTATGCTTGGAGTGAAATTGTTTTGGGGGGAATTTTATAGTGCTTTAAGATTTCTAGTACCTATATTAGCTTTTGCAATAGGTGTTTTTGTAGTACAAATTATAAGTAAGAAATTTAAGGATGAAAGAAGATTTCATTGGAGACAGATTATACTTTTTGTAGAATTTAGTTTACTATGTATAGTTGCTGCTATTCCAAGTGATTTTAATACTTTGGCAAATGTTTTGGTTTCTTTTGTATGTGCTATGCAAGCAGCAGCTTTTAGAACTATTGATGGTATAACTTGTGCTACAACAATGTGTACTGGTAATTTACGTAGTGGTACTGAATTTTTGTTTAAATATTTTGATACTAAAGATAGTTCTTTTAAGAAAAAAGCAATTTCCTATTATAGAATAGATTTAGTGTTTTTATTAGGTGCCGGAATAGGAGCTATATCTACAAATGCTTTTGATAAGATGGCTGTAGTTATTTGTGCTATTGTTTTAGCAAGTGTTTGTTGTCTTACGCAATTAAAGTTAAAGCACTGGTTTTAAAAAATATATATAAATGACCTTCTTTAGACATACTAAATATAGTTAAATAAAGGAGGATTTTTTATGACAAAAGTTAATTATATAGTAGAAGGTTTATCCAGTGAATATATGAAAATTAAAATGAAAAACAAACTAAAAAAAATAGATGGTGTAAATGCTGTAGCAATAGATATTGGACATAATTTAGTGGAAATAAATTATAATAATCCTGCTACAAAAGAAGTTATTATGGACTGTATAGAGGATACAGGACATTTACTTCAATAGATAAAAGGTATAGAACAGGTTATAGGTATTTCTATCCTAAAATTAGTAAGTTGAATTTTAGAGGAAAGTACGTTAAACTTAGTTTCTATACCCTTTTATTTATATAAATCTATTTTGTAAGTAAATTGATAAATCTTTTATAAGATTATCAAGAATAGTATAATCATCAAATGTAATAATTTTTCTAGAATATAGATCATTAATATAATTTGAATTTTCTAAACTAGCTTTTAAAATGTTTGTTTTTATACGAGTTTTTTCTGGAGTGCTTTTTCTAATTTTAATCATTTCTTCTTGAAGGGTGAATATATTGAAAGGAATTAATATAAATAGCTTATTATATTCAATATAGTTTTGTTCTTTTTCATAGTATTTAAGTATTGGAATCTTATAAGTTAAGGTATGATTAAACATTTGTATAATGTAATTATATACATCTGTAGTTAAGTTAATATTATTAAATTTTATTATCCTAGCATCAGGAATATTAATTATAATATCTTTTTTTAAATTACTAGGTTTCTTTTTTAAATATCTTAATAAAGTGATTGTAAAAGGTTTGTGTAAATCCTTTTGTATTTGAAAACTATATTTTGTGTTTAATTCATTTTTTATAGAAAAGTTAATTGAAAAATTATTCTTATCTAAGTTTATGTCAGTTGAATTAATAAAGTCATTGTTTAATTCAAAGTTAAGTTCACTAGTGGTTTTTATAGTATTAGAAAATAAATAATTAATAAGATAGATAATAAATTTTTTATTAATAGAATTAAAAAAATTCACAAGAATCTCAGTGAATTCCTCTGTGTAGTTTCTATAAGTTTGTTCTTTTGCTGTTACAGAATCTAAATATATTATCTTACTCAAAAAATCACCTCATATTTTAATATAGACACAATTTCAAATTTTATTCTTTCATAAATGTTAAAAAAATATTTTACTTCTTAGGCATTAAGTAAAATATCTAAAAATATATTTATAATAGCCATTAGTTTATAGGATAGGAGATGAAATTGTGCTACTTTGTAAGGATGTTATTGAAATTAAAAATTCTGTGGATTTTATAAAAATTAAAGATGATTATAGAGTTTTTTATGGTGGAAGCCAGCAATGGTTTAAAGATGAAAAATTAAAAAAAGTAGGTTGTAGTATAGTGGCTGCCGCCAATATAATAGCATATTTATCTTTAAAGACAAAAAATGAGGATTTATACAATTACAAAGATTTAAGCAAAGAGAATTTTATTAATTTAATGAATAATATATCAGAATATTTAAATCCAAATGAAAAAATTGGAATAATATCATCTTTATATTTTATAGAAGGAGTAAAAAAGTTTGCTATAAGTAAAGGGGTAAAGTTATCAGCAAACTGGATAACTTCTGAATATGATTATGATGAAATAAAAAGTTTTATTGAAAATTCATTGAAGAAGGATATACCTATAGTAATATTAATGTTTAGAAATAGAAAGCTAGAAGAATTTGATTGGCATTGGATGACTATAACTAAGATTAGCGAATATGTAGATAAGGAATATCTCTGTGTTTCTACTTGGGGAGAGAGAAGAAGTATTTCTCTTGAAGATTTTTATATATACAGTCATTATGGAACTTTATTGAATTTTAATATGGTAAATCCTTGAGTATTGTGGAAAAAAATTAGCCTTTATATAAGGATCTGTCGCACTAAGGATTAAAAATTTTAATTGTGTGCATAACATTAACTTAACATTTATAGATGCATATATTTTTTTGATGTGTTTGATGCATATGTTTTTAGTGCGACAGTACTTCGAGAAATATTTACATAGATTTCATATATTTATGAGATAATTTCAAAAATTCTTTCAATGCAGGTGAAATCCATTTATCTTTGTGATAAATAACTTGAGATATTATACCAAAGTCAGGACCAGCCCAATTTAAAGGGATTAATTTACCGGAATTTATCTCATCAGAAACAGAAACAGCAGGTAAAAGAGTTATTCCAAGCCCACTCATAGTAAATTGTTTAATAGCTTGAACACTACCTGTTTCCAATACTAGGTTTGGTTTGATATTATGTTCACTTAGAATATTTTCAAAAGCAGCTCTATAACTACAGCCAGTTTCAGTTAGTATTAATGCTTCATTCTCTATATCTTCAGGGAAGATTTCTTCTTTGCTTATTAAATGATGACCTGGATAAGCTAAAAGTAACATAGGTTCATCAAACTCAACTTCAGTAACAAAATCAGTTGACTCTATTTTTCTTCCAAGAGAAAAAGCAACATCTATAATATTATCTTTTAAAAGATGTTTAAAGTCAGCACAACTTCCAAATTTCATCGAAACTTCAACATCAGGAAACATTTGTCTGTATTCTTTCAAGATTTCTGGTAATCTAATTACACATAAAGATTCGGCCGCTCCTATGGTTAGTGTCCCTGAAGGTTTTTCATCTTTAAATACTACGTTTTTTATATCAGTAGATAATTTAATCATTTGTTTAGCATAAGGTAAAAGTTTTCTTCCTTCATGAGTTAAAGTTATATTTTTTCCTATTCTATCAAATAGTTTAACTCCAAGTTCATCTTCTAAGGATTTTATCTGTGTTGTTATTGTAGATTGTGCATAGCCAAGTTCACTTGCAGCAGCAGTAAAACTTTGAAGCTTACCAATAGTTAAAAAGGTATTAAGTTGACGAAAATCCATTTTCTTATCTCCTTATCAATTTTATTGAACATAATAATTTAAATTATCAATTTTACTAATGAATAAAATAATGATATCATATTAATATAAAGAAAGACAAATTTATTTGAGGTGATGTAATGAGTAATAAATTAAAAGTTGGGATTATAGGGGCTACAGGAATGGTAGGACAAAGATTTGCTTGCTTACTTGAAAATCATCCTTGGTTTGAAGTTGTTGTTGTTGCAGCAAGTAAAAGATCATCTGGACAAACTTACGAAGAAGCAGTAAAAGATAGATGGAAGATGGAAAGTCCAATTCCTGAAAAAATGAAGAATATGATAGTAAAAGACGCATATGAAGTAGAAGAAATTTCTAATATGGTTGACTTTGTATTCTGTGCTATTTCATTAGATAAGGAAAAGACAAGGTTATTAGAAGAAGATTATGCTAAACATGAAACACCAGTAATATCAAACAATTCAGCTAATAGAGGTGTTGAAGATGTACCAGTTTTAATTCCGGAAATTAATGGTGATCATGCAAAAGTTATAGAAGCTCAAAAGAAACGTTTAGGAACAAAGAGAGGGTTTATAGCTGTTAAACCAAATTGTTCAATTCAAAGTTATGTTCCACCAATAAGTGCTTTAAAGGAATTTGAACCTGTAGAAATATTAGCTTGTACTTATCAAGCAATTTCTGGATCAGGTAAAACATTTAAAGAATTCCCAGAGATTATCGATAATGTAATACCATATATAGGTGGAGAAGAAGAAAAGAGTGAAAATGAACCATTAAAAGTTTGGGGTAAAGTTGAAGATGGTAAGATAGTTTCGGCAAAAGATCCAGTAATAACAACTCAATGCTTAAGAGTTCCAGTATTAGATGGCCATTTAGCTGCTGTATTTATTAAGTTTAAGAAGAAACCAACTAAGGAACAAATAATAAATGCTTGGAATAACTTTAAGGCTCCAGAAGTTGCGGCAAATCTTCCAAGTGCGCCAAAACAATTATTAAAATATTTTGAAGAACCAGATAGACCACAACCAAAGTTAGATCGTAACTATGAAAATGGTATGGGTATAACTATGGGAAGATTAAGAGAAGATAAGGTTTATGACTTTAAGTTTGTAGGTTTATCTCATAATACTTTAAGAGGAGCAGCTGGTGGTGGAGTTCTTTCAGCAGAATATTTAAAAGCAACTGGATATTTGACAGCTAAATAATCTGAAAATATAAAAACATGGGGTTGTCGCATTAAACTTTAATTGAGAATTTAAATTTTAAATTCTTAATTATGAATTGTGTGACAGCCCCATGTTTTTTGTTATTTCTATTTATATAAAATGTTGTTGATTTAATATAACTTAATATTAAAATATAAAAAAATTAATATGTGAAGTTTTATGTAAATATTAAGGCTATTTGGGTATAAGATTAGCGCAAATGTAGAAATATGACTAATGGTCAAGTAGTGTTGACATTGAAGGTCAAAGAAGGTAAAATTACTTTTAAGGGAGTGATAAACATGAGTAATAAAAAAGGTAATATTTCAATTCATACTGAAAATATTTTTCCAATAATTAAGAAATGGCTATATTCTGATAAGGATATATTCATAAGAGAACTTATTAGTAATGGTTGTGATGCTGTTAGTAAATATAAGAGGCTTGAATCTATGGGAGAAGCTACAGAAGTAGAAGGAGAAAAATTCAATATAGTAGTTTCAGTAAATAAAGAAAATGGTACTCTTAAGTTCACAGACAATGGTATTGGTATGACTGAGGAAGAAGTTGAAAAATACATAACTCAAATTGCTTTCTCAGGAGCTGAAGACTTTGTAGAAAAGTATAAGGATAAAATGGGAGAAGGAAATGATATTATAGGTCATTTTGGATTAGGATTTTATTCTGCTTTTATGGCAGCTGATAAGGTTCAAATAGATACACTTTCTTATAAGGAAGGATCAAAAGCTGTTAGATGGATATGTGATGGTGGTACTGATTATGAATTAGAAGATTCAGATAAAGATACAAGAGGAACAATTATCACATTATATATAAATGAAGATAGTAAAGAATTTTTAGAAGAATATAAAGTTAGAGAAATAATTTCTAAATACTGTGCATTTATGCCAGTTGAAATATTTGTGGAAAATGAATGTGCTGAAAAGGTTGAACCAAAAGAAGGAGAAGAGAAAAAAGAACCTACTCCTTTAAATGATGTTAAACCTTTATGGTTAAAGAAACCTAGTGAATGTACAGATGAGGAATATAAAACATTTTATAAAAAGGTATTCCATGATTTTGAAGACCCATTATTTTGGATTCATTTAAATGTGGATTATCCTTTTAACTTAAAAGGTATCCTTTACTTCCCTAAATTAAAAAATGAATTTGAGTTAGTTCAAGGTGAAGTTAAGTTATTTAATAATCAAGTATTTGTTGCAGATAATATAAAAGAAGTTATTCCAGAATTCTTATTATTATTAAAAGGAGCTATTGATTGTCCAGATTTACCTTTAAATGTTTCAAGAAGTTTCCTTCAAAATGATAGAGAAGTAGCTAAAATTTCAAAGCATATAGTTAAAAAAGTATCTGATAAGCTTAACTCTATATTTACTAATGATAGAGAAAAATATAATGAATTTTGGGATGATATACAAATATTCATTAAGTATGGTTGTATAAGAGATGAAAGTTTCTATGAAAAGATAAAAGATTCTATAGTATTTAAAACAATAAATGATAAATATGTGACTTTATCAGATTATCTAGAAGCAGCTAAAGAAAAGCATGAAAATAAGGTATTCTATGTAAGTGATTTAGAGAAACAAGCACAATATGTTAAGTTATTTAAAGAATATGGTTTAGATGCTGTTATTTTAACAACTCCAATTGATAATAACTTTATTTCATTTTTAGAATATAAAGATACAAAAGTTAAATTTAATAGAATTGACTCAGATCTTTCAGATGTTTTAAAAGCTGATGAAGAAGTTATAATTAGTGAAGAAGAAAAGAATAAAATAATAGACATATTTAAGGGTGTACTTGGAGAAGGAATGAAGGATTATTCAGTTGAAAGTCTTAAAAATGAAGATACTCCAGTTATGATCCTAGTTTCTGAATATTCTAGAAGAATGGCAGAAATGCAAGCACAATTTGGTGGAGCTATGGGAGGTATGACTTTCCCAGAAGAAAGAACTCTTGTTATTAATGAAAAGAATCCTATAGTTAAAAAGATTGTTGATTTAAGTGCTGATGAAAGTAATAAAAAGAAAGTAGAAATCATCTGTAAACAAGTTGTTGATCTTGCTTTAATAGGAAATAAAGCTTTAAGTGCTGAAGAAATAGATAAATTTATTAAGAGAAGTAATGAATTAATGCTTGAATTACTTTAATATTAGAAAAGAAGCTTGTCACTAACGATTTTTAAATGTTAATGTGACAGCTTCTTTTTTTAACGTCTAGAAAAATATAAAATTTGAAAAAGCGGGAAGGCTGATAATTACAGGGCTTAAAGGTATCAAAGAGG
>CAKVLD010000025.1 GCA_934755305.1 uncultured Clostridium sp. | reverse complement strand
CTATAGAATAGTAGTTGCTGATTCAAGAAGCCCAAGAGATGGTAGATTCATCGAAGAAATCGGATACTATAACCCAGTTGTTAAACCAGTTGAAGTTAAAGTAAACGAAGAAAAAGCTACTGAATGGCTAAAAAAAGGTGCTCAACCTACAGATGTAGTTAAGAGACTTTTTGATCAAGCAGGCCTTAACAAGTAATTTTTGGAGGTGAATACTGTAGATAAATTTTATTTACAGAAATTACATGAAAGAATTAGTTGAAATAATAGCTAAAACTCTTGTTGATGAGCCAAATGAGGTTGAGGTAAAGGAAACTTCTAAGGAAGATTTTATTTTACTTGAACTTAAGGTGGCAAAAGAGGACATGGGTAAAGTTATTGGTAAAAGAGGAAGAATAGCAAAAGCTATTAGATCCGTAGTAAAGGCTGCAGCAATAAAAGCAGAAAAAAAAGTAGTATTAGAGATAATCTAAATAAAGAGTTAGGTAATACCTAACTCTTTTTGTACATTCTTTTAAAAGTAGAGGTGCCATTTTATGAGTAATGAATTTTTTAAAGTAGGTCAAATAGTTAACACTCATGGAATTAAAGGTGAGGTTAAAGTTATTTCTCTTACAGATAATCCGGAAAATTTCAAAAGATATGAAAAAGTATTAGTTGAAGATAAGTGGATGAATATATTAGGTGTAAAGTTCCAAAAAGATAGAGTTATTCTTAAATTAGAGGGAATAGAAGATATGAACACAGCAGAAACCTTTAAGAATAAGTATATAAGTGTACTTAGAGACGAAGAACCAGAATTAGAAGAAGATACTTATTATGTTGTAGATTTAATAGGTTGTACAGTTTATGATACTAATGGTAAAGATTTAGGTAAAGTTTATGATGTTATTGAAACTAAAAATAATGATGTATATTGGATTAAGGAACCTAAACAATTATTAATTCCAGTTCTTCGTGATATAGTATTAGATGTTAATATAGAAGAAAAGAAAATATTAATTACACCAGTAGGAGTATGGCAGGATGAAGATTAGTGTGTTAACTCTTTTTCCGGAGATGTTTTCTATATTTAATAATTCTATCATAGGAAGAGCGCAAGAAAATAAATTAGTTACTTTAGATTATGTTAACATAAGAGATTATACTTTGAATAAACATAAAAAAGTAGATGATTATCCTTATGGTGGTGGTGCGGGGATGGTAATGACGCCTCAACCTATAGTTGATTCAATAAGAGCTTGTAAAAAATATAATAATGGAAAAGTTATATTTTTAGGACCTAGAGGAAAAACATTTAATCAGAAGATAGCCACAGAGCTTTCTAAAGAAGAGGAGTTAATATTTATATGTGGTCATTATGAAGGTATAGACGAAAGAGTATATAAATATATAGATATGGAAATTTCACTAGGTGATTTTGTTTTAACAGGTGGAGAGATGGCAGCAATACCTGTTATTGATTCAGTACTTAGGCTTATACCAGGAGTATTGGGGAAAGAAGAAAGTTTTATGGATGAATCTTATTCTGATGGACTTTTAGAATATCCACAATATACTAGGCCGGAAGAGTTTGAAGGAGACACTGTTCCTAAAGTATTATTATCAGGTCATCATGAAAATATAAGAAAGTGGAGAAGGAAGCAATCTCTTTTAATTACTAAAGAAAGAAGAAAAGATTTGTATAAAAAAGTAGAACTTACAAAAGAAGACATAAAAATACTTAATGATAATAAGCTTTAGAATAAGTGCTTGCATTATGTAAAATGATGTGTTAAAATATAGCTTGTGCTAGTACCGGCGGTCCTCTATCGAACATAGGCTTTGGTATGAACGTCAAAAATTAATTAAGGAGGAATGCACAATGAACGAAATATTAAGACAAATAGAACAAGAACAAATCAGAACTGATTTACCAAGCTTTAACGTTGGAGATAACGTAAGAGTTCACGTTAAAATAAAGGAAGGTAACAGAGAAAGAGTTCAAGCTTTCGAAGGAACAGTTATTAAGAAACAAAACGGTGGTTTAAGAGAAACTTTCACTGTAAGAAGAGTTGCTTATGGAACTGGTGTTGAAAGAACATTCCCAATGAATGCTCCAATCATCGAAAAGATTGAAGTTACTAGAAGAGGTAAAGTAAGAAGAGCTAAATTATACTACTTAAGAGATAGAGTAGGTAAGGCTGCTAAGGTTAAAGAATTATTAAGATAGTTATAATTTTTGAGGGGCTGCATCAAATGTTGTTTCATTTTGATGCAGCCTTTTTATGATACAATAGAGGAGGTAGCAATATATGGCTATTAACTGGTTTCCTGGGCATATGAAAAAAACTCAGAGAGAAATAAAAGAAAATTTAAAATTAGTAGATGCAGTGATAGAAATTAGAGACTCAAGAATTCCTAGAAGTTCCGCAAATCCAGATATTGATAAGTTAGTTGGTAATAAACCAAGAATAATTCTTTTGAATAAATGTGATTTAACAGAAAAAAATGTAACCAATAAATGGATAAAGCACTTATCTAATGATCATGTAAAAGTATTAGAAGTAAACTGCCTAAAAGGTATAGGAACTAATCAAATAAAACCAGCTTTATTAGAATTATTAAAAGAAAAGCATGATAGATTAAAAGCTAAAGGTATGGTTAAAATAACTACAAGAGTAATGGTTGTTGGTATACCTAACTGTGGTAAATCTACATTTATAAATAAAATGGCTAGAAATACTATAGCTAAAACTGGAGATAGACCAGGTGTTACTAAGAGTAAGCAATGGATAAAAACGTCTTTAGGTATAGAATTACTAGATACTCCAGGTGTATTATGGCCTAAATTTGAAGATGATGAGACTGCTTTAAATTTAGCTTTTACAGGGGCTATAAAGGATGAAGTTATGGATATTGAAGATCTTGCTTATAGATTAGTAGAAAGATTGCAAACATATTATCCAGAAAAGCTTATGGAAAGATATAAAATAGATCAAGTCTATGAAAACCCTCTTGAAACTTTAGATGCAATAGCTTTAAAAAGAGGTTGCATAATGAAAGGTAGAGAAATTGATTATAATAGAATAGCTATTATTTTACTAGATGAATTTAGAGGTGGAAAAATAGGTAAGATTACATTAGAGCGTCCATAAAAAGAGGTGTTTATTTTGGAGTTATTAAATAAGGATATAAGTTCTTTAAGTTATAAAGATATTAAAGTATATGTTGATAAAATAAAAATAGATAAAGAGTTTAACAAGGAAGAGCTACTTAAGGTTATTGAAGTTTTAAAAGCTGATAGAAGAAAAAATGTAATATCTCTAGGTGAAAAACTTAAAAAAAATAGAGATAAATATAAAAAAGAAATTACTAGAGTAAAGAATATGTATGACTTTGATAAGAGTTTTGGTAATTATAAATATATAGCAGGTGTTGACGAAGTAGGTAGAGGACCATTAGCAGGTCCTATAGTTGCTTGTGCTGTAATATTAGACGAAGATATATTAGATGATGAGCTAATATTAGGTTTAAATGATTCTAAAAAACTCTCAGAAAAGCGTAGAGAAGAGCTAGCAGTTCTTATAAAGGAAAAAGCTTTAGCTTATAAGATAGCTGAATGCTCTAATGAAGAGATAGATAGAGATGGAATAGCATATTGTAACAATAAAGTTTTTTTAGATTCCTGCAATAATTTAAGTGTTAAACCAGATCTTGTTTTATCAGATGGATATTTAGTTAAAAATATTAAGTTTGAAAATAAGTTTGTTATAAAAGGTGATACTAAAAGTGCATGTATTGCTGCAGCTTCAATAATAGCAAAAGTTTATAGAGATAACTTAATGAAGGAATATGCAAAAAAATATACAAATTATAATTTTGAAGACAATGCTGGTTATGGTACTACTAAGCATTTAGAAGGACTTAAAGAATATGGTCCTTGTGAGATACATAGAAGAAGCTTCTTAACTAAAATTTTATAAGAAAAAGTCTTGATATATTTATTTTAGATTATTTCTAAGATAGAATGTATCAAGACTTTTTTGCATTAAAAAGCATTTTCTATATGGTTTATTTTAAATTTATTATTATAGTAGTTAAAATATATTTCTATAATATCAAATCTAATATTTATGTTATATAAACTTTTTGTATAAATATAATAAGAAGCAACAGATTTTATTTTATTGAGTTTATAAGAGGAAATTGACTCTAAGGGTTTACCAAAATCTAGTGAATATCTGCTTTTTACTTCTGTGAAAATAAGTATATTATTATGTTTTGAAATTATATCTATTTCTCCTTGTTTGCATCTAAAATTTCTTGAAAGAATTTTGTGATTTTTTGACAATAAATAATTAGATGCAATATCTTCTCCATAATTTCCTATATTTTTATTATAAAGCTTCATAATAAACCTCTTTTTGGATAGTTTTATTTGTAATATTGACACAAATTAAGATAAATAATCTATATAGTGATTATTTATTATTTTTAATGGTAATAATTCATATGGGTGATGAAAATGGCAGTAAAAATATATAGTGCAACCTATTGGGAATTTCAAGGAATTTTAACAGAGGTTGAGGTTGATATTAATAAAGGTATGCCTAGTTTTACTATAGTAGGATTACCAGATGCATCTATAAAAGAAGCTAGGGAGAGAGTAAGATCAGCCATTATTAATAGTGGATTTGAATTTCCTTTAGGAAGAATAATTATTAATTTAGCTCCTGCAGATGTTAGAAAAGTAGGATCTCTTTTAGATTTACCTATTGCTTTAGGCATACTTATGGAAACTAGACAAATAAGACAAACTGATTTAGAAAACTTTATATTCTTTGGTGAGTTATCTTTAAATGGAGACTTAAAAGGGGTTAGAGGAACTCTTCCTATAGTGCTTCAAGCAGTTGAAGAGAAGTTTAATAATTTTATATTTCCATATGAAAATATTAATGAATGTGTTTATTTTAATAATCCTTCATATTATCCTTTTAGTACTCTTAAAGAAGTAGTTTCTTTTATTAATTATGATGATGTTCTTCCTTTTGATTTAAAAGATATAAATCTTAAGGAAAATGAAGAAGTTTATGATATTGATAATATAATAGGGCAAGAGACTTCGAAAAGAGCTTTAGAAATATCAGCAGCGGGAAATCATAATATAATATTATATGGCTCTACAGGAGTTGGAAAGACTATGTTAGCTAAATCCTTACCATCAATATTACCAAGTTTAAGTTATGAAGAGGAATTAGAAGTAGCTAAGATATACAGTTTAACTGGTCTTTTAGAAAGTAATAAAAGAGTAAAAAGACCTTTTAGAACTCCACATCATACAACACCTCCAGGTGCCATGGTAGGAGGAGGAAACTTGCTTAGAGCCGGAGAAGTTACTTTGGCTAATAATGGAGTTCTATTTTTAGATGAATTGTTAGAATTTAAAAAAGAAGTATTGGAAAGTTTAAGGGAACCTATGGAAGAAGGAATAGTTCATATTAATAGACTAAGTGGTAGTGTTGTGCTTCCAGCAAAATTTATTTTTGTAGGTTGTTTTAATTTGTGTCCTTGTGGAAGATATGTGATAAATAATTGGAATAATAATGGATGTACATGTACAGAAAAACAAATTTCAAGATATTTAAGTAGATTGTCTAAAGCTTTAAAAGATAGAATTGATATTTATACATATGTTCCTAAAGTTGAATATAAGGAGATAAGTTCAAAAAATGATAAAGGTAAAGGAAAAAACATGAAAGAAAAAGTTGAAGAAGCTAGAAACATACAAAAAGAAAGGTTAAAGGGAACAAATTATATTTATAATTCGGAAATTAAAGGAAAGGATATATTTGAGTTATGCAAAGTTAATAGAAAATGCAAAAAAATATTAGAACATTATTTTAATAGTAGTAATCCATCCTTAAGGTCTTATGGAAAAGTGATAAAAGTAGCTAGAACTATAGCGGATTTGCAAAGATTAAAAGATATAAAAGAAGAAAATATTATAGAAGCTATCAGCTTTAGAAAAGATTATAACGGGGAAATTATATAAAAAAGGGGTGGACATTTTATGAAATTTAAGATATGGTTATTAATGTTAAACATAAATGATAAAAATAAATTGAATCTGTTAAAAATATACCATAATGAAACGGAAATCTATGAAAATTTAGAAACTATTTTAATCGAAGAAAATATTAAAATTAATAGTAAAGAAATATATGATAAAAAAATAGCATTAAATAAAGCAGAAGAAATATTACTTTATATTAATAAAGAAAACATAGGTTTTATAACTATAAATGATAAAGAGTATCCTGAAAAGTTAAAAGAAATTGAAATACCGCCTTATGGATTATTTTATAAAGGAGATATTAATCTTTTAAATACTAGAACAATAGCTATAGTTGGGTCTAGATTATGTACTAATTATGGCATAGAAGTTACAAAGCTATTGACAAAAGAATTAAATGGATATAATATCACAATCGTAAGTGGAGGTGCTAAGGGGATAGATTCAGTAGCGCATAGTACTTCTGTTTATGAAGAGGGAAAAACTATTGTTGTATTAGGATGCGGAATAGATGTTGTGTATCCGTATTCCAATAGATTTCTTTTCAAAGATATAGAAAAGAGTGGACTTATTATATCAGAATTTTTGCCTAAGGTAGCACCTTTAAAATATAATTTTCCAAGAAGGAATAGAATAATTAGCGCTTTAAGTGAATTAGTTATAGTTGTTGAAGCTTCAGAAAAAAGTGGATCATTAATAACGGCTAATTATGCTTTAGAACAAGGTAGAAATGTAATGGCTATACCTGGTTCTATATATTCAAAAGCAAGTAATGGATGTAATAAACTTATAAGAGATGGAGCACAGGTGTTTTGTAGTATGGAAGATTTGCATACATTATTAGGAGTGGATTGTAAAGAAAAGGGTGGAATAAAATCTCCAATTAAGCAAAAAATATTATCGATAATATCAGATGAACCTATACATATTGATGATATAGTGAATAAGTCCTTTATTGACAGAGAAGTATTGTTTAATGTATTATTTGATATGCAAATTAGAAATGAAATAATTAGCCTGCCTGGCAATTATTATACGAAGATTATATGAGTTATAAGGGGGTGAAGGCTCCATAAATTACTGTGGAGTTTTTATATGGGTCAAAATTTAGTAATAGTTGAATCTCCTGCAAAGGCGAAAACAATTGCGAAATATTTAGGAAAAAATTATACTGTAGAAGCATCAATGGGTCATGTACGTGATTTACCAAAAAGTAAACTTGGTGTTGATACAGAGGATAATTTTAATCCTAAGTACATAACAATTAGAGGTAAAGGAAAGCTTATAGATAAACTTAAAAAGCTAGCTAAAAAAGCAGATAAAGTATATCTTGCAACCGACCCTGATCGTGAAGGGGAAGCAATCTCGTGGCATTTATCTAACATATTAAAAATTCCAGAAGATGCAGAATGTAGAATTGTATTTAATGAGATTACAAAATCTGCAGTTAAAGGTTCTATAAAAGAAGCTAGAAAAGTAAATTTGAATTTAGTTGATGCACAGCAGGCTAGAAGAATATTAGATAGATTAGTTGGGTATGAGATTAGCCCAATATTATGGAGAAATGTTAAGTGGGGATTAAGTGCGGGAAGAGTTCAATCAGCAGCCTTAAAACTTATTTGTGATAAGGAAAATGAAATTAAAGCTTTTGTACCTGTAGAATATTGGTCGGTAGATTGTGTGATGAAAAAGGAAAGAAAAAGAATTCCTATAAAACTTACTACTAAAGCAGGAAAGAAAATAGAAATTTCCAATGAAGAAGAAGCTAATAGAATAATAGAAGATATTAAAAAGGGAAAATTCATAGTTGATGGAATAAAAAAAGGTACTAAGAAAAAGAATCCTTTACCACCATTTACAACTAGTACTCTTCAACAAGATGCAAGTAAAAAGTTGAATTTTATGACAAAGAGAACTATGTCTGTAGCACAAGCTTTATATGAAGGTGTTGATGTAAAAGGATTTGGTACAGTGGGTTTAATTACTTATATGAGAACTGATTCAGTGAGAATATCAGATGAAGCACAAGGTAAAGCTTTAGAATTTATTGAAAAAAGCTATGGGAAAGAATATTTACCTGAAAAACCACGTGTATATAAAGGAAAGAAAAATATACAAGATGCGCATGAAGCTATAAGACCTTCTAATATAGAAATAACTCCTGAAATTGCAAAGGCTAGCTTAACGCCAGAACAATATAAGTTATATGCTTTGATTTGGAATAGATTTGTGGCTAGTCAAATGGCAACTTGTCTTTTGAATACAAATTCTATTGATATAGTAAATGGAGAATATAAGTTTAAGGCAAGTGGTTCTACTATTGAATTTGATGGATTTATGAAATTATATGATTATTTAATAAAAGAAGAAGAGGAATCTGTAAAGTTACCTAATTTAGAAGTTGGAGAAGAATTGAAAGTTTACTCTATTGATGGTAATCAACATTTCACTCAACCACCAGCTAGATTTACAGAAGCTTCTTTTGTAAAGTATATGGAAGAGAAAGGAATAGGTAGGCCTAGTACATATGTACCTACAATATCTACATTATTAAGTAGAGATTATGTGAATAGAGAAAAGAAAAATCTTGTTCCAACTGAGTTGGGATTTATAGTTAATAATATATTAAGCGAATATTTTGAACAAATTGTGGACGTAGAGTTTACTGCAGAAATGGAAAAGAATCTTGATAATGTTGAAGAAGGTAATGTTGAATGGAGAAAGGTAGTAGGAGAATTTTTTGAACCATTAAAAATTGCTATAGATAAAGCGGAAAAAGAAGTATCAAAAGTAGTGTTAGAAGATAAAGTGAGTGATGTTCCTTGTGATAAGTGTGGAAGAATGATGGTTATCAAAAAAGGAAGATACGGTAATTTCTTAGCTTGTCCTGGTTATCCAGAATGTAAAAATGTAAAACCTATAGTAGAAGAATTAGATGTTCCTTGTCCTGAATGTGGTAAAAAGATTGTTGTGAAAAAGAGTAAAAGAGGTAAGAAATTCTTTGGGTGTTCAGGATATCCTGAGTGTAAGTTTGTAAGTTGGAATGAACCAGTTTCAGAAAAATGTCCTGAGTGCAATTCTTATATGGTAAAAAAATATTCCAAAAAAACAGGTGATTACATTCAATGTTCCAATTCAGAATGTGGCTATAAAAAGGTAATAGAAAAAGAAGAAAATAAATAAATTAAAAGCTCTTAAGAAATTATGTTAAAATTATTATAGTTTTTTAAGAGCTTGTTTGTATTAAGAATAAAAATTTAATGTGATTAAAAGCGAGAAAGGCATAATGTAGAAGAAATGAAAAAAATGTTGTAATAAAATTTTCACTATGTTAAACTTAAATAGTAAAGAATAATTTGAATATTTTTAAAATAAGATTTGTACATACAGATAATCTATGTGGATTTATACAAGGAGGATTATTGAACATGGCATCATTACTAACAAAGACAAGGATGTTAAACAAAATATTACAAAAATCAGGTACAGAACCAGTAGTATTTGAAGATATATGCAAGGTTTTAAGTGACGTATTAGAATGCAATGTATATATTGCCAGCAGAAGAGGTAAGATATTAGGTTATACTTTTGCAGAGAATTTTCAATGTGATATCATGAGAAAAAAAGTAGTAGATGATAGAAAGTTCCCAGCAGATTATAATGAAAAATTATTGGAAAATAATGATACAATTCCTAATGTTCCTAATGGTGGATTATGTGTATTAGAAGGTGAAGGTACATGTATAATGTCGGACAAGCTATCTACAATTGTTCCTATTATAGGTAATAGAGAAAGATTAGGAACTTTAATTTTAGCTAGATTCGGTAATCCTTTTACAGAAGATGATTTAGTTATTGTTGAATACAGTGCGACAATTGTTGGTATGGAAATGCTAAAAGCAAAGCAAGATGAAATAGCTGAAGAAACTAGAAAAAAAGCAGTAGTTCAATTAGCTATAGGGACTTTATCATATTCAGAGCTTGAAGCAGTAGAACATATCTTTGATGAGTTAGATGGTTCGGAAGGTTTATTAGTAGCTTCTAAAATTGCTGATAAAGTTGGAATAACAAGAAGTGTTATAGTAAATGCTTTAAGAAAATTTGAAAGTGCTGGAGTGATAGAATCTAGATCTCTTGGTATGAAAGGAACACATATAAAGATTTTAAACGAAAAGTTAATAGAAGAATTAAGAAAGATAAAATAAATTTTTAGTATGTGAATAGAAGCTATATGAAAAGATAAGTTTACTAAAACTTAGGTTTTCATGTGGCTTCTTTTGTTTTATAAGATTAGTATAAATAAAGTGAAATGTGTAGATAATTAACAATATGTAATAAAACTTAACATATATATTATTCATATAATGGTAATTTGGAACAATATTTTATAGTATTTGTAGACTAATAAAAAATATTTTAAATAGAAAGTGAGAAAAATATATAAAATATTGTTGATAGAGAAAAAGCCTTATGGTATACTATCTAAGGAAAAAAATATTACACACACTATACCAATGCGTTTAAAGGGTGCCTTTAACTTAAAGGTCTTTAAATGTGAAGACGATAGTGGAGGGAAAACCAGGAGGGAATAAAATGTCAGTAATATCAATGAAACAATTATTAGAAGCTGGTGTACATTTCGGACACCAAACAAGAAGATGGAACCCTAAGATGGCTCCTTATATCTTTACAGAAAGAAACGGAATCTACATAATAGATTTACAAAAGACTGTAAAGAAAGCTGAAGAAGCTTACAACTTTATTAAAGAAGTTGCAGAAGAAGGAAAAGATATCTTATTCGTAGGAACTAAGAAACAAGCTCAAGAAGCTATTGAAGAAGAAGCAATAAGATCAAATATGCACTTTGTTAATAATAGATGGTTAGGTGGAATGTTAACTAACTTCGAAACTATAAAGACTAGAATCAAGAGATTAGAAGAAATCGAAAAGATGCAAGAAGATGGAACTTTTGAAGTTTTACCTAAGAAAGAAGTTATCAAGCTTAAGGGAGAATTAGAAAAACTTGAAAAGAATCTTGGTGGTATCAGAAAGTTAGATGCTAAAAACATCGGAGCTATGTTCGTTGTTGATCCAAGAAAAGAAAAGAATGCTATATCAGAAGCTAAGATTTTAGGAATTCCTGTAGTTGCTATAGTTGATACTAACTGTGATCCAGAAGAAGTTGACTACGTAATTCCAGGTAACGATGATGCAATCAGAGCTGTTAAATTAATAACTGCTAAGATGGCTGATGGAATTATCGAAGGAAGACAAGGGGAACAATTAGCTGAATAATACTGAATAGTATTTGAAAAAAAGGTAGGTGAGATTATTCTCATTTACCTTTTACCCTAGAATGAGAAGGGTTACTTTTTAAATTAAGGAGGAATTGAATATGATAACTGCAAAATCAGTTAAGGAATTAAGAGAAAGAACTGGTGCAGGAATGATGGACTGCAAAAAGGCTTTAACAGAAACTAATGGAGATATAGATAAAGCTATAGAATTCTTAAGAGAAAAAGGATTAGCTGCTGCTGCTAAGAAAGCTGGAAGAGTTGCTGCTGAAGGTTTAGTAAAGACTTATATAACAGAAGACAACAAAACAGCTGGTATAGTAGAAGTAAACTGTGAAACTGATTTCGTTGCTGCTAACGATCAATTCGTATCATTTGCTGATAAGCTAGCTAAGATGGTTACTGAAACTAGTGCTACAACAGTTGATGAATTATTAGCTGAAAAATACGAAGGTGAAAAGACTGTTAAAGAAGCTCTAACTGAACTAATAGCTACATTAGGTGAAAACATGACAGTTAGAAGATTCAAGAAAGTATCTGTAGAAAAGGGTGCTGTTCAAACTTACATTCATGGTGGTGGAAGAATTGGTGTTGTAGTTGAATTAGGATGTGAAACTGAATCACCAGTATTAGCAGAAGTTGCTAAAGAAGTTTGTATGCAAGTTGCTGCTGCAAATCCATTATTCTTAAGCAAAGAAGATGTTGATAACGAAGCTCTTGAAAAAGAAAAAGACGTATACAGAGCTCAAGCATTAAATGAAGGAAAACCAGAAAAAATCGTTGAAAAAATGGTTATGGGAAGAATTCAAAAATACTACAAAGAAGTATGCTTATTAGAACAAGTTTGGGTTAAAGATGGCGATAAGACAATCACTAAGTTTGTTGAAGAAAAGGCTAAAGAAGTTGGTTCTCCAATAACAGTTAATAGCTTTGTAAGATTTGAAAGAGGCGAAGGAATCGAAAAAGTAGAAGAAGACTTTGCTGCTGAAGTTGCTAAGCAAATGGGTAAATAAAACCAAAGAGAACACTCTGTGTTCTCTTTTTTTAAAAGAAAGAATATAACATATTGGAGGTATAAAAATGGCTGAATGTAAGTATAAGAGAGTAATGTTAAAACTATCAGGTGAAGCCCTTGCGGGAGAAAATGGATTTGGATTAGATTTTAACGTTGCAAAGAAGATAGCATTAGAAATAAAAGAAATTGTAGATATGGGCGTTGAAGTTGGAGCTGTTGTTGGTGGCGGTAACATATGGAGAGGTAGAAGCGGTGAAGGAATGGATAGAACTACAGCTGACTACATGGGAATGTTAGCTACTTGTATAAATGCTTTAACATTACAAGATTCATTAGAACAAGTAGGGGTAAAAACAAGAGTTCAAACTGCTATCGAAATGAAGGAAATTGCTGAACCTTTTATAAGAAGAAGAGCTATGAGACACTTAGAAAAAGGTAGAGTTGTAATATTTGCAGCTGGTACAGGAAATCCTTATTTCTCTACTGATACTACAGCCGCATTAAGAGCTGCTGAAATTGAAGCAGAAGTTATACTTTTAGCTAAAAAAGTTGATGGAGTTTATGATAAAGATCCACATAAATATGAAGATGCAAAAAAGTATGATAATCTTTCATATATAGATGTATTAGATCAAGGACTTCAAGTAATGGATTCAACAGCAACTTCATTATGTATGGATAATAATATTCCAATATTAGTATTTGGACTTGATGATCCTAAGAATATTAAAAGAGCTATTTTAGGCGAAAAGCTTGGAACTTTAGTATCAAAATAATAGGAGGGTTTCTATGATAAAAGATATAATTAAAAATTCTGAAGAAAAAATGAAAAAAACAATATCTGTTTTAAAATCTGATTTATCTACTATGAAGGCAGGAAGAGCAAATCCTAGTATGCTTGATAGAATACAAGTAGATTATTATGGAAGTCTATGTCCGTTATCACAAGTGGCTAATGTATCAGCTCCAGAACCAAGAGTATTAATGATTACTCCTTGGGAAAAAAGTTTATTAAAAGATATAGAAAAAGCTATATTAAAATCAGATTTAGGTCTTAATCCTTCAAATGATGGAAGTGTTATAAGATTAATAATTCCAGAATTAACAGAAGAAACAAGAAAGAACCTAGTTAAGAGCGTAAAGAAAACTGGTGAAGATGCTAAGGTAGCTTTAAGATCTATAAGAAGAGATGCAAATGATAAAATAAAGGCCTTAAAGAAAAGTGATGACATATCAGAAGATGAAGTTAAAAAAGGTGAAGATAACGTTCAGAAAGTAACTGACTCTTTTGTTAAAGATGTAGATAGTATTATAGCTGCAAAAGAAAAAGAAATAATGTCAATATAGGGCTAATTAAAGTTGAAAACCTGCTCTTATAAGCAGGTTTTTTAATTTGGATTTTGGAGGTGGCTATATTGTTAAGTTTTTTTAAAACTGATAAAAAAGAAATAAAAAATGATAACTTTGAGTTAGATATGAATAGAATCCCAAAGCATATAGCTATAATAATGGATGGGAATGGTAGATGGGCAAAAGCTAAAAATCTTCCAAGATCTATGGGGCATAAAGCTGGAGTGGAAACTATTAGGAGAATAATTAAAGAAGCTGATAAATTAGGTGTTAAATATATGACTTTCTATGCTTTTTCAACAGAAAACTGGAAGAGACCTAAAGATGAAGTGGATGCTTTAATGAAACTTTTAGTTCAATATTTAAGACAAGAACTAGAAGAGCTTCATAGAAATTCAGTAGTAATAAGAGTTTTAGGTGATATATCACGCCTTCCAGATGAATGTGTTAAGGAAATAGAAAGATCTAAGGAAAAGACTAAAAATAATACAGGAATAGTAATGAACTTTGCGTTAAATTATGGTGGAAGAGATGAAATAATAAGAGCTACTAAGTTTATTGCTGAATCAGTAAAAAAAGGAGAATTAAATCCTGAAGATATAACTAAGGAAGTAATAGAATCTTATTTATATACACATGATATGCCAGATCCAGATATCATAATAAGACCTTCAGGGGAACAAAGATTAAGCAACTTTTTATTATGGCAGTGTGCTTATTCAGAGTTTTGGTATTCAAATATAAATTGGCCTGACTTTAAAGAAAAAGATTTAAGAAAAGCAATTTTTGATTTTCAAAATAGAGAACGTCGTTTTGGTGGACTTAAATAAATTGAGGTGAATTTTATGAAATCTGATAATAGATATTTAGGTGCTGCTATAATTGCGCCTTTTATACTTTTTATTTTTTTGGGAGGCAGATTTTTAGAAGCTTTTACTTTAATACTATCAGTGTTAGGGATGTATGAGTTTTATAAAGCTCTTAAAGAAAAAGAGTTTAAACCTATATCAGTAGTAGGTTATGCTATGCTTCTTATATACTATTTAATTAATCATAATTTTGAAACATTAATGTATATTGTAGTTTTGGCTACATTTATATTATTAATAGTTCCTGTAATAAATTTAAAGTATACTTTTATTGATGTTGCTTTAACTTTATTAGGATTTTTATATGTAGGTATATTTTTTAGTTTTATATATTTAGTTAATATAAAAGAGGGCGGAGAATTTTTTGTGTGGCTAATATTTATAGGATCTTGGATGACAGATACTACAGCTTATTATGCGGGTAGACTTTTTGGAAAAACTAAGTTATGTCCAAAAGTAAGTCCTAAGAAAACTGTAGAAGGTTCTCTTGGTGGTCTTTTAGGTGCTGCTATATTCTGTGGTCTTTTTGGAATGGTAGCAAGAAAGTATGGCATATCTGTACCTTTATATCACTTTTTAATAATAGGAGGATTATGCGGGGTGTTTAGTCAATTTGGAGACCTTGTAGCATCTTCTGTTAAGAGATATGTAGGAATAAAAGATTATAGTCATTTGATTCCAGGTCATGGTGGAATATTAGATAGATTTGATTCTATATTATTTTCTGGAGTAATTGTTTTTTATTATTTAACTTTTATAGTGAATATTTAATATAAAGTGCCTGTTTCTAAGTGAGTGATTACTTGTTTAGAAACAGGTGTTTTTTATTTTAAACATAACATAATATTATAAAGTGAGTTAATTTTATAATTATAAGCATATATTTAATTGATTTTATATTTAGGAGAAATATGTTTATGGAGAAAAGAAAAGAATACAATAGGCTAATTAACTTAATAATAATGTTTGTAATAATATCAGTAATTACCTTGATAATAAAATATTATTTTAAGCCTTTTATATCCATGGTAGTTATATTTATAATAACAAAACCTTTATATGATTTTATGAATAAGTTTAATATTCCTAAAAAAATATCTGCAGCTATTAGCATATTTACTGTAAATATTATTTTAATATTATTAATTTTATATTTAGGTGGAACTACAGTATCTTTTGTGAATAAATTTTATAATGAAAATATTGCAAAAATAGAGGAAATAATAAAATCCTTTGGAGTTATTTTGGATAATGGCATGGATATAAGCAAAAAGATAATATCTTTTTTAAATAAAGATTTTATACGAGTAGGAGCTGTGTCAACAACAGAAGGGATAATTTCTTATTTCCTAGGGAATATATGTACATTTTTTTTAATGATAGATAAAGAAAAGTTTTTAGAACTTTTATATAAATTACTTCCGAAGAATATGATAAAAAGAGTAAAATATCAAAAAAGAAATCTTCAGCAGATGTTAATTATACAAATAATTTTAATTTTAATATCTACCTTTGAAATAATGATAGGATTTATAATATTTAGAGTTAAAAAGCCAGTATTTCTTGGGATTTTATGTGGTATATTAGATGTATTACCTTATGTAGGAACAATAATTGTATTTATTCCGATAATAATATACAATATTATAGTAAAATATTATTTAAAAGCTATAGGATTAATATTGTTATACATATTAGTTCAAGTATCTAGGGAAATTTTAGAAACTAAATTTTTAAGTGATAAGTTAGAATTACATCCATTATTAGTTTTATTATCAGTATATATAGGTGTAAAATTATTCGGGGTTTTGGGAATTGTAGTAGGGCCTATGTATGGAATATTAGCAAAAGAAATTATTTACGATGAAGTCATTTAAAGAGCAAAGACAAGAGGAGGTAATAAGATGAAGGGTGTATCAATATTAGGTGCAACAGGTTCAATTGGTGAACAAACTCTTGATGTTTTAAGAAAGTCAGGAGAAGATTTTAAACTTATGGGGGTTACTGCTAATTCATCAATAGATAAAATGGAAAAGATTATAGAGGAGTTTAATCCTAAATATGTAGCCATGATGGATGAAGATAGTGCTATAAAAATAAAAGAATTTTGTTTACTAAATGGTTACAAAGCAAAGGTTTATAGCAAAATGGATGGTCTTATAAAGGTAGCTACTTTAGATGAAATAGATATTGTAGTTACATCAGTAGTTGGAATGATAGGGTTAGAGCCCACTATAAAAGCTATAGAAGCTAAAAAGGATATTGCTTTAGCTAATAAAGAAACTCTAGTAGTAGCTGGAGAAATAGTAATGAAAAAAGCTGCAGAAGAAGGAGTTAAAATATTACCTGTAGATTCAGAACATGGTGCTATTTTTCAAGCTTTACAAGGAAATGATATAAAAGATCTGAAAAAAATTATATTAACAGCTTCTGGAGGTCCTTTTAGAGGAAAAGATAGAGCTTATTTAAAAAATACTACTTTAGAAGAGGCTTTAAATCATCCAAATTGGAGTATGGGAAGTAAAATAACTATAGATTCAGCAACTCTTATGAATAAAGGTTTAGAAGTTATAGAAGCTCATTGGTTATTTAATTGTGATTATGATAATATACAAGTTTTAGTTCATCCACAAAGTATAATTCATTCTATGGTTGAATATAAGGATGCGAGTATAATAGCACAAATAGGTGCTCCAGATATGAGATTGCCTATACAATATGCTTTAAATTATCCAGAAAGAAAAGAACAAGTAGCAAATGGAATAGATTTTTATGAAATTGCTAAATTAACTTTTGAAAAACCAGATATAGATACATTTAAATGCTTAAGTTTAGCTTTTAAGGCAGGAAAAATGGGAGGTATAATGCCAACTGTATTAAACGCAGCTAATGAAGTAGCAGTTTCTTTATTCTTAAACAAAAAGATAAAATTCTTAAGTATAGCAGATATTATAGAAGATGCTATGAATAAATTTGAAAAGGAAATGTCTACTGAATTAACTATAGAAAATGTAATAGACATTGATAAAAGGGTTCGTGAATATGTCTTGAAAAAATAATGGGTTAGGAGGCGAAAAATATGAATTATATACTAGCCATATTAGGCTTAGGGGCAATAATTATAATTCATGAGTTAGGGCACTTTGTTCTAGCTAAAATTAACGGGGTAAAAGTATTAAGTTTCTCCATTGGTTTTGGACCAAAAATATTAACACATAAGGGGAAGGAAACAGAATATTCAATATCACTACTACCTGTAGGTGGTTATGTAGAGATGTATGGTATGTTGGAAGATGGAGAAGAGGATCAGGAAGCAGAGCCTAAAGATGTAGATAGAATGTTTCAATCAAAAAGTCCTCTTCAAAGATTATCAATAATAATAGCAGGTCCACTTATGAATATTGTATTAGCAATAATTTTATTTGGATCAGTATATATGAACTTTGGGTATGTAGATACTTCCCTTGCAAAGGTTTCAGAAGGTGGAGCAGCAATAGAAGCTGGTTTAGAAGCAGGAGATAGAATTACTAAAGTAAATGGTAGTAAAATATTTACTAGTGATGATATAAGTATTGCAGTAACTTCAGCAGGGGAAAATCCTGTAACCCTTGAATATGAAAGAGCAGGTCAAGTTATGGAAGCTACTTTAACTCCAAAATTTGATGAAGAATTACAAAAGTATAGAGTAGGTATAGAATTTGCAACAGTTACAAATCCTACAATGGGTCAATGTATTAAACATAGTTTTGATGAAACTTTTGCTTTAATAAGTGAAAATTATAAGGCAATAGTAAAACTTGTATCAGGTAAAGGTAATTTTAAAACAGATCTTGGAGGTCCAGTAGCTATAGTAAAGGTATCTTCAGATGCAGCTAAAGCAGGTGCATGGGCTCTTGTAAGATTAGTAGCTATATTATCAATAGGAGTAGGTATTTTTAATCTTGTACCATTACCAGTATTAGATGGAGGTACATCTGTACTATTATTAATAGAAATGATAACTAGAAGAAAAGTTCCAGCTAAGGTGGTAAATGTACTAAATACCATAGGGGTAGTTTTCTTATTTGGGTTAATGATTATAGTAACAATAAAGGATATATTATTTCCCATAAATTAATTGAGGTGAAAAATGGAAAGAAGAAAGACTAGGAAGTTAAGAGTAGGAAAAGTTTTTGTAGGGGGAGACTCTGAAATAACTATTCAATCTATGACAAACACAGACACTAGAGATGCAGAAAAAACATTAAAACAAATAAGGATGTTATATAATGCAGGGTGTCAAATAATAAGATGTGCTGTACCAGATATAAAAGCAGCAGAAAGTTTAAAAGAAATAACAAAGAATTCACCAATTCCTGTAGTTGCAGATATTCATTTTGATTATAGATTAGCTTTAAAAGCTATAGAAAATGGAGTAGATGCTTTAAGAATAAATCCAGGAAATATAGGTAGTGAAGAAAGAGTAAGATTAGTTGCAGAAGCAGCTAAAGCTAAAAATATACCAATTAGAATAGGTGTAAATTCAGGATCTCTAGAAAAAGATATTTTAGAAAGAGATGGTAAAGTAACAGCAGAAGGTCTTGTAGAAAGCGCTTTAAGACATGTTAGAATCTTAGAAAAGCTAGATTTTTATGATATAGTAATTTCTATAAAATCATCAGATGTTAAAATGATGATAGAGGCCTATAGGTTAATTAGTGAAAAATGTGATTATCCTCTTCACTTAGGTGTTACAGAATCAGGCACTAAGGAAAGAGGAACTATAAAATCAAGTGTAGGAATAGGAACATTACTTGCAGAAGGTATTGGAGATACTTTAAGAGTTTCTTTAACAAGTGATCCTATAGAAGAAATAAAGGTTGCTAAAGAAATTTTAAGATCTTTAGGTCTTAGAAAAGGTGGCTTAGAATTTGTATCATGTCCTACTTGTGGTAGAACACAAATTGATTTAATAGGTATAGCTAATGCTGTTGAAAAGAAATTAGAAAACATTAATAAGGATATAAAGGTTGCTGTAATGGGATGCGTTGTAAATGGTCCTGGGGAAGCAAGAGAAGCTGATATTGGAATAGCTGGAGGAAAAGGTGAAGGTATTATCTTCAAAAAAGGTAAGGTTATTAAGAAAGTAAAAGAAGAAGAATTAATAACTGAGTTAATGAAAGAAATAGATGCACTATAGAACAAAAAGTCTGTGTTTTATACATAGACTTTTTGTTTTGTGAAATATATTGAATATCCAAGAAATATTGACGCTTTAATACAAGTTAGGTTATCCTATTTATAATAACTAAAAGGATGCGAGGAATTAGTGGCAATGAAAAAATTTAAAAGAGTATATGTAGAAATAACTAATGTGTGTAATTTAAGTTGTAGTTTTTGTCCTAAAACAAAAAGAAAGTATAAGTTTTTAGATATAGAAAGTTATAAGAATATATTAAAAAGTTTAAAACCATATACAGAATACATATATTTTCATTTAATGGGGGAACCTTTATTAAATCCTAATTTGGAAGATTTTTTAAGATTAGCTTATGAGGAAGGTTTTAAGGTTAATATAACAACAAATGGTACCTTGTTACCTAAGGTGAAGAAAATTTTAATTAATTCTAAATCTTTAAGACAAGTTAATATTTCCCTTCACAGCTTTGAAGCTAATGACAATGATATAGATTTTAATACATATTTTTATGATGTTATGTCATTTATAAAGGAAGTTAATGAGAAAAGCGATATAATATGTGCTATGAGACTTTGGAATCTTGATTCTTATAACCTTAAGGCGGAAAATAACTTAAATAAGGATATAATTGAAATTATTAAAGATGAGTTTGAATATAAAGAGGATTTATATAAAATATTAAATGAAAAGAATAAAGTTAAGATAAAGGATAGGGTATACTTAAATGGAGCAGAGAAGTTTGCTTGGCCTACTATGTCTATAGAACCATTAGGGGATAGAGGATTCTGTCATGGTCTTAGAGATCATTTTGGTATTTTAGTAGATGGTACAGTTGTTCCTTGTTGTTTAGATGGAGAAGGAAATATACCTTTAGGTAATATATATGAAAAAGATTTAAAAGAAATATTAGAAGGTACACGAGCTAGAGCTATTTATGATGGTTTTTCTGGACGTAAAAGAGTAGAGGAACTTTGTAAGAGATGTGGATATAGCGAGATGTTTTCTAAGTAAAATAAAAATATATAAATGTAAGAATGTTTTAATGCATAATATAAGGCGATTTCACTATTAAGTGTTAGTGGAGTTGCCTTTTTTAATTTTACGATAAAATTCATAAGTGTATCTAAAAAGAATTCTTTATTTATGATTATTTGAATAAAATAAAGAAAATAGGTTTACAAAAAAAATACTTTTAAATTTATATTTTATATAAATATCTTATATGTAAGGAGATGAAGTGATGGTAAGTAAGCATTGGGAAGATGCAACAGGGGGGAAAAGTTCTTTTGAAGGGTTAACTTTTCCAGCAGATAAAAAGTGGACAACAGGTACTATAACTTTTAAAGGTACAAGAAAAAAACAAAAGATAAAGTTTGAAATAACATCGGGAAATAAAGTTATATTAGGAGATGAATTTAAGTTAAGTAACGGTGAAGTGAAGAAATATGGATTTACTATTAATGAATGTACATCTGTTAATGTAAATGGTTATGTAGAAAAAATAAAGTTGTTTTATGGTGCAGGTGTAAAAGTAGATGTAGTGCTAGATTATGATACAACTATAGAATCCTTATTAAGTGTAAGTAAAACATGGGGAGATGAAACAGGTGGGATTAGTTGTATAGAAAATTTGAGTCTTGAAGGGAATCATCTTTGGAGGAAAGTTCAAGTAACCTTAAGGGGTAAAAAGAATAGTTCAACTGGGGTAATGATAAGTATTTTGGCAAATGGTGAATTAGTAAGTACACCTTCTTGGAAAGTACTAAAAGGAACAGAAACAGTAGTTTATGAAGCTGATATTAATAAAAAGGTTCCTATTTTAATACCAGGATATATAACTAATCATTTATTAGTTACTGGTGGTGGAGTAGATATAAAGTTAACAGGATTTTACAAGGAGGGGGAATAAAAAATGGCTTTAATAGATAAGGAATTAAAAGATATATTATGGGCAGCTAGTTCATTTGCAATGGAAATAGGATTAGATGGGAGTTTACCAAAGGATTATAAAAGTTATGCAAGATATAAACGTTCTAAGTTTAAAGGAGATTTATGTACATTTGTAGATAAGGACAATCATTACAATGCAGGATATGTTGGATTATCTGATATAGGAATAATAGTATCTTTTCGTGGTACTAAATGTGATAGTCCAACTGAATTAAAAGATTGGATAAATAATATAAAAGTTAAGCAGGTTGATTTTGCACCCTATGGAAAAGTGCATAAGGGATTTTTGGGGGCAGTAAAAAATATACAAGAAGAAATTATAAAAAAAATTAAAGAATTATTAAATGAAGATAATAGCAGGAAACTTTATATTACAGGACATAGTAAAGGGGGAGCTATGGCGTTTTTAATGGCTTGTATGGCAGAAACAGTTGGATTAACTCCTTTGGTGGTTACTTTTGGAGCTCCTAGAGTAGGTGATAAGGAATTTGTGAAAAATTATAATATTGAAACATATAGATATGAATCTTTTGTAGATGCAATTCCTCATTTACCTTTTACTAAGGATGAGAAAATTCTTTTGAAAAGACTATCTTCTGTTTATGAAGAGGTTATAGATAATATAGATAGTGAAGCAATTAAAATTATTCTTGGTTTTACTGCTTTATCTGATTATTTTCCAGTAGGTAAGCGTATTGTAATAGATGTGAATCATGGAAAGTATTCTAATATACCTAAGAATATAGATAAGACATTTGGAGAGGCATTAAATTCGTTTTGTGCAGTAGAGTGGATGGTTAGAGAAGGTGAGTTTAAACAAATTATGGATATTCATAATTCTGATTATAGTAAATAAATATATAACTATTGAAAGTTAAAAAGGGAAGGAAGATTAAAAAAATGGGAAGTGTACAAGGTTCAGAACAAAGAAGTTGGAGAGATGATACTGGGGGAGTAAGTAAATTTGAAATTAAGGATTTTTCAGATAACCACAATTGGACAAAGGGTGTAATAACTATAAAGGGACATAAAAAAAGTCAAGAAGTAAATTTCAAAATAAAAACTGATAAGTATGTAATCTTAGAAGAAAGTATGACATTAAATAAGGATGAAGTTAGAACTTTTAACTTTAATGTAGGAGGAAGAGTAAAGATTCACGTTAGTGGAAATGTTAAAAAGAGAAAATTATTTTATGGTGCTGGAGCAATAGTAAATATAACTTTAAATTATAATGATTTGGCTGTAGATAATTGGATGCAAGATACTTTAAGTACTATAGGAAATAAGACTTTAAGAGATATATGTATTCCAGGTTCTCATGATTCTGGAATGAGTATCAAAGAAGCTGGAACTGTTGGTGCTAGAGAAGGAAATGTAATAACTCAATTTTATAACATAGGAAAGCAACTAGAATTTGGGACAAGATATTTTGATATTAGACCTGTAATAACTGGAGGAGGATATAGAACTGGTCACTATAGCTCTACTGATGGGACTAGTCTAGGTGCAAATGGAGAATCTATAGATGATATAATAAATGAGATAAATAACTTCACTAAAAATAGAAAAGAATTAATTATATTAAATTTATCTCATGCTTGTAATACTGATAAGGGATTTGGTTCTTATAGTTCTTTTACTAAGGATGAATGGATAAGACTTTTTGATAAGTTAAAAAAGATAAATAATAGATATGTATCTAATGAAATTGATTTAACAAAAATCCCTTTGAATAAGATGATTAGCGAAAAGTCAGCAGTAATAATAGTGGTAGAAAGTGGTGAAGCAAGTTCTTTAATTGAAAATTATAAGAATGAAGGATTCTATACTTATTCTGCTGTAAATGCTTATAATAGGTATTCTGATTCTAATGATGTGAATGTAATGATTAAGGATCAGTTAAGCAAAATGAAGGAAAAATCTAATAGTAGATATTTCTTATTATCATGGACACTTACTCAAAGTAAATCACAGGCTGTTTTGGCTAAACCAAGTATATTAAGTCTTGCCATAAAGGCTAATAATTGCTTGGAAAGTAAGCTTATGCCTGATGTAAATAAGACTTGTTTTCCTAATATAATATATACTGATAATATTATAGGCAATGAAGTTGCTATATTGAGTATGAGAATAAATGAAATGGTTAAATAATAGAAGGTTTTAGTTGTGTAAAGTCTGTTAATTTAGGTTAATGGACTTTATTTTTTGTGTTAATTAAAAGAATATATGCATTAAAAAATATTTGCATGAGAAGAATATTTGCATAAAAGGAATATTTACATCAAAAGAATATTTTTGTGACTTTTAAATATGGTGTTTGCTGAGCTTATAATTAGGAAACTAATCTATTGTTATAGAAGATTCGAAAGTGAAAAATTGATAGTATAGTCTATTAATTATATTGAAGTTGAAATAATCTTTAGAGATTAAATAATATGATATAATCGATGATATTGTTAATAATAAGTTTTATAGGAGGTTTTCTAGTAGCTAAATTTATTAATTCAAAATTATTTAGTAAGATAAGTAGAACTTTAGGTGTAAATCGTACAGTACATAATAATGCATTAAATGATATTATTGATACAAAAAAAGGAACATGGGCTAGAGTGTATTTAAAAAATGAAAAGATAGTTTATTATGGAGCAGTTGTGTTATTTGATAAAAAAGAAAAATATGATGATGGAATTATTGTATTAAATAGATATTGTGCATATAGATGTGGAGAATCAGATTTAAAAGATGATGGATTACCAAATAAAGAAAATAATGAGGGTAGTTTTATAAAAAAATTTTTGTTTTGAAAGTCAGGTTATGTTTGGGATTTGAAGTTCGTTATATGTGAATTAGTTAAGCTTATAGTAATTTATTATAGGAATTATTATAGGAATTATTAGAACATAAAAGGAATATAGCAAATTTGCACTTGTGTAATTTTGAAAAGTATGTTATCCTTGAAAAAGAGATTATTAGATAAAATAGTTTGAGTTAGGAGTGGGGGACAAAACCCGCTCCTTAAATTTGTAACGCAACTAACCTTTAGTTGCGTTTTTGATTACTTAAAATATAAATATAGCTTTTTTAGGGAATAATAGTCTTGAATAAAATTGAATATTGAAAAGGAGGTTGAATCATGAATAAGGATGCCTTAATAGAAAAAATAGAGGTTTTAGTAAAACCTATAGCTGATGAATTAGGCTATGAAATATATTATGTTGAATACGTTAAAGAAAATGGTGAATTCTATTTAAGAATATACATAGATAAACCAGAAGGAATTTCTTTAAATGATTGTGAATCATTATCAAGAAGAGTAAGTGATATGCTAGATGTAGAAGATCCAATAAAGGATGCATATTATCTAGAAGTATCATCACCAGGATTAAATAGAGGATTATTTAAAGATTCTCATTTTGAAAGATATATAGGCAGAGAAGTATTCATTAAGTTTAATGGATCACTAAGTGGTATGAAAAATATTAAAGGTATATTAAAGGCTGTAAATCAAGAAGATATAGTTGTAGAAGGTGAAACAGAATTAGTTATACCAAAAACAAAAATAAAGAATGCAAATCTAGATGGGGAAATATAACAAGGAGGATATGGAAAATGAACGAAGAGTTTATAGGTGCTCTAAGAGAAATAGTAAAGGAAAAGGGGATAAGTGAAGATTTAATCTTTACTACTATAGAAGATGCTATGGTAGCTGCATACAAGAAAAATTATGCAAATCCAAATACATCTGCTCAAAATGTTAGAGTTAGTATAAATAGAGAATCAGGTGAAATAAATGTATATGCACAAAAAGTAGTTTGTGATGAAGTTTATGATGATGTAACAGAAATATCATTAGAAGAGGCTAAAGAAATTAGTCCAAGATATGAGGTAGATGATATAGTTGAATTAGAAGTAACACCAAGAAACTTTGGTAGAGTTGCTGCTCAACTTGCAAAACAAGTAGTTACTCAAAGAATGAAAGAAGCAGAAAGAAATATCGTATACAACGAATACAAAGAAATGGAATATGATATTATTACGGGAACAGTTCTTAGAAAAGATAAAGGAAATATTTTTGTAAACTTAGGTAAACTTGAAGGCGTAATAGGACCAAATGAACAAATGCCAAATGAACCATATAACTTTAATGAAAAATTAAAATTATATATAGTAGAAGTTAAAAATGGTTCTAAGGGTGCATTAATTCATGTATCAAGAACACATCCAGGTTTAGTTAAGAGATTATTTGAACTAGAAGTACCTGAAATATATAACGGTGTAGTTGAAATAAAGAGCATTTCAAGAGAAGCTGGTTCAAGAAGTAAGATAGCTGTTTATTCAAATGATGAAGCAGTAGATTCAATGGGAGCTTGTGTAGGTCCTAAAGGAGTAAGAGTTCAAAAGATAGTAAATGAACTTAAGAACGAAAAGATAGATATAATTAAATGGAGCAAACAACCAGAAGAATTTATAGCTAACTCTTTAAGCCCAGCAAAGGTTTTAGAAGTTAAGGTTAACGAAGAAGATAAAACTGCTAAAGTAGTAGTAGATGATAATCAATTATCTTTAGCTATAGGTAAAGAAGGTCAAAACGTTAGACTTGCAGCTAAGCTAACTAACTGGAAAATAGACATAAAGAGTAAGAGCCAAGCAGAAATGCAAGCTAATGAAAATGTAGAAGAAACTACAGAAGAAGCTATAGATACAGTTACAGAATAGCGGGGTGTTTTTAATGAAAGTTAGAAAGATTCCATTAAGAATGTGCACAGGTTGTATGGAAATGAAACCTAAAAAAGAACTCATTAGAGTTGTTAAGACGCCAGAAGGTGAAGTATGTGTAGACTTAACTGGTAAAAAATCAGGAAGAGGTGCATATATTTGCAAAAGTCTTGAGTGTTTAGAAAAAGCTGTTAAAGCAAAAAGACTTAGCAGAAATCTTGACGTAACAATAGATGATGAAATATATAATAGACTAAGGGAAGAAATAGGAAATGAATAAGTTTTTTAATTTTCTAGGTTTAGCAAAAAGGTCAAGAAATGTAATTGAAGGATATAGTAAGTGTAATGAAGAAAAAAGAAGAAAGAGATTTTTCTTGGTTATTATTTCAAAAGATGCATCAGATTCTTCAAAAAGAAAGTTTAAAAATTATTGTGAAATAAATAATATACCATATATAGAAGATTTCTTAAAAGAGGAATTGGGAGAAGCTATAGGAAGACCAGAAATTAAAATATTAGCTTTAACCGATAAAAATATGGCAAGTAAGCTATTAACTCTTTATGAGGAGGAAAAATCTATGAATTAATACGGGGGTGACTTTATGTCAAAAATTAGAGTATACGAATTAGCAAAAGAATTAAACATAAGTTCAAAAGAATTAATAGAAATACTAATGGATGAATTTAACGTGGAAGTTAAAAATCATATGAGCGTAATCGAAGATGAAGACGCAGAATTAATAAGAGAATTACTTGGAGATGGAAGTGCAAGTGAAGTTTCTGCTGAAAAAGATGGAAAGAAAAGCTTAGTTGATGAATATGAAGACATATTAGCTGAAGAAGTTAATAAAGGAAATAAGAAAAGAAAAAAGACTAAGAAGCAAATAGCAGAAGAAAAAGCTAAAGCTGAACAAGAATTTGCAGAAAACACTATCTTAGAAATTGGTGAAACTATAACAGTTAAAGAACTTGCTGATATGCTTAAGAAGCCATATTCAGATGTTATTAAAAACCTTATGTTCTTAGGGGTTATGGCAGCAGTTAACCAAGAAATAGATTATGATACAGCTGCAAAGATTTGTGATAAGTATGAAATACTTTGTGAAAAGAAAGAAGAAACTTCTGAATTAGAATCTTTAAATATTGAAGAAGAAGCAGAAGAAAACTTAGAAAAGAGACCACCAATCATAACAGTTATGGGTCACGTTGACCATGGTAAGACATCTTTACTTGATGCCATAAGAAAAGCTAAGGTTACAGATTCAGAAGCAGGTGGAATCACTCAACATATAGGTGCTTACACTGTAGAAGTTAATGGTGAAAAGATTACTTTCTTAGATACACCAGGACACGAAGCTTTCACAGCTATGAGAGCAAGAGGAGCACAAATTACAGATGTAGTTATACTAGTTGTTGCGGCTGATGACGGAATAATGCCACAAACTAAAGAAGCTATTAGTCACTGTAAAGCAGCTAATGTACCAATGGTAGTTGCTATAAATAAGATAGATAGACCTAATGCTAACATAGATAGAGTTAAGCAAGAATTAACTGAATATGGTTTAGTATCTGAAGACTGGGGTGGAGATACTATATGTGTGCCAGTTTCAGCGAAGAAGGGTGAAAATATAGGGCAATTATTAGAAATGGTTCTTTTAACAGCTGAAATGCTAGAATTAAAAGCTAATCCTAACAGAAAAGCAAAAGGAACAGTTATAGAAGCTAAGCTTGATAAGGGTAGAGGTGCTGTTGCATCATTACTAGTTCAAAGTGGTACTTTAAGTGTTGGAGATTCAATATTAGTAGGTACAACTTACGGAAGAATTAGAGCAATGTTCGATGATGAAGGTAAAAAGATTAAGTCAGCAGGTCCTTCAATTCCAGTAGAAATTCTAGGATTATCAGAAGTACCAGCAGCTGGAGACAGATTTAACGAAGTTAAGGATGAAAAGACAGCTAGATCAATGGCAGAAGCTAGAAAAGATAAGATTAAGCAAGAAAACTTCCATAACAGAGTATCTCTTGAAGATTTATATAACCAAATCAAAGAAGGAACAGTTAAGGAACTTGATGTTATAGTTAAGGCTGACGTTCAAGGATCAGTAGAAGCTATAAGACAATCATTAGAAAAATTATCTACTGATGATGTTAAGGTTAGAGTAATTCATGGTGGTGTTGGTGCTATTACTGAAACAGATACAACTCTTGCTACAGCTTCAAACGCAATTATTATAGGATTTAATGTAAGACCTGATTCAAATGCTACAGTAGCAGCTGAAAGAGATGGAGTAGATATTAAGACTTACAGAGTTATCTACGATGCTATAGATGATGTTAAATCAGCTATGATAGGTATGCTAGAACCAGAATACAAAGAAGTTATTCTTGGTAAAGCAGAAGTTAGAGAAACTTATAAGATTTCTAATGTTGGTACAATTGCAGGATGTTATGTTCTTGATGGTAAAGTTAAGAGAAACTGCGATGTAAGAATAATAAGAGATGGTATAGTAATCCTTGAAGGAAAGTTAGCATCATTAAAGAGATTTAAAGATGATGTTAAAGAAGCAGCTGCAGGATATGAATGTGGTTTAAGTATTGAAAAGTTTAATGACTTAAAACAAGGAGATATAATAGAATCCTTTGAGATGGAAGCAATTAAGAGAAAAGAGCTTTAAAAGAGGTGATATAAATGCCTAGTTATAGAGGTGGAAGAATAAACGAAGAAGTTAAAAGAGAAATAAGTAACTTAATTCGTAATGATATAAAAGATGTTAGATTAACAGCTATGATTTCTGTAACAGCAGTTAAAGTAACAAAAGATTTAAGATACGCAAAGGTATATGTAAGTATTTTTGCTAAGAGTGAGGAAGAAAAGAATACTAACCTTGAAGTATTAAAGAGTGCTGCAGGATTTGTTAGACGTGAAATAGCACAAAGAATTAATTTAAGACATAGTCCACAAATTTTATTTGAATTAGATGATTCTATTGATTATGGAATGAAGATTGATAGTTTGATAGAACAAGCAAAGGTAAGAAAGTAATGACTCTTAAAGAGATATCAAAAATTATCTTAGAGTCAAATAAAATAGGGTTAACCTTTCATACTTCACCAGATGGTGATGCCATAGGAAGTACACTTGGACTTTTAAATGGACTTAGAGAAATAGGAAAAGATGTTTATGTAATATCAAGAGAAGTTATTCCAAATAACCTCTCTTTCCTTCCTCTAGGGGATGAAATAGATGGGGAAACTACAAAACCTATAAATGAAACTGATCTAGTTATAGTTTTAGATTGTGGAAATGAAGATAGAATTTGTGCAGATCTTGAAGAATATGAAGGTACTATATTAAATATAGACCATCATGTATCTAATGATAATTATGGAAAGTATAATTATGTTGATTCAAAAGCCTCAGCAACAGCAGAAATAGTTTATTTATTACTAAAGGAATTGAATTTTGCTTTTAATTCTTCTGAAAATATATATAAGACTATAGGAACTTGTCTTTATACATCGTTAGTTACTGATACAGGTTCTTTTAGACATTCAAATGTTAGAAAGCGTACTCATAATATTGCTGGAGCACTAATTGAATGTGGAGTTAATAATAGCTATGTATATAACGAATTATTTGGTAATAAGCCATATGATAAAGTTAAGTTTACAGGAGCTGCCTTAAATAACTTACAATTATATATTAATAATAAAGTATCATTTATTGAAGTACCACTAAAAATGTTAGAATCTTTTGGTATGGAAAGCGTTGATACTTCTGATATTATTAATATGATTTTAAGTATAGCAGGGGTAGAAGTTGCTGTTATTATTAAAGAAGTAGAAGATGGGGTAAAAGGAAGTTTAAGATCTAAAAATGATATTGATGTTAGTAAGATAGCAGGAGTTTTTGGTGGTGGTGGCCATGTAAAGGCGTCTGGGCTAAAAATTATGAATGTATCATTAGAAGAAGCAAAAAACAAAATACTTAAAGAAATAGAAAAAGAGATATTATTATGAATGGCGTAATTAATATATTTAAAAATAAAGGTATGTCATCTTTTGATGTTGTAAGAAAAGTTAGAAAAGTAGCTAGGGAAAAGAAAGTTGGTCATACAGGAACACTTGATCCAGAAGCTACAGGAGTACTACCTGTTTGTTTAGGTAAAGGTACAAAGATAATTGACTATATAATGAAGGCTGAAAAAACTTATTTTGTTACTTTTAAATTAGGTATTAAAACTAATACTTATGATTTAGAAGGTGAAATAATAGAAGAAAAAGATATATCAAATATAACTGAAGAGGAAACCTTAAAAACAATTAATAGTTTTGTAGGAGAGTATAGTCAAGTTCCACCTATGTTTTCTGCCTTAAAGAAAGATGGGGTAAGACTTTACGATTTGGCAAGACAAGGAATAGAAATTGAAAGAGAAGGTAGATTAATCACAATATATGATATTAAAAATATAGATATTTCTATGCCATATGTTTCTATGGAGGTTACTTGTTCTAAAGGTACTTATATAAGAAGTCTTTGCTATGATATTGGAGAAAAATTAAATGTTGGTGCTACTATGGTAGAACTTAGAAGAACAAAAACATCTACTTTTTCAGAAGAAGATAGCATTAATATAGAAGATTTAAATGAAGAAAATATTAATGACTATATAATATCCATAGAAGAAGCTTTGAAAATGTATCCAAGAATCGATGTTAATAAAGGTTATTCAAAACTATTTATTAATGGAGTAAAAGTATGCGATAAAAGAGCATTAAAGTCTAAACCTGAATTAGACAGACTTTATAGAGTATATGATGAAGAAGGAAGATTTATAGGACTTGGAAGACAAGATAAATCTTCCTTCAAAATAGAAAAGCTTTTAATTTAAGTCAGGGGTTAATTAAAATGTTAGTATATAATAACAAAGCAAAGAATCATGTTAATTATATTGCTTTAGGAAATTTTGATGGATTACATAAGGGACATCTTACTCTAATTGATAAAGTTATTGATTTAGCTAAAGAGAATAAAGGCAAAAGTATAATATATACTTTTGAAAATCATCCTAAAACTTTAATAGATTCTAATGCAAAGATTAATTTATTGTTAGATAATAATAATAAAGAAGAACTATTAAAGAATAGAAATGTAGATATAGTATATTTGGAAAAATTCACAGAAGAATTTATGAAGAAATCACCTGAAGATTTTATAGCATATATAGTAGAAAAATTTAAGATTAAAGGAATAGTGGTAGGATTTAATTATAGATTTGGATACAAGAATATGGGTGATACTAATTTGTTAAAGGAATTATCAAGTAAATATAATTTTGAAGTTTTTATAATGGAACCATGTAAATTAAAGGATAAGGTAATAAGTAGTACTAGAATAAGAAAAGAATTACTTGAAGGTAATATAGAAGATTCTAATAAAATGTTAACAAGACCTTATTTTTTAGAAGGAAAAGTAGTGTCTGGTAAACAGATAGGAAGAACAATAGGTTTCCCAACAGCAAATTTGGAATATTCAAAGTTTGCATTGCTTCCAAAAGAAGGGGTTTATTATACTAACATAATGTGGAATGATAAAATTTTTAAAGGAATTACTTCTGTTGGGAATAATCCTACAGTAAATGGGAAGAATATAACTGTAGAAACTTTTATTTTAGAATTTAATAAAGATATATATGGTGATACAATTAAAGTATTTTTCCTAAAAAAGATTAGAGATAACAAAAAGTTTAATTCTTTAGAAGAATTAAAAACGCAATTAAGTAAAGACAAAAGTTTTTCAGAAAAAGAAAAATATATGTAAACTTTTAAAAAAGATTTACAAGCGTGTCTTGTTTTGTTATAATCATTAAGAACCTAGTCCTATGTTTGAAGGCGCCATCTTCTTACTTGGAACTATGGGGATAAAATTTTGGAGGTGCTAAGATAGCATGGATAAGGCAAGAAAATTAGAAATAATTAAAGAATTTGGAAGAAGCGAAGGAGATACAGGTTCTCCAGAAGTTCAAGTAGCTTTACTTTCAGAAAGAATTACTGAATTAACTGAACACTTAAAGGTTCATAAGAAAGACCACCACTCAAGAAGAGGTCTATTAATGATGGTTGGACAAAGAAGAGGTCTTTTAAATTACTTAAAAGAACAAGATATCGAAAGATACAGAGCTATCGTTAAAAAATTAGGTTTAAGAAGATAATCTTAGAGCGGGTTCATTCCGCTCTATTCTTTTTAAGTTAATAGAGTAATATGTAAATTTGAAAGGAGGTCCTATAATGAGCAATGTGTTAAGCACAACTATTGCTGGAAGAGAATTAAAGGTTGAATTTGGTAAAGTAGGAATGCTATCAAATGCAGCAATTTTCATGAGTTATGGGGATACAGTAATATTAACAAATGTTAATGCTTCAGAAGAACCTAGAGAAGGGATAGATTTTTTCCCACTTAGCGTTGAATATGAAGAAAGATTATATGCCGTAGGTAAAATACCTGGAGGGTTTATAAAAAGAGAAGGAAGACCTTCTAATAAAGCTATACTAAATGGTAGAGCAGTAGATAGAACAATAAGACCTTTATTTCCAAAAGGATATAGAAATGATGTTCAGGTTGTTACTACAGTAGTTTCTGTAGAAAAGGATAACTTACCAGAAATATTAGCAATTAATGCAGCATCTATGGCTTTATGTTTATCAAGTATTCCATATACAATACCTGCAGCAGCAGTGCAAATTGGTCTTATAGATGGAGAAATTATAGTTAATCCAAATGCTGAAGAAAGAGAAAAATCTTCACTTCACTTAACTGTTTGCGCAACAAAAGAAAAGGTTATGATGATTGAAGCTGGTGGAGATGAAATCGATGAAGATACAATGATTAAAGCTATTGAATTCGGTTTTGATGCATGTCAACCTATAATAGCTTTCCAAGAAGAAGCTATGGAGAAGTTTGGAAAAGAAAAAGTAGTTCCAGAATTCTACAAGCCAGATGAAGAAGTAGAAAAAGACCTAAGAGCTTTTGCAAGTGATATGGTTAAAGAAGCTATGTACATCATGGATAAAGATGAAAGAAATGCAGCGATTGATGCAGTAAATGAAAAAGTAAATGCAGAGTTTGCTGAAAAGTATGAAGGTAAAGAAGGAGACATAAAGGAAATTCTTTACGTTATGCAAAAAGAAGTAGTAAGAAATATGCTGCTTAATGAAAGAAGAAGACCTGATGGAAGAGCATTTGACGAAGTTAGACCTATAAGCTGTGAAGTTGGAATATTACCAAGAACTCATGGTACAGGTTTATTTACTAGAGGATTAACTCAAGTTATGACAGTTGCTACATTAGGATCAATAAGCGAAGTTCAAATATTAGATGGTATAGATGAAGGGGAAACAACTAAGAGATATATGCATCACTATAACTTCCCAGGATATAGTGTTGGAGAAGTAAAACCTTTAAGAGGACCAGGAAGAAGAGAAATTGGTCACGGAGCTTTAGCAGAAAGAGCATTAGAACCATTAATACCTTCAGAAGAAGAATTCCCATATACTATTAGATTAGTATCAGAAGTTTTAAGTTCTAATGGTTCTACATCACAAGCATCTGTATGTGGTTCTACATTAGCATTATTAGATGCAGGTGTTCCTATAAAGAGACCAGCAGCTGGTATAGCAATGGGATTAATAACTTCTAAAGACTTAACTCAAGAAGCGGTACTTACAGATATTCAAGGTATAGAAGATTTCTTTGGAGATATGGACTTTAAGGTAGCAGGTACTACAGAAGGTATAACATCAATCCAAGTTGATACAAAACTTCAAGGGTTCAGTTTTAATGTTTTAGAAACTGCTATAAGAGATGCAAGAAAAGCAAGATTATTTATATTAGATAAAATAAATGCTTGTATTTCTACACCAAGAGAAGAAGTTTCTAAGTTTGCACCAAAGACTTGCACAATGCAAATAGATCCAGAAAAGATTAGAGATGTAATTGGTGCTGGTGGTAAGGTAATTAATAAAATAATTGCTGATACTGGTGTTAAAATAGACATTAAGGAAGATGGTACAGTATTTGTTTCTTCACCAGATCATGAAGGTGTAAATGCGGCTATGAAGATAATAGAAGGTTTAACTAAAGAAGTCAAGGCAGGAGAAGTTTACCTAGGTAAGGTAACTAAAATTGCTACTTTTGGAGCTTTCGTTGAAATACTTCCTAATAAAGAAGGATTAGTTCATATATCTAAGCTTGATTTTGAAAGAGTAAACAAAGTAGAAGATGTAGTTTCTGTAGGAGATGAAATTTTAGTTAAAGTAACTGAAATAGATAATCAAGGCAGAATAAATCTTTCAAGAAAAGATGCTTTAAAAGAACAAGAAGAAAAGAAGGAACAATAAAAGGGCAATGTATTGCCTTTTTTTTCTATAAACAATTAGGGGAATAGTAAGCCATGAATATCTTTATACTAATATAGAGAAGTTCGTGACTTTTGTTATAGGAGGATTTTTATGTATAAATTATATACTCTTAGTAATGGACTACGTGTAGTAACAGAAAAAAATGATGGCGTTAACTCTGTAAGTGTAGGAGTTATGGTTAAAAACGGTTCTAGGAATGAGACAGAAGAATTAAATGGAATATCTCACTTCATTGAGCATATGTTTTTTAAAGGAACAACAACAAGAAATGCTAAAGAAGTGGCAGCAGCAGTAGAGAATTTAGGTGGGCAAATAAATGCATTTACAAGTAAAGAAGCTACTTGTTACTATGTGAAAAATTTATATACACATTTAGATCTTTCATTAGAAATTCTATCCGATATACTTCTAAATTCTAAGTTTGATAAAGATGATATAGAAAGAGAAAAGAGCGTTGTAGTAGAAGAAATAAATATGAGTGAAGATAATCCAGAAGATGCATTAGATGATTTACATGCAAAAGTTTCTTATAAAGATAATCCTTTGGCCTATCCTATACTTGGAACAATAGATAAAGTAAAAAGTTTTAGTAGAGAAACTATTAAAAAGTTTATTAAAGAAAAATATACTCCTACTAATTCTGTAATATCAGTTTGTGGTAAATTTGATGAAAAAGAATTAGAGGAATTAATAAATAAATATTTTGGTGGTTGGAAAAATGATAATATCTATATTCCAACCTATGAAGAAACTCCCATTCATACAGGAAATGCTACTGTAAATAAAGATATAGAACAATTACACATGACTTTAGGGTTAAAAGGGTTGCCTTATGATCATGATAAAAATTATGCTTTGGTATTATTGAGTAATATATTTGGTGGTGGAGCTTCATCTATACTTTTTCAAAAGGTAAGAGAAGAACTAGGACTTTGTTATACTATATATTGTTATCCACAAACTTACCAAGGCGTAGGAATGCTTAATATATATACTGGACTTGGAAAAACTTATGGTGAAAAAGCTTTAGATGTAATAATTAGAGAAATAAATAAGTTTTCAAACACAACAATTAGTAATGAAGTTTTAAATATGAATAAGGAAAAGATTAAAGCTAATTATATATTAGGCTTAGAAAGCACTAGCTCTAGAATGTTTGCTAATGCAAAATCAATTTTATTTAGAAATAAAATAAGTACACAAGAAGAAGTGATACAAAAGATAGATAATATATCTTCAGATGATATAGATTTTGTATTAAAGGAATGCTTTGGTAGTGGGATTATAAACTCTGCATATGTTGGCAAAAATGTGAATAATAATTCCTTAGAAAATGTTATATTACAGTCAACAGAAGCTTATAAAAATGATATAATAAATAAGGTAAAAATTTAATTTAGCATATATGACCTTCTAAAAGCATATTATTATGTAGATAATTTTAGGAGGGATATAGTATGGGCAAAGATGATAATATAAAGTTATTAAGTGATATTGGAAAATATGAAATTATAAATATCAATGATGGTGAAAAATATGATTATCTACAAAATAATGATTTAGTTGTAGATGATCAAGGTAATATTAAATTTCTTATAGTAAATTTAAGTTGTGGTAAATTAAATTTATTTGGAACATCACGAGAGTTTCTTGAAATACCATGGGAATGTGTAAAGAAAGTTGGTACTCATACTATTATATTAGATGCAGAGGAGAACAAAATAAAAAAAGCATCGCTTTAGTAACCAAGGGGGAAAAAAATGAAGATAGTAGTTCAAAAATTTGGTGGAACATCAGTATCTACTGCAGAAAGAAGACAAAGAGTAATAGGAAAAGTAAAAGAAGCAATTAAAAATGGTTTTACTCCAGTAGTTGTAGTGTCAGCTATGGGAAGAAAAGGAGAACCATATGCAACAGATACACTTCTATCTTTAGTAAGTAATGAATTTAAAAAAGAAAACAAATTAGCTACAGACTTATTAATGTGTTGTGGTGAACTTATAAGTTCAGTTGTTATGGCTAATGATTTAGAAGCAGCAGGATTAAAAGCAATTCCTTTATCAGGAGGTCAAGCTGGAGTAATAACAGATGATAATTTTAATGATGCAAATTTAAAAGATGCAAATGGAAAGAAGATAAAAGAAATACTTTCAGAAGGTATGATTCCAGTTGTAACAGGATTTCAAGGTATGACAGAAGATGGCTTTTTTACAACCCTTGGAAGAGGCGGGAGTGATACTTCAGCTGCAATAATAGGTGTTGCTCTAGAAGCTAAAAAGATAGAAATATATACAGATGTAGATGGTATCATGACTGCAGATCCAAGAATAGTTAAAGAAGCTGCATTAATAAAAGCATTAAGTTATGATGAAGTATTCCAATTAGCAGATCAAGGTGCTAAGGTGATACATCCAAATGCGGTTGAAGTAGCTAGATCCGGAAATATACCTTTAGTCATTAAAAATACTATGAGTGATTCAGAAGGTACTATAATAAATAGTGTAGGTGATAAAACTGCTAATAGATTAGTAACTAGTATAACAAGTCATAGTGATAGAGTGCAAATTTGTATTAAGTTAGAGGATAATAAGGATAATAAAAATTATAAAGATGTATTAGATATAATAGCAAAGAATAATATATCTTTAGACCTAATAAATATATTTCCTAATGAACAAATATTCACTATACCATTATTAGTTAAAGACAAAGTAGAAGAATTATTTGAATCTTTAAATATAAAAGCTATAGTAACTGAAAATTGCAGTACAATTGCTCTTGTAGGAAGTGGAATGAGAGGAATTCCTGGAGTAATGGCTAAAATATATAAAGCTCTTTCCGATAATAATATAGAGGTTTTACAGACTGCTGATTCTCATATGACTATATGGTGTTTAATAGAAACAAAGAATTTAGAAAAAGCTATAAATGCTCTTCATAAATCTTTTAAATTATACTATTAAAAAAATATAGATTTAGTATAAAATAAATTCCTCCTGTACAAAATAAGACATATAGGAGGAATTTATTTTATGGGAGAAAAAAAAGAAGATATTAAAGAAACAGAAGACACAAAAGAAAAAAATGACAAAATGAAATCAGTAAAAGAATTTGGTAATACTGTTATGTCAGTTCCTAATGAACGAATACAAGTTTTATCTATAATAGGACAAATAGAAGGACATATGGTATCACCACCTCAAACTAAAACCACAAAGTATGAGCATCTTATACCACAGCTTATAAATATAGAACAAAATGAAAATGTTAAAGGAATACTTATAGTATTAAATACAGTAGGAGGAGATGTTGAAGCAGGTCTTGCTATTGCAGAAATGATAAATTCTATTTCTAAGCCTACAGTATCTATAGTAATAGGCGGAGGTCATTCAATTGGTGTTCCACTTGCTACGTCGTCTAATTATTCTTTTATAACACCTTCTGCTACAATGATAGTGCATCCAGTTAGAATGAATGGATTTGTTATAGGAATAAATCAAACTTTTGAATATTTTAGAAAGATGCAAGAGAGAATAGATGATTTTATAGTTAGAACATCTCATATAGATCATGAAACTTTACATAATTATATGATGCAAACTGATGAGCTGTTAAATGATGTAGGTACTATGCTTATAGGAAAAGAAGCAGTAAAATGTGGTATTATAGATGAAGTTGGAGGGATAAGCTCAGCCTTGGAAAAATTAAATTCTTTAATTGCTGAAAATGAAAAATAGGGATTTGCCCTATTTTTATTTTTCTAAAAGGAAATAGGTGTAGAATGTAGAACTACAATTAAAGTGAGGTGATTTTTAAGTGGGTAGACAAGCTAAGAAAACTAGTAAAAAAAAGTCTTCTAAAAACGTGAAAAAAAATTCAGAAATCAATATGGAGATAAAGGGAATAATATTTATTGCAATTGGCTTATTAACATCAATAGCTATTTATACTAATCTTGTAGGATTTTTATCAGAATTTTTACAAAGATTAAGTCGTTTACTTTTAGGAGTTGGATCTAATATTTTGCCAATATATTTGGTGTATTTAGGTTATAGCTATTTAAAAGGAAGAGGAAGTATATCATTAGGACAAAGGTTCTATGGAATTACTTTTTATGCTGTTGTAGCAGTTTTATTTTGTAGTACAGTTTATATTCAAGAAAGTGCCTATCCAGATTTTTTTGGAGGAAACTTTAAAGATATAATAAATAGCGTAGCAGCAGGAAAGAAAGCTTTTCATGGTGGAATTCTTGGATATTTTATAAGTTATCCTTTATATAAGTTAATAGGGGCAGTAGGATCATATATTTTATATGGTACTATGATTATAATTTCTTCTATTGTTACTTTTGATTTTTCAGTAGTTAGAGCTGGTGAAATGGCAAAAAGTAAAGGAAGAGAATATAGAAATAGAGAAAGAAAAAAGAAAGCTAATAGGAAAAAGTTTGATGATGATTATATAAACGTTATGGATAAAAGCAATATAGAGGGTAAAAAGTCTAAAGAGGATTTCCTTAAAAATGTAGATCATAAAATAAAAATTTTGGATTTTATGAAGAATACTGCTATAGATGATGAGGAATTTGATGATGAATTCTTTGAGGAATCGCATGCAAAAGAAGAAGTACCTAGCAGGGTAGAAATGCCTAAAAAAGAAGAAAGAGAATTTTCTATAACTAACTTTATGGAGGATACAGAGGATGTGGTAGAGGAATATCCGATTAAAGCAAACAATTCTCGTATAAATAAAACTCCTAAAAAAGAAAAGAATGAATCTAACATTAATGAAGTAGTTAATAAAGAAATAGACAATACACTAAATGAAGCAAAAAATGGAGAAATGAAAAAAGAATATGTATTTCCAAGTACAGATCTTCTTAAAGAAAATGGAAAAACTCAACTTAATAGTTCAGATAAAAAGGAACTTATTGATAATGCTAATAAATTGGAAGAAACTTTAGGAAGCTTTGGAGTAGAAGCAAAGGTGAATCAGGTTAGTAAAGGACCTTCAGTAACAAGGTTTGAGCTTCAACCAAGTCCAGGAGTAAAGGTAAGCAAGATTGTTAATTTAGCAGATGATATAGCTCTAGGACTTGCAGCTTCAGGTGTTAGAATTGAGGCACCTATTCCAGGAAAAGCAGCAGTAGGTATAGAGGTACCTAACAAAAAGCAAACACCAGTGTTTTTAAGAGAAGTGTTAGATTCGGATGAATTTAAAAAGTCTAATAAAAAGTTAGCTTTTGCTTTAGGTAAGGATATAGGTGGTGCTGTTGTAGTTGGAGATTTAAGCAAAATGCCTCATACTCTTATAGCAGGTGCTACAGGTTCTGGTAAGAGTGTATGTATAAATTCTTTAATTATAAGTATTTTATATAAATATTCTCCAGATGATGTTAAACTTTTATTAGTTGACCCAAAGGTAGTTGAATTAAGTGTGTATAATGGCATACCACATTTATTAATACCAGTAGTTACAGAGCCTAAAAAAGCAGCAGCTGCTTTAAATTGGGCTGTGAATGAAATGACAAAGAGATATAATTTATTTGCAGAAAAAGGTGTTAGAAATATTGATTCTTATAATGGATTATAT
>CAKVLD010000024.1 GCA_934755305.1 uncultured Clostridium sp. | reverse complement strand
GATCTAATGAAGCAGGACAAAGATTAGATAAATTTTTAAGAAAGCTTCTAAAAGATGTACCATTAAGCGCTATATTTAAAGCTTTAAGAAAAGGTGATGTTAGAGTTAATGGTAAGAAACAAAAAGAAAAATACATACTTCAAGAAGAAGATGTAGTAGAAATAAAATATATACAAACAAAGAAAGAAACAAAAGAAAAATTTATAAAGGTTAATTCAAGTGCTTTAAGAATAACATATGAAGATGAAAATATAGTTATAGTTGAAAAGTGGCCAGGTGTACTAGTACATCCAGATGGAAATAAAAAAGAAGCTACTTTAACGGATTATGTACTTTCATATCTTTTTGCTAAAGGAGATTATATGCCTGAGAATGAAGTGACATTTACGCCAGCAGCATGTAATAGACTTGATAGAAATACATCTGGTATAGTTATATTTGGTAAAAATTTTGAAGCTCTAAGAATTTTAAATGAAACAATTAGAGAAGGAGAAGTAGAAAAATATTATAATACATTAGTTAAAGGTAGAATAAAAGATGGCTTATATAAAGGTTACATATTAAAAAATGAGGAAACAAACATATCTAAGGTATATGAAAAGAAGGTTCCAGGCTCTAAAGAAATAGCTATGGAAGTGAAAACCTTAAAATCAAACGGTGCTTTTTCTTTCTTGGAAATAAATTTAATTACGGGTAGAAGTCATCAGATAAGAGCTCATCTTTCACATTTGGGTAATCCAGTTCTTGGGGATACTAAATATGGAGATAGAAAGTTGAATTCATATTTTAATAATAAGTTTGGACTAGAATATCAATACCTTTATGCTTACAAACTTATATTTAGAGGCGTAGGTGGTAAGTTAGAATATTTAAAGAATAAAACTATAGCACAATCATTACCTCCTATATTTAAAAAAATAAAAGTAGAGGCGTTTAAATTTTAAGTGAATTAAAATTAGATAGGTGGTAAAAATGAGAGAAGAATCTTCAGCAGCAAAGGGGATGTTTATTCTTTCCTTTGCTGGTATCATGGCAAAAGTAATGTCTGTAGTTTATACACCGTTTTTAAGAGAAATATTAGGTCTAGAAGGATATGGAGTGTATTCTAAAACTACAGAAGTGTTTCTATTTATATACGCGCTAAGTTGTATGGGAGCGCAACCAGCCGTAGCAAAAGTTGTAGCAGAGTATACAGCTTTAAAAGACAATAAAGCAGCTGTAAAAACTTTTAAGATAGCATCAAGATTTTATGGATTCTTAGGAATTATATTAGGAATATTTATGTTTTCTTTAGCTGCACCTTTAAGCCTTATAGCCAATTCGGAAAGAGCAGCTTTAGGTATAAAAGCTTTAGCGCCTTGTATAATAGTAACATCGCTTTTAGCAGTATGCAGAGGTTTTATGCAAGGTAAAAATGATATGACATCTATTGCTGTTTCGCAAATATTAGAACAATTTTTAAATGTAATTATTAGTTTGTTATGTGCATTTATATTAGTTCAAAGTAGTTTAGAACTTGGAAATGCAGGTGCGCAAATAGGTACTACAGTAGGAGCACTATTTGCATGTTTTTATATTATTTATTGCTATGAGAAGAAGAGATATGGGGATGTAATTTTTACAGATGAAACTGCAAGTAAGGTAAGAAATAAAGAAATTTTAACAAGATTACTTAGATACTCTATTCCTATAACTGTAAGTGCAGGGCTTCAAAATTTTGGTGGTATTGTGGATATGATTAATGTATCTTCAAGACTTGCATATGCAGGATTTGATAAGGATCAAGCTGATGCATTATATGGACTTTTAGGTCAGTATAGAACTATTTATGGAGTTCCATTAGTAATAATTACAGCTATAGGAACTACGGTACTTCCAACACTTGCAAAATTAATAGTTTTAAAAGAACGTAAGGAAGCTAAAAAGAAAATAAGTTATGCTTTTAAAATGGCATTTATGATATCTGTTCCAGCTACAGTAGGTTTATCTGTACTTAGTAATGAAGTATATATTGCTTTGTTTAATGATGGGTATGGCTCTGATATAATGAAATATGGTTCTATAATTTTAGTGCTTATGTCTATTACTCAAATTCAAAGTACAGTTCTTCAGGGAATTAACAAAATGTATTATGTACTAGGAAGTTTTTGTGTTGGTATTATAGCTAAGATTATAGTAAATTATATATTTGTAGGAATACCATCAATTAATATATATGGAGCGATAATTGGTAACTGTGTATGGCATTTGATTCCTGGTATAATAAATCATAGAAAGATTTGTTCAGTTATGAAAATGAGAATGCCTATATTAAGATTATCTATAAGACCAATAATAGCATCAATGGGAATGGCATTGGTTATATATATATGTAAACAACCACTTAATTTCTTATATAGATTTATACCATTAACAAGAATAACAGCAATGCCTATAACTGTTATATTGGTATGTATAGGAGCTTTTGTTTATTTATATATAATGATAGCAATTGGGGGAATTAGAAAAAGAGATATAGAGTTGATTTCACCTAAGATATTAAAGTTAATTCCACGTTTTATGAGAATTAAATTAAAGTAAAAAAAGTCATGCAATATATTTGGAAGATTATTGCATGACTTTTTTACTATTTTTTTTAGTTAAATCCTTTGATAAGCTAAGAGCTAAAAAAGCTTGACCTGAATAATAAGTTATATGATTAAAACAAGAAAGTATTTCACAAGAATATATAGAAAAGTTATCTATTAGCAATATAATATCGGAAATTAAAAAAAGTATTGGCCCTACAACAGATAAAAACGTATAGAATTTATTAAGTTTAAAAAATCTAATAATATCTAAAGCTTTAACTACCATAAAAGAAATTAAAAAAGAATACACTGAAATTAGAGGAAATAAACCTTTAAAATCAAAGATATCAGTAGAGTTATATACAAATAAATTAAAAGGTATAAAAATAAACATAAGTAAAATTATATTTATAAATTTTATTTTATTTATAGAACAAAAAGCAACAATAAATGTAATATGAGCAAAAATAAAAAATAAGGTAGCAATAATAAATGAATTATAAATAGAAGTATTAATAATAATATCTCCTATTAAAGATGAAGCTAAGCCTAGTAATATGAAAATGGGATATTTTCTTTTAGTTTTACTTTTAAAATAACTAAAAATTCCACATAGTAAAAAACATGTACTGCATAAAGTTTTAAAGTAAAGATAGTAAGAAGAATATATTATATTTAAGGTAATAGTTTCTGGTAATAGTATAAAAATTAACAAAAAGAAAAAAATACGCATCAAATCACTCCTCTATATAAATTATATAGTATAAGTAATATATAGTTAATAATAGTTTTGAGTTCAAAAAATATATATTTTTTTGAACTTTTTTTAAATTTATACGTTAAAGTAATATAAGTAATATGGAGGTAAAGAATATGCTTAAAATAAAAAGTTTTTCAAAGACTTATAAAGGGGGAAAAAAGGCAGTAAATAATTTGAGCTTAGAAGTAGCTAAAGGAGAGTTATTTGCTTTTATAGGACATAATGGAGCAGGTAAATCTACTACAATAAAATCTATAGTAGGTATACTTGATTTTGATGAAGGGGAGATATTAATAGATGGTATATCTGTGAAAGATAATCCAGTACAATGTAAAAAAATGATTTCATATATACCTGATAATCCAGATCTCTATGAATATTTAACAGGAATTCAGTATTTAAATTTTATTGCTGATATTTATAAAGTAGGTAGTAGTGATAGAACAAAACTTATAAAAAAATATGGAGACGAATTTGAGATAACTAAAAATTTAGGTGATTTAATTTCTTCTTATTCACATGGAATGAAACAAAAGGTTGCTATTATAGGTGCTTTAATTCGTTCTCCTAAATTATTAATATTAGACGAACCATTTGTAGGTTTGGATCCTAAAGCATCCTTTACATTAAAAAAGATAATGAAGGAGTTTTGTCAGAATGGAAATTCAATTTTCTTTTCAACACATGTATTAGAAGTGGCTGAAAAGTTATGCAATAAAATAGCTATTATTAAAGAAGGAAGGTTAATTAAGCAAGGTGAAATAGGAGAGTTAACTAAAGATAAAAGTTTAGAAAGTATATTTATGGAGTTGGTTGAAGGTGGACGTAATTAATTTGGTTAAGATATATGCTTTAAATTCTTTGGGAATCAATAAAATTATAAAAGAAAAAGATAAGAGTAATAAAGCTAAAGAAATATTAGTTGTAATATCATTTTTTATAGTATTTACATCAGTTTTAGGAGCCTCGTTTATTTATAATTTTATTATAAGAAAGTATGCTGAAAATACTATTGAGGTACCTCAAATAATGATGGGTGCAACATCAATATTAATAATATTAATAGGAATATTTATTATAAGAGGTACCTTAGTAGCTTTTAAGGGATATGAATTGCAAATGACATTACCTGTTAAGAGTACTACCATTATTATTAGTAGGTTAATTATTTTATATGCATATAGTTTATTATTAACTTTAATTGTGTTAGTACCTTCTAATGTATATTATGGAATAATGGAAAATCCATCGATTATATTTTATTGTATAAGTTTTGTGATAGCATTATTTGCTCCTATACTTCCTATGATAGTAGCATCTTTAATTGGAATAGCTTTAGAATTATTAATTACTAAGATAGGTAACAAAAAATTTGGAGTATCTTTAAGTGTTTTTATGATTTTATGTGTATTATTTACTATGTACAGTAATTCATATAATTCCATATCTATAAATAACATTTCAAAGCTAATTAGCATAGGTGCTAGGGTATATCCTTTGGCTAGTATTTATATTGATTGTATATGTAATTACAATATTTTAAGTATATTAATATTTGTAATTTTATCTATTGGAATATTAGTAGTATTTATCTGCTTTTTAGAAAAGAAATTTAAGTGGATTAATACAGAATTGTTAACAAATAAGGTTAAAGGTGATTATAGATTAAAAGAGTTAGAAGAGGAGTCTATATGTTGTAGTTTATTTAAGAAAGAATTACGAAAATATTTTTTTTGTAGCACTTATGTATTTAACACTATATTTGGCATGATAACTTTGGTGATATTTACTATAAGTATAATGGTTATAGGAGAAAAAAGATTAGCAGAAATGTTAGGATCAGATATTATTGGTATAGTTAAAAATATAATTCCTTTAATAATATCATCTCTTATAGTAACTACAACAACTAGTGCTTCTGCAATTTCTTTGGAGGGAAAAAATATTTGGATTTTAAAAACTTTACCTGTAGATCCTATTAGTATAATAAATAGTATCATAGGAGTTAATTTAGTTATAACAATGCCTGTGTCAATAGTTTGTTCAATAATTATTTCAATAGTATTTAAATTTAATTTTATAATGACATTATTAAGCTTAATTATTCCTATAATATATTCTTTATTTACTGGAGTATTAGGTGTAACAATAAACTTAATGTTTCCAGTATTAAATTGGGATTCTGAAGTTGTAGTAGTAAAAAAAAGATGAAGTTAAAAGGTTATTAAACATTTTAAAAAGTATGCCTGCTGATAGAAGAAATATATTTATTTTAAAACATTATTATGGATATTCTTATAAAGAAATATCAAATATAATAGGTTGTCCTGTAGGAACTGTTAGGTCTAGATTGCATTATGGAATAAAAGAAATAGTATCAAGGTTTAAGGAGAGAGGATGAATGAAAGATCTAGAAAAGTTAGATGATAGAATAGATAGATATTACAGTGAAAAATTAGATGCTAGTAACTCTGATGAACTGAAGCTAAAAGAAGCTTTAAGTACTATGTCTAAGTTAGATTGCTTAGATGATGAAAATATAATTAAAGTTGATATAGAGAGCATAATTGATAAAGGTGATGAAGCAAGATTCAATAGAATATTAAAAGTAAAAACTATAAAATTTTTAATATTTGCTAGTATAGTTGGTGGGGGAATGTTGTATGCATCTATCTATTTTGATATGGTTAATATTATTATAATTCAAGGGCTATTTTTGGTGGTATTGTTATTACTAAATTTAGTATTAACAAAGAAAAAATATATAAATGGAGAGGTATAGAATAAGTTATGGATATAAGATTAGTAGTTATTTTATGTATTCTTCTAATTCTTCAAGGGACTTTAATTTATAGAGATGCAGTAAAAAATAAAATAGATTTTCCGTGGATTTGGGGATGTATAGGGCTTTTAAATATACCATCTTCAACTATTATATATTTAATTTATAAAAAGATTATAAGATCTCGCAAATAGAAAAATGACTCCATCAAGAAAAAATACTTGATGGAGTTTTTTTAAATTAAGTATTATGCTTTAGTTGTATTCTTCTCCAAATGTTGAAAGGTAAGAAAATATTCCAAAGGTAAAAAGTATAAGGATTATACTTTTAAATATAGTCACTTCAACAATTACTCTAGTTACAATAATTTTCAAAATAAAGTAAATTAAAATTCCAAGCAAGCAATATATAACAATATTAGTAATAGAAATTTCCATGTCTATAGTCTTTTTTATTTCATAAATATTAATAATTAAACTAATAATAGATGTTAATAATAAGGTTATTGTGTAACCATAAATATTTATGCTAGGTATTGAAGTGAAAATAAATAAACCTATTAATTCTAAAATAGCTATAATTAATGAATTTCTAAGTATTATATTTTGTTTGTTTATCCCATTTAATATTCCGTTCATAGTTACAGAAGGAAAAAATACTGGAGAAGACATAGCTGCATATTTAATATAATTTCCTAAATCATCTCTTTCATAAAGCATTTCTCCTAGTTCATTAGGAATTAATAAGCAAATAATCATTGTAGCAATTCCAAGTATAAAAGCAATTTTCATAACTTTTTTTATTCTTACAGCTGCAAAGTAGTAATCACCTTTGCTTATAATTTGTGAAAGATCAGGTATTAATAAGGTATTGATTGATGTTACAACAATTAATGGCATAAATACTATCATCATAGCCATACCAGTAAATTTACCTATCATAGAAAGAGATTCTACATGGCTAAATCCAGCAGAATTTAAGCATCTAGGTATTACTAAAGTAGAGAGTGTATTAAATATGTTACTTAAAAAGCCATTTAAAGTTAATGGTAAGCAAAGAACTAAAACATCAAAAAGTAATTGAAATCTACTTTCACTTTTTTCGTAAGTTTTAGGTATTTTAGTTTTACATCTTTTATAATAAATAAAAAGTAAAAGTAGACTTTGTAATTCGCCAAGGCAAAGAGCTACATAGCAAAGAGTAACTAATAAAGTTAAATCTTTAGCTGAAAATAAATATATTAAAATAGCCACAGTTAAAACTCTTAAGGCTTTTTCTAGTATGTCTATTACTGAAGGAATAAATATTTTTGATGTTCCCCAGAAGTACCCTTTTAATATGTTAGATAAAGCTATAAATATCATAGCAGGACAGGTGACTCTTATAGCATCTATAGTCCTAGCATCGCTTATTCCATCTTCACCTATAAAGGGAGCTAGTACAAATACAAGAATTGCTATAAATAAAGCCCAAATTACATTAAAAATTGCTATAGTATTTATAGTTTTTGAAAGGTTATTATTTTCACCCCTTGCCATGTATATAGCAGAAACCTTAGAAATAGCAGCTGATATCCCTGCGGACATCATACATATAAAAAGGTTATATATAGGCATAACTAAATTATATAATCCCATGCCTTCAGGTCCAAGTACATGAGAAAGATATATAGAAAAGATAAATCCTAATATTCCTGTTGTTATATTAGAAGCTGTTAGTAAAAAAGAATTCTTAAAAAAATTATCTTGCTCCAAGTTAGTTCACCCCTTTATATCACAATTAATAATATTCATTAAGTAGATATTTTATGATAAGGAAATATAATGAAAATAAAGTTGATTTATTTAGAAAAAAATTGTTCTGAAATAATTAATTTACAAATATTATATAAATTTCTTTTAATTTAACTGAAAATATAATATAATAATATAAAGATTATCGAGGAATAACTATGTTTAAAAATATTGATAGTAATAGTTAAAAGCTTTTTTATATTAACTATATTCATAAAATTATTAAAAGGATTTTAAAGGGTGATGATCATGAGTAAATGTCCATTTTGGTCAACAGAAAAAATGAAGGCAGAATGCTATAAGGAATGTCCTATGAACAACTTTTTTGCCAGTGAAGATAATTGTCCTTTTAAGGAGTATTTATCTAATAATATAAAGTTCAAGGGGATAGAAGAGTTAGAGGAATCGTCTACTACAGAAGAAGGTATTAATTATACTTATTTACCAGATTATATGAAATAAAGTTTCAAAATATATGTTTAAATAAGAAAATAAGAATCATGAAGAGGATTCATGATTCTTAAATTTTTTATTATTTATACATGTTACTATATTTATTAAGCAGATCATGTTTAAGAGTCCAAAGCTCTTTTGATAAATCTACATAATAAGGATGTGGATTTTCAAATCTAAGAACTTCAGGCCATAATTTTTCTACTTCTTTTTTTGCAAATTCTTTTATTTCTAAAACGCTAGGAGTATTATATACAAGTTTACCTTTTTCAAATATAGGTACTAATAAATCTTTTGTATAGAAGTTAGTAAAGGTTTTTTTCTTCCAAGTATGAACAGGATTAAATAATTCTAATGGCTTGTCCTCATTTATCTTTTCATGATGTAAAGTTAATACATCTGCTAAAGCTTTATGAGTATCTTTATCAAAAATTCTTACTATTTTCTTAAAGCCTGGATTGGTTATTTTTTCATCATTTTCACTTATCTTTATTTTTGGAATAATATTACCTTCTTCATCTTCGGTAGCAGTAATCTTATAAACACCACCAAATACAGGTTCAGATTTTGCTGTTATTAGACGTTCTCCAACTCCAAAAGAATCAATACAAGCACCTTGTTCTAATACATCTCTAATTATATATTCATCTAATGAATTAGAAATAACTATCTTACAATCTTCATATCCAGCTTCATCTAGCATCTTTCTACAATGGTTAGTTAAGTAAGCTATGTCACCAGAATCTATTCTAATACCTTGAGGTCTAATACCTTGTGGTTTTAAGATTTCATCAAATACTTTTATTGCATTAGGTAATCCTGATTTTATTACATTATAGGTATCAACTAGTAATACACAATTATGAGGATAAACTTCTGCCCAAGCTTTAAAAGCATCATACTCTGTATCAAAAAGTTGAACCCAGCTGTGAGCCATAGTACCTACAGCAGGAATATTAAACATTTGATCAGAAATTGTACAAGCTGTTGAACTACATCCACCTATAACAGCAGCTCTAGCACCATAAATTGCTCCATCATATCCTTGCGCTCTTCTTGAACCAAATTCCATAACAGGTCGTCCACCAGCAGCCCTTGATATTCTATTTGCTTTAGTAGCAATTAATGTTTGATGGTTTACAGTTAATAATATCATAGTTTCAACAAATTGAGCTTGTAAAACAGGTCCCCTTACAATAACTAATGGTTCTCTTGGAAAAACAGGATTACCTTCAGGAACAGCCCAAACATCACAAGAAAATTCAAAGTTTTTTAGATATTCTAAAAAGTCTTCAGAAAACATTTCTTTACTTCTTAAATATTCTATATCGCTTTCTGTAAACTTTAAGTTATTCAAGTAATTAATTATTTCTTCAACACCGGCCATTATACAATATCCACCACCATCGGGAACACGTCTAAAAAACATATCAAAATAAGCTATTTTATCTTGAAGTCCTTTTTCTAAATACCCATTTCCCATAGTTAACTCATAAAAGTCAACTAACATAGTTAGGTTTCTTTGATTTTTTACGTCGAATGTCTTAATATTGTTCATTAATATCTCCTCTTTCAAAAAAAGTGCTTTTAACTTATTGTAACTCTAGTAGGTAATTATTACAATGATGCAAATAGAAGTTTACTTTAATTAGAAGATGATAAGTTTAAAAAAGTTTATAAATTAGATATTATCTTTGAAAAATTTTTAGTTATGTGTTAATACTTATATGGTAGGAGGAGAAAATATGAATTTAGATAGTTATCAGTTAGAGGCTGCTAGAGGAACTGAAAGAAATATCCTTGTAGTTGCAGCTCCAGGTTCAGGAAAGACAACAGTTATTATAAATAGGATAAAATATTTAGTAGATGATTTATGTATAAGAGAAGGTAATATAATAGTATTAACTTTTACTAAGGCTGCAGCCCTTAATATGAAAAATAGATATATAAAAACATTTAGAAAAGAAGCAAGTCCTTTCTTTGGTACCTTTCATGGGTTATTTTATAAAATTTTATTGAGAGAAGGATATAAGATAGAAATAATTCAAGGATTTATCACTAATAAAATAGTAGAAGGAGTTTTAAAAAAATATTCAGATGATGTAAGTGAAGATAAAATAAAGGAAGCTGTAAATAATATTTCATTATTTAAAACTTCGAGGCTTTCAATGGAGGAATTTAATCCATCTCTTACAAAGGATATATTTATAGAATGTTATAAAAAATATACTGAATACAAAAATGAACATAATTTATTAGATTTTGATGATTTAGCTATAATAACTTTAGATTTGTTTAATAAGAATACTCATCTAAGAGAGGGATATAGAAGATTATTTAGATATATATTAGTAGATGAATTTCAAGATTGTGATGAATTACAAATAGAGTTTTTAAAAATTATGAATGAGGAAAGTGAAAATTCCTTATTTGCAGTAGGTGATGAAGATCAATGTATATATTCATTTAGAGGGTCAAAACCCGAATATATGGTTACTTTTAATAAAATGTTTAATAAAGGCAAGAAGTATTATTTATCTAAAAATTATAGAAGTAATAAAAATATAATAGAAACTTCAAAGAAAATAATATCTTGTAATAAGGAAAGAAATAAAAAAGAGATTATAGCTAATAAAAATACAAATGGAATAGTAAATTGCACTTGTCCTTATGATGAAAGACTTCAAGGAGAAGAAATAGTTAAATATATTAAAAAACTTAAGGAAGATGGAAAATACAGTTATAGAGATTGTATTGTTTTATATAGAACTAATATGGAGTCTATGAGTATTGTAGATACATTTATAAGAAATAAAATACCTTTTAATATGCTAGATAGAGAGTATAATTTCTTTAATCATTTTATATGTAGAGATTTATTAGCTTATTTAAATTTAGCTAATGATAGTTATGATAGAGAATCTTTTAATAAAATTATTAATAAACCTTTCAGATATATAAGTAAAACTAGCATAGCTTATGTAAAGGACTATAGAGAATCTATGAATGTATTCGATATATTAATTAATAAGTCAGATACGCCACCTTTTCAAAAGAAAAAGCTTGAAGATTTAAAGAATGACTTTAATTATATAAAGAAAACTTCTTTAAGTAGTGCTATACAATTTATAATAACAGATATGGGATATTTAGATTACTTGAAAGAATATGCAGAGAAGTTTGGGAGTAGTATAGAAGATTTGGAGGATATATTAGAAGAATTTAAATCTTCAGCATCATCTTTTAAAAGTATAAATGAATTTTTTGTTCATATTGAAGAGGTAGGCCAAAAGTTAGAAGAAAGTAAGAAAAATAGAGATGAAGATAGAGTTCTTTTAAGTACTATACATGGTGTTAAGGGCATGGAATTTAAAAATGTATTTTTAATTAACTGCAATGAAGATACAATGCCTCATTCTCAAAGTAAAGAAACTAACCTTGAAGAAGAAAGAAGACTATTTTATGTTGCAATTACTCGTGCTATAGATAATCTTTATCTTTTTGTTCCTAAGATGAGAAAGGGGAAGTTTAAAGAAGTTTCAAGATTTATTACTGAAGGTGGTTTTATGAGTAAGGCAGAAGCAAAGGCAGAGCATACTCTTAAAGTTGGAACTCATATAAATCACAGAGCTTTTGGAAGTGGAGTAGTTAAAGAAGTTAATGGAAATGAAGTTAAAATAAAGTTTGATGATGAAAAAGTTAAAAAATTTAAAGGAGATCTTTTAATGGCAAAGGGATTGGTTACGATAATTAAATAAAAAAGTTTTAAAATTTATATACGTTAAAAAAAACTTCGAAGTTAGTAATTTAAACTTCGAAGTTTTTTATAGAATTAATCTTTATTAAAATTAATTTGTGCTAATAAAATTCCAATGAAAATTAAAATACAACCTAAAGACTGTCTTAAAGTCATTTGCTCGCCTAAAATTAAGAATCCTCCTAATACTGCAAATACAGATTCAAGACTTAGTATAAGTGAAGCATTAGAAGAAGATGTATTCTTTTGTCCTACTATTTGTAATGTATAGGCAACTCCAACAGAGAATATTCCGCCATATAAAATTGGAATAGCAGATTCATAAATATTACTCAAATTAATGTTTTCAAAAAATATAACAATTATCATGCTAAGAGCAGAACAAGTTATAAATTGAATAAATGAAAGGATAAGTGAGTTAAACCTTTGTGAATAATGTTCTACAATTATAATATGTAAAGCAAAACAAAGAGCACCTATTAGTTCTAGTATATCATAATATGATATTGTAAAGTTTTCAGATAAAGTTAAAAGATATAAGCCTAAAACTGCTAGTATTGAAGCAATCCAAGAATTTATTCTTACTTTTGAATGAAAGAATAATTGTAATAATGGAACAAATACAACATAAGTACCAGTAATAAAAGCAGCTTTACCAGATGAGGTACCAAATATACCTAGTTGTTGAAAAGTAGAACCTAAAAATAGAAATATACCTATAATAAAACCAGCAAATATAGAAGATTTGTTAAAGAAATTTTCTGATTTTTTATTTCTAAAAAGAATTATAGGTAAAAGTGATATAGCACCTAAGGCAAATCGAATGCCATTAAAGGTGAAGGCACCCAGGTAATCTGTACTAGCTCTTTGAGCAACGAAAGCAAATCCCCATATTAGTGCTGTTAATAATAGTAATAAATTAGATTGAATAGTTTTTTTGTTCATATAAATACCATGCTTTCTATATTATTGTTGATAATAAATTAGTTATGCTCATGCAAATTCTTTTTTCAATTGGAATTGAAAAAAAGTGTTGTGATTCATATAACATATTATTGGAAAATTGTGAATAGCAATCGCAGTTTAAAGATAATATTTTAGATATATCTTTAGTTAAATTGTAATATTTAATTGCATTATGTAAAGCTTCATTACAATTGTTAATAAATTTATTTTCATTAATTAATCCAAGTATACCATATAATTCCTCTACATTAATCTCTATATTTGCTATAAATTTTTTGTTTCTAAAATGAAAAAAGAAAAATTATATGCTTTTTGGTCAAAATATTGATATTTTAAGAACCAATCTATTGTATACAGAATAATATATTATATAAAGGTTTTAGATAATATATTATTAAGAAGTAGGTGTTTGATATGCCCTCTATATCTAACAATATTTTGTTAAATATAAGTAGAGGTTATTATAAATATATTGGTGAAGGTTCTAGTAGAATAGTATATGATTTAGGTAATAGATATGTATTAAAAGTAGCAAAAAATTCAGCTGGTATAGCACAAAATAAAAGTGAATACAAAATTTCTTCTTATGATGAAACAAATTTATTTGCAAAAATAGTTTTAGTTGACGATGATTTTAAATTTGTAATAATGGAGAAAGCTACTAAGTTATATAGTATGTATTATGTTTTTGATTACTTTGGTGTAGATAATAAAACTCAATTTTCTAAGTTGTATGAAATACAAAAGATAATGATAAAATACAATTTAGTATTAGGAGATTTGTTAAGGAAAAGTAGTTGGGGAATGTTAAGAGGAAGGCCTGTAATTATTGATTATGGCTATACAAATGAGGTTAGAAAAAAGTATTATAGTTAGATAAAAAAAGATTATTTTTATAAATTTTCATTAGGTGAGTATTATAAGGAAGCTTGTTTTTACTCACTATTTTATAATGCATAAATATAAAATTAATTACTAATGCATATATAGATTCCTTTTACAAGAAAGATGTAGATAAGTTCCATACTAATATACAAATTCTTTCTTATAGAGCTACAGGTTTAACTCCAGACACTGAATATACATTTACTGTAAAAGGTGTGTTAAAAGATGGTACTGAAACTGAATCTAGTGAAGCAGTAATACAAAAAACTACTAAAGTAGGAAAAGTAAATAACATAGTTGATTATGGTGCTAAGGATACAGGAAAAATAGTTAATTATAAGGGAAGAGAAGATGAAATAGAAGCTAATACAAAAGCAATACAAAAAGCTATTGATGAATGTGAAGATGGAGGAAAAGTAGTAATTCCAAAAGGAATATATACATCAGGAGCTTTATGGCTTAAGAGTAATATGACTTTAGAATTTGAAGAAGGAGCAGTACTTTCAGGTTCTACAAATGTAGATGATTATGAACAAAATTATTTATTAAGAGATTATTCTACAGATAGAAGATCATGGGGGCTTATCAATGCTTATAGCAAGGATGCTTCTAGTTACAAATCCAGCATTTCATGGTATATCAATAGGTGATTGTGATAATGTAGTTGTAAATTCTATTAAGGATTTAACTTATAATGATAACAATGGTGATGGTATAGGATTAGATTCTTCAAAGAATTGTTTAGTTATGAATAACTTCTTTGATACAGGTGATGATGCTATAAACTTTGCATCAGGCCTTGGATCATTATCAAAATTTAATAGATCTGTTTCGGATGTAAGAATAATTAATAACTTTGTTAGAAGATCTCATGGCGGAATAATAGCAGCAGGTAGTCATACAGGTGCTTGGATAGAAAATATATTAGCAGAAGATAATGTTTCAAATCACTCAGATACTCCATTTAGATTTAAGAGTAACCCTGTAAATGGTGGTGGTGTAAGAAATGTTGTTATAAGAGATAGTGCAGCTGCTAAGCCAAATACACAAGCATTTATATTTACTACTCAATATAGTGATGAAAATCAAATATTACAATTTGAACCTGCACCAAGTGTTGCTGAATTCTATGGAATTACTATAGATAATGTAACAGTAGAAGGTGAAAATAAAGCATCTGTTGGAGCAATAGATGTAAAAGGAAAATTATCAGATGGGCATAGAGATATTAAGTTTACTAATGTTAAATTTAAGAACTTTGCTAAAGGAGCAAATATCAGCGGGTTAAGTAATTCAGAATTTAATAATGTTACTTTTGAAGGTAATAAGTTACCTTTAGAAAAACAATGGAATATTCAAGATAGCAGAAACTTAAAGTTTGAAGGATCAACAGTTGAAAATGCATCTATAAAAGATGCTAAAGAAATACCAGCATTTGATGAATCAGCAAAAATTATAGCTAAAGAAGAAGAAAAATCAGTTACTTTAACTTGGGATAAAGCTATTGATAATACAGCAGTTAGTAATTATGTTATAAAAACTTATGCAAATGATAATTTAGTACATGAAAGTACTGTTGAAGGAAATACAACTACTTATACTGAAGAAGGTTTATTGCCTGGAACAATTTATAAGTTTACAGTAGAAGGTAAGGATGAAGCAGAAAATGTAACCGAAAAGAAATTAGTTATTATAGCTAAAACAGTTGATGGTGTAGTTGAGGCTATAAAGGTGCCAACTGATAAAACAGTATCTATAGTAGGTGAATCAGGATATACATGGACAAATATTTCTTGGAATGCATGTGATGATGCTACTGTAAGAAAGTATGAAATTTATGCTAATGGTATAAAGGTAAATGAAGTATTAAATCCAACATTAAGAAATCTTATAAAGGATGGAAAAATTTCAACTAATGTTAGTGGATTAAATCAAGGTTCAGATAATACAATAACAGTAAAGGCAGTGAATGATAGCGGTGATGTATTTGAATATACTCCTGTTGTAGCTAGGACATGGGATCATTTTGATAGATTTGCACCTTCTTTTAGTTCAGATGCTAAGCTTAATGTAGAAGTTAATGGAGATACTGTTGAATTAAGCTGGTCAGAAGCAACAGATGATAGTGGAATTCTTGGATATAGAGTTTATATGAATGGTATATGTCTTGGAGAAGGTAAATTTAATCAAGCAAATAAAAATTACACAACAACAGAAACAAGCTATGAAATAAAAGGATTAAAACCAGGCAAATATACATTCAAAGTTGAAGCAGGAGATACTTGGTGGAGATCAGCTTCTACTACTAAAGGAATAGCAGCACCTACTAATTGGAGTGGAACAGGTCCATCAGCTGTAGCGGAAATATTAGGGGAGATTCCTAATAATAATACTGATATTAATAAAGATAATAATTCTGGTAATAATGGAGCTATAGTATATGTTGAACCAGAAGAAATTGTTAATGACAATATTGACGAAAATACAAAGGATAATTCAAGTAATGCTTCAGTATCTCAAGGTTCATCTAAAACTGGAGATTATAGTATGTCAACAGTATTTATATTAACTACGCTAGTTACTGTTGCATTAGGATTTATTGTATACAGCAAAAAGAGAAATTATGAATCTAACTAATAGACATATGTAAGATACTATTAAGAAAAGAGAAAATGGTTAATTAATTTTGGTGAATAAAGAAAAAATTAATTAACTATTTTTTCTTTATTTTTAAGTAAATATATTTTGAGTTGAAGAAATTCTATATAAAATATATAATATACTTAATATAGAAAATAAGTAATAAAATATTTTATAAGTTATTTTATAGCATAAAAGGCGTGGGAGAGGGAGACAAGGTATGGAAAACGAAGAAGTGAAGAAAGAAGAGTTTGATGATAATATAGAGGAAAAAGAATATGCATATGAAAAAAATATAAGACAAGCGAAGAAGATTCTTAAAAGGAAAATTTTAAGAATGAGCAGTAAAGAAGAGCAATTATCTTTCATAAAGGAAGAAAAGATAAAGTATATAATGTTAAAGGAAAGCAGTAATACTTCTAGTATTGTAGGAATTATTATATGTTTTGCAGTTATGTTTATAGATTTATTTTTATTCGGAAATTCATCTAAAATCTTAATTAAAATATTAGCCTTTGTTATAATTGGAGTATCTGCAGGGGTAGCAGGCTATCTTGTATCCAGTATGAATGATCTTAAGATTAAATATACTAGTGTAATTATGTTATTAGAAAACTTTGAAGAAAAAATTACAGGTAGTATGTGGAAAAGTGATAGCGCTTATGAGATGAAGAAAAAAATAGATGATTTACAATATGATATAAAAGTATTATCTGAACAAACAAAGATTAATTCTAAATCTATTGAAGATGCACTAGATGATATGAGAGAATATATGAATTATAGAAGATAAAAAAATTGTAAAAGAAGTTATACAAAATAATTTCTTTTACAATTTTTTTATGTAAAGTATAAGTTTTTTATATCATTAAGTAAGACAGGTTTTGAGTAAAAAAAGCCTTGAAAGTAAAAATTATCATTTAATATATTCATAATATAATTTTTTTGTTCTTTTGTTTCTAATCCTTCAATAACTAATTGCTTTTCTTGAATTGTACACATCTTAGATACAAATTTAAGAATTTCTTGATTAAATTTTGAGTTTGGAATATTATCAAGAAACTGTTTATCCAATTTTAAAATATCATAATCTAAAGATTCTAATAGATCAAGATTGGAATAGTGTGCACCAAAATCATCTAAAGCAATAAGGTATCCAGCAGATTTTAAAATATTAATAGATTCTTGAATTTTATTAAAATTTGTTATATTTTTGTTTTCTGTAATTTCTAGACATATAGTATTTTTTTTCATTTTACCTGATAAATCTAAAAGGCTATTTATAAATTTACTATTCTCAAGATCTTTTGGAGATATATTTATAGAAAGATAAAATTTGTTGTTCTTCATATTAGGATAGTTTTTTATAATTTTATAGTCAGAAATAGCTTTATTTAAAACCCATAAACTAAAATCAGTCATCATACCGCTACGATCAATTTCATCTAAAAATACTATAGGAGATATTATTTCTCCTTTTCTATTTTTTAGTCTAGATAGAGTTTCAAAAGATATTATTTTATTAGTTAATGGATTAATTATAGGTTGAAAGTTAAGTATATATCTATTGTTTTTGATGCGATATTTAACTTTGAGTTTTAATACTATTCTCTTAGACAAAGGATATATATATAAATGAATAGTTAATGTAAAAAGTAATAGTAGTGTAAGGTGAAGAAAAATCATAGCTTTATTAAAAACTCCTTTCGAAATTTGAATGATTATATTTTATATTGTCGAAACATTTTTGTTTGCACTTTATAATTAATAAAATATTTAATTTAAGATGAAAATTATATAATGAGAGAGGTTTAATATATAAATTTGAATTTTTTGTGTTTAGTCGTATAATAAGTTAATAAGCAATTAGAAAAAAATATAAGTAATATAGAAAATAGGAGGCTAAAGTATGAATAAAATAATAGGATTCATAGGTGGCGGAAATATGGGAGGGGCTATAATTGGAGGTATTATAGGTTCTAGTATAGCTCAAAAGGATAAGGTTATTGTCGCAGATTTAAATAAGGAAGGACTAAAATATATAGAGGATAAATATGGGGTGAAAACTACTACAGACAATATTGAAGTAGCTAAAAGTTCAGATATACTTTTTTTATCCGTGAAACCTAATGTATATAGTGCAGTAATAGAAGAAATTAAAAAAGTAGTAAAGAAAGATGTAGTTATAGTAATAATAGCTGCAGGTAAATCTATTAATGAAGTTCAAAATATGTTTGAAAGAGAAATTAAAATAGTAAGAGTAATGCCAAATACACCAGCTTTAGTAGGAGAGGGAATGGCAGCTATTTGTCCAAGTTCTTCTGTTTCTAAAGAAGAAATAGAAGAAATAAAACTTATCTTTGATAGTTTGGGTAAGTCAGAAATAGTTGGGGAGTATTTGATGGATACAGTAACAGGAGTTAGTGGTTCATCACCAGCTTTTGTTTATATGTTTATAGAAGCTATGGCAGATTCAGCAGTATTAAATGGTATGAATAGAGAGCAAGCATATAAGTTTGCGGCTCAAACAGTATTAGGTTCTGCCAAAATGATTTTAGAGACTGGAAAACATCCTGGTGAGTTGAAGGATATGGTAACTTCACCAGGAGGAACAACTATTGAAGGTGTTGCCGAATTGGAGAGGTTAGGCATGAGAAATGCAGTAATACAAGCACAAAATGCATGTATAGAAAAATCAAGAAAAATGAGTAAGTAGTACTATGTGATAAATAGAGATTTTTTGGTATCTAAAATCCTTAAGCGTTAAAAAATAATTATAGTGAAGCTGCAGAAACCAAAAGTAAGTTTTGGAACACTGTACCATAACTAAAAAATATTTTTTGCTATATAGTGATTATAGTTGAGTTATGGATTTTGTATTATGATCATAATTAAATATAAAACTTAGGAGGGAAAATATGAGTGACAAAATTGACATGGAAAAAGATTCTTTAGGAAAACTACTTTTAAAATTAGCTTTTCCTGCTATTATAGCGCAAATGGTTAATTTATTTTACAACATTATCGATAGGATTTTTATAGGTAGAATGGATAATGGAGAAATGGCTATGGCTGGAATTGGAGTGGCTTTACCTATAATTATGATTATATCTGCTTTTAGTATATTAGTAGGAGGAGGTGGAGCACCTCTAGTAGCTATAAAAATGGGAGAAAGAAATAATAAAGAAGCTGAGAGAATTATGAGTAATAGTTTTATTTTCCTACTTATAATTTCTTTTATATTAACAGTTATTTTTTCGATTTTTAAAAGGCCTATATTGCTTGCTTTTGGAGGTAGCGAAAATACTATACAGTATGCAGTTGATTATTTGGGTATTTATTTAATAGGAACTGTATTTGTTCAAATTGCATTAGGAATGAATTATTTTATTAATACACAAGGTTTTACTAAAATGGGTATGATAACCATGTCTATAGGAGCTATTATAAATATAATTCTTGATCCAGTATTTATTTTTGTTTTTGATATGGGCGTAAAAGGTGCAGCATTTGCAACTATTATTGGACAAATTGTTTCTGCTATATGGGTTTTAAAGTTCTTATTTGGAGATAAGGGGATTTTAAAGATTAGAAAGGAGTATCTAAAAATAGAATTAAAAGTTATATTACCAGTAATAGCACTTGGTTTAGCTCCTTTTATTATGCAAGCAACAGAGAGTTTAGTTCTTGTATCTTTAAATAATCAGCTAGCTAAGTTTGGAGGAGATTTAGCAGTTAGTGTTATAACTATAATGACAAGTATAATGCAAATAGTAACTTTGCCATTAATGGGCTTAACTCAAGGAGCACAACCTATTATAAGTTATAATTATGGTGCTAATAAAATTTATAGAGTTAGAAAAACGTATAAACTTTTATTATTATTATGTGTAAGTTTTACTATGATTATGAGTGTATTAATTATATGTTTTCCAGAAGTATTTGTGAGAATATTTAATGATAATAGTGAATTAATAGAAATGACTTCTTGGGCTAGTAAAATATATTTTGCAGGTATGACTATATTTGGTGCTCAAATAGCTTGTCAGCAGACTTTTTTAGCATTAGGGCAAGCTAAGATATCATTATTATTAGCTTTATTAAGAAAGGTAGTATTTTTAGTACCATTAACTTTTATAATACCAGCTTTACTTGGAGGAAGTGTTGAAAATGTATTATTAGCAGAACCAGTAGCAGACATTTTAGCAACAATAATCACAAGCACATGCTTTTATATATTTTATAAAAAGAAATTGAGGATAGAGTAATTAGTATTTTTACTAGTTAAAAGAATGTATATATTTTATAATATTATATGTAACAACAAAATAGGGAGCTGGGTAATATAATGAACGGATTTAATCATTTTAAAACAATAACTAATCATAAGATTTTAGTTATGAAGTATTGTTTTAAGGTAGGTTTGTATAAACAAGGATTACTTCATGACCTTTCAAAATATTCTTGGGTGGAATTTTCGGCTGGAATAAAATATTATCAAGGTGATAGAAGTCCTAATGGAATTCAAAAAAGAAAAGAAGGTTATTCAAGTGCTTGGCTTCATCATAAAGGTAGAAATAAACATCATTTTGAATACTGGATTGATTATGGAATAAAGGGACAAGATGGTTTAATAGGAATGGAGATGCCTGTTAATTATGTAGTTGAAATGTTTATAGATAGAATGTGTGCTTGTAAGAATTACCAAAAGGATAACTATACAGATAAAAGTCCATTAGAATATTATGAAAAAGAAAAAGATTATTATGTATTACATAATAATACTAGAAACTTTCTTGAGCTATTATTAAAAAAGCTTGCAAATGAAGGAGAAGAAGCTACCATAAAATATATAAAAAATGAAGTATTGTAAAGTTGAATTTAATATTAATTTTTGATACTCTCATAAATAGATAATAAGATATAGAAACGTGAGGAATGTTAATAATGAAGACTAGATATAAGAAGCCAGAGCTTCTAGCACCAGCAGGAAGTTTAGAAAAGCTAAAAATTGCTTTTGAATATGGAGCGGATGCAGTTTATTTCGGTGGAGAAGTATTTTCTTTAAGAGCAGCAGCAAAGAATTTATCTTTTGAAGATATGAAAGAAGGTGTTGAGCTTGCACATAAACTAGGAAAAAAAATGTACTGTACAGTAAATGTAATGCCAAGAAGCAATGAACTTGATGAACTTCCAGAATATTTAAAGAAGCTAGAGGAAATAGGAATAGATGCAGTTTTAGTATCAGATTTAGGTGTATTTTCAATGGTAAAAAAACATACAAATCTTCCTATACATATTAGTACTCAAGCGAACACTGTTAATTATGAAGCTTGTAATCTTTGGGAGTCGCTTGGAGCGGAACGTGTGGTTTTGGGGCGTGAATGTTCTTTAGATGAAATAAAAACTATACGTAAAAATATCTCTGAAGATTTGGAACTTGAAGTTTTTGTACATGGAGCAATGTGTATTTCTTATTCAGGTAGATGTTTACTTTCAAGTTATATGGCAGGAAGAGACTCAAATAGAGGGACATGTGCACAATCTTGTAGATGGAAATATTCATTAGTAGAAGAAAAAAGAGAAGGTCAATATTTCCCTATAGAAGAGGATTCTCATGGAACATATATAATGAACTCTAAAGACTTATGTATGATAGAACATATACCAGAACTTATGGAGGCAGGAATATCTTCTTTAAAAATTGAAGGAAGAAACAAAAGTGAATATTATGTAGCAATAGTTGTAAATGCCTATAGAAAAGCTATAGATTTATATTATGAAGATCCGGAAAATTATAAATTACCACAAGTGTTGTTGGATGAAATGTTTAAAGTTAGTCATAGACAATATCATACAGGATTTTTCTTTAACGAACCAAATAGTGAATCTCAAATATATAATACAAATGACCATGTAAGAGAATATGATGTGGTTGCTATTGTATATGATTATGATGAAAATACAAAGATAGCTACTTGTAAACAAAGAAATAAATTTGTAAAAGGAGATAATGTAGAGATATTATCACCTAGCTCATTAGGAGAATCTTTTGTAGTAGAAGATTTGTATAATGAAGAAGGAGAAGCTATAGATGGATGTCCGCATCCTGGAATGATGTGTAAAGTTAAGATTCCATATAAAGTTAAAAAAAATAGTTTTATAAGAAAAAAATTAATTTAAATTTAAAAAAACAAATAAAAATAAGAAGAATATACAATTGGTTTCAATTGTAATAGTGTATTATATCCATTCTATAAAAAGAACAAAGACTTTTATGTAAAATGTCTTTGTTCTTTTTTTATGGAAAACAGGCGTTATTTTAAAGAAATACATAGAAAAAAGTAAAGTTATTAACAAAAAAACAATTAATACTCTAAAAAAGTTATTTTAATAACAAATTTCTACAAAATAACACAAGATACTATTGTATAATATTATGCAATAGAATGAATAGTAAAGGGAGCATTAAAATTGAAAGTACTAATAATAGGAAATTGTGGAATATTAGCAAAAAAGTTAGCTGATAGGTTTTATAAGGAGGGGTATGATGTTCATATAGTAGATAATATAGAAAAAGAAATTTATAAAAATTATGTATATCATAATCTTGATATAGAAGACATTAAATTTAAAGATATATTATTGGAGAATAATTTTGAAGTTATTATTTCTGTTAAGGAGGGTATAGATAATAGTTTATTAATTAAAATGTTAGAAAATTGTAATAAAGTGAAAAATTTTATTTTTGTATCAAGTATTTATTCGGAAAAAAGTAATAAGAAAGAATTATTGACTAGAACTTGCATTGATTATTATAGAAAAGAACTCTATTTAAATATATCATGTCTAAAGGTATCAGAGATATATGGAGAAGATGATGAAAGTACCATTACTAAAATAATAAATAATAACTATGATTTTATAAATAATTCTCAAAATAAATATAAAAATTATATTTATGTTGGAGATGTAGTTGATGCTATTTACAAAACAAGTCAACAAAATAGAAAATTGGATTTAAATATAGTATCAGATTATATGTATTCTACGGAAGAAATAAAAAAAATATTTGAAGATAATATATTGAATAAATCGAAAATTAAGCAAGTAGATTTAAGTAGTGTAGGTAGAAAAAGTACTATAGAAAATCAGAAAACTAAATCTGAATTAGGATGGAATATTAAATTTAATATAGAAGAAGGATTAAAAAAAGTATATTTATCAAGTAATAAAAATCCAATAGTAAATAATTTGTCTAAAGAAAAAAAAGAGATAAAAGAAATATATGAATTTTTTGTGAGTAAGCTTAAAATTTTTAGACCATATATAGAAAATATATTTTTGCTTAGTTTATTTTATATATTAAATTTGGGGTTTGGAGAAAGATTTTCAGGATTAGATATAGATTTTAATTTGTTATATATACTTATAGTTTCTATAGTATATGGTACAAGTCAGTCTATTATAGCTATTATACTAGCAAGCGCATTAGGAGTGTTATTAAAAATTCAAGGCGGAACATCAATAATTACCTTATTATATGATCCAGATACATTAGTTAAGTTCATAATATATTTATTAGTTGGAACTTGTTTTGGATATATAATAGATTCTAAAAATAGTGAAATAAAAAGTTGGAAAAAAGAGCTACAGTCTGTTACGGAAAAATTTCAATTTACTAATGAAAAATGTAAAAATCTTAGAAAAGAGAAGAAATTATTAGAGGAACAGATAGTAAGCAGTAATGATAGTTTAGGAAAATTATATTGGATTATAGAAAAGTTAAATTCATTAAATCCTGAATTAATATTTGAAGAAGCAGTATCGGTAATAAGTAATGTTATGAAGAGCAAAGAAGTATGCATATACATTTTTTCAAAGGATAAAGTTTATTTAAGACTAATATCTAAAACAAGTGATTTAGATGAAAATATAATAAAATCAATAAATTTAGAAGAATATTTAAATATAAGAAGTTCTTTATTAAATAAAGAAGTGTTTTTAAACAGAAAAATGATTAAAAACATACCTGATATGTTATGTCCAATAATTATAGAAGGAAACATAATTGGAGTGGTTGGAATAAATAATCTTTTATTTGAGGAATTTACCTTATATAAACATAATCTTTTTAAAGTTGTTGTAGATATACTTACTAAATCTTTAGCTGTAGCATATAAGTATGAACAAGCTATATTAGATGAAAAGTATGTAAGGGGAACTGAAATATTAAGAAGTGAATATTTTAAGGAATTAACTAAGTCAAGGTATTTGAATAACCAGGAAAATAATGTTGTTTTAAAAGTATCAAAAGAAAATTATAAAAATATAAAACATTATATTAGAACAAGTGATTATTTGGGAGTAAATGAAAGAGACGAATTATTAATTTTATTAGTTAATACTAAGAGGGAAGAGGCTGATATTGTAATAAAAAGACTTCTTGAAAAACATGTAGAAAGCGAAATTGTAGATTTTAAATATGTGCTAGATATTTAATTAAAAAGGAGAAAAAATGGTTTTATTTATTATACATATAGCTATTACTTTATTAATATCTTTTATATGCTCTAAAAATATTTTTAAAGAAGAATTTATATTTACTTTTATTATAGGTTTCTGTTTTCCTATAGGAGGTTACATAATAAATATTTATATATTTTTAAATAAAAAGAGTGATAAGTTTCAAGAAGTAAAAGATGATGAATTAGATGAAATTAATAAGGATGTAATGTTATATACTGATGATTCTATAGAAAAAGATACTAGAGACGTTATACCTTTAGAAGAAGCTATGATATTAAATTCTGATTTTGTAAAAAAGGAGCAAATAAAAAGAGTATTTGAAAGTGATGAACTTGAAAATTTAGATTTTTTAAAGGTAGCCGTTAAAGATACAGATATAGAGGTGGCTCATTATGCATCTACAGCTATGCTTGATATAGAAAGTAAGTTAAGTATAGAAATGCAAGAATGCAAAGGAAATTATGAAAAAGATCCTAATAATATGAAACTTTTAAATAAGTATATTAATTCAATTGAAAAATATTTAGATAGTAACTTAATAGAAGAACATTATGAAAAAAAATATATCAATTTATACATAGAAAGTTTAGAAAAACTACTTAGTAAAGAAGATAATAAAGAGAAATATATAAAGATAATAGATGCACTTATTAAAATAGAAAACTTTGAAAAGGCTAAAAAATATTCTGTTGAATTCAGCCAAAAGTACGAATGTGAGGAAAGTTATATTAAAGAATTGAAATTAAGTTATATACTTAAGAATAAAGATGAAATAAATAATATAATAAAAAGAATAAAAAAATCCTCGGTTGATTTATCTAGAAATGGAATTAATATTCTTAGATTTTGGGACTTAGGAGGAGAAAGCTAATGAAGATTAAGGGAAGATTTATAATTATTCTTTTTATAATAATAATTTTAGGAACTTTTATTCAAATGACTAGGCTGAATTTAGATATGGATCATAGAACAAATAGAAGTATATTGGAAATAGGTGAAGGAGAAAAAATTGATACTAGTTTATTAGACAACATTAAGGTTAGCAAAATATTAGTTGTTTCTAGAGAAATTGATGGAGCTTTAGAAAAAGTTGAAAACAATATATTAAAAACTTTATCATACATGCAAAAAGAATATGATGTGATTTTAGCAGGAGAATTTTCTGATATTAATGTAGAAGATTATGAAAGTATTATTTTTAATATATATAATCTTGATGAAATTGCTAGAACAGAAGAAATAATAAGCTTTATCAAAAATGGAGGTTCTGTATTATTTACCTCTAAACTAGAAAATAATTATAATCTAAAAAGATTATATTCTGTTATAGGTATAGAGAATATTGAAGGTGAAGTAGAAACAGAAGGAATAAAGCTAAAAACTGATTTGCTTATTAAGGGTAATGGTGTAGAAATAAAAGAAGATATACGAGTAAGTAATATAAGTGATAATGTAAAGTTAAAAAGTGATTCAATAATTCATATAACAGATAGTAATGATTTACCATTATTATGGGAAAATGATTTTGGGGATGGAAAAGTATTTTATTTTAATGGAAGTATGTTTAATGAAAAGAGTAATAGGGGAATATTAGCAGCTATATTTAGTTCTTTTAATAATATAGATATCTATCCTATAATGAATACTAAAATAAATTTTATAGATGATTTTCCAAGTCCAATTCCAGATGGAACTTCTGAAGAAATATATGAAGAATACGGTCTTAGCATAAGAAGGTTTTATAAAGAGGTCTGGTGGCCAGATATGTTAAAATCAGCTTCAAGTAATAATATGAAATATACTGGAGTATTTATAGGAACATATGATGATGAAACTTATAATTTATCTAAAAGTAATATTGATATAGAAAATAATGATTTTAATTATTATGCAAGAGAATTATTAAGTGTTAATGGTGAACTTGGAGTTCATGGTTATAATCATCAACCTTTAGTATTGTATGATTTAAAAGATAAATCTTTAGGATATAAAGCTTGGAAAGATAAAGAAGCTATGATAGAAGGGGTAAGAAGGTTAGTTGAGTTCTCAAAAGAGCATTTGAAAAATTATAATTTAAATGTATATGTACCTCCATCAAATATAACTTCTAAAGAAGGAATAGAAGTAGTAAGAGAATGTGTTGATGGATTAAAAATAGTATCAGCTTCTTATGATGCAGGAGAAGAAAGTGAGTCATATATTCAAGAAGTAGAAATAGATGAAAATGGAGTATATAATCTTCCAAGATTAACTTATGAATTTGAATATACAGAAGAGAGTAAATGGGATATTATAGGGGGAGTTAATTTAATGGGGTATATATCTCATTTTGTTCATCCAGATGACATATTAGATATTAATAGAAGTAATGGAAAGACGTGGACTGAGCTAGGAGAAGAGTATTTTAGTATGAATAAAGATATTTACTATAAATATCCTTGGATTACAGCTACAACAGCAACAGAAGCGGCTAAGAAGTTAGAAGTGTATCAAAATACTAAGATATATATAGAAAAGGATGAAAAATATATAAATTTATATTGTGATAATTATACTGATGAAGTAAGTTTAATATTAAAAACTGATAAAGGAATTGGTAAATTAGAAAATTGTACGGTAACTAAAATAGGTGAAGGAGCATATTTGGTTATTGCAAAATCTGCAATTAGTAAAATTAATTTATATTAGAACTGGGGAAGAGAGAATGAAAGTGTGTATATTTACAGAAGGTAGTTACCCTCATGTTTTAGGAGGAGTATCTAGTTGGATTAATACATATATAAAAAGTTGTCCTGAACATGAATTTATTATATATGCTATTGGTTCTGATTCTAATAAGAAAGGTAAGTTTAAATATGAAATTCCTTCTAATGTAGAAGTTAAAGAAATATTTTTAGACTTAATAGATGTTAGGAATTGCAAATCAGGAAAACAATATTCTTTAAAAGATGAATATAAATCAGATATTAAAAGTTTATTAAAAGGTGAAAATGTTAATTGGAATGGAATATTTGAATTTTTTAAAGAAGCTAAATATAAAGATGTAGGAGAGTTCTTTTTAAGTAAAGATTTTTATGGAATAGTAAATGAGGTATATTGCGAAAGTTTTTTAAATACACCTTTTACTGAGTTTTTATGGAATATAAGATCAATGTATATAACACTTTTTTATTTATTAATGTTAGATATGCCAAAAGCAGATATATATCATAGTATTTGTACGGGGTATTCAGGAGTTTTAGCATCTTTTTCAAAGTATTTACATGGTTCGTCCTTTATACTATCAGAGCATGGGATTTATACAAGAGAAAGGGAAGAAGAAATTATTAAGTCAAATTGGATTAAGCCATATCATAAAGAAGCTTGGATAAAGTTTTTTCAAAATTTATCTACTTGTTGTTATGAAAACAGTGACGTTGTAACTTCTTTATTTGAAACTAATAAAAAGATACAAGTTTCTTTAGGATGTATGGAAGAAAAAATCAAAATAATTCCTAATGGAATAGATATTTATAGGTATAAGGATTTACCAACTAAAGAAAGTGATGATTATATTAATATAGGCGCTATTGTAAGAATAGTACCTATAAAAGATATAAAAACCATGCTTTTAAGTTTTAGGCTAGTAAAAGAAAAGATTAAAAATGCAAAGTTTTATATAATGGGTCCTACTGAGGAAGATGAAGAATATTACAATAAATGTTTAAAGTTAATACAAGAATTAAAAATAGAAGATGTTGAATTAACAGGAACAGTAAATGTTTTAGATTATATATGTAAAATGGATATTTTAGTGCTAACAAGTATAAGTGAAGGACAACCTTTAGCAGTAATGGAAGGAATGGCAGCTAAAAGACCTCATGTATGTACAAATGTTGGACATTGTAGAGGGTTATTAGAAGGGGATGAAGATGAATTTGGAGTAAATGGATTTATAGAAAGTGTTACAGATTACAAATCTATATCAAATTCAATAATAAGATTATGTGAAGATGAAAGTTTAAGAAAAACTTTAGGTGAGAATGGATATAATAGAGTTTCTAAATTATATAGAAAAGAAGCTATGATAAAGAGTTATAAAAAAATATATGAGGAATGTGAAAGGAATAAGTAATGGCTGGAATAGGTTTTGAATTGAAAAAACTTTTTAAAAAAGAAGGAATTTTTAATGGATTAAAGGCGTCAGTATATTCTACTATAGTTACTATAGGACCAACATTGATTTCAATAGCTCTAATAATTTCTTTTAACATGCTACTTAAGTTTTTTGGAGTATCTGTTATAAAAAGAGATTTATTTCAAGTAACTCTAATGTATTCTTTTGTATTTGCTTTCATTTTGACTAGTGGATATTCTATGGTTTTATCTAGATATATAGCAGATAAGATATTTGTTAAAGATTATGAAGATATAAGAGCATCATTATATGGTTCTATAGTAACAATAGTAGGAATAGGGAGTATTGTAGGAAGTATATTTTATTGGAAGTCAGATTTACCGTTATTATATAAACTTTTTGCTTATAGCTTGTTTATAGAAAATATAATACAAATAGTATTAAGTACATATGTTACAGCTTTAAAGAATGTTAAAGTAATAGTATTAGGATTTGTTATATCATTTATTATATCAATAATATGTTTTATTATATTTGCAAATTTATTAAACATAGATATGGTTCTAGAAGCAGTAATTTCTGTTAGTATTGGCTTTTTATTTTTAATATTAATATTATATAAGGAAATAGAAAAACATTTTAAGATTGGAAGTAAAAATTATTTTGAATTTTTATCTTATTATAAAAAATATTATAGTTTATTTTTGGTGAATCTATTTTATGCACTAGGTTTATACATACATACTTTTCTTTTTTGGGCAAATAAGGAGGTGGACTTGGTTATAGAAAATACATATGTATATGCACCTACTTATGATATTGCAGCTTTTTATGCTTTAATAGTAACCTTACCAACAATGATCATATTTATAGTAAAAATAGAAACAGTGTTTTTTGAAAAGTATACAAAGTATTTCTTTTGTATAAATAATGGAGCTTCTTATAGAGATATAGAATTAATAAAAAAAGATATGGTAGATTCTTTATATAAAGAATTAATGTATTTGATGTCAATACAATTAGTGATAAGTATAGCTTCAATTGTTATAGGAAATAAATTATTAGTTAATTTAGGTTTTACATTAGAAATGTTAGATATATTTTATATTTTAGTACTTGGATATTATCTAGTTAATATAATATTTGTCATTATAACAATATTATTATACTTTGATTATAGAAAAGGAGCATTATTAAGTAGTGTTAGTTTATTTGTTCTAAATGGATTATTTACTTTTATAAGTATAAAGTTGGGATCAGATTATTATGGAATAGGGGTGTTTATATCTGGAGTTGTATCTATTTGTATAGCATTTAAGATACTTGAAAGATTTATTAAAAATATGGATTATTATATTTTTTGTGAAAATGCCAAGTGGAGTATCTAGGAAGTTCTAATTTGGGCCGTGGAATAGATAAATTTTATTTTACGATAAAAATAAAGGCATTTACGACTTTTTGATAAGAGATATCTATTTTGTATTCGTAGATATCTCTTATTTTTTTATCTTCTTGTAAAAAAAAGAGATAATAAAGAATAATAAATTAGATAAAAGAATAAGTTTTTAAAAAAAATATCAATAAAACAATAAAAAATATGAAAAAAAGCCTATTTTATACAAAAAGTAGAAATAATGAAATAAAATATAAAAATATGATACAATATTAATATAAAATAAGGATAAGGAGAATGATACAGTGAGAGTGGAAGTAGAAAGAATAGGATATACTAAATCAAAAGATATTTTATTTAATGTAAAAAACGGTCAATCGAAGTTAAAAAGTAAATATACAAAAGATAAGTATAATTATATTCATCAAATTTACTATTTAGGGGATACTCCACTAATCATGATCAATTCTGAACAATCCCCTACTTGTTCAGCATTAATTAAATTGGCAAAAGGAAGAGAAAAAGTTGATAATGATATTATAAATAAACTCAGAGATATAAATACTATAAAAGGGATAGAAGATGGCTTTGAAAAAATAAAGTCAATTTTATCATTGTTAGATGATGGAAAATACATTTTAAAAGAAATAGACATGATTCCTACAGATGGAGAAGGACATTATTTTTGGAATATTCATCAAGTGGGAAGATATTATAATGCAGGAGCAGACATCTTTTATAATGGTAGATATATACCAGGTACAGCAAAGTTTCTTATACCTTCACAAGGAACTAATTGTTATGATGAGAAAAGAGTGAAGTATTATAGAAATGAAATAAAAAAAGGAAAAGAATTAGTTGGTATTGCTATTGAACTTAGAGGGTTTATGGCATTACTTATAGATGGACATCATAAAGCTACAGCATCATATCTAGAAGGTAGAACTTTAAAATGTATTACTATTATAAGTTCTGATTCCTATGAAAAGTATGAGAGTTTAGATGTAGATAAAGAAAGAAAGGAATTCATGAAAAATGTAACTAGGAAAAATATGAATTTAAATTTTAAAGATATGACCTTAGGAAGAAAGTATATGAAGAAGATAGATATAATAAATTCAAAAGATATATTTCCAGATTTTAAGGCTATAGCTTTTTCAAAATTAGCAAATGATACATCTGAAGAAAAAATCGAAAAATTATTAAACTATAATGGAAAAAATCCTTTAGAAGAATTAGAATACATTTTTTATTATTTAACTATGTATAATAAAAAAAGAGCAAAGAAATTGTGTTTTGATATATTGAGTAGAAATGGATTTCAACTATTATGGGATAGATGTTTAGAATATTTATCGCAATTTGAAGATGATGATATAAGAAGTTTGTTTTCTAATATTTTGTTAGATAAAAATAGGACAAATTGTTTGAAATATGATTTTAATAGACAGATAATAAATCAATATTTAAATAGAAAAATAGAAAGTTCTTTTAATTAAAAGAACTTTTTATTTAATGTATAAATTGCCTGGTTTTCCCCATAATATATGCTAATTTAATCATTTCAATTTCTTCAGAGGACATATCTCTTTTATATATTTTCTCAAATTGATTAATTAAAGCAGCCATATCTATTTTTTCTTTAGGTTGCAACTTTGGTCTACTTTTGGGTAAAGTATAAGTCTTGCTTTTTATGTTTTTATTATAAAGTATTTTGAAAATTTCATAAGTATAAAAAGCATCATGAAAAGCATCATGAAAGCTTAAATTAGTATTAAGGTCTAAAAGTTCTATAGCTTTTTTTAAACCTAATTTAGTACCTTTTGGACATTTAAAATGTTTGGATGCATATTGTTGAATATCAATATAATTTAACTTTACCTTTAAGTTATCTAAATTATGAAAATTAATATTTCTTAACAATTCTCTTAAATCTTCAGATCCCCATACAACTAGGGTATAATCTTCATCTCCTAAAAATGAAACAAATTCTTGGAAAATGTAAGGAAATTTATCACAAAAGGCTACTTTGTCTATAGTTATATTGGTTAATTTCTCTACATAAGGATGAATAGTAGAATATACAGTAGGTTTAACTAATTTGTTAAAGTTATCAATAACTTCAAAGTTACTATTAATTTTTAATGCTCCAATTTGTATAATTTCAAAAATTAAATTAGGAGTAGCTACGTCTTTGTTATCAGGATGATTCTGATTAAATTCTAAATCAAATATTATATAGTTCATAAAGATAACCTCCTAAATAAGCTCTCTAGGAGAGCAATTAAATGTTTTTTTAAAAGAACGTAAAAAGCTAGAATAATCATTAAAACCACATTGCATAGAAGCTGTAGTTATAGGTGTACCGCTTTTTATTAATTCTTTAGCTTTAAAAAGCCGTTTGCTTAAAATATAGTTATGTAATGTATAACCTGTTTCTTTTTTGAATTTATGCATAAGATAATATCTACTAATAAAAAACTTTTGCGACAAGGTTCCTATAGATAAATCTTCAGATAAATTTTGATTTATATATAGTAATATGTTTTCTATTTCTTTATCATATTTAAATATATTTTCATCTTGAATATATTTGTTGTATATATGAATTCTATTTAAGTATATAATTAATTGAATAAAAAGTGAATTACTTAAAAGGGTGCTTCCAAATTCTTTAGAATTTAAAGAACTTTCTAATAAATAAATCAAATCTTTTAATTCTTTTTGAAAGTCATTATTTAATCTAATAAGGTTTAATCTTTTCTCATCAACTAATTTAAAACATTTGGTAAGATCACAGTTTTCATAATTATGAGATTCTAAAAACTTAGAATTTATCCAAATAATAATTCTTTCATAAGTTTGAGAACTATTAACTATTGGTTTGTGTATATCATGATTATTTACAAATAAAATATCCCAAGGTTTTAAATTATAGGATTTACCTTCTATTATGTAAGAAACGTCTCCTGAAATGAAAATGATTATTTTATTAAAATCATGATAGTGAAAATCAAATTCTAAATTAATTTTGTCTTTAATATGAAATAGTTTGAAATTGTTGTTTAAATATCCTTTTTTTATTCCAGCAATATTATTGTTACACATAAAAAACCGTCCTAAATTGTGTATTTTCATTATAAATAATAAAGCACTTTTTGCAATATTTCAAGCAATTTTAACACTAGAAGTAGTTAAAAATGAAATATATTATGAATGTATAAAGTTAATATATGGAATGGGGTGGTTTTGTGACAATTATTATGAAGAAATATCATGGATTAGGTAATGATTATTTAGTATTAGATCCAAACAAAAATTCAATAAAGCTAGACAAAGAAAATATAAAGTTAATATGTCATAGAAATTTAGGTGCTGGTTCAGATGGAATTCTTTATGGACCTATTTTAGAAAATAGAAAAATTAAAGTTAAAATATATAATCCTGATGGAAGTGAAGCTGAGAAAAGCGGTAATGGTGTAAGAATATTTTCTAAATATTTATTAGATGAGGGATATGTTACTGGAAAAAGTTTTCTTTTAAGTACTTTGGGTGGAGATGTAAAAGTAGAATATATTGAAAAGAATGGTTGTATAGTAAAAGTTGATATGGGAAAGGTTACTTTTTTAAGTAATGAAATTCCGGTAAAGGGAGAAAAAAGAGAAGTGCTTAATGAGCATATGTCTTTTAATGATAAAGAATATAAAGTTAGTTGTGTGTCTATAGGAAATCCACATTGTGTTATACCAATGAAAGAAGTTTCGAAAGAATTAGCTATAGAGTTAGGACCTTACGTTGAAAATTCAGACAATTTTCCTAAAAGAATCAATATGCAATTATTACAAGTGTTAGATAGAAATAATATAAGAATAGAAATTTATGAAAGAGGTGCAGGATATACATTAGCTTCTGGAAGCAGTAGTTGTGCTGCTGCTAGTGTAGCTTATAAGTTAGGTCTTGTAGATAATGATATAACTGTTCATATGCCAGGAGGGGAACTATTTATTCAAATAGATCAAGATGGAATGATAAAGATGACAGGACCAGTAAAAAAGATAGGAACTATAACTTTAGATGAAGAGTTTTTTAATTAATTAAGAGATTATTGAATTTCATTTTTACTATTGTATAATAAAAACAGAAAATCCTTTGGAGGAACAAACATGAAGAAAAATTTGGAAAAAGATAAGTTTTTTAAAACTTATCCATATACAGAAGAGTTAATGAGTGAAAATAATATTAATTTTAAAGATTTGGAAGAAATATATAGAGATTATATAAGTTATAGAATATCTTATGAAAATCAAGCAAATTTTATAGCGAATATTTTAAGATCTCAAGATATGGTTCACTCTGTTAAGTCTAGAATTAAAAATCCTGAAAGACTTATAGAAAAAGTAATTAGAAAAACTCCTGATAGAAAAGAAAAGTATAATAAGGATTTTAAATTTGATGTTAATAATTATAAAGATGAAATAAATGATTTGATAGGAATAAGAGTTATACACATATTTAAAGATCAATGGCAACAAATTCATGAGTTCATTATGAGAACTTGGAAGGTAATAGAAGTTACGGCCAATGTAAGAGAAGGAGATGATACAAGGGTATTTAATGAACTTGGAATAGAGGTTAGGTCAAGAATTTCTGGATATAGATCAGTACATTATTTGGTAGAATTTTATCCTACAAATCAAAAGGTAATTGCAGAAATTCAAGTAAGAACTATTTTTGAAGAAGGATATGGAGAAATAGATCATAGATTAAGATACTCTCATAATGAGATTCCAGAGATATTAAAATCAAACTTACTATTATTTAATAGAATAGTAGGTAGTGCAGATGAAATGGCGTCTTTAATAAATAGTCTTAGTAAGGATTGGAGTGAAAAGGAAGCTAGCTATAAAGAAATAATACACAGTCAACAACTAGAAATTGAAAGATTATCTAAAAAATAAAATTATATTTTTTAATTTTTAATGTAAAGAAAAGATGGCAGAAAAGTCATCTTTTAATTTTATATTTTTATGGTGATAAAATTGAGAAAGTGTTAATGATGATTGAAAAAGTTTGACAAAAAGAAACTAAAAGAGTGGTATGTGTATGCAAATGAAATTATATACAAAATAAAATGGGGGCTTTATAATGAACGGATTAATAATTTTAGGATTTTCTATTCTAGTATTAGGGGGTGCGTATTTGCTATATGGTAGATGGCTAGCTAATAAGTGGGGTATAGATTCAAAAGCAAAAACACCAGCATATACTCATGAAGATGGAGAGGATTATATACCAACAGCAAAACCTGTAGTGTTTGGACACCAATTCTCTTCAATAGCAGGGGCAGGGCCTGTAACAGGACCTATCATTGCAGCTATGTTTGGATGGTTACCGGTATTAATATGGCTTTTAATTGGGGGGATTTTCTTTGGAGCTGTACATGATTTTGGTGCATTATATGCATCAGTTAAGAATGAAGGAAAATCTATAGGGTGTATAATTGAGAAATATATAGGGAAAACAGGTAAGAAGTTATTTTTATTATTTTGTTGGATTTTTTCTTTATTGGTTATAGCAGCTTTTAGTGATATGGTTTCAAATACTTTTAATGGATTTAATAAAGATGGTTCTATTAATACACCTAATGCAGCAGCTGCATCTATTTCAATGTTGTTTATTGTAGTAGCTATGATTTTTGGAATATTTATTAAATATAAAAAACCAAGTCAAATTACAGAAGCTATTATAGGAATAATATTATTTATTGCTATGGTAGCAGTAGGAATTTATTTTCCACTATACTTTGGGAAAAATGTTTGGACTTATATTGTATTTGGTTATCTTTTTTTAGCTGCCATATTACCTATGTGGCTTTTAATGCAACCTAGAGATTATTTAACTACATTTTTATTAATATCTATGGTAATAGGTGCTGTTTTAGGAGTGTTAGTAGCAAATCCATCAATGAATTTAAATGCATTTAATGGGTTTGAAGTTAAAGGAAATATGTTATTTCCAACTTTATTTGTAACTATTGCTTGTGGTGCAGTATCAGGATTCCATAGTTTGGTTTCATCTGGAACTTCATCAAAGCAAGTATCAAATGAAAAAGATATGTTGTGTATTGGATTTGGAGCTATGATAGTAGAAACCTTAATAGGTGTGATTGCTTTAGTAGCAGTTGGATCAGTATCTGTAGGTGGAATGCTTCCAGAAGGAACACCCTTTTCAATATTTGCTTCATCAATAGCAGGATTTTTAGGGAAATTAGGAGTGCCGGAACATGTGGCAGTATGCTTTATGACAATGTGTGTTTCAGCTTTGGCTTTAACTTCTCTTGATTCTGTTGCTCGTATTGGACGTATGTCTTTTCAAGAATTTTTTATGGATGATAGTATAGATATAGAAAATATGACTCCATTTCAAAAGGTAGTAACTAACAAATACTTTGCAACAATAATAACTTTAGTATTAGGATTAATATTATCTTTAGGTGGGTATAATAATGTTTGGCCTTTATTTGGAGCAGGTAATCAGTTATTATCCGCTTTAGTATTAATTACTATAGCAGTATTCTTAAAAACAACTGGACGTAAGAGTTTTATGCTATATGTTCCAATGTTTATGATGCTATTAGTAACTTTTACAGCTTTAGTACAAGCTATTGTTAATATATGTAAAAAATTATTTGTGACAGGAGAGTTTATATTTTTAACAGATGGATTACAATTAATATTTGCTATTTTGTTAATGTCTCTTGGAGTTATGGTTGCAAAGTCAAGCTTTAAAAAATTATTTCATAAAACAATAGGAAAATTAAAAAAGTAGCTTGAATAAAAAGTTTTAATATAAAGAATACCCTTGGTAAAAAGTGCTGAGGGTATTTTTATATAAATTGAAAGAAAGTTAAATTGTATCTATAATAATATTAACAGTTAGGGGGGAGATATTAATGGGGAAAGAGTTGGATAGTGTTAAAGAAATGTGGGGAAAATATTTAAAGTCTATAGGGGAAAAGGTAGAGAATACAAAGTTGACTTATGAATCTTGGTATTTTGGATATAATGAAGAATTAGCAAATTCATTAGTAAAACTTGTTATAAATGGAGCTAAAAGAGCAACTACGTCTTTATATTTTTTCTATCAAATAGAAGGGGAAGAACTTCCTAAAAAGGAGGATTTAAAGGTAATAACGGACTTTAGTGGGAATGCACAATGTATAATAAAAACTACAGCTGTAGATTTAATTCCTTTTTCTAAGGTTGGAGAAGAATTTGCATATAGGGAAGGGGAAGGTGATAAATCTTTAAAATATTGGCGAGAAGCACATATTAAAGCTTTTACTTGTGAACTAAAAGAGTTTAATAAAGAATTTAACGAAGACATGTTAGTGGTTTGTGAAGAATTTGAGGTGGTTTATAAATAAATATTCTTAAAAAATAGGAGGGTCATATGAACTTTAAAAATATTAATGAATACAAAAAAAGTAGTATAAAAATACAAAATAAATTAGATAAAGAAATAAAAGAATATACGGATAATATAAATATAGATCCTGATAATGAAGAAAATTATAATAGTAGAGGAATATGTTATGATGAAAAAGGTTTATATGAAAAAGCCATAGAAGATTATACAAAAGCTATAGAATTATATTCTGAATATGATGAAGCATATAACAATAGAGGTTTAGCTTATGAAAATTTAGGGGAGTATGAAAAAGCTATTAAAGACTATAGTAAGGCTATAGAAATCAATTCTGAAGAAGCAGATGTGTATTATAATAGAGGAATTTCTTATGAAAATTTAGGAAAGTATGAAAAAGCAAAAGAAGATTTTTCTAAGGCTATTGAGCTAAATCCAGAAGAAGGTGAGTATTTTTATAATAGAGCTTTATGTTATGAAGCTTTTAGTGATAACGAAAAAGCTATAGAAGATTATACTCAAGTTATTAAATTAGATAGTGCAAATGATGAAGCTTATAATAATAGGGGGATTTGCTATAGTAATATAGGTGATTATTTAAAGGCGATAGAGGATTATAGTATAGTTATTAAGTTAAATTCAGAAAATGCAGAAGTGTACTATAATAGAGCTTTATGCTATGAGAAAAAAGATAAATATATAGAAGCAATAAAAGATTATGAAGAAGCTATAAAATTATATCCTGATGATGAAGAAGCAAAGAAAAAATTAGGTGAATGTTTAAAGAAAATAAAATAGTTATAGTAAAAAACTAATAGGATTATTATGGGTTGTTACCAGTAGTCTCCTATTAGTTTTTTGTCTATTTTATGTTATAAATATAAAGGTAGAGTTTAATAAGTAAAAAGTACTTTTACCAATAAGATATTGGACAAGCAGTCTGAAAAAATAAAAAGGAGTGGTACTGATGAAAAATAAACTTTTAGCTATGTTAATGGTGATATCTCTTGCAGGAGGAATTGGAAGTACAACGGTTTATGCAAAAGATAATAATAGAGTTAATAGGAGCAATCAAATTTTAATACAAGCTGAAGATTCTACAAGTAGTAATTTTATGGTTCAAGTAGAAGAATTAATATTAACGAAGGTCAATGAAGAAAGAAGAAAAAGTGGATTAATTGAATTAAATTTAAATTCTACAATGAAAAAGTATGCTAGAATAAAGTCTCAAGATATGGGGAAAAATAAATATTTTAACCATGCAGATTTATATGGAAATCTTATATCGGATAAAATGAAAGAAGATGGTATAAGATATTCTGCTTGGGGAGAAAATATTGCATATATTTCAGGTATATCAAATGTAGAAGATTTAGCTAATAAATTTATGGAAAATTGGATGAATTCAGAGGAGCATAGACAAAATATTTTATCTAAGAACTTTACTAGCATAGGTATAGGTGTTTACAAAATAGGAAATGAAGTTTATGCTACTCAAGAATTTTTAAGGTAGAAAGAGGGAGATTCAATTGGTGGACAACCCGAATTATTATATTTTGAATTTTTTCTATATATAGTTATAATGCTAAAAATAATGTATAAGATTATATATGATAGGTGAATTAATAATGGGATATAAAATAGTAGATGTAATAGATAAAGCAATAAATATAGATGAAAAAATTTTAGTGTTAATTAATAAGGTAGAGGAAAGTGATAAGTTTGATACTAAAATAAAAATAATGTCTAAAGTATTGAAGAAACAGTTTGTAAGCAAAATTCAAGGATACAAGGAAATAAGGAAAGAAGCTGAAATGATAAACATGGATGATATTGATTTTTTTGTTTATGATAAAATGTCCTTTCTAATAAATGAATTTAATAAACAAGAAAATAAGTTAGATATAAAGGATATAAAGTCTTATGTAAATTCCTTAATAGATATTGAAAAAGATGAACTTGCACTGTTTGTAGATATTAAAGGAAGGCTTGTTAATAGTGAATATGGATATAGTAAAGAGAATTATGATACTATAATAAAAATTATTGATAATATAGATAATTTTATTTCAAATTTAGAGAGTGTAATTAATTAATATATTTAATAAAGCTGTATAATAAATGCTTAATTAACGTTTATTATACAGCTTTCAAATTATGCTTGCATAAAATTATCCATAGATTCAGCAATTTCTTTAGCTGAGACAACTGCTTTGATAACAGTAGCTGCACCATAAGCGACATCACCAGCACAGAATACTCCAGGACGAGTAGTTTCACCTAGTTCATTAGTTACTAATAAACCACCTCTTTGTAATTCAAATCCAGCGTTATTACTAACAATTGTATTCTTAGGAACTTGTCCAGCAGCTATTAAAATAGTATCACATTCATAAATTTCTTCACTATTTTCAACAGTTACTACAGAAGCACGTCCACCGTCTTCACTTGGGATTTTTTTTGTCTTTGCAAAAACAATACCTTTATCTAAAATTTCAACAGGAGCTTTTAATGTATCAAAGATAACCCCATCATTCATAGTTTCTTTAATTTCATGTCTTGTAGCAGGCATGTCTTCAATTTCACGTCTATAAGCTATAGTAACTTTTTCAGCACCATAATGTTTAGCGGATCTAGCAGCATCCATAGCAACATTACCACCACCAATAACAATTACATTATTTCCTAAGTCGTAAGATTTAGGGCTTTTTAAGTAATCAATAGCATAGTGAACATTACCGAAGCTTTCGCCAGGAATACCTAATTCTCTAGGATTCCAAACTCCAGTACCTAAAAAGATTGATTTATATCCGTCTTTAAATAGCTTGTCTATAGTTAATATTGGACCTACTAGTGAATTGATTTTGATTTTAACCCCAACAGATTTTAGATGTTTTTCTAATAGCTCTATATATGTTTTTGGGAGCCTAAATTCTGGAATACCATAAGTTAAAACTCCACCTATTTTTTCGTTCTTTTCAAATATTGTTACATCATAACCTTTTAAAGCTAGTTCTAAAGCTACAGTCATACCAGCAGGGCCAGATCCTACTACAGCAACCTTTTTACCATTACTTTTTGGTTTAGTAAGTTGTAATTCTTCTAAATATTTTGTCGAGATTTCTTGTTCTATTTCATGGAAATGAACAGGTTCTCCTTTAATTCCTTTTACACAATTACCTCTACATTGATCTTCGTGAGGACATACAATTGCACAAATTACAGATAAAGGATTGTTGTTAAATAAAATTTCGCCAGCTTCTTTAATTTTTCCCTCTTTATATAAAGATATTATTTGAGGAATTGGTGTATCTATTGGACAATTTTTTTGACATCTAGCATTTTTACAAACAAGACATTTGTTTGCTTCATCTAAAAGAATATTCATTATTTCACCCTCCTATTTTGTAAATAAAAAATAAATTAATTTGAGAAAAAACATCTTTTGTTTATAATAAGATATACTAAGAATTAAATCAACTAAATAAAATATATTAAAATAGGAGGAAATGTAGTTAAAATGCTGAAAAAACAAGGTAAGATAGTTAAAACAAGAAAATGGTTATTAATCATAATAATAACTATTATGTTGGTTATAGGAGTGGGATTGTGGATGCTTGCTTCATATCCATATGGGGAAGAAGCAAAAAAATCTTTAAAAAGTGATGAAAATTTTACTGTAGATAATGGAGATTATATAGTATTTAGCTCAAATTATATAAATAGTACAACAGGGTTTATATTCTATCCAGGAGCAAAAGTAGAACCAGAATCTTATGCGCCATTATGTAAGAAGGTATCAGAGGCAGGATATACAGTGGTAATTGTACCTATGCCACTAAATTTTGCGATTTTTGATAGTGATAAAGCTGAAGATGTAATAGCAAAATTCCCTGAAATAAAAAAATGGGCAATAGGAGGACATTCACTAGGTGGAGTTATGGCTTGCAAATATGCAGCAGAAGATGAAAAGATAAAAGCAGTAGCTTTATATGCATCTTATCCTCAAAAAGATGAAATTGAAAACTTAGGTAAAAAGGTAGTAACTATATGGGGAGATACAGATGGTGTAGCCAATATTGAAAATATAAAGGGTGCTAAACTTCCAGAGGATAGTAATTATGTAGAGATAATTGGTGGAAATCATGCTCAATTTGGTGATT